>NZ_JACHZF010000014.1 GCF_014193375.1 Halomonas campaniensis
CGCCACTGGTAGAGTTGGCTGGGCTGCAGGCCCAGCTCACGCGCGGCAGCGGCAGTGCCCACTCGGTCAGCGAGGGCAAGAGCTTCCTCGCGGTAGGCGTCGGAGTAACGGGCACGGGTCTTCTTCATCGGGGTAGCTTGCTTGGCCATGGGTCACCTCGTTGAGTGTACTACCTTAACGGGGTGTCCACTGTTGCTGGGCAAGATCAGACTGATCTGCGGCGAGTGGCAGGATCGGCAGGTAAGTGCTGCTGCTGCGACCGCTGAACAACCCTCTGGCTGACGAGGTGCTCCATGTGCGGCCGCTTCGCCCTCTACAGCGACTTCCCCAGCCTGGCGGCCTCGCTCGAGCTGCCGCTGGCCGAGGGCGAGCTGACGCCTCGCTTCAACGTATCGCCGGGCACCTGGATTTCGGCGGTGCGCCGGCATGACGACAGCGGCCAGCTGAGCCTCGATGAGCTCTGGTGGGGCTACCGGCCCCACTGGGCCGACGAAAGGTCTCCGCAGCCCATCAACGCCACCGTTGAGAAGGTCGCCACCTCGCCCTACTTCCGCGGTGCCTTCGCCCATCACCGCTGCCTGGTGCCGGCAGACGGCTGGTACGAGTGGCTGGCCGTGGACGGCCGCAAGCAACCCCACTACCTGACCCACCGCGACGGTGTCAACGTCAGTGAAGGTTGTCCGGTTTTCATCAATTCAGATTGTCCGGTGATCATCAGTCTGCACTCATCGGAACAGGGTCAGGGGCGTGTGAGGTCTCGTCCTCCTTCGTTGTCGGTGTGGTCACCAATCCGGCTCGACGCTTGTCCTTCAGCCGGTAGCTCTCGCCTTTGATGTTCAGCGTGGTCGAGTGATGCAGCAGCCGATCCAGGATCGCCGTGGCAATGACCTGATCGCCGAAGATCTCACCCCAGTCCATGAACGACTTGTTCGAGGTGAGGATGGTGCTGGCCCGCTCGTAGCGCCGGTTGATCAAGCGGAAGAACAGGCTGGCCTCCTCGCGGGTCATCGGCAGGTAGCCCATCTCATCGAGTACCAGCACCTTGGGATAGGTCAGCTGCTGGAGTTGCCGGTCCAGACGATTCTCCTGGCGAGCGCGCATCAGCGTGCCGACCAGGCGATCCAGGGTCATGAACAGCACCCGGTGGCCGGCCTCGGCGGCTTTCACCGCCAAGGCGACGGCCAGATGTGTCTTCCCGACGCCGGGCGGGCCGAGCAGCACGACGTTTTCTCCGCGCTCGACGAAGCCCAGGCCGGCCAGCTCGCGCACGATCTTATGGTCGATGCTGGGCTGGAAGCTGAAGTCGAACTGCTCCAGGGTCTTGATCCACGGCAGCCGCGCCTGCTTCAGGCGGGACTCCAGCCCCTTCTGGTGGCGCCCGCCCCATTCCTGTAGCAGGGCCTGTTCGAGGAACTCGCGGTAGTTCAGATCCTGCTTGCTGGCGTGCTCGCAGAGGCTGTCGAGCGAGGCCTGGAGGTGGTCCATCTTCAGGCGGTTGAGTAGCTGTTCCAGGGCCATCACAGCACCTCCTCGTAGACCCGCAGGTCACGCTGCTGCACCGACAGGGTCTGCTGCCACAGGGCGGCATGGTGCTCCGGGACGGTCCGCCAGCCGGCCTGTGGCACTTGCAGACGGTGCTGCGCGATGGCGTCACCGGCCGGTGAATAGACGGTCAGCTCATCGTCCAGGCTCAGCCGAATCACCACCGCCTGGCCACAGTAGCTTTCCGGAACGCTGTAGCGGTTGCCACGGACCTCGATGTAGCCATCCCAGCCGACCTGGCGAAGGTCGTGGTAACGCGTATCGAAGTCGGTGGCGGGCAGTGACTGGAGGGCCTTCGCCTCGGCGGAGAAGCGCTCGGCCGGGGTCTGGCGGAACTGCCTCAGCGGTCGCTGATCGGCCACCCGCGCAAGCCACAGCAGGAGCAGCTGGTTCAGGTGGGCATAGCTCTCGAACTGCCGGTAGCGCTGGAAGAAGTGCTGCTTTACGTAGCCCACCATGCGCTCGGTCTTGCCCTTGGTGCGCGGGCGCTGCGGCCGGCACGCCTTGGGGGCGAAGCCATAGTGGTTGGCCAGTTGCAGGAAGCCGGCATTGAAGATGACGCGGTGGTCGCGTCCATGCTTCAGCACCGCCGCCTTCTGATTGTCGACTAGCACCGTGCGCGGCACGCCGCCGAAGTGGCGGAAGGCCTGCACCAGCGCCTCGTAGGTGTGCTCGGCATCCTGACTGGGAGCGGCCCAGGCATGGAACCGCCGCGAATAGCCCAGCGTGTTGACGGCGAAATTAACCTTGCAGCGCTGGCCGGCGATGACCGTTTCGATCTCGCCCCAATCGTGCTGGAGTTGGAAGCCGGGCTGAGTCTCGAAACGCACCGTCTGCTTGCTTGGCCGCAGGGCCCGCTTGGGCTGGATGTACATCCGCACGATGGTGACACCGCCGGTATAGCCCTGCTCGCGGATCAGCTGGAAGATCACCTCGGCGTTCCAGACATTGTCCGCCAGCAGCTGATCGATGATCGGCTTGTAGGGATCCAGCTTGCTGCCGCGCGGCCTCGCCGGGCGCCCAGTGGGAGCCTCCTCGCGGGCCAGATGGCGGCGCACAGTGCGTTCGGAACAGCCGATCTGATGTGCAATGTCCACGAGGTGGGCGCCTCGCTGGTGAAGTTGCCTTATCATGAGAAAGTCCTCTCGGCTCAGCATGGCGCGGTCCTTACAGGTTTGGTCACCAGCAAGGAAAGGTCATGCGGGTCGGGGGGACAATCTGTTTTGATGATTTACGGACTTATAGCTCCGGCGTCGACAACGGCGAGCCGCTATGGTTTGCCGGCATCTGGATGCAGCGCCCGGACGGCAAGCCTGGCTGCGCGATCCTCACCGAGCCCGCTCGCGGCGTCGCCAAGGCGATCCACCCACGCATGCCGCTTATCCTGGATCAGCAGAGTCTGGAGCCCTGGCTCGATCCCGACCTGGCCGACCGCGAGGCGATTCGCCATCGGGTCCACCACCTCTTGCACGACCAGCTGACCCACTGGCCGGTAAGCACCCGGGTCAACAAGCCGGTGGAGGATGATCCGGCGTTGATCGAGGCGCAGCGCTGAAGCGCCATTGTGGCTCAGGCAGGGTTGGAGCCGCCGCTTTCGGTTTACAATCTGCCCAGATGGCAAAGGAGTGACCCCGATGAAACATAAGCATTCGCTTGCGGCGTTGTTGGTCGGCATGTTGGCAATGGCCGGCTGCGCCGGGTATGACACGACATACGGCGGCGCTACCGTCAACGAGACCCTGGAGAATACCTACTGGAAATTGGTGACGGTGGGTGAGCACAAGGCGGTGGTCGTCGATGAGGCGCGCGAGGCGCATCTGGTACTGCATGCCGAGGACAGCCGCCTGGCAGGCTCCACCGGCTGCAACCGCATGATGGGCGAGTATGAGCGTGACGGCGACCGGTTACGTTTTGGCCAGGTGGCCACCACCATGATGGCTTGTCCTGGTGAAGTGATGGGGCTAGAGCGAGAATTTCTCGATGCCCTTGACGCCGTGGCCAGTTGGCAAGTTGAAGGCGAAACCCTGACCCTCGTCGACGGAGAGGGCGAGGTACGTGCCCGCTTCGAGGCGGTGCACCTCTACTGAGCGGAAACCAGTCAGTCACTGGGCGATCGGGGACGTACCCCGATTGTCCCATTCCTACCCTATCGCCTGGGCCCCGAGTAACGAACAACCTCGCCATCGCAAAGGGTGGCCACATGCCTTCCCGGTGAGAACCTCGGGTTGGTCCAGAAATAGGTCTTGCATGTCTTGTTGTTGAATCGCTGGGTGTTGTGGTTATGCGGATGCCCCAGGACCTGGATGGTTTGAGCCTCTGTCATTCCAATCGCCAGCAAGCCACGGGCGCGTGCCCTTGTGATGTTGTTGCGCTGGTCGGCACGGTCGATGTAACCGACTTCTGGTGCGTTGGGGAGTCGCTGCTGTTGGGGCGCGCGGGCAGGGGATTGTGGGCTGGACCTCGGGGGCCGGGAACGTTGCAGGGGGCGCTGGTGACTCGGCGGGGCCTGGTAGGTCGATAGTGAGTCACGTCTTACCGAGCCGGTACCGTCACCGCATGGGGCGTCCTGAAAGGTGGTACGGCCATCCACTTCACACCGATAGACCTGCGCCTCGGCGGTCAGTGGCAGAAGAAGTATGGCAGTGAGAAGTACTGACCTGATCATCCTTGATCCCTCGGGGCACAATTTGCTAAATCAATTTAGCACACATCCTGTAACATTCCATGAAAGCCGATGACGCCCCCAGATTTCCACTCGCTTTCCCGCTATTCCCCCGTCCCGCTTTTCCCGAATCGGGCGCGGTGCTGTCCCGGCGTCAGCCCCGTGTGCTTGATGAACATCTTGCGAAACGCGCTGGTGTCCTCGTAGCCCACGGCCAGGGCGACCTGCTCCACGCTGTCCCGGCGGTTCTCCAGCAGCTCCCTGGCGCGCTGCAGCCGCAGCTGCTGCAGGTACTCGCCGGGGCCGAATCCGGTGGCCTGGCGGAAGCGGCGCATCAGGGTGCGCTCGCCGAGGCCCGCGGTGGTGGCCATCTCGGCAGTGGTCTGGCGGCGGGTGAAATGCGCGTGCAGGTGGTGCTGGAGCCGCAGGATCGCCCGGTCGCCGTGGGCCATCTCGGGGGTGAAGGCACGGTAGTAGCGCTGCTGGCGCTCGCCGGTGTCGATGACCAGGAAGCGGCCCAGCGCCTGCACCACGGAGGGCGGCACGTGGCGTGCGACCAGGTGCAGGCCGAGGTCCATCCAGGCCATGACGCCGCCTGCCGTCACCAGGTCGGCCTCCGGCACCAGCAGGGCATCGGTATCCAGGGCGAGGTGGGGGTAGTGGGCCCGGAACTGTGCCTCGAGCTGCCAGTGGGTGGTGGCCCGGCGCCCCTCGAGCAGGCCGGCCTGGGCCAGCAGGAAGGCGCCGGCACAGACGGAGCACACCACCGTGCCAGCGGCGTGCCACTCACGCAGCGTCCGGCAGAGCTCGGGCTGGGCGCTCAGGTAGGCGTCGCCCTCCAGGATTGGCGGCACGATGGCGATCTCGGGGGGCGCGGTGGGCGTGCTGTCCGCCGGCAGCAGCTCCACGGCAAAGAGTGCCTCGGGCGCTGGCTGCAGCTCCTGCAGGATGCGGTTGGCGGTGCCGAACAGGTCCTGGAGTCCATACACGGCCGATTGGGCGCTGCCCGGCAGGGTCGGGATCGCGATCCGGATGCGGCGGGGCCGCGTGTCATTTATTGCCTGCATTGTGTCACTCCTGCCACCCGACCTCATGGCCAGGGCCTGCCATGATGCTGACTCCATCTTCCAAGGAGAAGCGCCTCATGAGCCATACCGCCCTGATCATCGTGGATCTGCAGAACGACTACTTCCCGGCCGGCAAGTGGCCGCTGGTGGGTATCGAACAGGCCGCCGACAACGCCGCCGGCGTGCTCGCCCACTTCCGCGAGCAGTCGCTGCCCATCGTGCACATTCGCCACGAGTTCCCCTCAGACGAGGCGCCGTTCTTCGTGCCCGGCAGCGAGGGGGCGCGCATCCACGCCTCCATGGCGCCGCAGGAATCCGGAAGTGAGGCGGTGATCCTCAAGAACAGCGTCAACGCCTTCCTGAATACCACGCTGCACGAGCACCTTCAGGAGCAGGGCATCGAGCAGTTGGTGGTGGTCGGGGCCATGAGCCACATGTGCATCGATGCCGCCACCCGTGCCGCCGCCGACCTGGGCTATGGGGTCACGGTGCTGCAGGACGCCTGCGCCACCCACGACCAGGTGTTCAATGGCGAGACGGTGCCGGCCGCCCAGGTGCACGCGGCCTTCATGGCCGGGCTCGGCTTCGCCTATGCCGAGGTCACCGATACCGCCGCCTGGCTGAAGCAGCAGGGCTGATCGCCATAGGGGGGAATGCCGCTCAGGCGAGGTCGAAGAGCAGGAGCTCCGCATCCTTCGTCCCGACCGCCTCGATGGTTTCCCCCGGCTGGAAGGCGGCGGCGTCACCGGCCGCGAGCCGCTGCCCGTTGATCTCCGCTTCGCCGCGTACCACGTGCAGCCAGGCATGGCGCACCTCCGGGGTCGGTGCCCGCTCGCCGGCATCGAACCGCCCGACGTAGAGGTTGACGTCCTGGTTGACGCTCACCGAGCCGTCGCGCCCCTGCCGGGAGACCACCAGCCGCCACTCGCCCTGGCGCTGCTCGGCGGGAAAGGCCTTCTGCTCGTAGCCGGGGGCGATGCCTCGACGCTCGGGTTCGATCCAGATCTGCAGGAAGTGCAGCTCCCGGTCGGGGGCATTGTTGAACTCGCTGTGCATCACCCCGGTGCCGGCCGACATGCGCTGCACGTCGCCCGGTCGCATGATGGCGCCGTTGCCCATGCTGTCCTTGTGGGCCATTTCCCCTTCCAGCACGTAGGAGAGGATCTCCATGTCCCGGTGGGAGTGGGCGCCGAACCCCTGGCCGCCCTGCACGCGATCCTCGTTGATCACGCGCAGCTTGCGAAAGCCCATGTGGTTGGGGTCGAAGTAGTCGGCAAACGAGAAGGTGTGGCGAGATTTCAGCCAGCCGTGGTCGGCGTAGCCGCGCTCGTTGGCATGACGAATGATCATCGGAATCTTCCTCCAGGGGGTTGGCCATCATCCGGCGAACAGTCAACCGGCGGCAGATTGCTCGTTCATGGATAGCTTGCAGGGTATCGCCTCGGCAAGAAAGTCGATCAGCGCCCTGACCGCGGGGACCAGCCCCCGGCGAGAGGCGAAGACCGCCTGGATGGTCCCGTAGGGCGTGCGCCACTCCGGCAGCACGCGAATCAGCTCACCCGAGTCCAGACCCGGTTGGCAGATGTTGTTGGGCAGCAGCGCCACTCCGAGCCCCTCGCGGGCTGCGGCCAGCAGCATATCGAAATTGCTGCACATCAGTCTCGGACGCAGATCGAAGATTCGGGTCTCGTCATCGGGTCCGTGCAACTCCCAGTGGGCCATATCCGACTCCTCGGCCATGGAGAGGGCCGGCACCTCGGTCAGCTGGTCGATGGTGGTGGGGAGTTCATGCTCGGCCTGCATGGCGGGGCTTGCCGCAAGCACCAGCTGGCTCTGCCCCAGCGGGCGCATCACCAGGGAGGCATCGGCCATGTCCGGGCGGGTGCGTACCCGGATGGCGATGTCCAGGCGGTCCTCGATCAGGTCGGCGCGGCGTTCGAAGACCTGCATATGGACCCTCACCCTGGGATACCGCTTCATGAAGGCGGGCAGGATATCCCTGATCAGGTTGTGAATCAGGCCCTGGGGACAGCTGAGGCGAACGATACCGTTCGGCTCGGCCTGCGCCTGGGCCGCCACGGTCTCCGCCGCCTCCACGCCCGCCAGCATGGTTTCACAATGCTCGTAGAACGCCTGGCCCACCTCAGTGGGACGGACCTTGCGGGTAGAACGTTCCAGCAGCCTCAGCTGGAGCCGTTCTTCCAGTCTTGTCACCCGCTTGCTGAGCGTCCCCTTGGGGACGCCGATGTGCCGGGAGGCGGCAGAGAAGCCTCGGTGAGTCACTACCGCATGAAAGTAGAAGTAGTCGTTCAGGTCGTGCATGGCGCGAGGGTCTCCAGAGCCGAGGAAAGGACCCTAATCGTTTCCTCAGGGAAACGCAAAGTTAAAAATTAGCCTGCTACTAAATGATTGGAGCGTCCTTATAATGCAACGCATGCCTTCACACCGATGGCTCGCTCCACATTGACCAACCCAGGACTGATTCATGAAAAACCAGAAAGCCGCACTTTTCATCGCCCTTTCCCTCGTTTCAGGCATCGCCCTTGCCGAAAGGGGCTCCGCTGATTTCAACCAGCCGATCACTCCCGCTTCGGCCAGCACGGGGCAGAACAGCTTCGAGGCCCTGGACAGGAACGGCGATGGGGTCATTTCCCCGGAAGAGGCGGAGGCAGGCACTCTGCCGGCCAATTTCCTCTATCTGGATCGCAACCATGACGGCGTAATCTCGCTCAAGGAGTTCAACTACCGTCCGCGTTGATCCCGCTGTTCAGCTAACAGGGATCGCGCTCAGGGCCGTCACGCCAGAGCGACAGTCACACGGGGAGAAGGGCGCCGGCCTTTCTTCCCGTGTTCGTGCAGGGAGGCCAGCCTGACCTGGCGTCACAGGCGATACGCATCGCGTCTGATCCGCTGGCCAGCGCTGCCGCTGCCCCCATCGCCGGGTGACGGGAGATACATCGCCTAGGGCGAGAGATCCACCACCACCGGGTCATGGTCCGAGGAGCGGAAGGGGTCGGGGCGGAAGAGGCGCGCGGCACTCTCCGGGCCATCGTAGCCGAGGAAGCGGGGCTCGTCGGCATTGATGGGCCAGGGGTGCACCGCCGCCACGGCCGCGGCCAGCGCGGGGCTCGCCAGGGCGTGGTCCAGGTAGCCTGACTCGCCGCGGAACACATAGCTGTAGCGGCGTTCGGGGGGCAGCTCCCGGGCCAGCAGGTCGACCAGGCCCGCCTCGGTCAGCGTGCGGATCGGGTCCTCGGCGCCATAGGCATTGAGGTCGCCGATCAGCAGCAGCCGATCGCTTCCCTCGGCGGCGAGGCGCTCGAGGAAGGCGGTCACGGCCCGGGCCTGGGCCACCCGGCGCTCGTTCCAGCAGCCTTGGCCCTGATCGATATCGCCGCGGTCGATGTCGCCCCGGGCGGGGCAGCCGGTCTTGGACTTGAAGTGGGCGGTCACCACGCCGAAGGCGGGGCCGCCTTCCACGCTGCGAAAGAAGGCCGCCAGGGGCGGGCGATGGTGGACGCGGTCGCCGTCGGCATGGAGCTCGCTCACGGCCGCCACCCGGTCCGGCCGGTAGAGCAAGGCGACCTTGATGGCATCGGCGCCGCGATCGGCGCGGCCGCCCACCGCGCGATAGCGCACCCCGGTGCGCCGGCTCAGCTGCTCGACCAGGTCGGCGAGCGCCCCGGGGGCGTTCTCCACCTCCACCAGCGCCAGGATATCGGCATTCAGGCCCGCCACCGCGGCGGCGAGCTTGGCCCGCTGGCGCTCCAGTGCGTCGGTGTTTTCCGCGCCGCGCTGGCCCAGGGTGGTGAAGTAGTTCTCGACGTTGAAGGTCGCCACCCGTAGCCGCTCCCCCGGCTCGTCAAGCGGTGCCGGGCGTGGGTTCGTCTCCTGAAAGCGAGGCGTCTGGGTCGGGTGCAGGCGGTGGGCGTCGAAGGCGCGGGTGAGCACCCCGGTCAGCCCCGCGACCCGGCTGCCGACGCGTCGCGTGCCTTCGTCGCTCAGGTAGGGAATCGGGCTTGGAAAGGTCCGGTAGCTGCCGTCGTCCAGCCTCAGGACGGCGCGCTGCTGGTCGTTGCCGGGCGCGTTGGTGGGCCGGAAGAGGCGCTCATTGGCGAGCCTCAGGGCGCCGTAGCGGGCGAGCTCGTCATTGCCGGTGACGGTGAGCGGCTGGGGGAAGCTCACTAGCCGCCCCTCCAGGCGGGAGAGCGCTTCCTCGTCGAGGGGCCACGCCAGCGACTCGGGTGCCGGCAACCGGTCGCGGGCGCAGATCGCATAGCGATCGACCCGCTGCAGCTGGACCTGGCCGCGGTGCTCGCCGGTGCGGGCGTGGAGCTGGACGTGGCGGCCCGGGACGATGCGCGCGATGTCGCGCTCGGTGGCTGCGGGCATGTAGACGAACAACCCCACGGGGCCCTGCTCGGTGTCCTGCTGCAGGTAGAAGCCATCGAGTCGCTCGCGGCCCAGGAAGGCGCCGGTCACAACGCCCTCGGCCACCACCGCCTGGCCTTGGGGCAGGGCCGGGGCGCCGCCCACGCCCTTGATGGCGGCCAGGTCGGCGCTTGAGGGGGCGGGGCAGCTGGCCGCCGCCGGCGCGGCTGTCAGCAGCAGGGCCAGCAGGCCGGCGGCGAGGGTGGTCAGGGCACGGGGAGCTGCCATGGGATGGCGTCAGTGGGCGTCGCTCGCGGGGTGGCGCTCAGGCGAGATCGTTGCCCAGGGACTTGAGCTTGTCGGGGCTCAGGGCCAGGTCATCGTTGCGGTTGACGCCCACGCCCTGCGCGATGATGCCGCGGGCGATCTCCTGGGCCTCTTCCAGCGAGTGCATCTGGAAGGTGCCGCACTGGTACTCGTTGAGCTCCGGAATGTCCTCCATGCGCTTGACGTCGAGCACGTCGCGCATGGCGGCGAGCCAGGCGTCGGCGACGCGCTGCTCGCTCGGGCTGCCCAGCAGGCTCATGTAGAAGCCGGTGCGGCAGCCCATGGGCGAGATGTCGATGATCTCGACGCTGTCGCCGTTCAGGTGCTGGCGCATGAAGCCGGCAAACAGGTGCTCCAGGGTGTGAATGCCCTTTTCGCCCATCATGTCCTCGTTGGGCTTGTTGAAGCGCAGGTCGAAGACGGTGATGGTGTCACCCGAGGGGGAGCGCATGGTCTTGGCGACGCGCACCGCCGGGGCAGTCATGATGGTGTGGTCCACGGTAAAGCTGTCGAGTAGGGGCATGTCGACTCCTGCCGGTGATGAGTTGAGGGGCGCGTCGGCGTTGGTGGCTCGCGCTGCGGGCATGGTATCTCGCCACGGCACCTGTCCGCCAACCGGAAGCGAGGGGCATCTCGCCGTGGCAATCACCGGGTAGGAAAGCGAGCGTCCCGGATCACCTCATGGCGCGCCTCACTCCCGCGCCAGCGGCCTGCCGTTGATTGCCGAGAGGGCCTCGTTGGCTTCGAGGATCTGCGCCTCGATGCCGGTCACACCCATGCCTTCTAGGCGGGCGGTGTGCATCTGCCGGTAGGCCTCGGCGTCCTCGCGGGTGGCAAACAGGTAGACGCCGCCGGCGCGCTTGCCTGCCTCGTCTTCCGTCCAGATCTTCCACAGCAGGCCGGGTTCATCGTTGATGGATCGGGCCAACGGGGTCATGGCCTCCACCATGGCTTCGCCGAAGGGGCCTTCGAAGGGGAAATGTACCTGCAGAATCACGGCCATGGGGGCCTCCTTGTGGTGGAGTGGCACTGCATGAAGTCGGGGCGTGGGGCCTGCACAGCGGCGGGCCCTCGCCCCGACCGGTGGCGGTGGGGGCTACAACCGGCTGGCCACGGCGTCGAGGAAGCCCTGCATGTCGACGATGGTCTCCGCGGCAGGGTCGGTGGTCTTGCCCTTGAGGTCGCCGGTGATGATCCCGGCATCCACGGTATCGATCAGCGCCGCCTTGAGGCGGTGGGCATAGTCGACCAGGGCGGCGTTCTCCCCGCGCTCGCCCAGGGTCTCCAGGGCATTGGCCACGGCGAAGAGCAGGGCGGAGGAGTTGAAGTGGGCCTCCTTGCCGTCGGTCTCGAGGTACTTCAGGTAGAGGTCGTGGGCGGTGCCGTGGGGCGCCTCGAACAGCATGGTGCCGTCCTTGCTCTCGATGATCGAGCTGGCGGTGGCCAGGCTGCCGCCCAGCGCGGCGGAGATGTCCGAGAAGATGTCGCCGTCCAGGTTCTGCGCCGGATAGAGGGCGTTGCGGGGCGGGTCGGTGATCATCTTGATCAGCTGGCTGGAGGGCCGCATGATCATGAACGACGGCGGCGGGGTGCCGGCCTCGGCGAGCTCGCGGCGCACGTCGGTGATCGCCGTGCTGAACACCTCGTCGTACTCCATGTACTCGCGCTTGAGGCCGAAGTAGACTTCCTTGCCCTTGCGTGAGGCGTCGCGGAAGACCTGCAGCACCCAGTCCTTGATCGCCGCCTGGTCGTTGGACATCAGCAGGATGGCGTCGCCCTTCCTGACCCGCCGCGCGTGCTTCTCCTCGCCGTCGACGATCACCTTGAGGATGCCGTCTTCCGCGGCGGGCGCGTTGAAGCTGCCGTACTGGTCGCCGCCGCCGGCGCTCATGCGCGAGATGGAGACCTGGGCCTTGCGGTCGGGAATGCCGTAGCGCTTGAGCTCCTCCACCAGCTTGTAGAGCTTGCGGCCGGTGGTGTTGTCCGGCACGCCCCACAGCGCGCGCTTCGGTGGGTTGGCGACGATGCGTGCGGCCTGGGCATCGATCAGCTCGTAGTGATAGGAGAGCCCCAGCGCTTCGACCTGCTCGCGGTAGTCGCGATCAAAGATCTCCTCGATGGCGGCTCGCATCACGCCGTCGTAGCCGGCGATCACGGTGTCCTTGAGGCCCAGGTAGATATCGCGCTTCTCGCCGATGGAGCGCTGGAAGAAGCGGTGGGCCCAGGCCCTGACGTCGTCCACGTCGTTGGTGGCCAGCAGCCAGGGGTCGCCCTTGTTGACCTCGCGGCGGTGCAGCTCCATCGGGTCGCCGCTGGCCCCCACGAACATCAGCTTGACCACGCCGGTGGCACGGGAGAGCTCGTTGAAGCTGTCCTTGATGCCGCCGGCCTCCATGGTGTCGACCTCGATGTCGCGGTCGATCCATTCGGGGCGCGAGACCTTGAGGTTGCGAAACTCGATGTCCTCGCGGGTGATGTTGCCGCCGATGCCCTTGCGGATGGCCCCGTTGGGCGACTTGGTGGCCAGCGCATGCAGGCGGGTGCCGTCGATCTCGGGGTGCTTGGCGAGCAACTCACCGAGTTGGGTGCGGTTGACCGTCATGCCGGCGTTCTTGATTCCCACGCCGTGGGTCTTCAGCGCCTCGACGGCGTCGACGATCACCTGACCGTTGGTGACCAGGCGGTTCTCGGCCGAGAGGTCGATCTCCACCAGCGGCATCTCCAGTCGGGAGGTCACGAAGGTGTCTAGGATTCTCTCGAAGGCCACCTGGGCCATCTCGTCGCCGTGCAGGATGACGAGGGGGGCGTCGACTCTGATCTTGCTGCTCATCACTCTTCCCTTTTTGAGATGATGGAAACCGCTGCGCTGTGAGAATGCGCACAGGGTACGCCTGCCGCCGGGCTCCCGCCAGGCGGCCAAGGGCGTAGGCCGTGCTACCCGTGCCCCTCCGGATCGGCCGCCCAGCGCTCGTCGGGATGCACCTCGTTGGCCGGCAGCACCGGGTCGTAGCCCTCGGCGCGCAGCGCCTCGATCACCTCCCGGGTGTGGTCGCTGCCCAGGGTCTCCAGGGTGGCCTCGACCTCGGTGGCGCGCAGCGAGAGGTCGGTGAAGGTGCGCTGGTGGGCGATCTGGATGACATTGGCGCGCTGCTCGGCGAGCAGGCGGGTCAGCTCGGCCAGCGAGCCGGGCACGTCGGGGATCGCCACGCGGACCCGCACGATGCGCCCGGTGCGCACCAGGCCACGCTGGATCACCGAGGAGAGCGCCAGCATGTCGATGTTGCCGCCGCACAGGATCAGCCCCACCTTGCGGCCGCGATAGCGCTCCGGCTCGGCCAGCACGGCGGCCAGCCCCGCGGCGCCGGCGCCCTCGGCCACGCTCTTCTCGATCTCCAGCAGCAGCAGGATGGCGCGCTCGATCTCGGCCTCGTCGACCAGGCGGATATCGCTGACCAGTTCGCGGACGATGGGCAGGGTCAGCCGGCCCGGCTGCTTGACGGCGATGCCCTCGGCCAGGGTGGCCAGGCCGCAGTGGATCGTCTCTCCGGCCAGTGCCTGCTTCATGGCCGGGAAGCGTGCGCTCTGCACGCCGATCACCTCGATGGCGGGGTTGAGCGCCTTGGCGGCCACGGCGTTGCCGCCGATCAGCCCGCCGCCGCCGATGGGGATCACCAGGCACTCCAGGTCGGGCACCTCGTCGAGCATCTCCAGGGCGATGGTCCCCTGCCCGGCGATGATCCGTTCGTCGTCGTAGGGGTGCACGAACACCAGGTCGCGCTCCTCGGCCAGGCGCCGGGCATAGTCGCCGGCCTCGGCGACCCCGTTGCCCTCCAGGTGCACCTCGGCGCCGAAGTTGCGGGTGTTGCGCACCTTGAGGTTGGGGGTGTGGCGCGGCATGACGATGGTGGCGTGAATGCCCAGCCGGGAGGCGTGGTAGGCCACCGCCTGGGCATGGTTGCCGGCAGACATGGCGATCACGCCGCGGGCCCGCTCCTCGGCGCTGAGCGAGAGCAGGTGGTTGAGGGCGCCGCGCTCCTTGAAGGCGGCGGTGAACTGGTGGTTCTCGAACTTGATGTAGAGCTCGCAGCCGGTGAGCTGGGAGAGGGTGTGCGAGCGCAGGCAGGGGGTGCGCTCCACGCTGCCCCGGATGCGGGCGGCGGCCTGGCGCACGTCGTCGAGGGTCACGGTCATGGTGGGCGGCTCCGGGTTGGCTGAGCCCTCCATGATGCGTCGCCGCGATACGCTTGTCGAAGCCGGCGCCGCCCGCGAGGGAAACGCTTACCGAACCCCGGCGGCTGGGATAGAGTCCATCCAGGCACCCCTTCCATGGTGATACCCACGAGGAGCATGCGATGAATGCCAGCAGGATACTGGAACAGCTGATGCAGCAGGCCGGTGGCCAGTCGGGCCGTCAGGGCGGCAGCGGGAGCCAGGGCGGTTCGGGCCTGGATATCAAGGGCATGCTGGACGGGCTCTCGCGCCAGCTGGGCGGTAGCGGCGAGGGGGGCACCGCCGGGCAGGGCGGTGGCTCGGGGCTGGACGTCAAGAGCCTGCTGGGCGGCGGCGCCCTGGGGCTGCTGGTCGGCTCCAAGCGCGGCCGCAAGCTGGGCGGCAAGGCGCTCAAGTACGGCGCCATCGCCGGGGTGGGGATGCTGGCCTGGAAGGCCTGGCAGAACTCGCGCGGGCCGGGCGGCGAGTCGCCCGCCGAGGGCGAGCCGGTGGAGCGCCTGGGCGGTGAGGCCCGCGAGCGGCGTAGTCTGGAGCTGCTGCAGGCGATGATCATGGCGGCCCGTGCCGATGGCCATATCGACGACCAGGAGCGGGCGCTGATCACCCAGCAGATCGATGCCCTGGGTGCGGACCAGGAGCTGCACGCCTGGGTGGAGCGCCAGCTGGCGGCTCCGCTGGATGCCGAGGCCCTGGCTCGCCGGGTCGATTCGCCCCAGGCGGCCCGCGAGATGTACCTGATCAGCGTGGCGGTGGTCGACGAGCAGAATGCCATGGAGCGCGCCTGGCTCGACCAGCTGGGCCAGGCCCTGGCGCTGCCCGGCGAGGTCACCGCGGCGCTGGAGCACCAGGCGCGCGAGGCCGGCTGATGGAAGCGGCACTGATGACGCTGGCCACCGGCTTCGGCCTGGGGCTCTCGCCCTGGGCTTCGGGCACGGTGGGTTCATTGCTCGGCCTGCCGCTGGCCTGGTGGCTGCTGGGGCGCACCCGCCGCGTGCAGGCGGGCGTCACCCTGGCGCTGCTGCTGGCGGCGGTGCCGGTCTGCCACCTGGCCGAGGCGCAGCTGGGCGCCAAGGACGACGGACGCATCGTGCTCGACGAGATCGTCGCCTTCCCGGTGGCGGTGCTGGGCCAGGCGGGGGCACGAGCGCCCTGGGCGATGGCCTCTGCCTTCGTGGTCTATCGGGTCTTCGACAGCACCAAGCCGCCGCCGGTGACCCTGGCCGAGGCGGTGCCCGGCGGTGCCGGCATCGTGCTCGATGACGTCGTGGCCGCGGCCATGACCTGGCTGGTGATGGCGGGCGGCCTGGCGCTGTGGCGGCGGCGTCAGGCGTCGTCCTGAGTCGTCGGCGGGAAGCGCACGTCGAAGCCGCGAGCGTCGAGCTGGCGGATCTCGCGGGGTCGGCCCTGCTCGTCGAAGTCCACCAGGCCGATCCCGCAGCCGTTCCATAGCCGCTCGCCGGCCCTGGCGCGATCCGGGTCGCGCGGGGTGATGGCCAGGCGCCGGCGCTGGGTGAGCCAGTTGAGCGGCGAGCGGGGGGCATAGAGCCAGCGGTTCAGCCGGTCGAACCAGTCGAGCAGGGAGTCGGGGAAGGTGTTCTTGATGCCGCTGGAGGTGATCTGCCACAGGTGCGGCCCCTGCCGGCGATGGCGGACGCGGATGTCGTAGGCAAAGGAGTAGTGCACGTCGCCGGAGAGGACCACGTAGTTCCCCGGGGTGCGCGAGTGGCGGAAGATGTTGAGCAGCACGCTGGCCGCGCCGCGGTGGGCCATCCAGTTCTCGGCATCCACCATCAGCGGCTTGCCGGCCAGGGTGAACAGCTTCTGCACCACCTCGATCAGCTTGACGCCGAACATCGGCGCCGGCGAGACGATGATCACCGAGCGGTGATCGAGCAGCGTCTGCTGAAGTTCGCTCAATGCCTCCCAGTCCATCAGCCCCGAGGGACGCCTGGGGCTGCGTTCGCTGCGCCAGCGCCGGGTGCGGGTATCGAGGACCACCAGCGGCGGCTCGCCGGGTACCTGGTACTCCCAGCCCTCGAAGCGCAGCAGGCGGCGGATCAGGGTGTCCAGGGCCTCGCCGTCGAGCCAGCCGTCGTTCGCGGCGGCGGCCTCCAGCAGGCGGGCACATTCGTTCAGCGGCTCGGCCAGGCGGTCCGGGTCGTTGCCCCAGCCCTGGCAGAGCAGGTAGCCGACCAGAGCGTTGCCGATGATGCGCCGGGAGAAGGGATGGCCATAGGCGGTGCTCTCCCAGTCGGCGGTGAGGTTCCAGTCGTCGGTGACATCGTGGTCGTCGAAGATCATTAGCGTCGGCAGGCGCGCCAGCAGCCGCGCACAGGCCGGCAGGCCCTCCACGAAAGACTCGATGACGGCCTGCTGCCGACGAAACAGCACGCGGTGCTTCTCCGCCAGCGGGGGCGCTTCGATCTCGATCAGCTGCCATGGCGTCGGTGACCAGGCCAGCAGGTACATGGCCACCATCTCGGCCAGGGTGGCCAGGTGGTTGTGGGCGTTGGCCGAGGTGAATACCGGCTTGCGCACCCCTCCGAAGAAGCGCTCGCGCAGGTTCTCGCTGCTCTCCACGTCGGGCAGCAGCGACTCGCGGTCGTAGTAGTGGGCGGCCTCGCCGTGAAGGGCGCGGCTGTCGACCACCACGGCACCCTCCAGCGGTTCGTCGAACAGCCCCAGGCGCTGTATCAGCGCATGGATGGCCACCAGCATGGGGCCGGCGACGTCGTCGGCGTAGACCTGGTCGCCGGTCATCAGCAGCCAGGCGGGGCGCTCGTCGGGCCGGTGGCGCCGTTCCGCCAGCCAGGCTTCTGCGCGCACCAGGCCGTCGGGGCCATCGTGGTGGGGCTTGCGGCAGGAGCCATGGAGCAGGCGGTGATGGCGGCTGCTCAGGACGAAGCCGGGCAGCTCGCCGTCGGTATCGAGCAGGTGGGGCCCCCAGTCGGCGATGCCCCGCGCCTGGCCGGCGTCCCGAAGGCAGAGGTCGTAGGTGATCAGGGTATCCCGGGGCAGCGGCGTGTCCAGCGGCAGGTCGATCAGGTGCAGCCAGGCGTGGCGCCCGACGGGCAGGCGCCGGCAGTGCTGCGCCTCGATGGGCCGCCGCCGGGTCGCCTCGCCCGCCGGAGTGAGGGCAAGGGTCAGCTCGAGGGGGCGGGTGGCGGCCAGCCATATCACCAGGCGATCGGGCGTCAGGCGCCTGAGGAGCGGGCCGGCCAGCACGTCGGGCAGGGGGGCGTCATCCATGGGCGGGGTCATCCGTGCACTCCTGGGGTCACCCCGAGACCGACCGGTGCCGCGTCGATAGGTTCCCGCCATGGCGCGGCGGCCCGTGCCGGATGCCAGCCCGCCCGGATGGGTTCAGTGGCGCCCCGCGGCAACCGGGTCGGCGAGCAGGCGCTGCGCCAGCCCGGAGACGTGGGGATCCTCCACGCCGAGCGCCTGCAGCGCCTCGGCCAGGTGGAGCAGGTAGTCGCGGTTGGGGCCGCTGGGGCCGTGGGCCCGGGCGATCTGCTCGGCGATGGCGTCGAGCGGGGCGTCGCCGAGGAAGGCGGCGTTGTCCTCGGTGGCCAGGTAGACCAGGCCCTCGGCGCGGCCGCCGGCCGGGTCGTCGAAGCACAGGGTGATGACCTCGCGCAGGTAGCCGTTCTTCTCGCGCACATCCAGCGGGGCCAGCACCTCGGGGGTGATGCGATAGGCCATGCCGTGGCAGCGGGCGCCCGGCTCGCGCGCAAGCGTGGCGACCCGTCCCGGGGCCTCGGGGGTGCCGCGATGGTCGTGGGAGCCCTGCCAGAATCGCCGCACCCAGCCGTGGATATGGGCCGGGCGGCGCTCGAGGTAGGGAAAGTCGGCCTTCCAGATCAGCGAGCCATAGCCGAACAGCCAGATCTCGTCGTGGCCGTCGAAGTGGGTCATCTGGCGGTTGAGATGGGTGGTATCGAGTGTCATCCCTCCATGATGCTTTGCCTCGACGGGAAAGTCGAAGGGGGCGTGGGCGACGCGGTCACCCGGGTGCGGTAGTCTGGCGGCCTGTCCACTTTCTGCTGATGGAGCCCGACCCATGACCGTGATGATTCTCGGCCTGCTGATCTTCCTGGGGGTGCATTCGGTACGCATCGTCGCCGACGACTGGCGCAGCGCCCAGATCCGCCGCCTGGGCGAGCTGCCGTGGAAGGCCGCCTACTCCGTGGTCTCCATCGTCGGCCTGGCGCTGGCGGTCTGGGGCTATGGCCAGATGCGCCTCGACCCCACCTGGGTATGGTTCCCGCCGGTGGGGCTGCGCCACGCCGTGTCGCTGCTGATGATTCCGGCCTTCATCCTGCTGGTGGCGGCCTATGTGCCGGGCAACCACCTCAAGGTGAAGCTGGGCCACCCGATGATCATCGCCGTGAAGCTGTGGGCCTTCGCCCACCTGCTGGCCAACGGCCGGCTTGGCGATATCGTCTTCTTCGGCGCCTTCCTGCTGTGGGCGGTATTCGACTTCCGCGCTGCCCGGCGTCGTCCGGCGCCTGCGGCACCGGCACCGAGCCTGGCCCGAACCGCCATCACCGTTGTCGTCGGCCTGGTCGCCTACACCCTGTTCGCCTTCCACCTGCATGTCTGGGTCACCGGCGTGCCGGTGATGTGAGGCGACGAGCGGGCGACCCTCAGCCCGGTGTCACGGAGACGGCCAGGGCCGCCTCGCGACTGTCGCCCTGGGGGCCGCAGCAGCGTTGAAGAAATTCCGGAAGGCATAGGGGGGATGCTCTAGGGTTAGGCAGTGGACTGGCTCCGTCATCCAACTGACACCTTGCCGCGCGATAACGGCAAGGGTCTGCCGGCATGCGGCAGCCCGAGTCCCCAATCTTCATGGAGAACCTCGTCATGACAATCACGCGTCGCCGCTTCCTGCAGGGGTCCCTGGCCGCCGGGGCCGCCGCCACCCTGCCGTCCTCCTTCTATATCAATCGGGCGATGGCCCGGGAGCCCCTGCGCATCTACGCCTGGGCGGGGTACTTCACCGACCGTATGCTGGAGGACTTCACGGAGAAGACCGGCATACCCGCCACCTTCACCCCCTATGGCACCAACGACGAGCTGATGAACTCGCTGCGGGCCAGTGACGGCAGCGGCTTCGACGTGATCATGCCCACCGTGGACCGGGTGCCCGGCTATCTGGACTTCAACCTGATCCAGCCGCTGGACGAATCGCGCATCAACTGGAGTGGTGCCCTGGAGAGCGCCATCGAGGGCTCCGAGGTGGGCGGCGTGGTGGACGGCAAGCGCTATTTCGCCCCCAGCGACTGGGGCACCGAGGCGATCACCTGGCACCGCCGCTTCGCCGACGTCGATCGTGCCAACCTCAGCTATGCGGACCTTTGGAACCCCGAGCACGGCCAGGGGGTGACGGTGCGCGGCCATTCGGCGCTGGTCGGCATAGGCCTGTGGCTGGAGCGCGAGGGCCGGCTGCCGTTCCCGCTGCTCGACTCCTACAGGAGCGAGGAGGCGATGCGCGCCAACTTCGATGTCATCGTCGAGGAGGCGATCAAGCACAAGGCGATGCTGGTGCAGTTCTGGGACACCGAGAACGAGGCCCAGGCCGCCTTTCGCACCAACGGCGCCATCATCGGCCAGACCTGGGACTCCACCGCCTTCCGCCTGCAGCAGGAGGGCGAGGAGATCGCCTACGGTGCACCGAAGGAGGGGGCGCTCGCCTGGATGGAGGGCTTCGTGATTCCCCGCAACGCCCGCAACCCGGATGCCGTCTACGAGCTGATCAACTGGTACTACACCCCCGAGGCGGGCGCGATGTTCGTCGAGGCCACCGGCTACAACTCCACCGCCAAGGGGGCCACCGAGCTGTTGCCCGAGGCGACGCGCCAGTTCTTCACCGACTCCTACACCGAGCAGGACCTGGCCAACCTCTGGTGGTGGCCGATCCAGGAGCCCTGGTACGTGGCCCTGCGCAACGAGTATCAGGACCGCTACCTTTCCGCCTGACCGCGGGGCGTCGACAGCGAGGTGACCATGGACGGAAGCGTCCGGCTGGAGGAGTTGGTGATGCGCTTCGGCGACTTCACCGCCATCGAGAGGACGTCGTTGACCATCGAGTCGGGAGAGTTCTTCAGCTTCCTCGGCCCCTCGGGCTGCGGCAAGACCACCCTGCTCAATCTCATCAGCGGCTTCCTCACCCCCAGCGAGGGACAGGTGTTCATCGGCGGCGAGCCCATGGCCGGAGTGCCGGTGAACCGCCGCCCCACGGCGATGATCTTCCAGAACCTGGCGCTCTTTCCGCTGATGTCGGTGTTCGACAACATCGAGTTCGGCCTCGAGGTGCGCGGGGTCGACAGGAAGACGCGTCGCGCCACCGCCGAGCACCTGCTGGCACTGGTGGCCCTGGAGGGGGTGGGCGAGCGCCGGGTCACGGAACTCTCCGGCGGCCAGCGCCAGCGGGTGGCTATCGCCCGGGCGCTGGCGGTGGAGCCACGCGTGCTGCTGCTCGACGAGCCGCTCTCCGCGCTGGATCTCAAGCTGCGCCAGCATATGCGCAGCGAACTCAAGGCGATCCAGCGCAAGACCGGCATCACCTTTATCTATATCACCCACGACCAGGGCGAGGCGCTGACCATGTCCGACCGGGTGGCGGTCATGTCGGCGGGGCGTATCCAGCAGGTGGCCGACCCCATGACGCTCTATCGGCGCCCGGCCACCGGCTTCGTGGCCGCCTTCGTCGGCGAGAACAACCGCATCGAGGCGAAGGTGATCGAGCGTCTTGGCGAGCGGGTGCGCCTCGACGCGGGTGCCCTGGGCGAGCTGGAGGGGCACGTGGGGAAGGAAGCCGGCCTGGGCGGCGGGGCGCTGGTGTCGCTCTACGTGCGGCCCGAGCAGCTGCGTCCGGTGAGCGCCGGCGCCTCGGGCCCGACCCTGGCCGGCCGCGTCGAGGCGGTGCACTTCGAGGGCGCTGCGCTGATGGTGCAGGTGGGCCTCGATGGCTCCGGCGAGCGCCTGCGGGTGCAGCTCGGCAGCGAGGTCTCCCGCACCTTCGCCGACGGCCTGGCGCCCGGTGTCTCCCTGACCCTGGGCTACGACCCGGCCGAGACGGTGGTGCTGCCGCGGGACGACGGGTCCCTCGTCGACGCGGCGACCGGCGAGGTGGTCGCGGCGGAGGGGGGGAGCCATGTTTAGGCAGCTGCGTGCCCGCTTCGGGGGGCCGCTGGCGGCGGCCATCCTCGCCCTGCTGGGCATCTGGCTGATCGTCATGGTGACCCTGCCGCAGCTGCAGATGATCGAATACTCGCTGCGTCCCAACCTGCTGCCGGCGCAGCTGGGCGGCCCCGACGATCGGCTGACCCTGGCCAACTACGCGACCCTGTTCAACAACGAGATCCACCGGGCGATCTTCTTCAAGACGCTCTGGTCGAGCGTGCTGGTGACCCTGCTGACCCTGGGGGTCAGCTACCCGCTGGCCTGGTACCTGGCCAAGGTGGCCACCCCTCGCCAGGCCGCGCTCTGCCTGCTGCTGCTGATCATCCCGTTCTGGATCAACGAGATCCTGCGCACCTACTCCTGGTTCATCATCCTGGCGTTTCGCGGGCCCCTCAACGAGGTGCTGATGATGCTCGGGCTGATCGACCGGCCGATCCGCTTCCTCAGCGGAGATGGCGGGGTGATGGTGGGCATGGTCTATGCCTACATCCTGTTCATGGTCTTCCCCGTCTACAACGCCATCGAGAGCCTCGACGACAACCAGGTGCGGGCCGCCCGTGACCTGGGGGCCGGCACGATCCGCACCCATCGGCGCATCGTCATCCCCCACGCCAAGCCGGGCATCGCCACCGGCTGCATCATGACCTTCATGCTGGCGGCGGGGAGCTACGCGGTGCCGGCGCTGCTCGGCTCGCCGGGCAGCCGCTGGTTCACCCAGATCATCTACAACTGGTTCTTCGAGGGCGGCAACTGGAACCAGGGGGCGGCCTACGCCTTCCTGCTGCTGGTGCTGTGCATCGGCTTCATGTCGCTGGTGATGCGGGTCTTCAAGGTGGGCCTGGGAGACATCGCGAAATGACGAGGAGACCGGCATGAGCTCTCAGCGTCTGATGGCCTTCGGGCTCCGCTTCTACGTGGTGGTCTTCTTCGGCTACCTGTTCCTGCCGCTGGCGATCATGGCGGCGGCGACCTTCAACGACAGCCGCTTTCCCACGGTCACCCCCTGGGACGGCACCACCCTGCGCTGGTTCGGTGAACTCTGGGCGGACGGCGGCATGTGGCAGGCCTTGACCAACAGCCTGATCGTGGCCGTCGGCGTGCTGGTGGTGGCGGTGCCCATCGGGATCGCCACCGCGCTGTTCCTCAACACCGTCTCGAGCCGAGCCAAGCCGTTCCTCTATGCGCTGATCCTCTCGCCGCTGCTCACCCCGGGGGTGATCATCGGCATCTCCACGCTGATCTTCTGGCGACAGTGGGGGGTGAGCGGGGGCATCTTCCTCACCGTGTTGGGGCAGGCCACCTTCATCGCCGCCTACGTGATGCTGATGGTCACCGCGCGCCTGCAGCGCTTCGATCGCACCATGGAGCGGGCCGCCCTCGACCTCGGCGCCAGCCAGTGGCAGATGTTCCGGCGCATCCTGCTGCCCTTCCTCAAGCCGGCAATCCTGTCGGCGGCGGTGATCGCCTTCCTGCAGTCCTTCGAGAACTACAACACCACCCTCTTCGTGGTCGGCTACGACACTACCCTGACCGTCTACATCGCCTCCAAGGTGCGCACGGGGCTCACCCCGGCGGTCAACGCCCTGGGGCTGATCCTGATCCTCGTGACCGTGCTGCTGGCGATTGCCTACGAGGTCAAGCGGCGCCGTGAGGCGGCCCGCCAGGATGTTCAGGCCTGACCCGTCGGCGCCAGTAGCCCCACCACGCTGACCAGGATGAGCACCGCGCCGAGCACCCGGAAATAGAGGTTGGTGCGGCTGGCCAGCATGTAGCGATGGGCGCGCTCGCCGACCAGGTGGCCGACCAGCGCGCAGGGCAGCAGCCACAGCTGGTGGACGAGCTGCAGGTCGACGCCGGCCACCACGAACGAGACCATCTTGATCAGCACCAGGATGAACCACAGCACGAACAGCGTATCGCGCAGCTGGTGGGCCGCCACGTGGGTGGCGAACACCGCGATGATCAGCGGCGCGCCGATCAGCGAGGTGCCGCTGACGTAGCCGCCCAGGGCCAGCAGCAGGGCATCCAGGTAGCGGTTGTTGCTGCGGAAGGGCTTGTCGAGCACGTAGCCCACCGCGTAGACCAGCACGATCACGAAGATGATGCTGGTCATCACGTTGCCGGGCAGGGTCAGCAGGCCCACCACGCCGATCAGCTTGGGGATGATCATCACCTTCATGGCGCGCCGCAGGTAGGTCCAGTCGATATTGCCCTCGGCCGGGGCCTGGCCGCCGTTCTCGGCCACCAGCTGGCGGTGGCCGCGCCAGGCGATCCAGCTGGAGAAGATCATCAGGTGGATGGCGATGATCGGCAGGAAGACCAGCGGTTCGTCGTGCACCAGCAGCAGGAAGGGCAGCGACAGCACCGCGCCACCGAAGCCGAGGCTGGTGCGGACGAAGCCGCTCCACACGAAGATCAGCCCGATCAGGGTCAGCTGGAGGGCGGAAAGCTCGGCCATCGGCGTGTTGTCTCCTGGTGGTTAGCGATCATGGCTAGTGGTTAGCGATCATGGCTAGTGGTTAGCGATCATGGCGGCGGCGCGCCCCAGACCCCGTCGAGCACTTCCAGCGCCTCGGCGATCACCGCCTCCTCGCCGCGGTCGCGCCGCCAGATGAAGCTGAGCGCGCAGGGCAGCCGAACCCCCTCGGCCACTACCAGCCCGCGCTCCTGGCGCTCGGCCATGGCCAGGGCGTCGCGGGCCAGGCTGAGGCCCACCCCGGCGCGGACCAGGTCGAGCATGCAGGCCTCCTGGTCCACCTGGGCGACCCCGTTGGGGACGAGGCCCAGCGGGTCGAGGACGCCGTGCAGCAGCCTGTGGTGCACGGAATCCGCCGGCGTGACGATCCACGGCAGGGCGGCCAGGCTCGCCCAGTCGGTGCGGGCCAGCCGGCTCGCCCAGCCGGCCGGCGCGATGACGTGGTAGTGGAAGTGGGTCAGCTCCCGGTGGGCGACCTCGGCGGCGTCCCCGTCGGGGCCCTCGCCGGGCGGGGCCAGGAAGAAGCCCACGTCCAGCTCGCCGCGGCGTACCCGCTCCAGGACGCTGCCGCTCATGCCGTGGGACAGCTCCGTCTCGAGCTGGGGGGCGCGCTCCACCAGGCGGTGCAGGAAGGCGCCCAGGCGGATGAACTCCGGGTCGACGATGGTACCGATCTTCAGTCGGCCGCGGAGGGTGCTGTGCAGGGCGCGGGCGCTCTGGTCGAAGGCGGCCACGGCGGCCAGGGCCTTCTCGGCGGCGGGCAGCAGTGCCTGACCATCCTCGGTGAGCGCGAGCCCCTTGGGCCGTCGCCGGAACAGGGTGAGGCCGAGACCCGCCTGGAACTGCTTGAGCTTGAGGCTCACCGCCGGCTGGGTCAGGTGCAGCCGCTCGGCGGCCCGGGAGACGCTGCCCTCCCGGGCCACGCTGACGAAGGCGCGCAGGGCCTGGAGATCCTGCATGGAAGCCTCCTTGGTATTCGCTGTGATATCAGCTGAACTTATACGCTGGTTTTGAATTACTCAATTGATCCTGGCGGGGATCGCGCTAGTCTGGGCAGTCACAGACGTGCGCCTGCCCTGACGAGGCCGACGAATGGCGCGCTTCCGGAGCACGCAGAGCGATAACAGACGAGGCCACCATGAGCACAGCGACCATCCAGCATTATATCAACGGGCAAATGTCCACCGGGGAGTCCGGCCAGAGCCAGGAGGTCTACAACCCGGCCACCGGCCAGGTGACCGGCCGGGTGGCGCTGGCCTCGGGCCGTGACGTGGACGCCGCCGTGGCCGCCGCCGCCGCGGCCTTCCCGGCCTGGGCCGACACCCCGCCGATCCGCCGCGCCCGGGTGATGTTCAAGTTCCTGGAGCTGCTCAACGCCCACCAGAATGAACTCGCGGAGGCGATCACCAAGGAGCATGGCAAGGTGTTCACCGACGCCCAGGGCGAGGTGGCCCGCGGCATCGATATCGTCGAGTTCGCCTGCGGCATCCCGCAGCTGCTCAAGGGCGACTACACCGAGCAGGTCAGCACCGGCATCGACAACTGGACGATGCGCCAGCCGCTGGGCGTGGTCGCCGGCATCACCCCGTTCAACTTCCCGGCCATGGTGCCCATGTGGATGTTCCCCGTGGCCATCGCCGCCGGCAACACCTTCATCCTCAAGCCGAGCCCGCTCGACCCCAGCGCCTCGCTGCTGATTGCCGACCTGCTCAAGCGGGCCGGGCTGCCGGACGGCGTGTTCAACGTGGTGCAGGGCGACAAGGAGAGCGTCGAGGCGCTGATCGACCACCCCGAGGTGCGCGCGCTGTCGTTCGTCGGCTCCACCCCCATCGCCAACCTGATCTACGAGCGCGGCGCCCGCCATGGCAAGCGCGTCCAGGCCCTCGGCGGCGCCAAGAACCACATGGTGGTGATGCCCGATGCCGACCTCGACAAGGCCGTGGATGCGCTGATCGGTGCCGCCTACGGCTCCGCCGGCGAGCGCTGCATGGCGATCAGCGTGGCGGTGCTGGTGGGCGACGTGGCCGACGAGGTAGTGCCGCGGCTGGCCGAGCGGGCCCGCGCGCTCAAGGTCAAGAACGGCATGGAGCTCGATGCCGAGATGGGGCCCATCGTCACCCGCCAGGCGCACCAGCGCATCACCGGCTACATCGACAAGGGCGTCAGCGAGGGGGCCGACCTGGTGGTCGACGGCCGCGACTTCGATGCCGGCACCACCGGCGAGGGCTGCGCCGAGGGCTTCTGGATGGGCGGCACCCTGTTCGACCATGTCACCCCGGAGATGACCATCTACAAGGAGGAGATCTTCGGCCCGGTACTGGTCTGCGTGCGGGTCCCCGACATCGCCACCGCCATCCAGCTGATCAACGACCACGAGTTCGGCAACGGCGTAAGCTGCTTCACCGAGAGCGGCAGCGTGGCCCGCGAGTTCGGCCGTCGCATCCAGGTGGGCATGGTGGGCATCAACGTGCCGATCCCGGTGCCCATGGCCTGGCACGGCTTCGGCGGCTGGAAGCGCTCGCTGTTCGGCGACACCCACGCCTACGGCGAGGAGGGAGTGCGCTTCTACACCAAGCAGAAGTCGATCATGCAGCGCTGGTCCGATTCCATCCGCGGCGGCGCCGAGTTCGCCATGCCGACCCACAAATAAGGTTTCGCAGGCTAGCATGAAACTGCCCTGTGGGAGCCCGGGTCCCCCGGGCGAATGGCGCCGCAGGCGCCCGGCGGTGTTAGTGAGATTAGTATCTTCCGCCAGGAGCCCTTCGGTCTCCATTCGTCGAAGCGTCGAACCGCGGGCACAGTCCAGCTCCCACATTGAGTTCTCAGCCATGAACAGGGCTCACGCCAGTTTGCGACATAAGCAGTACGAGCCACCATTTGCCGTAGTGAGAGTACGCCATGGCTGACCAGGAATTCGACTATATCGTGGTGGGGGCCGGCACCGCCGGCTGCCTGCTGGCCAACCGCCTGAGCGCCGACCCGGCCAACCGGGTGCTGCTGATCGAGGCGGGTGGTCGCGACAACTACCACTGGATCCATATCCCGGTGGGCTACCTCTACTGCATCGACAACCCGCGCACCGACTGGCGCTTCCGCACCGAGCCCGACCCCGGCCTCAACGGCCGCTCGCTGATCTACCCGCGGGGCAAGACCCTGGGCGGCTGCTCGAGCATCAACGGCATGCTCTACATCCGCGGCCAGGCCCGCGACTACGACGGCTGGGCCGAGCTCACCGGCGATGACGCCTGGCGCTGGGAGAACTGCCTGCCGGACTTCATGAGGCACGAGGACCACCATCGCCTGGATGCGCCCGGCCAGGCCGATGCCGCCCATCGTGACTTCCACGGCCACGGCGGCGAGTGGCGGGTCGAGAAGCAGCGCCTCAGCTGGCAGGTACTGGACGACTTCGCCACGGCGGCCGTGGAGGCCGGTATCCCGCGCACCGAGGACTTCAACCGCGGCGACAACGAGGGGGTCGACTACTTCGAGGTCAACCAGCGCAAGGGCTGGCGCTGGAACACCTCCAAGGCCTTCCTGCGTGGCGCCGAGACCCGCGGCAACCTGACCCTGTGGCACTCCAGCCAGGTGCTTGGGCTCGAGCTTCAGCAACGCGAGGGCGGCGAGCCCCGCTGCACCGGCGTGCGCGTCGAGCGCGGTGGCGAGGAGGTGGTCGCCCGGGCGGGGCGCGAGGTGATCCTCGCCGCCGGCGCCATCGGCTCGCCGCAGCTGCTGCAGCTCTCCGGCATCGGCCCGGCGGACCTGCTGGCGGAACATGAGATCCCCGTGGCGGTCGATCTGCCCGGGGTGGGCGAGAACCTGCAGGACCACCTGCAGATCCGCTCGGTCTATCGCGTCAGCGGGGCGAAGACCCTCAACACCATGGCCAACTCCCTGGTGGGCAAGGCGAAGATCGGCCTGGAGTATGCGCTCAGGCGATCCGGCCCGATGAGCATGGCGCCCTCCCAGCTGTGCGCCTTCACCCGCAGCAGCGACGACTATGTGCATCCCAATATCGAGTACCACGTCCAGCCGCTGAGCCTGGAGGCCTTCGGGCAGCCGCTGCACGACTTCCCGGCGATCACGGCGAGCGTCTGCAACCTCAACCCGACCAGCCGCGGCACGGTGCGCATCAGGAGCGCCGACCCGCGCCAGGCCCCGGCCATCGCGCCCAACTACCTGAGCACCCCGGAGGATCGCAAGGTGGCGGCTGACTCGCTGCGGGTCACCCGGCGCATCGCCGTGCAGCCGGCCTTCGCGAGGTATTCGCCCGAGGAGGTCAAGCCGGGCCTGGAGTACCAGAGCGACGATGACCTGGCCCGCCTGGCGGGGGACATCGGCACCACCATCTTCCACCCGGTGGGCACGGCGAAGATGGGCCGCGACGACGACCCCATGGCGGTGGTGGATTCCCGCCTGCGCGTGCGCGGGGTCAGGGGGCTGCGGGTGGTGGATGCCAGCGTCATGCCCACCATCACCAGCGGCAACACCAACTCGCCGACCCTGATGATCGCCGAGAAGGCCGCGGGGTGGATCCTGGTCGGGGAGTAACTTTCCTGTCACCCATGGCAAATAGTGTTTGACGTGCGTCCTCCAAGGGCGCAAGCTGTGCGCAGTTGGTTAGCAAGTCGAACATCGCAGGTGGTCATCGAAACGCTCATGGCATCGATTTCCCGGTGAAAAGTTTCTTGTTTTACCCACTGCAACTCGGGTATCTCCCGGCAAATCAAAACGCTATTAGAGGAATTCGATAATGGCTACCGGTACCGTCAAGTGGTTCAACGACACCAAGGGCTTCGGCTTCATCTCTCCGGACGACAACGGTGACGACCTGTTCGCTCACTTCTCCGAGATCAAGGCCGAAGGCTTCAAGTCTCTGCAGGACGGTCAGAAGGTCTCCTTCGACGTCACTCAGGGCAAGAAAGGCCTCCAGGCTTCCAACATCCAGGTCATCGGCTAAGCGCCACTTGATCGTGATGTGACTCTCTCGAGAGTCTGAAAGGGCCCGCTTCGGCGGGCCCTTTTGCGTATGCGCCATGCCGCTCACCGGTGGTCGACGATGCGATGCGGGCCGGACCATATGACGCATAGTGGAATAAAGGAATTTCCAGAAAGAACTTTTTAGAATAACCTGGCGCCGGCAGAATAGGGGGGTCTGTCACCACTGGATGCCCGCCATGCCCCTGGACGCCTGGATCTCCCTCGCCGTCGTGATTGCCGTCTTTCCCCTGATGGCCCTCTCGCGGCTCGGCCCGGACATCGTCCTGCTGGGCGCGGTGATCCTGCTGCTCACCCTCGGCATCATCGAGCCGGCCCAGGCACTGGGTGGCTTCGCCAGTACCGGCCTGTTTACCGTCGCCTTCATGTACGTGCTGGTCACCGCCATTCGCCAGACCGGCGGCATCGACCTGATCATCCGCCATGTGCTCGGCCGCCCTCGCCACGAGACCGGGGCCCTGTTGCGGCTGCTGCTGCCGGTTGCCTCCCTGAGCGGCTTCCTCAACAACACGCCGGTGGTGGCCACCTACATTCCCGCGGTGCTGAGCTGGAGTCGCCGAATGCGGCTGCCGGCCCACCGCCTGCTGATGCCGCTCAGCTTCGCCTCCATCCTCGGTGGCACCATTACCCTGTTCGGCACCAGCACCAACCTGGTGGTGCACGGCCTGCTGGTGGATCGCTCGCCCGAACTGACCATGGGCCTCTTCGATCTCGCCTGGGTGGGCGTGCCGGTGGCGCTGATCGGCCTGGCCTATCTCGTCCTGCTCGGTCCGCGGCTGCTGCCGGTGCGCCGCGGCGCCACGGCGGTCTTCGAGAACCCCCGTGAATTCACCATCGAGATGGAAGTCGACCCGGACGGTCCGCTGGTCAACCGCAGCGTGGAGGAGGCGGGGCTGCGCCACCTGCAGGAGCTGTTCCTGGTGGAGATCGAGCGTGACGGCAACGTGGTCAGCGTGGTGGGACCCGGCGAGCGGCTCAAGGGCGGCGACCGGCTGGTGTTCGCGGGCACCAGCGAGGGGGCGGTGGAGCTGCAGCAGGTGCGCGGCCTGATGCCGTCGCGCCACGGCGAGTCGAGCCTGGAGAAGGACTTCAAGGAGCGCCGACTGGTCGAGGCGGTGGTCTCCAGCCAGTGCCAGTTCGTCGGCCAGCGCATTCGCGATGGCCACTTCCGCACCCTCTACGGTGCCGCCGTGCTGGCGGTCTGCCGAGGCGGAGAGCGCGTCGCCGGCAACCTCGGCCAGGTGCGCCTGCAGCCCGCCGATGTGTTGCTGCTCGAGGCCCGCCCCCCCTTCATCGAGCGTCATCGCCAGTCGCGGGACTTCCTGCTGATCAGCCAGCTCAACGGTGCCGCGCGCCCCGTGCACGAGAAGGCCTGGCTGGCCTGGAGCATCCTGGCCGGCGTGGTGGCCCTGGCGAGCCTGGGGGTGATGAGCATGATGAATGCGGCCATGCTGGGGGCGGCCCTGGTGCTGCTCACCGGCTGCTGCTCGATGGGCGACGCCAAGCGCGGGCTGGATACCCAGGTGCTGCTGACCATCGCCGCCTCATTCGGCCTGGGGGCTGCCCTGGAGAGCTCCGGGGCCGCCGCGGCCCTGGCCGGGAGTGCCCTGGGCCTGGCCGGCGGCGACCCGCTGCTGCTGCTGATCGGTGCCTACCTGCTGGTGGCGCTGCTGACCGAGCTGGTCACCAACAACGCCGCCGCAGTGATCACCTTCCCGGTGGTGATGGCCAGCGCCGAGAGCCTGGGAGTGAGCCCCATGCCCTTCGTGGTGGCGGTGATGTTCGCCGCCTCGGCCAGCTTCCTGACGCCGATCGGCTACCAGACCAACCTGATGGTGCATGGGCCAGGCGGCTACCGCTTCGGCGACTTCCTGCGCGTGGGCGGGCTGCTCAACGTGCTTACCGCCGTGGTGGCGCTGACGCTGATTCCCCTGGTCTGGCCCTTCTGAATCGCCGCACGCTCGCCGCCGCCGGGGCTTTGCGGTAGGGTGTCGAGTCTGATTGACCCGACCAACGGAACCCTTTCCCATGAGCCAACCCGGCGAACTGATCATCGAGCCCAGGGGCGGCAAGCCCGCCGACGCCTGCGTCTTCATCCTTCATGGCCTCGGCGCCGACGGCCACGACTTCGAGCCGCTGGTCCCGGCGCTCTCGCTGCCCGCGGATGCCAGCGTGCGCTTCATCCTGCCCCATGCGCCGCGCCTGCCGGTGACCATCAACGGCGGCATGGTGATGCCGGCCTGGTACGACATCCTCGAGATGAGCCTGGACCGTCGCGTCGACGAGCCGCAGCTGATGGCCTCGGCCCGGCGCATCCAGGCCCTGGTCCGCGAGCAGATCGACCACGGCATCGACAGCCGTCGCATCGTGCTGGCGGGCTTCTCCCAGGGCGGGGCGGTGGCCTACCAGGCGGCGCTCTCCTGCGAGGCGCCGCTGGGCGGCCTGCTGGCGCTCTCCACCTATTTCGCCACCGCCGACGCCATCTCGCTCCATGAGGCCAACCGCCAGCTGCCCATCGAGGTGCATCACGGCAGCTTCGACCCGGTGGTGCCCGAGGCGCTGGGCCGTGCCGGCTTCGAACGGGTCAAGTCGCTGGGCTATCCGGCCCACTATCGCCAGTACCCCATGGCCCATGCGGTCTGCCCCCAGCAGGTGGCGGATATCGGCCACTGGCTGAGCCAGCGCCTGGCGCGCTGAGGTCCTTCCCCGGCGGTGTCGACCGGGGGATGGTCGCCCAAGGTCGCCTCGACAGCGCCGGGGCGGCTCGGCACACTCGGCGACGATATTCCGGTACGCCTCCAGGACAGACACCATGAGCACTTCCCCCTTCGCCAACCTCCCCGACGCCCAGGGCTATTTCGGCCGTTTCGGCGGCCAGCTGATCCCGCCCGAGCTCAAGGCGGTGATGGACGAGATCGACGCCGCCTACGAGGAGATCCGCGTCCGCGAGGACTTCCAACAGGAACTGGCCGGCCTGTTCGCCGACTACGTGGGCCGCCCCAGCCCGATCTTCCATGCCCGGCGGCTCTCGGAGCAGCTGGGCGGGGCGCAGATCCACCTCAAGCGCGAGGACCTGAACCACACCGGCGCCCACAAGATCAACCACTGCCTGGGCGAGGCGCTGCTGGCCAAGTTCATGGGCAAGACCAAGGTGATCGCCGAGACCGGCGCCGGCCAGCACGGCGTGGCGCTGGCCACTGCCTGTGCGCTGGTGGGCATTCCCTGCGAGATCCACATGGGTCAGGTGGACATCGAGAAGGAGCACCCCAACGTCACCAAGATGAAGATCCTCGGCTGCACCCTGGTGCCGGTGACCCGCGGCACGGCGACCCTCAAGGACGCCGTGGACAGCGCCTTCGAGGAGTACCTCAAGGATCCGCAGCACTTCATCTACGCCATCGGCTCGGTGGTGGGGCCGCACCCCTTCCCGAAGATGGTGCGCGATTTCCAGTCGATCATCGGCCGGGAGGCCCGCGAGCAGTTCCTGGCGCGCCACGGCCGCCTGCCCGACCACGTCACCGCCTGCGTGGGCGGCGGCTCCAACGCCATCGGCATGTTCACCGCCTTCCTCGAGGACGAGGACGTGCACCTGGTGGGCGTGGAACCGGCCGGCGAGGGGCTCGACACCCCGCGTCACTCCGCCACCCTGACCCTGGGAAAGCCCGGCGAGATCCATGGCATGGCCTGCTACGTGCTGGAGGACGAGGCCGGCAACCCCATGCCGGTGCACTCCATCGCCTCCGGGCTCGACTACCCGGGCGTGGGGCCCCAGCACAGCTACCTCAAGGAGCTGGGCCGAGTGGACTACCAGAGCGCCAGCGACGACGAGTGCCTGGAGGCCTTCCTGACCCTCTCCCGGGTCGAGGGCATCATCCCGGCCCTGGAGAGTGCCCACGCCGTGGCCTGGGCGATGCGCGTGGCGCCTGAGCTGCCGGCCGACCAGCATATCCTGGTCAACCTCTCCGGCCGCGGTGACAAGGACGCCGACTACGTCGCCGACCGTCTGGGCCTCTGAGTTCCTGCACCCTGCCGCGTGTGCGCCGGGAGAATCTGGGGTAGGGTAGTCGCTGGGCCCGGAGCGGCCCGTCCAGACCGGCAGGGGCAACCCCAGGGTGCGGGGCATGAAGAGACTCAGGGAAGCATGGCAGCAGTGGCGCGTCGGGGCCCAGGGATCGCGATCCCCGGCGGGCCTCGGCCTGCTGCTGCGCGACCACTACCCGGGGGCGGTCATGCGGCTCGACCACGAGGGGGTGGTGCGTGAGGTCAACCCCGGGTTCGAGCGTCATGCCGGGCATGCGCCGGAGCAGCTGCTGGGGCAGCGCGCGGTGCTGCTGGACATCGACCCCCTGCACGGCGAGTTCGCCCGGGCCCTCGCCCACTGCCTGTCGACGCGCCAGCCCTGGCAGGGGGTGCTGCTCTGCCGTCGTGCCGACGGCTCCCTGATGCACCAGTCCACCGTGATCCAGCCGTTGGAGGAGGGACCCGGCGCGTCCCTCCAGCTGCTGGTGATGCAGCGGGACGTGACCGGCATGCGCGAGCGTGGCCTTCAGGACAGGATGCTGCTGTCGCGGCTGGAGGGCACGCTGTCGCGGGTGCCCGGCGTGCTGTTCCGGCTGCGCCAGGACGCCGAGGCGCGGCTGGAGTTCCTCTACCTCAGCGAGGGCGTCAAGGCGCTGCCCGGGCTCACCCCCGACCTGGTGATGGACGACGCCGAACGACTGCTGGGGCGGGTCCTGTCCGAGGATCGCCAGCGCCTGGCGACCAGCCTGACCCAGTCGGCGGTGAGCCTGGAACCCTGGCACCACGAGTTCCGCCTGGGCTTCGCCGACGGGGTCCGCTGGCTGGAGGGGCGGGCAATACCCCAGCGTCGCCGCGATGGCGACACCCTCTGGGACGGCCTGCTGATCGACATCACCGAGCGCAAGCGGGTGGAGCAGCGCGTCCAGCGCCTGGTGGGCACCGACATGCTCACCGGGGCGCTCAACCGCCGGGCCTTCTTCGAGCAGGGCGAGGCGGTCCAGGCACGTGCCAGGCGCCAGGGCCAGCGCGTGCCGGTGGCGATGCTCGACCTGGACCACTTCAAGCGCCTCAACGACACCTTCGGCCATGCGGCCGGCGACCGCGCCCTGCAGGCCTTCGCCATGACCTGCCGCGACTGCCTGCGTCCCTATGACCTCTTCGCGCGGATCGGCGGCGAGGAGTTCGTGGTGATGCTGGTCGACAGCGAGCCCCATGAGGCCCTGGCGATTCTGGAGCGGCTGCGGCTGGCCGTGGCCGCCATCGAACTGGACGTGGAGGGGCAGACCATCGGCTTCACCGTGAGCCTGGGGCTGGCCATCCTCGAGCCCGAGGCGAGCCTGGACGCGGTGCTGGCGCTGGCCGACCAGGCCCTCTATCGTGCCAAGCATGAGGGGCGCAACCGGATCTGCGGCCCCGTCGAGGGGGCGTCCCTGGCGTCCGGCACCGGCCCCGCCTGAGCGGGCCTGCAGGCCATGCCACCTTGAAGTGGCCGGGATGACCCCCATGTCTGTTGGAAGTGACCCTTTCACCCGTCACATGGAGGAAGTGAGCATGTCCGGACTCTCCGTCGATTTCCGCCTGCCGGTGGCCTGCCCCGGCTGCGGCAGCCACCTGATGCGGGTCTCCCAGGTGAAGAACCCCGATGACAAGGTGCACTGCGCCTCCTGCGGCAGCTATGTCTGTCTCTACCACGAAGCCTGCAGCGTGCTGGAGAAGGGCCCGGGCAGCGAGAGCGAGGCGCTGATCGAGAAGGCCGTCAACCGCGCCAATCGCTGAGTCGCCGGTGTCGCTGTCGGGTGAACTGCTCCCGGCCGGCCTGCTGGTGCTCCTGGCGGCGGCCTGCCTGCTCGACCGCCGGCTGTATCGCGCCTGCCTGTCCTTCATCGCCTTCGCGCTGGTGATGGCGCTGGCCTGGTGGCGCCTTGCGGCGCCCTGGCTGGCGCTGGCCGAGGCCCTGCTGGGCGCACTGCTGACCGGCATGGCCCTGCTCCACGGGCTGGGGCGTGCCGGTTCTCCATCCCCCCTTCCGCCCCATGACCATCACCGCCGTCCCCGCCACCAGGCCGCGGCGCGCTGGCTGGCCGTCCTCGTCTGGCTGGCCCTGGCGGGGGCGGCGGTGTGGGGGGTGTCCGGGAGCGGCGGGCTCATCGCCCCGGGCGACGGAGCGCGGCGGCCGCTGCTGGCAGCGGGGCTGGCCATCATGGGGCTGGGCCTGTGGGCCTTCGCCCACCATCTCCACCTGCTGCGCCGCCTGCTGGCCTTCAACGTGCTGGGCTCGGGGGTCTTCCTGCTGCTGGCGGGCCTGGCCGGGCCGGTGGTCGAGGTCCAGGGGCTGATCCTGGTCGGCCTGGTGGTGGCACTGGTGGGCTCGGTGCTCGGGTCGGCGCTGCTGCGCCGGCTGCATGAGCGGGATGGCCGGGTGACCCTGGGCGACGAGCCCGAGGCGGGGCCATGAGCGCGCCCCTGGCGTCCCCGCCGGCCACCGAGGCGGCGCTGCTGTGGCTGGTGCTGCTCGTCCCGCCGCTGCTGGGCCTGCTGGCGTGGCGCTTTCCTCCGCGACGCATGCTGCCGGTGCTGCTGGCCGGCTTGCCGTTGCCGCTGGCGACCCTCTGGCTGCTGCCGCGTGTCGCGGGCGGTGCCGTGCTGGAGGGCAGCTGGGCCCCCGGCGGGCTGCAGCTCCACTGGCGCCTGGATGGCCTGGCGGGCCTGCTGCTGCTGCTGACCCAGCTGCTGCTGCTGGCCAGTGCGGCCTACGCGGTGGGGCACCGGCGGGCCACCGAGCTGGCCGAGCGGGCCTTCGCCGGGTTCTGGCCGCTGCTGGGCGGGCTGGCCGCGGCGCTCGGCGTGATCTGGGTGGCCGCCGACCTGCTGACCCTCTACGCGGCGCTGGAGCTGATGGGGCTCACCGCGGTGGGCATGATGCTGCTGCCCGGCAAGCCGGAGGCCCTGGCGGCGGGCCTGCGCTACCTGCTCTATGCCCTGGTGGGGTCGCTGGCCTGGTTGCTGGGCGTGGCGCTGCTGCTGGGGGCCACGGGCCGGCTGGACCTGGCGGGGCTGGCGGCCGACGCCGAGGCGGGCCCGGTGACCGGCATCGCCATGGCGCTGCTGGCCGCGGGACTGCTGCTCAAGGCGGCGGTCTTCCCGCTCCACGGTTGGCTGGCGCCGGTGCATGCCAGCGCCTGGACCCAGGTGAGTGCCCTGCACGGGGCCCTGGTGGTCAAGGCCTCCTTCTTCATCCTGATGCAGCTGTGGCAGCGGCTGGTGCCGGAGGCGCAGGCCGCGGCCTGGCTGCTCGGCGCCCTGGGCAGCCTGGCGGTGCTGTGGGGCGGGCTGCAGGCCTGGCGGGCCAGCCGGCTCAAGCAGGTGGTGGCCTGGTCCACGGTGGGGCAGCTGGGCTACCTGATGCTGGCCTTCCCGCTGCTGGCCGGCACCTCGGCGGCGGTGGCATCCCTGGCCTGGCAGGCCACCTGGCTGCAGCTGGCCGGGCATGCCCTGGCCAAGGCCGCCATGTTCATGGCGGCCGGCAACCTGGTGCTCTCCGTGGGCCAGAGCCGCCTCGCCGACCTGGCAGGCACCAGCCGGCAGCTGCCGCTTTCGCTGATGACCTTCGGCCTCGCCGCGGTGACCCTGATGGGCCTGCCGCCCAGTGCCGGCTTCACCGCCAAGTGGCTGCTGCTGCAGGCGGCCATCCTCGCCGGGCAGTGGCCGTGGGTCATCGTGCTGGTGGCCGGCACCCTGCTGACGGCCGCCTACGTGTTCCGGGTCTTTCGCTGCGCCTTCGTCGAGGAGGCGCCCCGTCACGACTTCCGGCCGCTGCCCGCGGGGATGGACCTGATCGCCCTGCTGCTGGCGCTGGCGGCCCTGGCGCTGGGGCTCGGCGCCGAGTGGCCGCTGGCCCTGCTGCGGGAAGGGGGGCTGCCATGAGCGGTGCGCTGATCCTGCTGGCGACCCTGGGCAGCTCGCTGCTCGCCGCGGTGATCATCTTCCTGCTGCCGGAACGCGCCTTCCGGGCGCGCACCGGGCTCAACCTCGGCGCGGCCCTGATCAAGCTGGGCCTGGTGGCCTGGATGGTCTGGGGGCTCAGTCGTGGCGGCGAGTACGCCGTGGAGTTCCCGGTCCTCGAGGGGCTGGCCTTCGTGCTGCGCGCCGACCCCCTGGGCATCATGTTCGCGGGGCTCTCCTCGCTGCTCTGGCTGTTCACCACCGTCTACGCCATCGGCTACCTGGAAGACTCCCCCAACCGCAAGCGCTTCTTCGGCTTCTTCAGCCTCTGCGTGGCCAGCACCCTGGGCATCAGCCTGGCCGGCAACCTCTTCACCTTCCTGGTTTTCTACGAGCTGCTGACCCTCTCGACCTATCCCCTGGTGGCGCATCGGGGCACCGCGAAGGCGCTGGCGGCAGGCAAGGTCTACCTGCGCTTCACCCTGACCGCCGGGCTGGTGCTGATGATCGGCATGGTGGCGCTGCATGCCCTGGCCGGGGACATCCGCTTCGGCCAGCGGGAGATCCTCGCCGAGTTCGGCCCCGAGCGCCGCCCGCTGCTGGTGGGCCTCTTCTGGGTGCTGATCGCCGGCTTCGGCGTCAAGGCGGCGCTGGTGCCGCTGCACGGCTGGCTACCCCGGGCCATGGTGGCGCCGGCGCCGGTCAGCGCCCTGCTGCACGCGGTGGCGGTGGTGAAGGCCGGCGCCTTCGGCATCGTGCGGCTGGTCTATGACGTCTACGGCATCGAGCTGAGCGACGCGCTCGGGCTGCTGAACGGCCTGGTGGCCGTGGCCTCGGTGACCATCCTCTACGGCTCGCTGCGCGCCCTGGCCCAGCAGGAGCTCAAGCCCCGGCTGGCCTACTCCACGGTGAGCCAGGTGAGCTACATCGTGCTGGGCATCGGCCTGTTCGGCCCGCTGGGCACCATCGCCGCGCTGTCGCACCTGCTGCACCAGGGGCTGATGAAGATCACCCTGTTCTTCTGCGCCGGCAACTACGCCGAGGAGCTCGGCATCCACCGCATCGACGAGCTCGATGGCGCCGGGCGGCGCATGCCGCTCACCAGCCTGGCCTTCACGGTGGGGGCGCTGGGCATGATCGGCCTGCCGCCGGTGGTGGGCTTCCTGAGCAAGTGGTACCTGGGCACCGGGGCGATCCAGGCCGGCCTGCCCTGGGTGATCGCCGTGCTGGTGGCCAGCAGCCTGCTCAACGCCGCCTACTTCCTGCCGATCCTCGCCCGGCTGTGGTTTCGCCCCGGGCCCGATCACGGGGTGGGGGCGTGGCCCGAGGAGCGCCGCCTGGGCCGGCTGGAGACCCACGCCTGGCTGCTGGTGCCGGCGGTGGTCACGGCGCTGTTCAGCCTGATGGCGGGCGTGCTGGCGGGCATGCCCTTCAGCCCGCTGGAGTGGGCGACCGGGGTGGCCAACGCGGAGTACCTGCCATGAGCGATGTCCTGTTTGCCGTGGCGCTGTCGTCCGCGCTGCTCTGGCCGCTGCTGCTGGCGCTGCGGCTGCCGCTGAAGGCGGCCCTGGCCCAGCGCGGCCGGCCACCGGCGCCGCTGGACGGGCTCTGGTGCACCGCGCCGTTGCCGGCCCTGGCGCTGGTCCTGGGCCTGGGCGAGGGGACCCTGGCACTCGACTGGTGGCTGCTCGGCGGCGTCTGGGCACTGGATGGCACCCGGGGGCCGCTGCTGGCCTTCACGGCGCTGCTCTGGCTGCTGGCGGGCATCTATGCCCGGGGCTACCTGGCCGGCGAGCAGGCCCGGGCGGTGGCCGGCGACGGGGCGGCCGAGGCCCGGCTGACGCGCTTCGCGCTGCTCTGGCCGGTGACGCTCTCCGGCAACCTGCTGCTGCTCGTCGCCGAGGACATCGCCAGCTTCTACCTGGGGTTTGCGGTGATGACCTTCGCCGCCTACGGCCTGGTGGTGCACTCGGGAACCCGCGATGCCCGCACCGGCGGCCTGGCCTATCTGGTGATGGCGGTGCTGGGCGAGGGCCTGATCCTGGCCGGGCTGCTGTGGGGGGCGGGCAGCGCCGGTACCACCACCCTGGGCGGCCTGCGCGAGGGCATGCTCGAGGCGCCGGGCGGCGCCTGGATGGGGCTGCTGCTGTGGCTCGGCTTCGGGGTCAAGGCGGGGGTGGTGGGGCTGCACCTCTGGCTGCCCCTGGCCCACCCGGTGGCGCCGACGCCGGCCAGCGCGGTGCTCAGCGGGGCGATGATCAAGGCGGGGCTGGTCGGCTGGCTCGCCACCCTGCCGCTGGGCGAGCCCGGCGCCGGGCAGGCCTTCGCCTGGCTGGGGCGGGCGATGCTGGTGGCCGGCCTGGCGGCCGCCCTCGGGGCGGCCCTCTACGGGGTCTGCCAGCGCCACCCCAAGGCGGTGCTGGCCTACTCCAGCGTCAGCCAGATGGGCATGATCACCGCCCTGGTGGCCATGGGCCTGGTCGCCCCCGCGCTGTGGCCGGCGCTGTCGGCGGCGGTGGTGCTGTTCGCCGCCCACCACGGCCTGACCAAGGGGGCGCTGTTCCTCGGCGTGGGCATCGGTGAGCATCCTCCGCGCCTGCCCGCCTGGCTGCTCTGGACGCTGCTGGTGCTGCCGGCGCTGTCGCTGGGCGGTGCCCTGGCCTCGGGGCTGGCCACCAAGTGGGCCTTCAAGTCGGTGCTCTACGACGGTGGCCACGCGGCGGTGGTGACCTGGCTCTCCCTGGCGGCGGTGGGCACTACCGCGCTGATGGCCCGCACTCTCTGGTGCCAGTGGCAGGGCGAGCGGCAGGCCCGGGAGGATGGCCTTGAGCCGCTGGTGGCGCCGATGCCGCTGGCCTGGCTGGCGACGCTGCTGGCCGCGCTGACCCTGCCCTGGTGGCTGGGCGAGGGGCTCGCCACCCCCGGCGGGCCGCCGCCTGCCGAGCTACCCGGGCTGCTGTGGCCGCTGGCCGTGGGGCTGGTGGCCTCGGTCACGGCCTGGGGCGTGGCGCGGCATCGGCCGCTGCGAGCCACCTGGCGGCTGCCGCCCGGCGATCTCTGGTGGCCGCTGGCGAGGGCCTGGCAGGCATCGCGTCGTCGGGGGCAGGCGTGCCTGGCACGGCTCGGTCTCGCCCAGGGGGCCTGGGTGGCCTGGTGGGTGGCGCGCGAGCGCGACGCCGTCCGGGCCCTGGACGGCATGACCCGCGGGGAGGCGTGGCTGCGCCGCCATGCGGCGGTACTGATGATGGTCGTCGCCGTGGGGCTCGCCCTGGCGCTGCTGTTCAGCGCCGCCTGAGGCCCGTGAGGGCCCCAGGCGGTAGCGGGCGGGGGTGTGTCAGAGCAGCTCCTCGCCGGCCAGGGCCAGGCGCGAGCGCTCCACGCTCTTGAGGGTGATATGGCCGGCATGGGGCCAGTCGCGGAAGCGCTGGACCAGCGCCGCCATGCCGCAGGTGTTGGCCGTCAGGTAGGGAGTGTCGATCTGGCCGACGTTGCCCAGGCAGACGATCTTGGTGTTGCGCCCGGCCCGGGTGACCAGCGACTTGAGCTGCTTGGGGGTGAAGTTCTGCGCCTCGTCGATGATCAGGAAGGTGTCGTTGAGGGTACGGCCGCGCATGAAGCCCGGGGCGCGGATCTGCACCCGTGACCCGAGCAGCTGGCGGGTGGCGCCGTTGTCCCAGCTCGACTCGCCGTTCTCGTCGCGCAGCAGGTTGTCCATGTTGTCGTGGAAGGCCCCCATCCAGGGCGACATCTTCTCCTCCTCGGTGCCGGGCAGGAAGCCGATGTCCTCGCTCATGGAGATCGGCGCCCGGGTGAAGACGATGCGCTCGAAGCGCTTGGTGTCCAGGGTCTGCTGGAAGGCGGCGGCCAGGGTCATGAAGGTCTTGCCGGTGCCGGCGCTGCCGGCGATGGTCACCAGGTCGATGTCGTCGTCCATCAGCAGGTTGAGGGTGAAGTTCTGCCGGCAGTCGTGGGCGTGCACGCCCCAGACGCTGGCGCCGTGGCGGTAGTTGGTGAGCAGCGCCAGTCGCGCCCGCTGGCTGCTCACCTCGCGCACGATGGCCTCGAAGCCGCCCTCGTCGTCGCTGTCTGCCACCAGCATGCCCGGGTGCCACTCGGCGGGAATCTCCCCGCTCAGCTGGTAGGTGACCCGCTGGGCATCGCGCTCGACGCTGACGTCCAGCGCCAGGTCGTTCCACAGCTCGTTGCCGGCATCCGGATAGACCCGTACCCCCTCGAGCATAGCGTCGCTGTCGTCGAAGGCGCGGTCGTTGAGGTAGTCCTCCACCGGCACGCCCAGGGCGGCGGCCTTGACCCTCAGGTTGATGTCCTTGGTGATCAGGATCACCGAAGCGTCCGGCCGCTCGTCGCGCAGCCGGCAGGTCTCGGCGAGGATACGGTTGTCGGGGCTCGCCTCGAGCGGGTCCAGCGGCTGCAGGTCGGTGTAGCAGAGCAGGCGAAGGCGCCCCTCGGGGCCGGTGAGCCGCGGGATGGGAATGCCCTCGCGGATCTGCTCGAGGTCGACGTTGGCGGTGAGGTCGGACAGGGTGCGACTGACCTGGCGGGCGGTGCGGGCGATCTCGCGGACGCCGTTCTTGTGCTTGTCGAGCTCCTCGAGCACGGTCATGGGAATGACCACCTCGTGCTCGTCGAACTGGTAGAGGGAAGCGGGGTCGTGGATCAGGACATTGGTGTCCAGCACGTACAGACGGGTGGCCTTCTTGTCGATGCGTACCATCGGCGCAGCACTCCTGCTCGTCATCAAGGTGTCGTCTTGTCGTCGACACTGCCGGCGCACGATGTCCAAAGGATGACAGGGGCGAAGGCGGTGCCGTCATGCTCGGCGCGTCTGCTCACCTCCTGTGGTGTGGCTCACGATGTTTGACACTCGTTTTTCCGACTCTCTCCGGAAGGCAGGGTGCCGCCTCGCCCTCAGCACCCTCAGCATGGCGGCGGATGTGCATATTGCACAGCAGCATCTGCCAACGGTCTGTCAGCGCATTTCCTCCGTGTCGCGATAGACGCTCTCCACGTCCAGGGTGGAGCGGTGGCCCAGATCCGCGAAGTGCTCGGCAAGCCACTCCGCGGCGGTGCGGCGACCCTCGTCACGAAGATGGCAAAGGAAGGGCCACTCGGCGTTCATCTTGCTCGACACGGAGAGCTTGCCCAGGGTCTCGTCACCGGCGATGCGGTGGAAGAGGGTGCCGGCGTAGCAGCCGATGTCCACGCCGTGGTCGCCCAGCAGCCGCTGCAGCATGGCGACCATCCGCACCTCCTTGATCAGCGAGGCGTTGAAGGTGATCTCGTTGAGACGGTTCATGATCCCGGCGGCGCTGGTGGGCACCTCCGCGCGGTAGATGGGGTTGATCTGGACGATGACGATGTCGCGGGAGCCGCAGTGCTCCATCAGCGGCAGCAGCGAGGGGTTGCCCATGTAGCCGCCGTCCCAGTAGGCCTCGCCGTCGATCTCCACCGCCTGGAACACCGTCGGCAGGCAGGCCGAGGCCATCACCGCGTCCACGCTCATCTCCTCGCGGGTGAAGATCCGCTGCTTGCCGCTGCGCACGTTGGTGGCGGTGACGAACAGCTTGAGTTCGGGGCAGCGGCGGACCCGATCGAAGTCGACCCGCTCGGTGAGCAGCTCGCGCAGCGGGTTGAGGTTGAAGGGGTTGAACTGGTAGGGCGAGACCAGCCGGCTCATCAGGTCCATGGCGATGTAGCCCGGCGAGTGGTCGAGGCTCCAGTTGCCGGTGACCATGTCCAGCGGGGTGCGCCGGATGGGGCTGGCCATCCCGGCGCGGCTTACCGCCTTCCAGAAGTCGTGCAGGGCCTGGCGGGCGGTGTCGCGGTCACCGCGGGTCAGCGCATCGGCCATCACCACGCCGTTCATGGCCCCGGCGCTGGTGCCGCTGATGCCCTCGATCTCGATGCGCTCGTCCTCCAGCAGGCGGTCCATCACCCCCCAGGTGAAGGCACCGTGGGCGCCGCCCCCCTGCAGGGCCAGGTCGATTCGTTTTCGTGCGCTCATCCTGCCTCCTCGCTCGTGGCTCCGCCGGGGAGCATGCTGCATCGCGTCAGGAGAGGATAGCGCCGGCTGGCCTGGAGGGACAGGCAGGGCGGCTATCGCATGGCCAGCTGGCGGTCGTCGCGGTCGCAGGCCAGGTAGGCGGAGCCCTCGAGCCACTCCTGATCGGGGTAGTAGACGAACAGGTACTGCTCCTCCTTGATGCTGTCGATCAGCGGGTAGGTGACCTCCTGGCGCACCGCCGGGCAGCCGTGGCTGCGCCCCAGGCGGCCGGTCTGCTCGATGAACGACTCGCTGACGTAGTCGGCGCCGTGGATGACGATGGCCCGCTGGTAGGCCAGGTCGTTGATGCCGGTTTCCAGCCCCTCGAGGCGCAGCGAGTAGCCGTTGCGGCCGTAGTAGGTGTTCATGGTGCGGAACAGCCCCAGGCTCGACTGGTAGCTCTCCGGGACGTTGGAGAAGGTGGTGGCCATGGCATCGCCGGAGCCGCGGCCGTGGGAGACCAGCTCCTCGAACATCAGCTCGTCGCGGCCCAGGTCGAAGACCCACAGCCGCGGCTCGGTGGAGGGCAGCGAGTAGTCGATCACCGCCAGGCGCTCGGCCTCCGGGTCGGCGCAGGCCAGGGCATTGGCGGCCAGGGACAGCACCCGGGGGTCGGCCGCCGGCGCCAGGCGGGTCAGCCGCTGGTCCAGGGGCTGGTGGTCGAGTACCTCGGGATGGAGCGCCTGGGCGAGAAAGGTGTCGGCGTGGGTCGGGGCGGTGGCCAGCAGCGCGGCGGCGGCCAGCAGGGGAAGCGGAAGCAGCGATCGGGTCATGGCGAAGGGTACCTTGAACAACATCGGCCGGGCGGGGTGCCGCGCCCTCGCGCCCTGGCCGTCAGGATGCCTGGCGGGGCCGACTTCCCTGCGGCCCCGCACCTGGCGCTATTATGGGGGGAGGCAGCGGGAAAGCCAATTTAGCTGTCAACGATAAAAGGAGTCGAACATGCAGGGAATTGTCGCCATCCTCGCCGTCACTGCGCTCATGCTGTCGGGCGTCGTGGCCGGAGACGACAGGCACATGGCGGCGCAGGATCCGCTGCAGGTCGAGATCGCCCGCCTGGCAGCCGATGAACAAGCCCCGCTACGCGACTTCTATGCCGCCCGGGCGCATCGCCCCGCCTGGGTCGAGCGCCGCAAGCTCGCGGCCTTCGCCGAGTCCCTGCAGACCCTGGAGGGCGACGGCCTGGATCCGGGCGACTACCGGGCCGATCGGCTGGTCGCCGAGCACCGGCGGCTGGAGGAGGCGGGCGCCGCCGTCGAGGCGCGGGCCCGCTTCGACCTGCAGGCCACCCGGGTGCTGCTGGCCGCGCTGCATCACCTGCAGCGGGGGCGGCTGGATCCCCGCGAGGTGGATCCGGACTGGGAGGTGCCCATCGAGGCGCCTCCCCTCGACCCGGCGATGATCTCCCGGGCGGTGGATGGGCAGCGCTTCGAGCAGGCCTTTGCCGAGGCGCGGCCCGACTTTGCCCCCTACGAGCGGCTGCGCAGCGGGCTGGCCCGCTACCGCAACATCCAGCGCCTGGGCGGCTGGCCGCCGCTCCCCGACCAGCCGCGGGTGCTGCGCCCGGGGGACGAGGACGAGGCGGTGGCAATGCTGCGCGAGCGGCTGGCGATGGAGGGGGCGCTCGAGGTGATGGTGGCGGATGCCGGCACCCTGCCGGGAGCGGCGCTCGAGGCCCCGCCGGCGAACCGTTACGACGCTCCCCTGGAGGCGGCGGTGCGGCGCTTCCAGCGGCGCCACCTGCTGGAGGTGGATGGCATCGTCGGCCCCCAGACCCGGGCGGCCCTCAACGTGCCGGTGGAGGCGCGCATCGACCAGATCCGCGTCAACCTGGAGCGTGCCCGCTGGCTGCTGCACGGCCTGCCCGAGGCCTTCGTGCTGGTGGACATCGCCGGCTACCAGATCAGCTACTTTCGGCCCAGCGGCGAGATCTGGCGCTCGCGCATCGTGGTCGGGCGACCCTACCGGCGCACACCGTCGCTGCGCTCGGAGATCACCCACATGACCGTCAATCCGACCTGGACGGTACCGCCCACGATCCTGCGCGAGGACGTGCTGCCCCGGGTGCGTCGCGATATCGGCTACCTGTGGCGCGAGCGGCTCCAGGTGCTCAGCCCCTCCGGCCGCCCCCTCGACCCCTGGGAGGTGGACTGGCAGAACCCCGGCAACATCATGCTGCGCCAGGCGGCGGGGCCCCGGAATGCCCTGGGCCAGGTGGTGATCCGCTTCCCCAACGACCACCTGGTCTACCTGCACGACACCCCGGCCCAGGGGCTCTTCGCCCGGGAACAGCGCGCCTTCAGTTCCGGCTGCATCCGCGTGCAGGGGGTGCTGGAGTTCGCCCAGCTGCTGTTCGACGATACCGGCAGCGACCAGGACGTGCGTTCGCTGGTGGCCAGCGGCGAGACCCGCAACGTGTCGCTGGCCAGCCGCATGCCAGTGATCCTGCACTACTGGACGGTGCATGCCGACGAGGATGGCGAGCTCGCCTTCCGCCCGGATATCTACGAGCGCGACGGGGCGCTGCTGCGGGCCCTCGACCGGCCGCTGGCGCTCTGACCCGCTCGCGGCCAGGCGGCTACTCGTACCCCTTGGCCTGCAGCCGGAACAGCCGCGCATAGCGGCCGTTGGCGGCCATCAGGCTCTCGTGGTCGCCCTGCTCGAGGATCTCGCCGCCGTCGATGACCAGGATCAGGTCGGCGGCGCGCACCGTGGAGAAGCGGTGGGAGATGAGGATGGTCATCTTGTCCCGGCTGTGCTGGCGGAAGTCGGCGAACACCGCCGCCTCGGCGGCGGCATCCATGGCCGCGGTGGGCTCGTCCAGCACCAGGATATCGGCGCTCTCGCGCATGTAGGCCCGGGACAGGGCGATCTTCTGCCACTGGCCGCCGGAGAGCTCCTGGCCGCCCTTGAACCAGCGGCCCAGCTGGGTGTGGTAGCCGCCGGGCATCGAGGCGATGAAGTCGTCGGCCAGGCCGCGCCGCGCCGCCTCCTGCCAGCGGGCCTCGTCCTCGAAGGCGGCCACGTCGCCGGCGCCCAGGTTCTCGCCCACCTTGAGCTGGTAGCGCACGAAGTCCTGGAAGATCACCCCGATCCGCCGGCGCAGGGTGCGGATGTCCCAGTCGCGCAGGTCGCTGCCGTCGAGCAGGATGCGCCCCTCGGTGGGTTCGTAGAGCCGGGTCAGCAGTTTGATCAGGGTGGTCTTGCCGGAGCCATTGGCCCCCACCAGTGCCAGGCTCTCACCCGGCCTGAGGTGCACCGAGATGCCGGATAGCGCCGGGCGCTCGGCCCCCGGATAGGTGAAGCCCACCCCTTCGAAGCGGATGCCGTCGCCGGGGCGCGCCCCTTCGGTGAGGGTGCCCCGGTCGGCGGGCACCGGCTGCTCCAGGTACTCGTAGAGGTTCGACAGGTAGAGGTTGTCCTCGTACATGCCGCTGACCGAGGTGAGGCTGGCCGAGAGCGCCGCCTGGCCCTGCTTGAAGACCATCAGGTACATGGTCATCTCGCCCAGGGTGAGCCCGCCGGTCACGGTCTCCACCACCACCCAGGCATAGGCGCCGTAGAAGGCCAGGGTGCCCAGCAGCCCCAGCACGAAGCCCCAGCTCTCGCGGCGCAGGGTCAGGCGCCGGTCCTCGCCGTAGAGGGTGTCGAAGATCCGGCGGTAGCGGTCGAGCAGCAGCGGTTCCAGGCCGAACAGCTTGACCTCCTTGATGCTGTCCTCGCGGGCCAGCACCGTCTCCAGGTACATCTGCATGCGGGTCTGGGGCGAGCGCCAGCGGAACAGCCGGAAGGCATCGCCGGAGAACTTGGCCTCGGAGAGGAACACCGGCAGGGCGCCGACCACCAGCACCAGCAGCGCCCAGGGCGAGAACTGCACCAGCAGCACCCCGAAGCTGGCCAGCGAGATGCCGTTCTGGGCGAGGCCGAAGGTCTTGTTGACCAGCCCCAGGGGGCGGATCGACGCCTCGCGACGGGCCCGGGTCAGCTTGTCGTAGAACTCCGAATCCTCGAACTGGGCCAGGCTCAGGGTGCCCGCCTTCTCGAGGATCATCACGTTGACCTTCTGGCCGAGCAGGGCGCGCAGCAGCGACTGCTGGGCGGAAAGGCCGCGCTGGGCCAGGGCGATGGTGGCGATCACCACCGCCTCGGCGAGCACATAGCGCAGCACCGGCCACCAGTCGACCTCGCCGGTCTCGGCATGGTGGGCCATGGCCGCCACCACCGAGTCGACGATCAGCTGGCCGATCCAGGCCGCCAGCGCCGGCAGCACACCGGCCACCAGGGTGCAGGCCGCCAGTCCCAGGGTCAGCGGCCGGGAGGTCTGCCACACCAGCGCCAGCGCGCGACGGCTGTAGCGGAACACGCTGAAGAAGGCCGCCAGGCGATTCTCGGGCGGGGGCGCGGGGCGGGGGCGGCGCATATGGGGGGAAGACACCGGGGGACTCCGTAGCGAGGATGGGGTGGGCCACAACCGCTGCGCCCCGCACGGGGCGGGGCGCAGGCGGGTCGTCTGGCGGGCGGGACGCTAGTCGTCGACCTCGTCGCGACGGGCCTGCGCCACCACCGTGCCGGTCTGGCCGCTCTGCAGGGCGGCCAACAGCGGTTCGGCCTGGCGCTGGAAGGCCATCAGCTGCTCCCCGGTGAGGCTCTTGTTCTCGGGGAGCTTCACCTTCATGGGATCGACCTGGCTGTTGTTGACCAGCACCTCGTAGTGCAGGTGGGGGCCGGTGCTGCGTCCGGTGTTGCCGGAGAGGGCGATGCGCTCGCCCATGGTCACGCGGTCGCCGCGGCTGACCAGCGGCCGGGACAGGTGCAGGTAGCGGGTCCGGTAGCCGTTGTCGTGACGCACCACGATATAGCGTCCGGCGGCCGGGTGGTTGCCGACCTTCTCGACCCGGCCGTCTGCCGGCGCCCGGATCGGCGTGCCGATGGGCATGGCGAAGTCGGTGCCCTTGTGGGGGCTGATGCGGCCGGTGACCGGGTGCTTGCGGCGCGGATTGAAGTTCGAGCTCAGCCGGTAGCTGCCCTCGAAGGGGTAGCGGTTGAACGCCGGGTCCAGGCTCTCGCCGTCGGGGGTGTAGAAGTTGTTGTCGGTGCCGTTGCGCACCAGGGTCAGGTCGAGGCGCTCGCCCTCGTACTGCACCGCCAGCACCCGCGGGTCGAAGCTGTCGCCATCGATGATGTCCGATTCGACCAGGACCTGGAAGCGATCGCCGCGACGGGTGTCGCGGCGGAAGTCGAGTTTCTTGCTCAGCACGCGGGTCAGCTCGGTGACCTCGGTGCTCGAGAGGCCGGTGGCCTGGGCCGAGCGGGCGAAGCTGCCGCTGACCGTGCCGGCGAAGAGGCGCTGGGTGGCCTCGCCGGCGCGCTCGATGGTGGCGACGTCGAAGCCGTCCGCCTCGTCGCGCTCCACCAGGAAGCCGCTGCGGGCGTTGCGCATCAGGCGCAGGGCCAGCAGCCTGCCGTCCTCGTCGAGCTGGTAGTCGAAGCTGTTGCCGGCGCGCCAGCGCGTCAGGGCGTTCTGGTCGGGGAGCTGGTCGAGCAGGCGCAGCACCTCGCTGTAGCCGAGCCCCAGGTGGTTCTGGGCCATCACCGCGAAGGTGTCGCCCTGCTGGACGGTATAGGTCTGCCACTCCGGCACGTAGGGCTCGGCGGCGGCGATCTCCTGCTCCAGCAGGATCGGGCCCTCATCGAACAGCGCCAGCTCCTCGTCGGGCACCTCCTCGTAGGAGGTGGCGTCGGCAACCAGGCCGCCGTCGTGGTCGAGCATGCCGCTGCCGATGGTGCCGATGACCACGGCCATGTGCACGGCGCCATCGTCGAGCCGTGACGGCTGCGGCTGGCCGGGCGCCTCGGCGGGGCGGGCCAGGGCCAGCGGCACCTCGGGGTCGGCGCCGGCAGCGCTGGCCGACTCGATGAGGTCCAGGTCGACGATCTCCGTGGCCGTCAGGCTGGCCAGGGGCACATGGGAGCGGGTGGCATCGAGGGCCTGGGTGGCGATCTCGATGGCGTCGGCAACGGGGCTTCTGTCGAAGGTCAGTGAGGGGAGGCCGGGCCTGGCATCGGCCTCGAGGGGAACGAGCACGGTGTCGAGCGTCTGATGGGTGCGCTGGACATCCTGGTAGGTGGTGACGATTTTCTGTGCGCCCAGCACGGTGACCATGGTGGCGACCGGCAACAATAACAGCTTGTGCGTGCGGGGCAGCGAATGGAGGATTCGCAGCATGGGTAAAGGCCAGTGAATAGATGAAAAAGTCGAAAATAGGCATCAGAACCATAACCCATGATGTATGGTCTGCCTAGGCTGTACGTACGTACAGGGATGTGCCGAGCCGTGCATCCAGGGAGGAAAGGGGGGCGGCGTCGGAGTAAGAGAACGTTGTTTTCCAACCCCTATGGTGGGGCGGGTCGGGGGAGAAATCAACCCCGACCCGCGGCGGGGCGGCGGGCGAACCGGGGGTCAGGCCCCGGTCAGGGTGCCGTCACGGTAGTCGCGCAGGGCCTGTTCGAGCTCCGCGTGGGTGTTCATCACGAAGGGGCCATAGTGGGCCACGGGCTCATGGTGGGGGGTGCCCGTCAGCAGCAGGGCCTGGCCGCCTGCGGCGCTTGCCAGTGCCAGTTGGTCGCCGCCGCCGAGCCGTGCCAGGTGGCCCGCCGGCACCGCGGCATCGCCCACCTCGAGCTCTCCCTCGACCACGTAGACCAGCAGGGTGGGGGCATCGGCCCGCAGGTGGAGGGCGCCACCCGCGTCCAGGCGCACATGGGCCACGCCGCCGTGGCCGGCGAGGGCATCCAGCGGCCCCTCGACGCTTTCGCCGTCGTCGCGTGACCAGTGCCCGCCCAGGGCGATCAGCTCGGCACCGCCACCGCTCAGCCGCGGCATCTCGCTGGCGCGCACGTCGCGGTAGCGGGCGGGGCTCAGCTTGTCCTTCGCCGGCAGGTTCAGCCACAGCTGGAAGGCGTGCAGCCCATGATGGTCGGTGAGCGGCATCTCCGAGTGGATGATGCCGCGGCCGGTATGCATCCACTGGGCGTCGCCGGCGTTGATGGTGCTCGAGTGGCCCAGGTGGTCCTCGTGGGTCAGGCCACCGTGGATCACGTAGGTGAGGGTCTGGATGCCGCGGTGGGGGTGGGGCGGGAAGCCGCCGATGTAGTCATCGGGACGGTCCGACCCCAGCTCATCGAGCATCAGGAAGGGGTCCAGGCCGCCGCCGAAGTCGTGGATGCGGCGGATCTTGACCCCGTCGCCATCCTGGCTGGGCTGGCTGGGCTGAAGGTGGTCGACCTGGCGAAGGACTGGGGATGTCATATGAGTGCCTCGAACGGTGATGAGGATATGACTGGCATTCTAGGCCGGTTTTTTCGAAGATTAAGCGCATAGTTTTGCTTGGTTCATTCGAGGAGTTCGAAATGTCACGCGTCACCCTGGCCCAATGGCAGATGCTGGCGGCGGTGGTCGACCACGGCGGCTTCGCCCGTGCTGCCGAGGCGATCCACAAGAGCCCCTCCACCCTCAACCATGCGGTGCACAAGCTGGAGGAGCTGCTCGGCGTCCAGGTGCTGGAGCCCGTCGGCCGCCAGGTGCGGCTGACCGAGGCCGGCGAGCTGCTGCTGCGCCGTGCCCGGCAGCTGATCGAGAGCGCCGCCGCCCTGGAGGACGTGGCCGGGCGACTGGCGGAGGGGCTGGAGGCAGAGGTGGTACTGGCCGTGGACCAGGTCTTCCCCTCCGATGCCCTGGCCCGCGCCCTGGAGACCTTCTCCGAGTCGTTCCCCCACGTGCGGGTCCAGCTCCACGAGACGGTGCTCAACGGCGGTATCGAGATGCTCTATGACGGCAGCGCCGACCTGGTGATCTCCGGCCTCTCGGCCCAGGGCTTCCTGGGCGAGCCGCTGGTCACGGTGCGCTTCCTGGCGGTGGCCCATCCCGACCACGCCCTGCACGGGCTCGATCGCCAGCTTGACCTGCGCGACCTGGTGCAGCATCGCCAGCTGGTGGTGCGCGACTCGGCGCAGCGGCAGTCTCTCGATTCGGGCTGGCTCAAGGCCGAGCAGCGCTGGACGGTCAGCCACCTGGAGACCTCCATCGACATGGTGCAGCGTGGCCTGGGCTTCGCCTGGCTGCCGGAGACGCGTATCCAGGCGGCCCTCGCGGCGGGGCACCTGAAGCCGCTGCCGCTCTCCGCCGGTGGGGTGAGGGAGATTCCCGTGCAGCTGATCCACCGCGACCGTGACCGGGCCGGGCCGGCGACACGAGCCATGGCCGCGGCCCTGACCCGGGAGGCAGGTCGCTGCCTGATCGGGGATGGTTCGTCTTTATCGAATGGTTGAGCCCAGAATATGCGCTGAAGCGTCGATGAAATCGCTCTATGCTGTGGGAGATTTCAATCCAGCGGCGTTCGGCGCCAGACGAGGAGGAGGTGACGCATGGGCCTGTTGATCGACGGCAAGTGGCACGACCAGTGGTATGACACCGACAAGCACGGCGGCGAGTTCGTGCGCGAGTCCGCCAAGCTGCGCGACTGGGTGACCCGCGACGGCAGCGAGGGGCCCGACGGCCAGCCGGGGCTGCGCGCCGAGGCGGGGCGCTACCACCTCTATGTCTCGCTGGCCTGCCCCTGGGCCCACCGCGTCATGATCCTGCGCAAGCTCAAGGGGCTGGAGGACCTGGTCGGCCTCTCCCATGTCAGCCCGCTGATGCTCGACCAGGGCTGGACCTATGAGGAGTCCGAGGGCTCGAGCGGCGATCCGGTCAACGGCGTGGCCTACCACCGCGAGCTCTACACCCTGACCGACCCGCACTACACCGGGCGCGTGACGGTGCCGGCGCTGTGGGACAAGCAGGGCGGGCGCATCGTCAACAACGAGTCGGCCGAGCTGCTGCGCATGTTCAATGGCGCCTTCGACGACCTGACCGGCAACCGCCTGGACTTCTATCCCGAGGACCTGCGCGAGATCATCGATGCGGTCAACGCCGACGTCTACGACCACATCAACAACGGGGTCTACAAGTCGGGGTTCGCGACCGAGCAGGCGGTCTACGAGAAGCACGTGGTGGCCCTGTTCGAGGCGCTCGATCGCATGGAGGCGCGCCTGGCCGAGCATCGCTACCTGGCCGGCGAGTGGCTGACCGAGGCCGACATCCGGCTGTTCACCACCCTGATCCGCTTTGATGCCGTCTACCACGGCCACTTCAAGTGCAACCTGCGCCGCATCGAGGACTACCCGAACCTCGCGAACTACGTGCGCGAGCTCTACCAGTGGCCGGGCATCGCGGAAACGGTGGACCTCGACCACATCAAGCGCCACTACTACTACAGCCACGACACCATCAACCCCACCCGCATCGTGCCCCACGGCCCGCTGCTGGAGCTCGAGCGCCCCCACGACCGCGAGCGCCTGCCGGGCCAGGGCATCCGCGAGAAGGGTTAACGGTGCTTCGCCAGCCAGCGATGCCCCATTGCTTTGCTTGCAAAGGGCTGCCTCGGTTTTCGGCGCCATTGGTTCCTGCTGGTGGGAACTGTGCTTTGCCCGGCAATAGCAGTGCTGCCAAGGCAATAGGCGACAGGTGGGAGCCCGATTTATCGGGCGATGGATGGGTTGCCAGTGTCTGAGGGGTGATCGGCAATGCCAACACCTCCATCGCCCGGGGGACCCGGGCTCCCACAGCTGCCAATCGCGCGATGAACTGGACTTGCCAATAGTCTCAGGCGTTCTTCGCCAGCCAGCGGTCCAGGGCGTTGGCGAACTCGCGGCGGTCGCCGTCGGAGTAGGCCTTGGGCCCGCCGGTATGCTCGCCGCTGGCGCGCATCGTCTCCATGCTCCTCTTGTATCAGCCGCATCTGGCCCGAGTGCAGATGCGTCATGGGTCAGGTGTTTCTGGCCAGCCAGCGGTCCAGGGCATTGGCGAACTCGCGGCGGTCGCCGTCGGAGTAGGCCTTGGGCCCGCCGGTATGCTCGCCGCTGGCGCGCATCGTCTCCATGCTGCTCTTGTATCAGCCGCATCTGGCCCGAGTGCAGATGCGTCATGGGTCAGGTGTTTCTGGCCAGCCAGCGGTCCAGGGCGTTGGCGAACTCGCGGCGGTCGCCGTCGGAGTAGGCCTTGGGCCCGCCGGTATGCTCGCCGCTGGAGCGCATCGTCTCCATGAAGTCCCGCATCTGCACTCGTGCGCGGATGTTGTTCTCGTTGAGGGCCTCGCCGCGGGTGGTCATCACCTTCGCGCCGCGCTCGATGGCGGCCATGGCCAGCGGCAGGTCGGAGGTGATCAAGAGGTCCCCCGCCTGAATGCGATCGACGATCTCGTCATCGGCGGCGTCGAAGCCCTGGCTTACCGCCAGCGACCTGACCCACTTCGAGCGCGGTAAGGGTACCGTATGGTTGGCCACGAACCAGGTGGGGGTGGCGGTGCGTTCGGCGGCGCGCACGATGATCTCGCGCGCCACCTTGGGGCAGGCGTCGGCATCGACCCACAGGCTGGGCATGGCATCTCCTCGAAGTCGCGGGCGGCCACCGAAAAGGCTGGCCAGGGCAGGGTGGCGATGGTAGCATGCGCGCTCCTCGCATGTGTTGACCCCACCATCATGTACGACGCCATCGCTGCCGGTCACCGACCGAACACAGCATGGGCGCCGCAACGCCAGGCCCAGCGCCAACGCTGCCAGCCACAAGCGTTCGAATTGTGTAGATGGAGCGCCACCGAGATCCCGCCACCCGGGCGAGATCGGCGCAAACGGTCGCCACAGGGCCCCTGGTCGCCATCCCCGATGGCACGGGCCCGATGCCAGGTGCGACCGGCGTCCCCGACTCCGATGTCCCGTGCTGCCACCCTCGAGGGCGCAGCGCGCCTGACCGTATTGCTCGCGTCAGGGACGCCAATGAAATTCTGCCGGTGACCCCGGCCTACCAAGGTGTGATTAATGACCTCGACTTCTGTCGCCTCGCCGAGCTTCGGTGATCTGGCCCTGCTGCCTGCCGTCCTTTCTGCCGTCCAGACCCTGGGCTACGAGACCCCGTCGCCGATCCAGGTGCAGACCATTCCTGCCCTGCTGGAAGGTCGCGACATGCTGGGCCAGGCCCAGACCGGTACCGGCAAGACCGCGGCCTTCGCCCTGCCGATCCTGTCGCGCCTCGAGCTGACCCGTCGCGAGCCCCAGGTGCTGGTGCTGGCGCCGACCCGCGAGCTGGCCCAGCAGGTGGCCGTCTCCTTCAGCAAGTACGGCCAGAACCTCCAGGGCCTGGAAGTGGCGACCCTGTGCGGTGGCCAGGAGTACCGCGAGCAGCTGGGTGCCCTGAAGCGCGGCGCCCAGGTGGTGGTGGGCACCCCGGGCCGGGTGATCGACCACCTGGATCGCGGCAGCCTGAAGCTCGACGGCCTGACCTCGCTGGTGCTCGACGAGGCCGACGAGATGCTGCGCATGGGCTTCATCGACGACGTCAAGCGCGTGGTCGCCGATACCCCCAAGGACGCCCAGCGGGTGTTCTTCTCCGCGACCCTGCCGACCGAGATCGAGCGCATCGTCAACCGCTACCTGGTGGACCCGGTGAAGGTGGCCATCGAGTCGCGCACCACCACCGGCGAGAATATCGAGCAGCGCCTGGTGCGCGTCGATGGCGGTGCCAAGCTGGAGGCGCTGTCGCGCATCCTCGAGGTCGAGCCGGTGGATGCCGCCATCGTCTTCGTGCGTACCCGGGCCGCCTGCACCACCCTGATGGAGCAGCTCTCCGCCCGCGGCGTCAACGTGGCCAGCCTCTCCGGTGACCTGGACCAGAGCCTGCGCGAGCGCACCATCCAGCGCCTCAAGCGCGGCAAGGTCGACGTGCTGATCGCCACCGACGTGGCCGCCCGCGGCCTCGACGTGCCGCGTATCACCCACGTCTTCAACTACGACCTGCCCCAGGACTCCGAGGCCTACACCCACCGCATCGGCCGTACCGGCCGGGCCGGGCGTACCGGCATCTCGATCACCTTCGTGGGCTTCCGCGAGGGCCGCAAGGCGGGCTGGATCGAGCAGGCCACCGGCCAGAAGATGACCGAGATGGAGGTGCCCGACGAGGCGGCCATTCGCGCCCATCGCGACGAGGTCTTCCACCAGAAGGTGATCGCCGCGCTGACCGCCGGTGCCGAGGAGCAGCGCGCCCTGGTGGGCCGCCTGGTCGAGGAGGGTTACGACCCCATCGAGCTGGCCTGCGCCTTCGCCCGCCTGGCCCGTGCCGACGAGGCCCCCATCGGCCGCATGCAGGCGCCGCGCAAGGAGGCCCGCAACGATCGCCCGACCCGCGACGGCAAGCCGCCGCGTGCCCGGGACCGCGGTCCCAGCGAGGGCATGACCCGCTACCGCGTCGCCGTGGGCCACAAGGACGGCGTCAAGCCCGGCCAGCTGGTCGGGGCGCTGGCCAACGAGGGTGGCATCGAGGGCGCGCGCATCGGCCGCATCGATATCCGCACCTCCTTCTCCGTGGTGGAGCTGCCGAGCTCGCTGCCGGCCAGCATCCTGGCCAAGATGGCCCGCGCCCGCGTCGCCGGCCGTCCCCTGGAGATCAGCGAGGACCGCGGCGCCCCCGAGCGTGCCCCGCGCCGTCGTCGCGAGGACGGTGACGCGCCGATCCGTCGTCCGTCACGCGCCTGACGACCCGCCGCTGACGGCCCGGCGGCTCGCGCCGCCGGCCTGACCGCACAGCGCCCCGCACCGGAAACGGTGCGGGGCGCTGTTGTTTGGGGCTTCGGTCCCTTGGAAGCGGCCCCTTGGAAGCGGATCCTCGAGCGGGCCCTGTGCCGGGCCCGGTCGCATGGCGGGGCGCGCCGCTCAGGCGGTGCCGGCCTCCCTGGCCACCGCCTCGGCGAAGCGCACCAGCAGCGAGCTCGCCTCCGGCGTGGCGGTGATGCCCGCGAGCAACGCGTCCGGGTCCTGGCCCTGATCGCGCAGCGCCGCCACCTGGCGGGCCAGGTAGGCGCGCATCACCGCCGGGGTGAATTCCGGGTGGAATTGCACGCTCCACTGGCGAGGACCATAGCGCAGCGCCTGGTGGGCATCGTGGGCGTTGCGGGCCAGCACCACGGCGTCTCCGGGCGCCTCGAGCACCGACTGGGCGTGGGTCAGCTGGGCGGGGAAGCGCTCGGGCAGCTGACCGAGCAGCGCATCCGCCAGGCCGGCCTCGGTGAGCGTCACCGCGTGGGTGCCGGACTCGCGCCCCGCCGGGTGGTAGTCACTGACCCCGCCGAAGGCCGCGGCCATCAGCTGGTGGCCGTAGCAGACGCCGAGCATCGGCAGGTTGCGCCGGCGGGCCTCCACCAGCCACGGCTTCAGGGCCTCGCTCCAGGGCTCGGCGTTGCTCACCATGGAATGTGAGCCGGTGATAGTGAGGCCGTCGATCTCCGCGAGGTCGGGCAGCGGCTCGTGGCGCGCGTCGAATACCGCGGCACTGACGCCGGCGCGGGCCAGCGCCTGCTGGAACAGCGCCTCGAAGTCGCCGTGGGCCTCTACCACCTCGGGGAAGGCGTCGCCGGTCTTGACGATCAGCAGTCGGGGCATGGGGTGTCTCTCCGGGTGGGGCCGTTCGGGCCTTCAGCGCGCCAGCCGCCGGCCCAGCGCGACCATGAAGCGGGCGCCGGCCTCCAGCTGCTCGTGCTCGATGTATTCGTCGGGCTGGTGGGCCTGGGCGATGCTGCCCGGCCCGCAGATCACCGTGGGCAGCCCCTGGCGCTGGAACTGCCCCGCCTCGGTGGCGTAGGCCACCGCCCCGGCGGGGCGCTCGCCGAGCAGGGCATGGCACAGCGCCAGCACCTCGGCGTTGTTGTCGTCGGCCAGCGCCGGCACCGTCACGTTGAGCGCCTCGGTGACGATGCTCGCCTCGGGGGCGCGGCGCTGCATCTCGGCCTCGAGTTCGGCGGCCCGGGTGTTGACCCGCCCCAGCAGGTCCGAGAAGCGGTCCGACGGAAGGTGGCGGATCTCCCACTCGAAGGTGCACTCCCGGGCCATGATGTTGATCGCCGTGCCGCCGGCGATCTTCCCGACGTGAAGGCTCGAGTGGACCACGTTGAAGGCCTCGTCCACGCGCCCCTCCGCCTTGAGCTCGGCCATCACCTCCTCGATGGAGGTGACCAGCCGGGCCGCCACGTGGATCGCCGAGACCCCCTGGTTGACCTGGCTGGAGTGGCTGGCGCGGCCGGTGACGGTGGTGCGCAGGTTGGTGGCGCCCTTGTGGGCCACCACCGGATGCATCAGGGTCGGCTCGCCGACGATCACCGCGGCGGGCAGCGGGTGATCGGCCATGAGCCGCTCGATCATGCGCGGCGCGCCGATGCAGCCGACCTCCTCGTCGTAGGAGAGCGCCAGCCAGATGGGCGCTTCCAGGTCGAGCGCGACCCAGCGCGGCACCTCGGCCAGGGCGCAGGCGATGAAGCCCTTCATGTCGCAGGTGCCGCGGCCGTAGAGGCGGCCATCGCCCTTGTCCGCCAGGGCGAAGGGGTCGGTGGACCAGGGCTGGCCGTCCACCGGCACCACGTCGGTATGGCCGGAGAGCACCACGCCGCCGGGCACCTCAGGGCCGATCCGCGCCAGCAGGTTGGCCTTCCTGCCATCGTCGCTCTCCACCCGCCAGTGCGGCACGCCGTGCTCGTCGAGGAAGCCCTCCACGAAGGCGATCAGGTCGAGGTTGGAGTCCCGGGAGACGGTGGGAAAGCCCACCAGGCGGTCGAGCATCTCGGCGGCGGTCATGGCGCGCTCCTTGGTATCGATGGGGGAAATCCTATCACGCCCGCGGGGCAGGCCGGTGGCGTGCGCGTCATAGCCCCAGGCTATCTGGCCGATGTGTCAGCTTTTCTGACAGCAGTCATTAACAGGCTTACGATGTCGGGCACTGACCGCCATCCGTGGCCTGTCATATGGCATTCATCTTTCAGCAGGAGGCGTCTCGATGCCGGATACATCTCTCTTCACCCCGCTTCAGTTGGGCAGCCTCAGCCTGCCCAACCGCGTGATCATGGCGCCGCTGACCCGCTCGCGCACGCCGGACAGCGTGCCCGGCACGCTGCAGCAGGTCTACTACGGCCAGCGCGCCAGCGCCGGGCTGATCATCAGCGAGGCCACCAACATCTCGCCTACGGCCCGCGGCTACGCCTACACGCCGGGCATCTGGACCGACGAGCAGGAAGCCGGCTGGAAGGGGGTCGTCGAGGCCGTTCACGCCAAGGGCGGCCGCATCGCCCTGCAGCTATGGCACGTCGGTCGCGTCTCCCACGAGCTGGTGCAGCCCGACGGCCAGCCGCCCGTGGCACCGAGCGCCCTGAAGGGCGAGGGTGCGGAGTGCTTCGTCGAGTTCGAGGACGGCACGGCGGGGCCGCACCCCACCAGCACGCCGCGGGCGCTCGAGACCGAGGAGATCCCCGCCATCGTCGAGGACTACCGCCAGGCCGCAATTCGCGCCAAGCGGGCGGGCTTCGACATGGTCGAGGAGCACGCGGCGAACGCCTACCTGCTCAACCAGTTCCTCGCCACCGGCACCAACCTGCGCACCGACCGGTACGGCGGTTCGCTCGAGAACCGCGCGCGCTTCCCGCTGGAGGTGGTCGATGCGGTCGCCGAGGTGTTCGGCCCCGCGCGGGTGGGCATCCGCCTGACCCCCTTCCTCGAGCTCTTCGGCCTGACCGACGATGAGCCGGAAGCAATGGCCTTCTACCTGGCCGGCGAGCTCGACCGCCGCGGCCTGGCCTACCTCCACTTCAACGAGCCCGACTTCGCGGGGGCTGACATCACCTATCCGGAGGGCTTCCGTGAAGAGATGCGCCAGCGCTTCAGCGGCCGCCTGATCTACTGCGGCAACTACGACGCCGAGCGCGCTCAGACCCGTCTGGACGACAACACCGCCGACGCCGTGGCCTTCGGTCGCCCCTTCATCGCCAACCCCGACCTGCCCGAGCGCTTTCGCCTCAAGGCCGTCCTCAACGAGCCCGACCATAGCACCTTCTACGGCGGCGCCGAGGTCGGCTACACCGACTACCCCTTCCTCGACAACGGCCACGACCGACTCGGCTGAGTCGGCGTCAAGCCTCTGGAAGCAGCAAGCCCGGCCCGCGTGCCGGGCTTGTGGCGTGATGGGGAGGGTGGTGCGGGGCATCGTCGGTGATTGGCGCACATCAACACCGCGGCGTAGCATCCACAAAACGCATTGCCAGGGACCGCCAGCCGGGGCTGTCATCGGCAAGTTCAGGCAGGGGTAGGCCGCAGCATCAGGGAGCAGGATATGAACACCAGTAGCCAGGCACCCATTGTCATCTCTCAAGAGGCCAATCAGCAGGTCGAGGTGCGGCTGGATACCGAGCATGAGACGGTCTGGTTAAGTCTGCAGCAGCTCAGCGACGTATTCGGTCGTGATAAGTCTGTGATTTCCCGTCACTTGCGTAACATCTACCGGAATGGAGAGCTGGACCGAGAGTCAACTGTTGCAAAAAATGCAACAGTTCAGGTTGAGGGGGGGAGGCAGGTGCTTCGCCAAATTGATCTCTACAACCTCGATGCCATCATCTCGGTTGGCTATCGCGTCAACTCGCGCCGCGCCGTGCAGTTCCGTCAGTGGGCCACCCGCGTGCTGCGCGAGCACCTCACCCAGGGCTGGACCCTGAGCCGGCAGCGCTTCGAGGAGAACGCCCGCGAGCTGGAGGCCGCGATGGCCCTGGTGCGCAAGACGGCCGGCAGCACGGCGCTGGATGCCAACAGCGGTCGGGGCCTCGTCGATATCGTCACCCGCTATGCCCAGACCTTCCTGCTGCTGCAGCGCTACGATGAAGGCCTGTTGACAGAACCCCGCGCCCAGGCAGGCGGCCGGCTGCCGACCCTTGCCGAGGCCCGCGCGGCGCTGGCCGCGCTGAAGTCCGAGCTGGTCGCCAAGGGCGAGGCCACCGAACTGTTTGCCCAGGAACGCGGCGACGGCCTCGATTCGCTGCTGGGCAACCTGGATCTAACGATCTTCGGTGAGCCGGCCTATCCCTCTGTGGAGGCCAAGGCGGGGCACCTGCTCTATTTCGTGGTCAAGAACCATCCCTTCGCCGATGGCAACAAGCGCAGTGCCGCCTACCTCTTTGTGGACTTCCTCTACCGCAACGATCGCCTGCTCAATACGCACGGTGAGGTGGTGGTCAACGACGTGGGGCTGGCGGCGTTGACCCTGCTGATCGCGGAGTCCGACCCGGCCAACAAGGAGACCATGATCCGGCTGATCATGAACATGCTGGCCGCACCGGAGGGTACAGCCTGAAGCGAGCGGGCCCCAGTAGCCGATACTGGCTTTGCCCGGTAGAACCCCATATGTTGTGAAGTGTTACCGAGCCGCCAGGCTCCTGATTGCCCACCGTCAGGACAAGGATGACCGATGAACGAGACCGATACCCGCACCGAGCTGATCGACTATTCCTTGAAGGAGGCCTGCTTGGGCGTGGTGGCGAGCAGCCGAGTTTTCCGCGAGGTCATTACTCTGGGGCGGCTGCAGGGTGGGAGGCAGCGCTCCAGTAACGTATTCATCAGGTCTCGGGCGGGGCTGCATGACTAACTACTTCCTGCTCGATGTCTTCACCGACCGAGCTTTTGCCGGCAACCCGCTGGCGGTATTTCCCCAGGCAGAGGGGCTGGATGCCTGCACGATGCAGGCTATCGCCAACGAGCTGAATCTTTCCGAGACGGTGTTCGTCGGCCAGTCAACCGGCCGGCAGCGTTATCCCATCCGCATCTTTACCCCTACCGCGGAACTTCCCTTTGCGGGTCATCCGGCGATAGGCACCGCTCACCTGCTGGTGGAGCGAGGCATGGCCGAGCGGGGATGCCCACTGGTGCTTACGGCCGGCGTGGGCCCTATTGTCGTGGAGTTCGAGAACGAACTGGCTCGATTTACCACGGCGGCGCCGTTCAGCAGCCTGCCGAGCTCCCTGAATCGGACCGCTGCCGCTGAACTGCTGGGGCTTGAGGCGCATAAGGTCCTAAGCGAGCCGGTGCTCGCCTCCTGCGGTCTGCCCTATCATCTGATCGAGCTTGCGTCGCTTGAGGCCCTCGAGCTGGCACGACCATCGCCGGGCCCTTGGGCGGACTGGGTGTCACCCAGCGGCCACGATCAGGTCTATCTCTATGTGACCGGTAAGGAGACTGGTGCATCACGCGCCGTGAGGGCCCGGATGTTTTCCACTCCGGGTGGCGTACGCGAAGACCCGGCAACTGGCAGTGCGGCGGCGGCCTTGGCTGGGTACCTGGCACAGAACAGGGGAGTTGGCCGGTGGCGCTGGCAGATCGAACAAGGGATCGAGATGGGGCGCCCAAGCCGTATCCTTGCAGAGGCTGAGAGTACCGAAGATGATCTTTCAGTCCGCATCGCGGGAGAGGCCGTGATCGTGGGAAGCGGGGCGCTGCACCTGCCAGGCGGGCTGACGGTTTCCCGGGAGGCCCCATGAAGCCCTTCTCCATCCTGCTGATCCGGCTGCTGGGTCTCTACCTCTTCCTGAAGACGCTGTTCGCGGTGCTGCCGGCGCTGCTGGGCCCTCAAGTGGGAGAGTTCTGGTCAGCCGAGCTGCTGCCGGGGCTGGTCGCCACGGTGGCGGCACCCATGGTGGGCGGCGTATTGCTGTGGTGCTTTGCCGGCCGCCTGGCGGAGCGGCTGCATGGCGCTGGGGGTGAGGGTGACGAGGTAGGGACTCGGATCAAGGATGATGAGCTGGTGCGTGCCGGTACCTTCCTGATCGGTACCTATCTGGTGGTGCGGCATATCGGCATGCTGGTGGGGGCGTACTCGGCTTCCGGTGCCGTGGCCTATGACACGCTGGTCGTGGTGGTTGCGGGCCTTTGCATGATGCTGGGCGGAGGCTCTCTCGTTGCGCTCTACCGCAGGGTGAAGTATCTGGGGGTGGGCCGGTAGGCCGGCCATGGTGAAGCCCGCTGGCCGGTTCAGATGCCTGTCACCAGGAAATCGACGGCGGCCATGATCTGGTCGCGATAGAGGCCGAGATCATGTGCCGCTTTACCGAGGCGCTTCCTTTCCATCCCGGCGAGCTCCTGCGTCAAGGCGATATAGCGTTCGCCGTCGATCTCGAGGCCGGGGTTCAGGTAGGAAATTCGCAGGCTTTCGGCCATGCCGGCTGGGCAGAGTGGCACGACGACGGTCGTGCGCAGCTCGCCGAGCAGATCGCTCTGTATATCGAGAAGGTAGGGGTAGCGTTCGCGCGAGGCAGGGTTGCGGTTCTCGTAGGCGTGGAACTGCGCCATCAGAACGTCCGCTCGCCATCACCGAAGGTACCGTGTTCCTCCGCGAACTGGTTGTAGGCGCGGATGGCGTCGGAGTTTTCCCGTTGCCAACGTTCGCGCTGCTCCGCACGTACCTTGTCCGACAGCGCGCTCTCGAAAGTGGCAGAGAGGTTGATGCCCAGGCGCCGCGCCTGCTGGAGCAGGTCGCTGTTGATGCTGACGTTGGTGGCCCTCTTGGGGGCTTGAGTGTCGTAGGGCTGGGTCATGTCAATGGCCTCGAAGCGGGCATGCGCATATTGTGTGCGCACTAGGCGTGTTCGGCAAGTGTGGCGGCGCCTCACGCCCCGCGCTGGTGCATCCGCCGGCCCAGGCGCGCCAGGATGGAGACCTCGCCGCGCAGCCAGGGGCCGAGCAGGCGCATGGAGAGCGGGATGAACAGGAACACCATCACCGGGGTGAGCGCCAGGGTGCTGACCAGCACCTTGGGAAGCAGCGGCAGCCCCGCCAGCAGGCCCCCGAACAGCGCCTGAAAGAGCAGCGACACCGGGAAGAAGGCGAGCCAGATGGCGATGGCCTGCTTCCAGCGCGGCGGCGCCTGGCCGGTGGCGTCCTGGAACCAGCCGTCCAGGCCGGTGGCGCGGTGCTCGTGCGGGGCGACGAAGAGGCCCTCGCCGCGGGCCAGCCAGGCGCGGCGCGAGGCGGAGTGCTCCCAGGCCGACAGGGTATCGGCATCGCGGAAGCGGAAGATGAGCTGGTACTCGTCGTCGCCCGGCGGCGGTGCCAGCACGCCGGAGCCCAGGTAGCCGCTGAAGTCGCTGGCCAGGTCGCGGCCCTCCTCCAGCCAGGCGGTGAAGTCGCGATAGCGGCCGCGGGCCACGCGGCGCGCCACCATCAGCGTCACGGGGGCAGGGGACATCGTGTATCTCCTTGTGCGTCGCGCCCGGGTAGGGCGCCTGGTTCAGTCGGGCCGGGTAGGCCCTCGTGAATCAAGTGCAAGGAGTATACCAGCTATGCGGCCTGGAATAGTTGAATATACCCTCATGCAACGCTTTTTCAGTGATAACGGCTACGATGCAGGTGAAATCTCTCCTGCTGCTCTGCCAGGCCATGGCTCGGCAGCAAACGGTCCCAGGCAGGGGCCGTGATGAAGCGGCCGCGACGAAGGGGTGGCGATGAGGTGACCACGATAGCGCCAGGCTATCCGGCCGATGCTATTGCTGACCGGCGAAGATCGTTAACATGCTTATAAATCGATCCGCAGCAGGAGACGACTCGATGTCGGACACATCCTCCCCCAGCCCGGGGCTCTGCACCCCGCTCAAGCTCGGCGGCCTCAGCCTGCCCAACCGGGTGATCATGGCGCCGCTGACCCGCTCGCGCACGCCGGACAGCGTGCCCGGCCCGCTTCAGCAGGTGTACTACGGCCAGCGCGCCAGCGCCGGGCTGATCATCAGCGAGGCCACCAATATCTCGCCCACCGCCCGCGGCTACGTCTACACGCCGGGCATCTGGACCGACGCGCAGGAAGCCGGCTGGAAGGCGGTCGTCGAGGCGGTACATGCCAAGGGCGGGCGCATCGCCCTGCAGCTGTGGCACGTGGGGCGTGTCTCCCACGAGATGGTGCAGCCCGACGGCCAGCCGCCCGTGGCGCCCAGTGCCCTCAAGGGCGAGGGCGCCGAGTGCTTCGTGGAGTTCGAGGACGGCAGCGCGGGGCCTCACCCCACCAGCACGCCGCGGGCGCTTGCGACCGAGGAGATCCCCGGCATCGTCGAGGACTACCGCCAGGCCGCCATCCGCGCCAGGCGGGCGGGCTTCGACATGGTCGAGGTGCACGCGGCCAACGTCTACCTGCTCAACCAGTTCCTCGCCACCGGCACCAACAAGCGCACGGACCGCTACGGCGGCTCCATCGAGAACCGCGCCCGCTTCCCGCTGGAGGTGGTCGATGCCGTGGTCGAGGTGTTCGGTGCCAAGCGGGTCGGCATCCGCCTGACGCCTTTCCTCGAGCTCTTCGGCCTCACCGATGACGAGCCCGAGGCAATGGCCTTCTACCTGGCCGGCGAGCTCGACCGCCGCGGCCTGGCCTATCTCCATTTCAACGAGCCCGGCTTCGCGGGTGCCGACATCACCTACCCGGAAGGTTTCCGGGAAGAGATGCGCCGCTGCTTCAGCGGTGGCCTGATCTACTGCGGCGGCTACGACGCCGAGCGTGCCCAGGCCCGCCTGGACGAGAACAGCGCCGACGCCATCGCCTTCGGCCGCCCCTTCATTGCCAACCCCGACCTGCCTGAGCGCTTCCGGGTGGGCGCCGAACTCAACGAGCCCGACCACAGCACCTTCTACGGCGGCGACGAGAAGGGCTACACCGACTACCCCTTCCTCGACAACGGCCACGACCGGCTCGGTTGAGCCGGCGTCCGCCCTTGAATCAGCAAGCCCGGCCCGCGTGCCGGGCTTGCTGCTGATGGGGAGGGCATCGTCGTGTTCACGGTATCGACGTATCGCCGGGACATGTTCAAGAAACGCGATTTTTTCGACACGTCCGGCCGACATGTCGATGACGTCGACATGTCGTGGCGCGGTGCACGCGATCGAAAGGTGTTGGAAGCTAAAATAGCGAGGTCGCTTATTTTAAGTTCGAGCCGAAATTGACATAAGGTGCGTTTACCTGGAGCCACAAGGAGCCGCCATGAAGCCCTTCTCCATCCTGCTGATCCGCCTGCTGGGTCTCTATCTCTTCCTGAAGACGCTGTTTGCGGTGGTGCCGGCGCTGGCGCTACTGGGACCCAATGCCGCCGAGCCCGGGGTCGGGAAGTTGCTGCTGATCTATGTGGCGACGGTGGGGGTACCGATGCTCGGCGGCGTGCTGCTGTGGTGCTTCGCCGGCCGCCTGGCGGAGAGGCTGCATGGCGGCGTCGAGGCCGACGCCGGCGCTCGCATCGCGGACGAGGACCTGGTACGCGCCGGCACCTTCCTGATCGGCGTGTACCTGGTGGTGCGTCACGTCGGCATGCTGGTGGCGGCCTACACGGGCGCGGGCGCCGTCGCTTACGACGCCCTGGTCGTGGTGCTGGCGGGCCTCGGCATGATGCTGGGCGGCAGGTACCTGGTGGCGCTCTATCGCCGGGCCAGGACGTGGGGACTGGACGGCGAGGGGCGTTCCTAGGGTTGCTGGGGGGCGGGCTCGGCTTCGACCCGGTTCCGGCCGAGCGCCTTGGCCCGGTAGAGGGCTTCGTCCACCCGTTGAACCAGTGACCGGGAGCTCTCCCGGCCGGCAAGCTCCACCACGCCGAAGCTGGCGGTGACGGTGCCGAGCCTGTCGAAACGGTGACTGGCGATCTCATGCCGCAGTTTCTCGGCCACCTGGCTGGCCGCGTCGAGACCGGTCTGTGGCAATAGCACCATGAACTCCTCCCCGCCCCATCGGCCGTGCATGTCGCTGCTGCGCAGGTTGGCATTGACCAGGCTGGCAACGGTCTTCAACACGTCGTCACCGGTGTTGTGGCCGAAGCGGTCATTGATGCGCTTGAAATGATCGAGGTCGTACATGATGAGCGAGAGCGGCGAGGCATACCGGGCGGCACGCGCCATCTCCTTCTCCAGCAGCCGGCCCAGCTCCTGGCGGTTGGTGATGCCGGTGAGGCCGTCGGTGATGGCCATGGCCTGCACGCGCTCTTCCGCCAGCTTGCGCTGGGTGATGTCCAGCAGGATACCGGTCCAGAGGATGCCGCCGTCGGCTTCCTTCTGGGGGGTCGAACGACACTCGATCCAGTGAATCGATCCGTCGGCGTGAAGGGCTCGGAACTCCACATGGACATTGGCCATGGTGGCGGCGCTGTGCCGGGTCTGGGCCTCCACGCGTTGGGCATCCTCGGGAAGGATCCGCGACATGGCAGGATCCGTCTCCGGCCCGGAAATCGCCTCGAGCGGCAGGCCACCCAGCGCGACGATGCCCTCGCTGAAGTAGGGGAAGCTGCGTGAGCCATCCGGTGCCATGCGGTACTGGTAGAGTGCGCCCGGCACCTGGGAGGCGATGCCCCGCAGCAGCGCTTCGCTCTGCCGCAGCTTCTCCTCGGTCGCCTTGCGTGCCGTGATATCTCTCACGATGCAGAAGATCAGCTTGTCGCCGTCGTAGGTCGCACCGTTGTTACCGAGCTCGACATCGATGATGGTGCCATCCTTGCGGCGCTGCTGCGTTTCGAAGTGCGCCCCGTCGCTGTCGACGGCTCGGAGCATGTCCTTGAGCTCCTCCTTGCTGAAACGGGCATCCAGATCCCACACGTGCAGGGAGCCCATCTCCTCGAGCGAATAGCCCAGCATCTCGGCATAGCTGCGGTTGGCCCGGTAGATGCTGCCATCGATTCTGAGTATCACCATGCCGTCCCAGGTCGCCTCGAACAGGGCGGTCCAGAGGGTTGCTTCACTATTCCTTGGTGATCGCATCATCGCCAGCGTGGCCTCGGGTCGAGGTATCGACGTCACTATAGTATCTCACGGGTGGCCTCCATCACCCGCCCGTCCACGGTGCGCTGGATCTTCTCCTCGATCTCGGCGAGCAGGGCCTCCACCCTGGGGATACTGGTGGCCACCGCCACGAAGGTCCACTCGCTGGCCTCCAGGCGGTCGAGCTCGCCGCTCTCGCAGACCGCCACTGCCGGGTTGCGCCCGAAGCGTTCATGCAGGCCGCCCATGCGCTGGCGCTTCTCCTTCAGCGACTGACAGCCGGGCAGCGAGATGTGCAGGGTGAGGATGCCGATATGCATTGGGGCTCCTTGCGAGCGTGTGATGTCCGATATTGCCTGCCCGAGCTATACCACGAGGCCGATGCCGCTGAGGAGAGGCGGGTCGAATTGGCCTAAGCTTGGTTCCACACCCTGCGGCTCGGAGCGAACACATGCGGCACCTCTTCTTGATGCGACACGCCAAGGCGAAGCAGGGCAGCGACGACATGGCCGACCATGATCGACCATTGCGCAAGCGGGGCAGGCGCGAGGCGGCCGCCATGGCACTTCCCCTGCAGCAGTGGCAGGCCCTGGAGGGCGAGGTCCACGTCAGCGGCGCCACGCGCACCCGGGAGACCCTCGACGAGATCGCCGCGCAACTGCCCGAGCTCTCCCTGAACGAGCTCTCCCTGAACGAGCGGGCCTTCGTCGACGAGGCCCTCTACACCTTCGATGGCCAGGTGCTGCTCGCCTGGTTGAAGGCGCTGCCGGACGAGACCGAGAGGGTGCTGGTGATCGGTCACAACCCGGCGTTGCTGGAGCTGGCCTACTGGCTCTGCACCGAGGCGCCGACGTCGCTGCCCACCGGTGGCGCGCTGCATCTCACCCTGCCGGTGACGACGCCCTGGCTGGGCCTGCCGCACCACGGGGCCAGGCTGGTGGCCAGTCTGATCCCGGAGGAGGCCAGCCATGCGCTCTTCCAGCGCCAGGAGCCCGAGCCGCCCGACCTGGTCAAGGCCGATGTCGGTCATCGCATTCTCGAACTGCTCTCGCATCAGTACCGGATGGTCAGGGCACTGGAGCCCGGGGTGATCGCCGGCGTCGATCCCGAGTTCCTGCACCAGTACCGCGTGAACCTGCGCCGCAGCCGGGCGATCGGCGAATCCGTGCTGGCCACCGCCCGGAAGCCCGCCACCAAAGGGAAGACTCCAGGCAAGAAAGCGCCCGAAAATGACGAGATTTCCGGCCTCAAGAAGCGGCTGAAGCGGCTCAAGCAGCGCGCCCAGGCCACCAGCGACCTGCGCGACCTGGACGTCTTCCTGGAAAGCCTGGACAGGGCCCCACCCCCCCTATCGCCACGCACCCTCCGGTCCCTGCAGCGCTGGTTGCATGCCCGCAACCGCGAGCAGCACGAGCGCCTGCGCCAGCAGCTCGGGGATCCCGGCTACGCCGAGGAGATGCTCGCCTGGCAGCGCTTCCTCGACGCCGAGGAGTTTCGGCAAGCGCTTGGCCAGCTCTCGCCGAAGCGCATCGAGAAGGTGCTGGCTGAGCGTATCGCACGTCACGACCGTGATCTGACCACGCTCTCCCGCAAGAGCGGTGACGAGGCCTTCCACGACCTGCGCAAGAGCGTCAAGCGTATCCGCTACCTTGCCGAGATGCAGCCGAAGCGGCACTGCGACTTCCTGGCCGGACTGAAACGCCGCCAGACCCTGCTGGGTGATTTCCAGGATCTGTGTACCCGACAGGTCTGGATCGAGGCCTTCGCCCACCGCGCCGGAATCACCAGGGAACGGCAGCAGGAGTGCGCTGCCTGGCGTGCCGCTCTCGAGAAGGAAAAGTGGGCCCTGCGCAGGAAGGTCATGGCGCTGGCGCCTCTGGCATACTGATCGCTCCCGGGGTGTGCGTCAGAGGGCAGTCCTGGCATAGGGTCATTGCCCTGCTGTTGTTGTTTTCCCCATCCCTCCATTGAACGAACATGAGAATTCCATGACCGAAAACGCAGAACTTGTACCCAACACCCTGTTCATCGACGTCTCCGGATCCGGCCTGCCCGAGGTCGATGGCCTCTATGTCCCGTCCAAGGCCCCACCCACAAAATCCGAATCGGGTGTGGTTTCCACCCCCGGCTACTGGAACGGCAAGATGGCCTGGGATCGGGCCGACGGCAAGGCAGCCAGAAGCCCTGCGATTTCCTACTCCAACAGCTATGCCTCCTGGCGTATCTGTCGGCTGGATGGGCATCTCGCCTACGAACTGACCTGCGATGATGAGCTTCCGCCCACGGATCGCGAATGGAACGTATACAAGATGGGGGTCGCCCCGGCTCCCAGGGTGGTGATCCATCACTGTGACCCGAGAGAACCCTGCCCGGCTCCCAATGTCGTTTATGTGCTCGGTGGCCCCGGTGCCGGCAAGGGCACCATGTGCGAGCTCGCGGCGCTTCAACTGGGCTGGACGCACCTCTCCACCGGGGACCTGCTGCGTGCAGAGCAGCAGGCCGGGGGCCCCACCACCGAGGTCATCAAGGAATACATCGCCGCCGGCAAGTTGGTGCCCAATGAAATCGTGGTGCGCCTGCTCAAGGACGCCATGGAGCGGACGACCCGTACTACCGGCAAGCGAAACTTCCTGATCGATGGCTTTCCCCGTTCGCTGTCCAACCTGGAGGCGTGGTACGAGGTCTTCGGCCGGGAGGCGGAACTTCCCACCATGCTTTACTTCGAATGCCCCTTCGACGTGCTCGAGCAGCGCATCATGGGCCGTGCCCGATACTCCGACCGTGCCGATGACAATGTCGAGGCCATGAAGCTCAGGTTCGATACCTTCAAGGCCGAGACGCTGCCCACCGTCGAGCTGTTCAAGAGCAAGGGAAAGTGCGTCGAGATCGACACCAGCCAGGACCGCGAAGCGGTGTATGCGCTGCTGCGCGATCAGCTCGCCGCCTACACCGACCAGCACCTGATGGACCAGCCGCTTACCGAGAAGGCCGAGATCCTGCTTGGCCTGAGGCCCTATCCGAAAGGCGAGTGAGTCGCCGATATTCACTACCTCCCTCCTGACGGGAAGAGAGGAATAGCGCCTCGAGCATCTCCCGAGGCGCCCTGCCGGCACGGCTCCCGGCTACTCCCGCTCATCCTGGGTCGAGCGCAGCAGCACCGGGGCTGGCGCCCCGACCCTCGGCGAACTGGAAGGGCTGGTCGAGACCCTGGCACCGGCCTTCGAGCGTCTTGGACTGAGGGTGTGAGGTCCATCACCTGTCACGCATTTCGATCGTCTTGACGTACGTAATGGCGTACACTTGATCAATAATTGAGCAAACATGAGGTGCGTCATGACTGGAATCACCGCAACCGAGGCGCGCAGCAATCTCTATCGGTTGATTGACGAGACCGCCGAGTCCCACCAGCCAATCGTCATCATGGGCAAGCGGAACCGTGCAGTCCTGGTCTCCGAGGAAGATTGGGCGGCCATCCAGGAAACGCTCTACCTGCTCTCTGTGCCCGGCATGCGCGAGTCGATTCGAGAAGGGATGGCCACCCCAGTGGACGAATGCGACGAGGAGCTGGACTGGTGACATGGAAGCTGGTCTACACCAGGCAAGCCCAGAAGGATGCAAGGAAGCTCGCTTCCAGTGGCCTCAAACCCAAAGCCCAGGAGCTGCTGGCACTGATTGCAGAGGACCCATACCGCAAGCCGCCACCGTTTGAAAAGCTGGTAGGCGACCTCGCGGGGGCCTATTCGCGACGCATCAATATCCAGCACCGTCTGGTGTACCAGGTGCTTGATGATGAACGAGTCGTGAAAGTGCTACGGCTCTGGAGCCACTACGAATAGAGCCGAGCGGGTAACGCTACAGGGTCTCCTCCAGCAGCATGGCCAGCCGTCTGTGGTGCAGGGCATCGGCGGCGGCGTCATATGAGGGAGCGCCCGCGGGCGTGAAGAGGTGGGCGTCGATGGTGCCGTCGGCGGCAGAAATGTCGAGGGCGCGAGGCATGGGCGGGCTCCGGGTGTCGGTGGGAGGAGGTCATCGGGGACGCAGGTCACCATGAATGCATCTTACAATAGTCATTCCCACTCCCCACGATTGGCCAGAGGCCGAGGAGCCAGACCATGCAGCGCGCTTCCCCCCACTCCCCTGACTCACCTGCCCAGCCGGTCCTGTTCATCCCCCACGGCGCGGGCCCCTGCTTCTTCATGGAGTGGAATCCGCCCGGTATCTGGGACGGGATGGCCGACTTCCTGAAGGGCATCGCGGATACCCTGCCGAGCCGTCCGCGGGCGATCCTGATGGTGTCGGGCCACTGGCTCGCCGATGACTTCCGCATCACCGCCGGTGAGCGGCCCGAGCTGATCTACGACTACCACGGCTTTCCCGACCACACCTATCGGCTCGACTATCCCGCCCCCGGCTCGCCCTTGCTGGCCGAGCGGGTCGAGACGCTGCTCTCCGCCGCCGGGCTGGCGAGCCAGCGGGACCCGGCGCGGGGCTTCGACCACGGCATGTTCATCCCGCTGAAGCTGATGTTTCCCGAAGCGGCGATTCCGGTGGTGCAGCTGTCGCTGCGCCATGACCTCGACCCCGCGGCCCACCTGGCCGCCGGCGAAGCGCTGGAGGCGCTGCGCCACGAGGGCGTGCTGATCGTCGGCAGCGGCATGAGCTTCCACAACATGCGTGGCTATGGTGATCCGGCCTTCACCGCCCCTTCGGAAGCCTTCGATGCCTGGCTGACCGAGGCCGTGGAGGCGGCGCCGGCGCAGCGCCAGGCGGCGCTGCGCGACTGGGCCAGGGCGCCCCACGCGCACCAGTGCCATCCCCCCGGCCAGGAGGAGCACCTGATTCCGCTGATGGTGGCCGCCGGCGCGGCGGGGCAGGGCCGCGGGCGCAAGGTCTATTCGCAGCAGGTGCTCGAGACCCGGCTGTCGGCCTTCCGCTTCGGCTGACGGCGGCATGCCGCGGGCATCCCCGTCAGAAGTGGTCCCAGTAGGGTGGGTCGCCGAAGTACCCCTCCAGGAAGTCCACGAAGTGGCGCACCTTACTGGCCAGCAGCTGGCGGTGGGCATACACCGCATAGAGCCCGAGCGGCTCTGGCTCATGCTCGGGGAGCACCACGCTCAGCCTGCCCTGCTGGATGGCGCTGCCCGAGAGGAAGGTCGGCTGCAGCGCGATGCCGGCCCCGCCCATGGCGGCCTCCACCAGCACATCGCCATTGTTGCTGGTCAGCTCGCCGCCCTCTCTTCCGCCTCCGCCTACACCACCGCCGCGTGGCAGCCACTGCAACAGCGGCTCCTGGCTCTCCTCCATGTAGCGGTAACGCAGGAAGCGGTGCCCGGCGAGGTCCCGGGGATGCTCGGGCGTGCCATGCCGCGCCAGGTACTCCGGCGAGGCGCACAGCACCAGGCGCACGGGGGCAATGCGCCTGGCGATCAGCGATGAGCTCTTCAGTCGGCCGATGCGCAGCGCGATATCGAACCCCTCCTCGACGATATCCACCTTGCGGTCGTTGAGCTGCAGGTCGATATCCACGGCGGGGTGGGCCCGCTGGAAGTCGTTGATCAGTGGCGCCAGGTGGCGGATGGCGAACGACACCGGGGCACTGATATGCAGCCGCCCGCGGGCCTGCGTCTGCAGCTCGCCGAGCTCGCTCTCCATGTCGTCGATCTCGGCCAGCACCTGCTGGGCGCGCTGGCGATAGGCGGTCCCTGCCTCGGTCAGGTGGAGCCGACGGGTGGTGCGGTTGAGCAGGCGCACGCCCAGGTGCTGCTCCAGCTGCGAGACATACTTGCTGACCAGCTGCGGGGAGAGCGCCAGGCGCTCGGCCGCCCGGGTGAAGCTCCCCTCGGCCACCACGGTGACGAAGGCGCGCATGGCATCGAGGCGGTCCATGGCCGGCTCCTGGCGGTGGGCATTTTCTGACTATCCATGATTTGTTGATAGTAATGCAATGATGGTGCGGTTATTCCCCCTTCAGCGGCGATAGTAAAGTTGCCACATCGCTCGAGGCCACCCGGCGCTCGGCGTACCCCGACACCCCGATGAGGACGACTCCATGAAGACCCAACTCGTTAAATCCCTGTTCGACACCACCGGCGGCTACGGCGCCCTGGCCCTGCGCATCCCCGTTGGCCTGATCCTCACCGCCCACGGCGCCCAGAAACTGTTCGGCTGGTTCGGGGGCTATGGCCTGGCGGGTACCGCCCAGTGGCTGGAAAGCATTGGCCTGGCCCCCGGCCTGCTGATGGCCCTGCTGGCCGGCGGTGCCGAGTTCTTCGGCGGCCTGGCGCTGATGCTCGGCCTGCTGACCCGCCCCGCGGCGCTGGTCTCCGCCTTCACCATGCTGGTGGCCATCGTCAGCGTTCACCTCGGCAACGGCCTGTTCCTCGCCAACAACGGCTACGAATTCGCCCTCGCCCTGCTGGCTGCCACCGTGGCCCTGACGTTCCAGGGCGCTGGCCGGCTGTCGCTGGATGGCCTGCTGGCACGGCGCGTCTGATCCCGAGCCCGGCAGCGAGGCGACGAACCCGATCCGGCACCCTCCCACGGCGGAGGGTGCCCCACGAACAGGAGGAAACCCCATGCTGGTCAACGGCATCTGGCAGGAGAACTGGCAGCCGGTCCAGGCGAAGGACGACGAGGGGCGCTTCATTCGCCAGGCCTCGGTCTTCCGCCACTGGATCACCCCGGACGGCGCCCCCGGCCCCAGCGGCAGGGGCGGCTTCAAGGCCGAGCCCGGGCGCTATCACCTCTACGTCGCCTATATCTGCCCCTGGGCCTCCCGCGTCCTGATGGCGCGTCGGCTCAAGGGGCTCGAGGAGATGATCGGCGTGAGCGTGGTGAACCCGCGGCTGACCGACCAGGGGTGGCAGTTCGGCGGCTTCCCGGGCGCCGACGAGGACCCCCTCCACGGCGCCCGCTACCTTCACGAGCTCTACACCCGGGCCGACCCCGAGGTCTGTGGCCGTGCCACGGTGCCGGTGCTGTGGGACAGGCAGACCGGCACCCTCGTCAACAACGAGTCGGCCGATATCCTGCGCATGCTCAACGGCGCCTTCTCGGACCTCGTCGACCAGGGGCCGGACCTCTACCCTGACCACCTGGCCGCCGAGATCGAGACGCTCAATCGGGAGCTCTACACCGACCTCAACAACGGCGTCTACCAGGCCGGCTTCGCCTCCAGCCAGCAGGCCTATGAGGAGGCCTTCGGCAAGGTCTTCGCCAGGCTCGATGCGCTGGAGGCGCGCCTCGGCGACGGGCGCTCCTACCTGTTCGGTGATGAGCTGACCGAGACCGACATCCGGTTGTTCGTGACCCTGGTGCGCTTCGATGCCGCCTACCACGGGCTCTTCAAGTGCAACCGCAACACCCTTGCCGCCATGCCGGCCCTGCACGCCTACCTGCACCGCCTGCTGGCGCTGGAGGGCATCGCCGAGACGGTCAACCTCGAGCACATCAAGGCGGGCTACTACTCGATCAGGGCGTTGAACCCCGGCGGCATCGTGCCCGTGGGCCCGGACCGGCTCTGAGCCCTGGATAACTGAGACGGGAAATCCCGGCGGACGCGAGGCCCGCGGCGGGCTATGGTGAGGCCATGAGCCCGTTGACCGCTGAGGAGAGCGCCATGAGTGACATGATCAAGGACGCCACGGCGTCGTCGTCCCTTGACTGCCCGGTGGTGGAGGGCCGGCGCCAGGTGCAGCATGTGCCGGCACGCAAGGCCGAGGTGGGCGGCATCCCCATCCACCGGGTGCTACCCTCGCGGCAGCGCCGCCTGGTGGGGGCCTGGTGCTTCCTCGACCACGCGGGGCCCGCAGTGTTCAAGGGCGACAGTCGCGGCATGCAGGTGGGGCCGCATCCGCATATCGGCCTGCAGACCTTCACCTGGATGATCGCCGGCGAGGTGCTGCATCGCGACAGCCTGGGCAGCGAGCAGGTGATCCGCCCGGGGCAGGTCAACCTGATGACCGCCGGCCGCGGCATCAGCCACACCGAGCAGTCGCTGCCGGAGGACCCGCAGCTCCACGCGGCCCAGCTGTGGATCGCCTTGCCGCACGCCCATCGTCATGCCGAGCCGCGCTTCGACCACTACCCGGACCTGCCGGTCTGGCAGGAGGCGGGCGTCACCCTGACGCTGCTGGTCGGCGACCTTGCCGGTCGCCAGGCGCCCACGCTCACCTTCTCGCCCCTGATGGCGCTGGATCTCGCCGCCGCGCAGGAGGCCGAGCTGGACCTGCCGCTTCGGCCCGGGTTCGAGTACGCCCTGCTGCCCCTGGAGGGCGAGCCGACCCTGAAAGGGGAGGCCCTGGCCGTGGATGAGTTGGCCTACCTGGGCCGTGGGCGTGACAGCGTGACGCTGGCGCTGCCGGCAGGGGCCAGGGTGCTGCTGATCGGCGGCGAGCCGCTGGGCGAGGAGGTGCTGATCTGGTGGAACTTCGTCGGCCACGGCAAGGCGGAGATCGCCGAGGCCCAGCGCGAATGGGAGGCCGGCGGCGAACGCTTCGGCCGCGTGGCCGGCTTCAGCGACGACGAGCGGCTGATGCCGCCGCCGCTGCCCTGGAAGGTGTAGTCCCCCCGATTTTCTTGGCCAAGGAGGTAACAGGCGTTGCTCTACTACGTGACAAAGGTGGCCATCACCGCCGTGCTGGTGGTGCTGATCGCGGAGATCTCCAAGCGCAGCTCCTTTATCGGGGCCGTGCTGGCGTCGGTGCCGCTGACCTCCGTGCTGGCCATGCTCTGGCTCTACATCGACACGGGCGATGGCGGCAGGGTGAGCGCGCTTGCCGGCAGCGTGTTCTGGCTGGTGCTGCCTTCCCTGGCGCTGTTCATCGCGCTGCCCCTGCTGCTGGCGAAGGGGGTCAACTTCTATCTCGGCCTCGCCGTCTCCATCGCCATCACCGCGCTCTGCTACTGGCTGATGGTGACGGTGCTGCACTTCTACGGCGTCGAGCTGTGAGGAGCGGCGTGGCAGGCTGGTGGTATGCTAATTTGTTACCTATCGGTACATCGAACCAGACGAGTGACTGGAGAGGGAAATGAGCAACCGGTCAGACACCATGCAGCTGCTGCAGCGTCACCTCCCTGATATGGTGCGCGAGTTTGGCGTTCACGACCTGGCGCTGTTCGGCTCCATGGCGCGCGATGAGGCTAAAGAGACCAGTGATGTCGATATCCTGGTGGTCTTCGATGGTCCGGCGACGGCAGATCGCTATTTCGGGCTCCAGTTCTACCTGGAGGACCTTCTGGGGCGCCCCGTGGATCTGGTGACCGACAAGGCGCTTCGCCCCGAGCTCCGCCCCTATATCGAGCGTGAGGCCATGCATGTCTGAGCGTCGACCCCGTCGCGAATGGCGTTTCTACATCGATGACATGATCGGTTTTGCCGAGAAAGTGCTGGCCTACACTGAAGGGCTGACTCAGGAAGACTTCATCGAGCACGATCTGACCTACGATGCCACCCTGCGAAATCTCGAGCTGATCGGGGAGGCCGCGACCCGAATCCCCGAAGAGGTCCGGGCAGCGAATCCCGAGATTCCCTGGCGCATGATCATCGCCACTCGGAACCGTATCATTCATGCCTATCTCGGCATCGATGACGACACCGTCTGGAGCATCATCCAGTCCCACATCCCCGAGCTTCTAGAGAGGCTCGAGTCCCTCAGCCGCTGACGATGCACGCGCGGCTGGTGCCGTTGCCCAGCGGCTCCACCCGGATCTGCACCGGGATGCGCTCGTGCATCTCCTGCACGTGGGAGATCACCCCCACCCGGCGCCCCAGCGCCTGCAGGCCGTCCAGGGCCTCCATGGCCAGCGCCAGGGACTGCGGGTCGAGGCTGCCGAACCCCTCGTCGATAAAGAGCGACTCGATGGTGAGCTCCCCCGAGGCCATCGACGCGAGCCCCAGGGCGAGCGCCAGGGAGACCAGGAAGGTCTCGCCGCCGGAGAGCGAGTGCACCGAGCGCCTCTCGTCGGCCATGTCCTGATCCACCACCAGCAGGCCCAGCGGCGAGCCGCCCCGCGCCAGGCGATAGCGGCGGCTGAGCCCCGCCAGGTGGGTGTTGGCGTGCTCCAGCAGCTGCTCCAGGTTGTAGGCCTGGGCGATGCGCCGGAACACCTTGCCATCCGCGGAGCCGATCAGCTCGCTGATCCGGCCCCAGCGGCGGTACTCGGCCCGGGCGGCCGCAAGCTCGTCCTGGCCGGCCCGCTGACGCTCGCGCCGGCGATCGTCGTCGCGCAGGGCGTGGAGCGCCTCGTCGCGGGCCTGCTGGGCCGCCTCCAGGCGCGGGCTGAGCTCGGCCTGGGCCTCGGCCAGGGCGGCCAGGCGGTGCTCGAGGGCCTCGGCCATGGTCTCGCCGAGCAGGGCCACGTCGTGCTTCTCCCCATCATCGCCCTCCTGCTCCCCATCGATCAGCCCCTGGCCGCGGCGGTGGCGCAGCAGGGCGGTGTGCCGCTCGGCCAGGGTGGCGGCGGCGTGCTGGCGGGCCTGGTCGGCCGCCTCGATCTCGCGCTCCTCCTCGCGGGCCTCGTCGTCGCCCTGGGCCAGCAGGCGGGCGAGGGTGGCGTCGTCCAGGTCCGGGTGCTGCGCGCGCCAGTCGGCCAGGGAGCGGGCGAGCTGCTCCTGTTCCTGCTGCAGGGCGGTGAGCTGCTCCTCCCGGTGGGCGAGCTGCTGGGCCAGGCGCTGCTGCTCGCGTTCGGCGTCATGGCGGCGGGCCAGGGCGGTCTCCCGGGCCTGGCGAGCCTGGGCTTCGGCGTCGTCCAGCCGCTGCTGCCAGGCCTCCGCGGTGGCGTGGTCGCCGAGCAGGGTGCGCAGCGAACGCTCGGTGTCGTCATGCTGGCGTTGCAGCTCGGGGAGACGCGCCTCCCGCTCGGCCAGCTGCGTCTCGGCGGCGGCCTTCTCGGCTTCCAGGCGAGTGAGCGCGAGCTCGCCCTGGCGCAGCGACTCCTCCAGGGGCGCGAGCTCGGCCTCCGCGCGCTGGAGCCGCTCCAGGTGGGCCTGGTGGGTGCTGCGCGCCTCCGCACTGCGCTGGCGCTGCTGGCCGAGCCAGCCATCGCGCTCCTCGGCCGCCACGTCGGCCAGCTCCCGGTGCAGCGGGTGGGCCTCCAGGGCCTGGCGCGCGGATGTCCACCGCGTCCGGGCAGCCGGTGCTTCTTCCTCGAGCTGCTTGCGGGTGTCCCGGGCGAGCTTGTACTGCGCCTGCAGCGCCTGGTGGGCATTCAGCGCCTGTTCATGGGCCCGGTGGGCGGCGTCGAGTTCACGCTCCTCCTCGGCCTGCTGGGCGGCGAGCTGGGCCGCCTCGGGGCTGGCCGGCGGCTGCCGGCGCCAGGGGTGGTCGAGGCCCCCGCACACCGGGCAGGGCTCGCCCTCCTGCAGGTCGTCGCGCAGCATCGCCACGCTCTCGCTCCGGGCGGCGCGGGCCCGGGCGATGAAGGCGCCGAGGCTGTCGTGGCGGGCCTTGCACGCCTCCAGCTGCCGTCGGGCGGCCTGGCCGTCGTGGGCCAGGGTCGCCAGGCGCTCATTGGCCTCGGCGAGGCGCGTCTCGAGCTGCCGGTGGGCCTGTTCGGCCTGGCGAGCCTCGCGCCAGGCGGCCTGCAGCTCGCCCAGGTCGAGCTGGCGGGCGGCGGCCCGGTCGTGGGCCTGCTGGATGGCCTGGCGCGCGGCGTGAAGCTGTGAGTGCTCACCGACCAGCTCGGCCAGGTCCGACTGCCACCGGCGCTGCTGCTCATGGCGCTTCTCCTGGGCCGCCTGCTCGCGCCGGTGGTCGTCACCCAGCTTGGCGGCCTGCGCCCGGGAACGGGTGAGCTGGGCCTCGCACTCGGCCAGCTCGCGCTGGCGCTGGGCCAGGGCATGCTGGTGCTCGCGGGCCTCGCGCAGCCTCGGTTCGGCCTCGCGGCGTGCCTCGCTGGCCGCCTCCAGGCGCTTGCCGGCGCGGTCGTGGTCGTCGGCAGCGTCCCGGGCCGCCTGCTGCGCCCTGGCCAGCGCCTGGCGGGTGGCGTCGCGGTTGGCCTCGGCCTCATGAATGTGCCCCGGCAGGCTGGCCTGGCGGGTGAGTTCCTGGCGGCGGGGGGCGATCAGCCGGCGCCGGTCGCGGTCGGCGCGCCGATCGGCGAGGGTCTGCCAGTCGGCCTCGGCGGCCTGGTGCCGCGCCATGCCCTCGACGTAGTCCGCGTGCAGGCGGGCATCCTCGTCGTGCCAGCGGCGTCGCGTCTTGAGCGACTCGGCCTGGGTCTGCAGGTGAGTGAGGGCTTGCTGGGTGGCCGTGGCGGCACGATCGAGCTCGGCGCGGGCCTCCGGCTCGGCGGGCAGGTCATCGGCGAGCCGGGTCTCCAGAGCGTCCACGGCCTTCTTCGCCTCGTTGGCGCGGCGGTAGGCGGCCATGGAGATCTCGGAGTACTCGGCGGTGCCGGTGAGGCGCTCGAGCAGGTCGCTGCGGGCGTTGTCGTCGGCCTGCAGGAAGGCGGCGAATTCGCTCTGGGCGAGCAGCACGGCGCGGGTGAACTGGTCGAAGGTGAGCCCCAGGCGCTCCGGCAGCAGGCGCTCGAACTCGCGCTTCTGGGCGGTGAGAAGGCGCTCGTCGTCGAGGTCGGTGAGCGATTGCTCCGCCGCCTGCAGGCGGCCGGTGGCCTTCTCCCGGGCGCGGCGCACCGCCCAGCGGGAGCGATAGCGGCGCCCGTCGCGGCCCAGGAAGTCCACCTCGGCGTAGCCGCTGGCGGTGCCGCGGCGCAGCAGGGTGCGGGCATCGCTGGTGGTGAGTCGCGAGTCCGCGGTGTCATCGATCTGGCTGTCGCGGCTCGGCGCCTGGCGCAGCCGCGGGGTGCTGCCGTAGAGCGCGAGACACAGGGCGTCGAGCAGGGTGCTCTTGCCCGCCCCGGTGGGACCGGTGATGGCGAACAGGCCGGCGTCAGCAAGCGGCGGCGCGGTGAAGTCGAGCTCGAGGGGCCCCGGCAGCGAGGCCAGGTTCTCCAGGCGCAGGGCGAGGATCTTCATGGGTTCGCCTCCCGTGCGCTCGTCTCGGTGTCGTCGGCGTCCAGCACCTCCTGGCGCAGGCGGTCGAAGTCGGCCAGCACGTCATCGCCCGGCGGTTCCTTCCAGCGCTCCTCCCAGGCGCGCTCGAAGAGCTTGCGCGGGCCCAGGGTCTCCAGATCCACCCGCGCCGGGGTCGCGTCGTCCTCCCCCTTCGGCAGGCGGCGCTCCAGGCGCAGCAGGCGAAGCGCCTTGTCCTTTAGCGCGGTCTCCACCCGGGCGCGCAGGTCGGGAAGGGGCGCATCGAGTTCCACGCGCACCTCCAGCCAGGGCCAGCGCTCTCTAGGAAGCTCCCGCCCACGAGCTTGGCTTGGCAGCGCCGGGTCATCCTCCAGGGCCTCGAGCTCGGCCAGCACCGCCTCGAGGGGGGCGGGGCCGATGCGGTGCATGGCCACCGGGCGCGGCACGGGAATCGCCTCTGTCGCGGCCAGCGCCTCGCCGTCGAAGGTCACCGCTACCACCTGGTGGGGGTAGGCCACCTCGCTGAAGTCCAGCGGCAGGGGGCTGCCGCTGTAGCGGATGCGCGCCTCGCCCACCTGCTGGGCGCGGTGCAGGTGGCCCAGCGCCACGTAGGCGATCGTCGGCGGGAACAGGGCGGCGGAAATGGACTCCTCGCCGCCGATCACGATGGGCCGCTCGCTGGCCTCGGAGACCGCCGCACCGTGGAGGTGGGCGTGGCTCATGGCCACCAGCGCCTGGCCCGGTTCGCGACGCGCCTCGGCGGCAGCGATCAGCTGGCGATGCACCCGCGTGATGCCGGCCACATAGTCGTTGGGAGCCTGGTCGCCTGGCGGCGTGTCGCCGGGCTCGTTCTCGGCGTCATGGGCTGCCAGCGCCGCGCCGGTGACCTCGGCAGGGCGCAGGAAGGGCAGCGCCAGGCACCAGGCGCGGGTCTCGCCCGCCTCGTCGGTGAGCGGCACCAGCAGGCGCTCGGCGTCCAGGCGGCCGTCGTCGAGCCAGCTCACCCGCCCCAGGGCGTGGGTGCGCAGGCGGCGCATCAGCGGGGCGGGCAGCTCGATGCGGTTGCCGCTGTCGTGGTTGCCGGCGATCAGCACGATATCCAGCCGCGGCAGCCGCTCGTGGGCGGAGACGATGAAGTCGTAGAGCAGCTCCTGGGCGGCAAGCGAGGGATTGATGACGTCGAAGATATCGCCGGCCACCAGCAGGGCGTCGGCCCGGCGTTCCGCGAGCGTATCGAGCAGCCAGGCGAGGAAGGCGCGGTGCTCGGCGTGGCGCTCCTGGCCGTGGAACGTCTGGCCCAGGTGCCAGTCGGCGGTATGGATCAGGGTCAACATGATCGGCGGGGCTCCCTTCCCGGCATGCAAGGCAAAGCCACGAGGCTATTCCAGCGTGAGGGATTTGCAAACCACGGTGAGTGCTATGCCCCGGTGATGTTGCCGGACCCGACCTAGGGAGGCGTCTCGCCGGCGATGCCGTAGGCCTGCCACACGGCCTCATGGAGCCAGTCGCGAAATGCCGCCATCGCCGGGGTCACCGGTCGCGATACCTGCCGGGTCAGCCAGTAGCTGCCCAGCGAGGTCGTGGTGGCGAACGGCTGGACGATGCTGCCCGCGGCGAGCTGGCGTTCGAACATCCGCGGCGGTGCCAGCGCCACCCCGGCTCCCTGGGTGGCGGCCTCCATCATCGCCAGCGAGGAGTCGAAGGTGATCCCGCGCAGTAGCGGCGGGGGCCGCTGGATGCCCGCGGCGGCGAACCAGCTGGGCCACTCGTTATCCCGATAGGAGCGCAGCAGCGTATGCTGGAGCAGGCTGGCGGGACGGCTCATCGACTCGGCGAGTCGTGCCGTGCAGAGGGGCGAGAGCGGCGCCTCGAACAGTCGCTCGGATTCGCAGCCATGCCAGGCGCCATCACCGAAGCGGATGGCGTAGTCCAGCCCTTCGGCGGCCATGTCGACCCGGTTGTTGTGGGTCGACAGACGAACCTCGAGCAGCGGGAAACGCGCCTGGAAGGCGCCCAGCCGTGGCAGCAGCCAGCCCACGGCGAAGGTGCCCACCGCCCCCACCATCAGGATGTCCCGCACCTGGCCGTTTTCCAGCCGCTCCAGCATCTCGGCCATGCGGTCGAAGGCATCGCGCAGCACCGGGAGCAGCGCTTCGCCCTCGGCGGTGACCATCAGGCCCCGCGGCAGGCGCTTGAAGAGCGCTACACCCAGCTGCTGCTCCAGCCGCTTGACCTGATGACTGACCGCGGCCTGGGTCACATTGAGCTCGTCACCGGCGCGGGTAAAGCTCAGCAGACGGGCCGAGGCCTCGAAGGCGCGCAGGGCATTGAGGGGCAGGTGAGGGCGTCTCATGGCCAAATCCTGTTCATGGCTCGTGCTAGAAATGATCGTTTGTGAGGGGCGCGGTGGCGCCGCTAATCTTCGCGGCTGACGAGTCAGCGATCATAACGATGTTCACCGGAGAAACCCATGACCCTAAAATCATTCATGACAGCTGCCCTGCTGCTGGCGCTGTCTCCCCTGGCCGCGGTGGCCGACGACTGGCAGGCCCATGACGGCTGGGCGCGTCTTTTCGAAACCCATGAGGCCGAAGGTACCCTGCTGGTGGTGGATAAGCGTGGCGAGACGGTGCAGACCTGGGTGCACGATGCCGAGCGTGCCCGGACGGCCTTCGTGCCGGCTTCCACCTTCAAGGTACCGCATACCCTGTTTGCCCTGGACACCGGCGTGGTGGAGGATGAATTCCAGCGCTTCGCCTGGGATGGGGTGGGGCGCGGCGTGCCGGCGTGGGATACCGATCAGGACCTGCGTACCGCCATGCGCCGCTCGACGGTCTGGCTCTATCAGCGCTTCGCTCGCGAGATCGGCGAGGCGGACGAGCGCCGCTATCTCGAGCTGATCGGCTACGGTAACGCCGAAGTCGGTGACAACCTCGAGCATTTCTGGCTCGAGCCCGGCCACCTGGCGATTTCCGCCGAGGGGCAGATCGACTTCCTCGACCGCCTCTACCGCCATGCCCTGCCTTTCGAGGAGGCCGATCAGCGTCTGGTCAAGGATCTGATGATCTCCGAGGCCGGTCCCGACTGGATCCTGCGCGGCAAGACCGGCTGGTCCGGCGAGCTGGGCTGGTGGGTCGGCTGGGTCGAGTGGCCCAGTGGCCCGGTGTTCTTCGCGCTCAACATCGATACCCCCAACCGCATGGCCGACATTCCCAAGCGCGAGGCCATCGTTCGCGACGCGCTACGCGACCTGGAGGCGTTGCCACCCGCGTCCTGAGCCCCACTCCGAGGAGTCGAGCATGCCGAATCCCCCCCTCCACGACTGGCACCTGGCGCCCCGCGAGGCCATCGCCCTGCAGCGGCAGCTGGCCGGGCGGGTAGAGCGTGACGATCGCCTGGATGAGGTGCGTCATATCGCCGGGGTGGATATCGGTTTCGAGCAGAAGGGTGCGATCACCCGGGCGGCGGTGGTGGTGCTGGCCTGGCCGCCGCGCTCGCCGGGGGTGTTCGACGTGGTCGAGGAGGCGCTGCACCGCGAGCCTACGCGGTTGCCCTATATCCCGGGGCTGCTCTCCTTTCGGGAGGTGCCGGCGGCGCTGGCCGCCTTAGACAGGCTCAGCGTGACGCCCGACCTCGCCATGGTGGACGGCCAGGGCATCGCCCATCCGCGTCGGCTCGGCGTGGCCAGCCATCTCGGGCTCTGGCTCGACCTGCCGACCATCGGGGTGGCCAAGTCGCGGCTCTGCGGGCGCCACGGCGAGCCGGGCCCCGCGCGGGGCGACTGGACGCCGCTGGTGGATGGCCCCGACGACGAGGTGATCGGCGCGGTGCTGCGCTCGCGAGTGGGCGTCAAGCCGCTCTTCGTCTCGCCGGGGCATCGGCTGTCGCTGGCCACGGCGCTTGCGTGGGTGGTGGCGTGCCTCGGGCGCACCAAGCTGCCGGAGCCGACGAGATTGGCCGATCGCCTGGCGTCCAGAAGAGGCTAGACGATATCCAGCGGCGTCTTGCGCGCCGGCGCCGGGAAGGCGGCGTCGAGGCGGGCCAGGGCCTCCTCGGGCAGCGGGATCGCGAGCGCCGCGGCGTTCTGCTCCACGTGCTCGAGCCCGGTGGCCTTGGGGATGGCGATCACGTCGCGGCGCCGCTCGCCGTCCGGTCCGGCGACGGGGCGGATCGCCCAGGCCAGCAGCAGCTGGGTAGGGGTGATGCCGAGCGACGAGGCGACCTCCAGCAGCTCGGGGTGGGTCAGCAGCTCCCGGCGCAGCTGCCCCGCCTGGGCCAGCGGACAGTAGGCCATGGTGGAGATGCCGTGGGCGCGCTGCCAGGGCAGCAGGGCGTGCTCGATGCCCCGGGAGCCCAGGTGGTAGAGCACCTGGTTGACGGCGCAGTCGCCTGCGCCGGGCAGGGCGTGGAGGGCCGCCATCTCGTCCACGTCGAAGTTGGAGACCCCGAAGCGGCGGATCTTGCCGGCTTCGCGCAGCCGCTCGAAGGCCTCCAGGGTCTCCTCCAGTGGGATATCGCCGGGCCAGTGCAGCAGGTAGAGGTCGAGGCGATCGGTCCCCAGGCGTTGCAGGCTCGCCTCGCAGGCGGCGATGGCCGAGTCGCGCCCGGCGTTCCAGGGGTAGACCTTGGAGACCAGGAAGGCCTCGTCGCGCCGGCCCACCAGGGCCTCGCCCACCACCGCCTCGGCCTCGCCGTCGGCGTACATCTCCGCGGTATCGATCAGGGTGAGCCCCAGGGTCAGGCCATGCTGCAGGGCGCGCACCTCGTCGCGGCGCGGGGCGAGTCCCTCACCCATGTGCCAGGTGCCCTGGCCGATGGCGGGAATCTCGACCGCAGGCTCATGGGCGGTGGCGGGCAGGGTGACGGTGGGCGGCAGCGGGGCAGGCATGCGAACTCCTTGGGCGGTGTGTCGGGCGCGTTTCTGCCACAATAGCAGACCGCTTTCCCCAGACCTTCTTCCCTGCTGCCGCGAGAGTGCCCATGTCCGCATCCGCCGAGTCCACCCGGGATCAGGCCCTGGCCGCCACCCGCGCCTGGGTCGAGACCTTCGTGGTCGCCCGCAACGTCTGCCCCTTCGCCGGCCGCGAGGTGGCCCGCGACTCCATCCGCTACGTGGCGGTGGACGCCGGCGACTGGGAGGGTGCCCTGCACCGCCTGGTGGCCGAGTGCGAGCGCCTCGACGAGAGCCCCGAGATCGAGACCACCCTGCTGGTGCTGACCCCGGGGCTCGAGGCCTTCGACGACTACCTGGACTTCCTCGCCGTGGCCGAGGCGCTGCTGGCCGACCAGGGGTATGAGGGCACCTACCAGCTGGCGAGCTTCCACCCCGACTACTGCTTCGAGGGGGAGGCATTGGACGATCCCGCCAACTTCACCAACCGCTCGCCGTATCCCATGCTGCACCTGCTGCGCGAGGCGGGCCTCGAGCGGGCGCTTGAGCACTATCCGGACCCCGAGGCGATCCCCGAGCGCAACGTCGCGGCCATGCGCGAGCTGGGCACCGAGATGCTGGCCGGCGCGCTGGCGGCGCTGCGTGACGGCAAGCGTTGATATCCGGGATGGCCGGGGGTGCGGCGGGTCGTTAGTCTCGATGCTCCCCCTGACAAACAAGGAGTGCGTGGCATGAACCAGGTGACCCGAGCCGGCGCGCCGGTGGATGTGGCCGGCGATTTTCCCCGGGTGGGCCAGGCGGCTCCCGCCCTGACCCTGACCAATACCGACATGGCCGATGTGACGCTCGCCGACTTCGCCGGCAAGCGCAAGGTGCTCAACATCATTCCCAGCATCGACACCCCCACCTGCGCCACCTCGACCCGCAAGTTCAACGAGCTGGCCTCCCGCATGGCCGATACCGTGGTGCTGGTGGTCTCCGCCGACCTGCCATTCGCCGCCAAGCGCTTCTGCGGGGCCGAGGGTCTGGACGACGTCGAGACGCTCTCCACCTTCCGCTACCCCGAGTTCCACCGGGACTGGGGCGTGGCCCTGTCCAGCGGCGTGATGAGCGGCCTCTGTGCCCGGGCGGTGGTGGTGCTCGACGCGAACGACCGGGTGATCCATGCCGAGCTGGTGCCCGAGATCAAGCAGGAGCCGGACTACGAGGCGGCGCTCAAGGCGCTGGAGGCCCAGGCGACCGCCTGAGGCCCTGGCCGAGCCTATCTCGAATCTCCGCCCCGGGACGCGCCGGCAGGCGGTGGCAAGATTCCCGGGACGTCTACACTGTGGTGGCCATTCATGTCTTCACGGCCACCCATCAGGAGAGTGACCCATGAGCATTACCAAGACGGCTTCCGCCCGCTGGCAGGGCGGCATCAAGAACGGCAAGGGCACGGTGTCCACCGAGAGCGGCGTGCTGAAGGAGACGCCCTATGACTTCCGCCAGCGCTTCGAGGGCCAGCCGGGCTCCAACCCGGAGGAGCTGATCGGTGCGGCCCATGCCGGCTGCTACTCCATGGCGCTGTCGCTGATCCTGGGCGAGGCCGGCATGGAGCCCGAGAGTATCGATACCCGGGCCACCGTGACCCTGGCCGAGGATCCCGCGGGCGGCTTCCATATCCCGAGCATCCACCTGGTGACCCGGGTGAAGATCCCGGGGGCCGACCGGGCCGCCTTCGAGGAGTGTGCCGAGCAGGCCAAGGCCGGCTGTCCGGTCTCCAAGCTGCTCAATGCCGAGATCACCCTGGAGGCCACCCTGGAGAGCTGATCGGGGGGCTACCAGGCCCTGCCATGAGCCACGACGGCCACCCTCGGGCGGCCGTCGTCACGGTGGCCGTCGTCGCGTCAGGCGGTCGGCTCGCCCGCCGGCCGGTCGCGGTGGCGGGCGGCGGCCTTGACCAGGGCGCGGATCAGCCGCTGCTGGGGGCGATTGAAGATCAGCCACTCGGGGTGCCACTGCACGCCGATCAGGAAGTCGTGGTCCCGGGACTCGATGCCCTGCACCAGGCCGTCGCGGTCCCGGGCGACGATCTCGATGCCGCGGCCGGCCCGCTGGACCGCCTGGTGGTGCAGGCTGTTGATGCGGCACCAGCTGACCCGCAGGATCCGGTGCAGCCGGCTGTCGCCGACGATGTCCACGGTCTTGCGCGGCAGCACCGTGCGCCGCCGCTTGAGCCCCTCGTGGGTGGTGTAGATGTCCGGGTCCAGGGTGCCGCCCAGGTAGACGTTGATCAACTGGGCGCCGCGGCAGATGCCCAGCACCGGGGCGCCGGTGGGGATGAAGCGCTCCAGCAGCTCGAGCTCGAGCTCGTCGCGCTGGGGGTCGACCCGCACGTCGAGCTGTACCTCGGCGTTGTAGAGATGGGCCTGGATGTCGTCGCCGCCGCCGATGATCAGGCCGTCGAGATGCTCGGGCAGCGGGCGCGAGGGCGACAGCCGCTGCGGGCGGCCGCCGTGGCGCCATACCGCGAACCAGTCGAAGAGCCAGGCGATCTGGCTCTTGTCGTCGGAGGTGGTGATGCCGATCAGCGGACGGGTGTCGCTCACGAGGTCCCCACCCAGCCGCGCATGCGCAGCCACAGCCGGGCCAGCGGGGAGCGGGTGTGCTTGGCCACGTAGCCGGCGCTGCGCTTGGCCAACAGCTCCTTGTCCGCGGCCAGCTTCTCCACCTCGAGCCAGCGGTTCCACTCCGTCACCGAGCCCCAGCCGGGCTCCGAGAGCCGCGCATCGGGCAGCCGGTAGTGGAAGGTCGGGCGGGCCTTGACCAGCTTGTTGTGGAACAGCTCGTGGGGAAAGTCCGGCCGCAGGTGGGCGAACAGCGGGGTCATGTCGAGCTCGCGATTGCGGGTCGGGTTGTCCTCCAGGTAGTCGCCGATCAGGGTGTCGAGGTCCGGCGCATAGCGGGGGGCGAGCACCTTCAGGGCATAGGGCTTGGGGAAGGGGTTGGCGTGGGGCAGCACCTCCCGGGTGATGTCCACGTCGATCTGCTCGCGCAGCCACTCGGCGGTCAGCAGGTAGGCGCGCAGGTGGTCCAGCAGGCTCTCGGTCTCGAGGCTGGGGACCTCAGGGTTGAGGTGCAGGCCGAAGCCGTAGAGCAGGCTGGCGTCGGTGCCCTTGGCCCCGTGCTGGCGCAGCGCCGCGAACAGCGCGTCGAGCTCGTCGAGCTCGTTCCAGGGGACCGGTGGGCAGACGATCTCGGTGGGCACCAGGCCCGTGACCACGTCGCCGATCAGCTCGCGGGTGCGGCTGTGGAAGTCGACGCGCATCTGGTGCCGTTGGCGCTCCCACTCGGTGTCGTCCTTCGGGCCGGCATTGATCACCGCGTCGTCGGGGTGGGCATACTGGGTGTCCAGCTCGATGACGAAGTCGCCCCAGCGGGTGCCTTCCACCTTGAGCCGGTGGGGGCTCTTGACGACCACCTCGCCTCCGAAGAGCTCGCGGACCAGGTCGGCGGTGTCCCGCGGTGGCAGGCCGGCGAACTCGATCTCGACCCCCACGCGACGGATCTCGCCATCGGGATTACGGGGCTCGGGTGGCGGTAGCGGCGTCATGACGGCATCCTGTGCGTGACATGGGGCGTTTTTCCCGAGCCTATCACAGCGAATGGACCCCAGGCAGGCTCGCGGCGACGCCCCGCCCCCGATCCCCCGGAATGGAGAGCCGATGTTGCCCAGCCCCTGCCGTGACTCCCTGACCCGCTGCCCGATGACGCGCTGGCTGCTGGCACTGACGCTGCTGTTCGTCGGGCTGCTGCTGGCCGCACCGGCCCAGGCCCAGCAGGTCGGGCTGGCCGGCCTGGTCACGTCCGAGGAGGGCGAGGCGCATGATCCCCGGGAATTCCAGGATGCCCTGGAGCGCATCATCGCCACTCTCGAGGATGCCGAGCAGCGCGGCGCGCTGCTGGAGAACCTGCGCGACCTCCAGGCGGCGCACGGCGAGGCCACGGAGGAGGGAGCGATCGCCCCACGCCAGGGGCTGCTCGGGGCCCTGGCCGAGACCCTGAGCGACCTGGGCGAGCAGGCCGAGGCGGGCCAGTCGCCGTTCGACCAGTGGGAGCGCCAGCTCGAGGAGGGCTGGGAGGACCTGAGCACCCTGGTCAGCGAGACCGGCAACGCCGACCTGATGCGCTTCCTGGTCGAGGGCACGGTGCTGCTGGGCATCTGGGCCGGGCTGCTGGTGATCCTGATCGCCCTGGGACGCCTGCTGGCCAGGCGCCACGGCTGGCCCCTGGACCTCCCCCGGGAGCCTCGCGGCTGGCTGCTGGCGGTGCACTTCCTGCGCCGCATGCTGCCCTGGGCGCTCGCCTTCGCGCTGGTGCTGGGCGTCGCCCAACTGGTGCCCGAGAGCTCCGGTCGGGTGATGGCCCTGGTGGTGGCCTATGTGGCGCTGTGCGGTCGCACCCTCTCGGTGGTGGTGGAGACCTTCGTCTCGGTGTTCACCCGCGGCCACCGCTTCATCGCCGTGCAGATCCTGCAGCAGCGGGCGCTGCGCCCGCTGTTCATGATCGGTGCGCTGGTCGCCCTGGGCGATGCCTTCAATTCCGAGCGCCTGTCGAGCCTGGTGGGGATCGAGCTGGCCGGCCTGCTCTCGGTGCTGGCCAACATGCTGGCGGCACTGATCAGCGCCCGCTTCATCCTGCGCTTCAAGCGGCCCGTCAAGCACATCATCCGCAACCGGCCCTGGCGCGAGCGCCGCGACAGCGGCGGCAGCGCCAGCGTGGTCGGCGTGCTGGGCCGGCTGTGGCACGTGCCGGCCATGCTGCTGGTGGGAGGCTCGCTACTGGCGATCTTCGTCACCGGCGGCGACGTGGGCACCGCGCTGGCGCGGTCGATCATCTCGGCGTCGCTGCTGGTGCTGGCGCTGGTGGTGACCGGGCTGATCCGCCGCCACAGCGAGCGGCGCAAGCGGGTCCAGCAGCGCCGCCGGGGCAGCCAGTACCGCCAGCGCCTGGAGCGCTTCGGCTATGTACTGGCCCATGCGGCCACCTGGCTGGCCTTCGTCGAGCTGTCGCTGCAGGTATGGAGCGGCTCGCTGGTCGGCATCGGCCAGCAGGGGGTGGCCAGCGCGCGCATCGGCCAGGCGCTGCTGGCCATCGCCCTGACGCTGCTGCTCGCCTGGCTGGCCTGGATCTTCGCCGACACCGCCATCCAGCGCGCCCTCACCAGCTCGACCCGGGCCCGCGGCCGGCGGGTCAACCAGGCGCGGGCCCAGACCATCACGCCGATGATCCGCAACGTGATCTTCACCACCATCGTGATCATCGCCGCCATCGTCGGGCTGGCCAACCTGGGGGTCAACGTCACGCCGCTGCTGGCCGGTGCCGGTGTGATCGGCCTGGCCATCGGCTTCGGCGCCCAGACCCTGGTCCAGGACCTGATCACCGGCATCTTCATCCTCATCGAGGACTCCCTGGCGGTGGACGACTTCGTGCAGATCAATGGCCACATGGGCACCGTGGAGGGGCTGACCCTGCGCACCGTGCGCCTGCGCGACCTGGACGGGGTGGTGCACATCATCACCTTCAGCCGCATCGACTCCATCCACAACATGTCGCGGCAGTTCGGCATCGCGCTGATGAAGATCCGCATCCCCCACGACATGAAGATCGACGATGCCATCAGCCTGATGCAGGAGACGGCCCTCGAGCTGCGCCAGGATCCGATGATGCGCCACTACATCTGGTCGCCGCTGGAGATGCAGGGCATCCAGGCCTTCGAGGAGGGCTGCCCGATCCTGCGGATGCGCTTCCGCACCGCCCCGGAGATGCAGTGGGACGTGGCCCGCGCCTTCAACCTGCTGCTGCGCCAGCGCATGGAGGAGCAGCACATCGACCTCGGGGTGCCGCGCCTCAGCGTCAGCATGGAGGGGCGCGGCGGCGGCCGCCTGGACGGTAGCGCCGAGCGCGGCGACGGCCGCGATGCCAGCGGGCGCGAGCCCGGCGAGGCGGGCGCGGCCGATCCCGGGGGTGACACCAGCGCCCGTGGCGCCTCGCCGGATCCGTCGCAGTGATCACCATCGAGCGCCAGGACAGCTTTCACCTCAAGGTCTCACGGGCGCTGCAGGAGGAGACCTCCCACCGGCTCGACCTCTTCCTCTTCGTGCCCGGAGAGCTGGGGCTCTCCACCCACGTGATCTCCGAGGAGGAGTTCTACCACGCGGCGATCCACGTCAAGCGCACCTACTACAGCGACCGCCACCACCTGCCGCTGGTGCTCAGCCGCCTGGCGGAGCGCGGCAAGCTGGATGCCGGGCAGTACCGGCTGAGCCTGAGCCTCTACGCCTACCAGTACGTGGTGGCCCTGGAGCGCTCCACCCGCACGCTGCTGGAGGCGGCCCGGGAGGCCCGCCGGGCCGAAAAGCAGGGCAGCGAGAAGGGGAATGGCCGGGGGAGTGGAAAGGGCAGTGGAAGCGAGGGCACCGACAAGCCGCGCGAGAATGGCGGGGCGACGCCACACGCCGGGAAGCGCCCGGCGGGCAGCGACCCCGCCGAGGGGGAGCCGGCGACCCTGGAGGCGCGGCTCGAGGAGCTGGCCGAGCTGGCCACCGGCATCCTGCGCCGCCTGCGGCGCCAGCAGCCCGCCGAGGAGAGCCTGCACCGCTACTACGCCACCATCGACAACTACCTCTCCTGGTTCACCGAGCAGCGCCTGCTGGCGCTGGTGGCCCACCTGCCCCGCGGCGGCCGCTGCCGGGAGGTGCGGGCGCGGCTGCTGGCGATCTGCCGGGACGAGGCCGACTACCGCCGGGCCCGCGAGTACAACTCCGAGCGCGTGATCCGGGACCCGACGCGCATGTCCAACAAGATGCGCCTGCTGCGCCGGCTGATCGAGTATCCGGTGACCCTCAAGCAGCGCCAACAGGAGCTGGGCGGGGGCGAGCAGAAGGCGGTCAAGGCCTTCGCCACCGCGGTGGTGATGGTGTTCGTCTCGCTGGGCCTGCTGGAGGCCCGCGACACCCTGGCGGACATCACCGCGCTGTTCGTGCTGGCCATGGCGGTGATCTACGCCCTGCGCGAGGTGTTCAAGGATGACCTGCGCAACACCCTGTGGCGCCTGCTGCGGAAGGGGCGCCCCAAGTGGCGCCGCCAGTACCTGGACCCGACCCGCAACACCCTGGTGGGCCGGCAGCTGGAGTGGTTCGACTACAAGCGTTTCGTCAAGCTCGACGAGGAGATCCGCCGGGTGCGCAAGCGCAACGTCGCCCAGCGCGAGGAGGTGGTGCTGCACTACCGCTCCAGCTCGCGGATGTCGCCGACCCGCTTCATGAGCGGCTACGACCATACCCGCGAGACGCTGACCCTCGACCTCTCCGTGCTGGCACGGCTGATGGACAAGGGCAGCCACCATGTCTATCGGCTCGAGGACGGGGAGGTGGTGCGCGAGGCGGTGGAGAAGCGCCACCTGATCAACCTGGTGCTGCGCGAGGCGCAGGGAGACCGGCCGCCGATCCTGCAGCGCTGGAAGATCGTGATGAGCCGCTCGCGGATCGTCGACGTGGAGCGGGTCCACGCCGAGGGGCCGGGCCAGGAGGCGGAGCCGGGTGCCTGAGCCGGCGCGGCCGGGTCAGCCCAGGTTCTCGGGGCCCAGGTTCCCGGGGCTGAGATTCTCGGGGCCGAAGGCATCCGGGAGCAGCTCGGCCATGGTGTACTCCCTGAGCAGCCGCCCCTCGGCATCCACCACCCGGATCCGCGTGGCGTCGTCGGCAAACTCGCGGATGCGCTGCCGGCAGTCGCCGCAAGGGGTGCAGAGGTGCGCGCCGGGGCCGATCACCCAGACCTCGCGCAGGTGCCGCTCCCCGGCGCTGGCCATGGCGGCGATCGCCGAGGCCTCGGCGCAGATCCCCTTGTAGTGGGCCACCTCCACGTTGGCGCCGGCGTAGCGGCGGCCGCTTTCGCTGACCACCACCGCGCCCACCGGATGGTGCGAATAGGGCGCGTAGGCTCGGTCCCGCACCGCGACCAGCTCGCCGACCAGCGTCGGGTCGAGGGGCGTTCGGCTCATGGGGTCACCCCCCGGCTGGCGTCGTCGCGCAGCACGGCCTCCAGGGCCACGTGCATCATGTCGTCGAAGGTGCGCTCGCGGTCGGCGCTCGAGAGGGAGTCGCCCCTGAGGATATGGTCCGAGACCGTGCAGAGCGTTGCGGCCCGGGCGCCGAATTCCGCGGCGACGCCGTAGAGCCCGGCGGCCTCCATTTCCACCCCGACGATGCCGTAGCGCCTGAGCAGCTCGGCGGTCTCGGGGCGCGGGTCGTAGAAGAGGTCCGCGGAGAAGAGGTTGCCCACCTTCACCGGCAGGCCGCGGTCGGCGGCCGCGTCCACGACTTGGCGGGTCAGCTCGAAGTCAGCGATGGCGGCGAAGTCCATGCCGGCGAAGCGGCTGCGGTTGACGCCCGAATCGGTGCAGGCGCCCAGGCCGACCACCACGTCGCGCACCGCCACGTCGTCGCGCACCGCGCCGCAGGAACCGACGCGGATCAGCCGTGTCACGCCATAGTCGGTGATCAGCTCCTTGGCGTAGATCGATACCGAGGGGATGCCCATGCCGTGGCCCATCACCGAGATCGCCCGGCCCCGGTAGGTGCCGGTGTAGCCGGACATGTTGCGCACCGTGTTCACCTGGCGCACCTGCTCCAGGTAGGTCTCGGCGATGTACTTCGCCCGCAGCGGGTCGCCGGGCATCAGCACGGTGTCGGCGAAGTCGCCCGGCTCGGCGTTGATATGGGGAGTCGCCATCACTGGCCTCCTGTCGCGGGGTGGTCGAGGAAAGCGGTGCCGTCCGCCATGGGCGGAAGGCCCAGGAAGGCGGCCAGGCTCTGGCCGATATCGGCGAAGGTCTCGCGCGCCCCCAGGCTGCCGGGGGAGAGCCCGCCCCCCAGCGCCAGCACCGGGACGTGCTCGCGGGTATGGTCGGTGCCGGCCCAGGTAGGGTCGCAGCCGTGGTCGGCGGTGAGGATCAGCAGGTCGTCCTCGCCGAGCCTGGCCAGCAGCTCGGGCAGGCGGGTGTCGAAGTGCTCCAGGGCCGCCGCGTAGCCGGCCACGTCACGGCGGTGGCCGTGGACCATGTCGAAGTCGACGAAGTTGGTCATCACCAGGCTGCGGTCGCCGGCCGTCTCCAGCGCCGCCAGGGTGGCGTCCATCAGGGCGTCGTGGCCGCTGGCCTTCACCGTGCGCGAGATGCCGCAGTGGGCATAGATGTCGGCGATCTTGCCGATGGCGATCACCTCGCCCCCGGCGTCATGCAGCTTTTGCAGGACGGTGGGGGCGGGCGGCTCGACGCTGTAGTCGCGGCGGTTGGCGGTGCGGGTGAAGCCGGCCGCGTCCGACCCGGTGAAGGGACGGGCGATGACGCGGCCGATGTTCCAGGGCTCGAGCAGGCGGCGCGCCGTCTCGCAGACCGCGTAGAGCCGCTCCAGGCCGAAGGCCTCCTCATGGGCGGCGATCTGGAACACCGAATCGGCGGAGGTGTAGACGATGGGCCTGCCGGTGGCGAGGTGGGCCTCGCCGAGGCGCGCGATGATCTCGGTGCCCGAGGCGTGGCAGTCGCCCAGTACCCCGGGCAATCCGGCCTCGCGGACCAGGGCCTCGAGCAGCTCGGGCGGGAAGCTCTGCTCGCGGTCGAGGAAGTAGCCCCACTCGAAGCGCACCGGGACCCCGGCGATCTCCCAGTGGCCCGAGGGGGTGTCCTTGCCGGAGGAGAGCTCCCGGGCGTGGCCCCAGGCGCCGACCACCTCGGTGGGCACCGCGACGCCCTCGGCCCAGGCGCCGGTGCTGGCGTGGTGGGCGTGGAAGAGCCCCAGCCGGGCCAGGTTCGGCAGCGCGAGCGGGCCCGCCCGGCCCCGCGCGTCGCACTCGCCGCGGGCGCAGGCCGCGGCGATATGGCCCAGGGTGTCGGCGCCGGCATCGCCGAAGTGCCCGGCATCGGGGGTGGCGCCGATGCCGAAGGAGTCGAGCACGAGCAGGATGGCGCGGGTCATGGGGCCTCCCGGCGAAGGGTGTCATGGATCAGTGTAGGCACGGTGACCGGGGCGTCGCCCACGGCGATGGCCGCGCGGAGCCGGCGCTCGGCCCGCTCGGCCTCGGCCTCGCTGGCCGCCCGGATCCGCGCCAGCGGGCGTTCGGCGTCCACCGCCTCGCCGATGGCAGCGATGTCGCAGAGCCCCACCGCGGGGTCGATGGCCGCGTCCGGGACACGGCGACCGCCGCCGAGGGTCACCACCGCCAGCCCCAGCTCGCGGGTGTCGATCGCCTGCACCCGGCCGGGGCGCTCGGCGAACACCGCCCGGCTCACCGGCGCCTCGGGCAGGTGGCGGTTGGGGTGCTCGAGCAGGTCGGCGGGCCCGCCCAGGCCCGAGACCATGCGGGCGAAGCGCTCGGCGGCGGCGCCCGAGGCCAGCGCCGCGTCGAGCCGGGCCAGGGCCGCCTCGCGGGAGTCGGCCAGGCGCCCGGCCAGCAGCAGCTCGGCGGCAAGCGTGCGGGTCACCGTCAGCAGCCGGCCATCGCGGACCTGGCCGGTGAGCAGGCGGATCGCCTCGTGGACCTCGATGGCGTTGCCGGCGCAGGGCGCCAGCGGCTGGCTCATGTCAGTGACCAGGGCGGTGGTCGGCGTGCCGGCTTGGCTGGCCACCTCGGCGATGGTCGTGGCGAGTTCGACGGACGCGTCGTGGCTGGGCATGAAGGCGCCGCTGCCGGTCTTGACGTCCATCACCAGGGCGTCGAGGCCGCAGGCGAGCTTCTTGCCGAGGATCGAGCTGACGATCAGCGGCAGCGACTCCACCGTGGCGGTGACGTCGCGGATGGCGTAGAGGCGCCGGTCGGCCGGGGCCAGGTCGGCGGTCTGGCCGATGATCGCCACGCCCGCCGTCCTGACCAGGCGGCGGAAGGCGGCGGTGTCCGGGGTGACGGCGACGCCGGGGATCGCCTCGAGCTTGTCCAGGGTGCCGCCGGTGTGGCCCAGGCCGCGACCGGAGATCATCGGCACGAAGCCGCCGCAGGCGGCGACCCAGGGGCCCAGCACCAGCGAGACCAGGTCGCCCACGCCGCCGGTGGAGTGCTTGTCGAGCCGCGGGCCGGGCAGGTCCAGGTCGTCCCAGGCCAGGGTCTGGCCGGAGTCGCGGATCGCCTCGGTGAGGGCCACCGTCTCGTCGGTGTCCATGCCGTTGAGGAAGATCGCCATGGCCAGCGCCCCGACCTGGGCGTCGGAGAGCGAGCCGTCGCTGATGCCGGCCACCAGCTCGGCGATCGCCTCGGGCGACAGCGAATGGCCGTCACGCTTGGCGCGGATCCGCTCCTGAGGCAGCGACGCAGAGGGCTGGGCATGCGGCGCCATCAGTAGCCTCCCTGGCTCCCGGCGGGCGCGGTCATCACGCCCAGGGTCTCGAGCAGGCTGTCGAGCAGCCCGGAGGCGCCGAAGCGGAAGTGCGCGGGGGTGATCCAGGCGGCGCCCATCAGCCGCTCGGCCAGCTGCAGGTAGGCCTGGGCGTCCTCGACGGTACGCACGCCGCCGGCGGCCTTGACGCCCACGTCGCGGCCGCTGGCCCGGATCGCCTCGAGCAGGATCTCGGCGGCTTCCAGGGTGGCGTTGACCGCCACCTTGCCGGTGGAGGTCTTGAGGAAGTCGGCGCCGCCCTCGATGGCCAGCTCGGCGGCCCGGCGGATCAGCGCGGGGTCCTCGAGCTCACCGGTCTCGAGGATCACCTTGAGCACGGCATCGCCGGCGGCCTGGTGGCAGCAGGCGACCAGCTCGCGGCCGGTCTCCTCGTCGCCGGCCAGCAGGGCACGCCAGGGGAAGACCACGTCCACCTCGTCGGCGCCGGCGGCCACCGCCTCGCGGGTCGCCCGGGCGGCGGCCATGATGTCGTCGCCCCCGTCGGGGAAGTTGGTGACCGTGGCCACCTTGACCCGGCCCTCCAGCTCCAGGGCCTTGAGGGTGCGGCGGGCGGTGGTGACGAAGGCCGGGTAGACGCAGACCGCGGCGGGGGTGCCGGCGGGGGTCTTCACGCGGCGGCACAGCGACTCGATGCGCGCGTCGGTATCGTCGTCGTTGAGGCTGGTCAGGTCCATCAGGGAGAGCGCCTGGCGGGCGGCGCGTTGCAGGTCGGTCATGCGGGCACCATCGAGTGGGTGAGCGGATTGGCGTCGGGAACGGCCGGGGAGCAGCGGCGTGGCGCTCCCCGGCGGGTGAGGGGCCTCAGCCCAGCGCCCCCAGGGCGAGGAAGAAGCCGGCCAGCGAGGCCGACATCAGGTTGGAGAGGGTACCGGCCAGCACTGCCTTGAGGCCGAAGCGGGCGATCTCGGGGCGGCGGTTGGGGGCGATGCTGCCCAGGCCGCCCAGCAGGATCGCGATGGACGACAGGTTGGCGAAGCCGCACAGCGCGAACGACAGGATCGCCATGGTATGCGGGGTCATCACCTGGCCGGTGGCGGCCACCAGCTGGTCGCCCTCCAGGTAGGGGGCGAGGTTGATGTAGGCGACGAACTCGTTGACCACCAGCTTCTGGCCGATGAAGGAGCCGGCCAGGGTCGCCTCCTCCCAGGGCACGCCGAGCAGGAAGGCCAGCGGGGCGAACAGCCAGCCGAGGATCCACTCCAGGCTCAGCGACTCCAGGCCGATCCAGCCGCCGATGCCGCCGAGCATGCCGTTGATCAGCGCGATCAGGCCGATGAAGGCGAGCAGCATGGCGCCCACGTTGGCCGCCAGGCGCAGCCCGGAGCTGGCGCCGTTGGCCGCGGCGTCGAGCACGTTGGCGGGCCGGTCATCCTCCTCGATCACGTCCGGGACCTGCTCCTCGTCGTCCACCGGCTCGCGGGTCTCGGGCATGATCAGCTTGGCGAACAGCAGCCCGCCCGGGGCGGCCATGAAGGAGGCGGCCACCAGGTACTCCATGGGAATCCCCAGGGCGGCGTAGCCCGCCAGCACCGAGCCGGCCACCGAGGCCAGGCCGCCGCACATCACCGCGAAGAGCTGCGAGGGGGTCATGCGGGCGATGAAGGGGCGCACCACCAGCGGCGCCTCGGTCTGGCCGACGAAGATGTTGGCGGTGGCGGAGAGCGATTCGGTGCGCGAGGTGCCCAGGGCCTTCTGCAGGGCCCCGCCGAGCAGGCGGATGACCCACTGCATGATGCCCAGGTAGTAGAGCACGGCGATCAGCGACGAGAAGAAGATGATCACCGGCAGCACCTTGATGGCGAACACGAAGCCGACGCTCTCCACGTCGGCCAGGCCGCCGAACAGGAAGTCGATGCCGTCGTTGGCGTAGAGCACCACCTGGCTGACGGCGGAGGAGATGGCCTGCAGCACCGCCTGGCCGAAGGGCACGTAGAGCACGAAAGCGCCGATGCCGGCCTGGATGGCGAAGGCGCCACCCACGGTTCGCAGGCGGATCGCGCGGCGGTCGGTGGAGAAGATCAGGGCGATGGCGATCAGCGTCACCATGCCGACCAGGCTCATCAGGAGAGTCATGGAGGCACCTGCTGGCGGCTGCGTCCGCCCGGCGGGGCGGCGGAGTGGATGTGGTGTGAAACCTATAACATTTCCTGTTATTTTTCTAACATTTTCCGTCCCGATCCTCCCGGAGCCCATGCCGATGAATCCCCGCAGCGCCCAACGACTGGCACGACTCGCCGATGCCCTGGCCCGGGGCGGGCGCCTGCGCCTCGCCGAGGCCGCCGCCCTCTGCGAGGTCTCCGAGATGACCATCCGCCGTGACCTGGCGGCCGGCGATGGCCAGCTGGTGCTGATGGGCGGGCACCTGATGCGCGCCGATGACCCGCGCCAGGCGCCGGTCTACGACCTGGCGACCGAGCAGGATCGCCAGGCCCGGGCCAAGTACCGGCTCTGCGAGCGCGCCAGCGAGTTCGTGGAGGAGGGCGACACCCTGTTCATCGACTGCGGCACCACCCTGGTGCCGCTGGTCGGCCTGCTCGCGGGGCGGCGCGAGATCACGGTGGTGACCTATGCGCTCAACGTGGCCAATGCGGTCAGCGCCCTGCCCGAGGTGCGTCTGGTGCTGCTGGGCGGGCTCTATCACGCCAGCTCCCACTCCTTCGACGACGAGGGTGTGCACGAGGCGGTGCAGCGCCTGGGCATCAATCGGGCCTTCCTCTCGGCGGCGGGTGTGCATCGCCACAAGGGGATCAGCTGCTTCCACTTCCACGAGGTGGCCGCCAAGCGCGCCGCGATCGCCGCAGCCGGGGAGCGCATCCTGGTGGCCGACGAGACCAAGCTCGGGGTCATCCGTCCCGCCCGCTTCGCCGACCTCGCGGAGGTCGACGTGGTGATCACCGACGGGCAGGCGGGGCGTGACCTGCAGTGCGCGCGGCGTGCCGCGGACGGCGCCCCCCGGATCCTGCTGGCCGGGGAGCGTTGAAGAATCCTTGCGCCGGCTCAAGGCGCGCGGCGGCGGGCATTGCTATCTTCTGATAAAGGGCAGCGCCCGATGGGGGCCTGCCACAGGAACGAAACGCCAGCAGGTGGCCCGCCAGATGCGGGTCGCCCATTCACAACGCCCAGAGGACGCGCCATGCAAGCTGCAGACATCATGACTCGCAATGTCATCACCGTGGGGCCCGACAGCGAGGTGCGCGAGATCGCCACTCTGCTGCTCGAAAACGGCATCAGCGCCGTGCCCGTGGTGGATGCCGATGACAAGGTGCTGGGTATCGTCAGCGAAGGTGACCTGATGCGCCGCGTCGAGAACGGCGGCGGTCGCCGCAAGTCATGGTGGCTGAAGCTGGTGGCCGGCCACGACCCCGCCGACTACGTGAAGTCCCACGGTCGCCTGGCCCATGAGGTGATGACCCGCGACCCGATCACCATCGACGAGGAGATGCCGCTGCACAAGATCTCCACCCTGCTCGAGAAGCACCACATCAAGCGGGTGCCGGTGGTGACCGATGGCAAGCTGGTCGGCATCGTCAGCCGCTCCAACCTGCTGCGCGGCTTCTCGGTGGCCGAGCCCGAGGCCAGCGTGACCAGCGACGACCGGGAGATCCGCAAGGCGATCCTCAAGGAGGTCGACGAGAACACCGGCGTGCTGGTCGACCGCATCAATGTCATCGTCACCGAAGGCCGTGTTCAGCTGTGGGGCCTGGTGGAGAACCAGCAGGAGAAGATGGCCGTGCAGGTGGCCGCCGAGAACACGCCTGGCGTCAAGGCCGTGGAGAACAACCTGGGTTTCATCCCGCGGGGCGTCGGCAGCATCTGATCCGTTCATCGACACCCACGCAACGGGGCGGCCGATGGGCCGCCCCGTTGCGTTATGTCCCGCTGCGTCGCTGCGTCGCTGGGTGCCGTGACGCCACCGCCTCGCCGCCAGGGCAAGGCGGTCAGCGGGGGTCAGGCCTCGCCTGCCGGCACCGGCCGGGCCGCGGCCACCTGGTCCAGCGCCGCCTTCAGGTTGGCCAGGCTGCGCTCGCGGTCATGCAGCTTCTCCAGGCCGAACAGGCCGATGCGGAAGGTCTGGAAGCCCTCGCCCTCGTCGCACATCAGCGGCACGCCGCCGGCGACCTGCACGCCCGCCTCGGCGAACTTGCCGACCAACTCAGGGTCGTCGGTGTAGCAGACCACCACCCCCGGGGCCTCGAAGCCCGGCGCGGCCACGCTCCGGTAGCCGTACTCGGCCAGCAGCTCGCGTACCCCGTCGCCCAGCGCCTGCTGCTCCTCACGGACCCGCTCCAGGCCATAGGCCTCGATCTCGGCCATCACGTCGCGCAGCCGCACCAGGCCATCGGTGGGCAGGGTGGCATGATAGGCGTGGCCGCCGCCCTCGTAGGCTTCCATGATCTGCAGCCACTTCTTCAGGTCGCAGGAGAAGCTGGAGCTGGTGGTCTCATCGATGGTCTCCCGGGCCAGCCGCGACAGCATCACCATGCCGCAGCAGGGGGAGGCGCTCCAGCCCTTCTGGGGCGCGCTGACCAGCACGTCCACGCCGAGGTCCTGCATGTCGACCCAGATGGAGCCGGAGGCGATGCAGTCGAGTACCAGCAGTCCGCCCTCCTCGTGGATGGCATCGGCCACCTGGCGGATGTAGTCGTCGGGCAGCATGATCCCGGCGGAGGTCTCCACGTGGGGCATGAAGACGATGTCGGGCTGCTGGTCGCGGATCGACTCGATCACCTCCTCGAGATGCGCCGGCCTGAAGGGCGAGGTGGGATGGTTCTCGTCGAGGCGGCGCGCCTTGAGCACGTTGATGTCGGAGGAGATCCTGCCCATCTCGAGGATCTGGCTCCAGCGGTAGCTGAACCAGCCGTTGCGGATCACCAGGCAGCGACGCTCCTTGGCGAACTGCCGGGCCACCGCCTCCATGCCGAAGGTGCCGCTGCCCGGCACGATCACCGCGCTGTGCGCATGGTAGACCCGCTTGAGGCCGGCGGAGAGGTCACGCATCACTTCCTGGAAGCGAGCCGACATGTGGTTCAGGGCGCGGTCGGTGTAGACCACCGAGTACTCGAGCAGCCCATCGGGATCGACATCGGGTAGCAAGCCGGGCATTTCAGTCTCCGTGATGTGGCCGCGCCCCGGGAGGGCGCAGGCGAAGGGGCGTTCCTCCCCAGAGCATATTCCGATTCGGGGGTTCGGGCCAGCCGCGGCGGGCCGTCGCCGGTCGTCGGCCTTGACCTGGATCATCCCCGCGGCCGGTGCGTCGGTGGCACCGTTTATGCAGCGTGGTGGAGCGACTTGACGCTGCGCAGCATCGCGCCTAGCTTGAAATTTGGACATTTTCTGCAAACGTCTTAATTTTGGCCGGGAGCCCCGATGCCCGACAACAACAGCCGCACCCAGGCCCCGCTGATCCGCTTCGATGCCGTCCAGAAGACCTATGACGGCGAGACCCTGGTGGTCAAGGACCTCAACCTGGCCATCCACGAGGGGGAGTTCGTGACCCTGCTGGGCCCCTCCGGCTCCGGCAAGACGACCTGCCTGATGATGCTCGCCGGGTTCGAGAACCCCACCGGCGGCGACATCTACCTCGGCGACCAGCGCCTCAATACCGTGCCCCCCCACAAGCGCAACTTCGGCATGGTCTTCCAGAACTACGCCCTCTTCCCCCACATGACGGTGGAAGAGAACATCCGCTATCCGCTGAGGACCCGACGCCTGCCCGCCGCCGAGGCCGACCGCAAGGTCGCCGGCATCCTCGACATGATCAAGCTCGGCGAGTTTGCCGGGCGGCGACCCGCCCAGCTCTCCGGCGGCCAGCAGCAGCGGGTGGCGCTGGCCCGTGCCCTGGTGTTCGAGCCCCGGCTGATCCTGATGGACGAGCCCCTCGGCGCCCTGGACAAGCAGCTGCGCGAGCACATGCAGCTGGAGATCAAGCAGCTCCACGAGCAGCTCGGCCTCACCGTGGTGTTCGTCACCCACGACCAGAGCGAGGCGCTGACCATGTCGGACCGGGTGGCGGTGTTCAACGACGGGGTCATCCAGCAGATCGATACCCCCCAGGCCCTCTACGAGCACCCCGCCAACACCTTCGTGGCCCAGTTCATCGGCGAGAACAACACCCTGCCGGGGCGCATCGAGTCGGTGGCGGGCGAGCAGTGCCGGGTGCGCTTCGGCGACGACCACGTCACCGGGGCGCTGGTGGGGCCGGGGCTGGCCAGCGGCGACGCCACCCAGCTGTCGATCCGCCCGGAGCGCATCAAGCTCGACGGGGCGAGCCGCGACCTGGCCAACCGCCTGCAGGCCCGGGTGTGCGAGTTCATCTACCTGGGGGACCACCTGCGCATCCGCCTGGCGCTGGCCGGCAACGACCAGTTCGTGGCGCGGGTGCCGGTCGCCGAGTTCCAGAGCAGCATGCAGGCGGGCGACCTCGTCGAGGTCGGCTGGCGCGACGAGGATGTGCGCGCCCTGGACATGCCCGGCCCGCAATGACCGCCCGTCCGGGCACCACGAGAACCACAACCACAATCACCATCGGGAGAGTCCCATGACCCATCAGCCTTCCCCCCTCACGCCCCGCCGGCTGGCCCGCGGTGTCGCCGTCGGCGGCCTGCTCGCCGCCGGCCTGGCGCTGTCGACCGGCGCCCAGGCGCTGACCGTCATCTCCTTCGGCGGCGCCTCGGGGGACGCCATGCAGAAGGCCTACTACGGCCCCTTCGCCGAGCAGACCGGCGTCGACCTGACGCCCGGGGACTACAACGGCGAGCTGTCGCGCATCCGTGCCATGGTCGAGACCGGCAACGTCAGCTGGGACCTGGTGGAGATGGAGTCCCCCGAGCTGGCGCGCGGCTGCTTCGAGGGGCTGTTCGAGCCCATCGACTGGGAACGCCTGGGGCTCGCCGACACCCTGATCGACTCGGCCGTGGAGGAGTGCGGCGTGGGCACCTTCGTGTGGTCCACGGTGCTGGCCTTTGACGCCGACGCCCTGGAGGCCTCGCCCACCTCCTGGGCCGACTTCTGGGACGTCGAGCAGTTCCCCGGCACCCGCGGGCTGCGCCGCGGCGCCAAGTACACCCTGGAATTCGCGCTGATGGCCGACGGCGTGCCCGCCGACGAGGTCTACGCGGTGCTGGCCACCGACGAGGGGGTCGAGCGGGCCTTCGCCAAGCTCGACGAGATCAAGGAGCACATCCAGTGGTGGGAGGCCGGCGCCCAGCCGCCCCAGTGGCTGGTGGCCGGCGATGTGGTGATGACCTCCTCCTACAACGGCCGCATCGCCGCCGCCCAGGAGGAGGGCAACAACCTGGCGATCGTCTGGAACGAGAGCATCTACGACCTGGACTACTGGGCGATCGTCGCCGGCAGCGACCACGTCGACGAGGCCTACGACTTCATCGCCTTCGCCAGCCAGCCGGAGACCCAGGCGGTCTACTCCAGCGAGATCCCCTACGGCCCGGTGCACCCGGACGCCATCGCCCAGCTGGACGAGGAGCAGGCGCGGCGCATGCCCACCCACGAGGAGAACCTCGAGGGCGCACTGGCCATCGACACCGGCTTCTGGGTCGACTTCGGCGAGGAGCTCGAGCAGCGCTTCAACGCCTGGGCGGCGCGCTGATCCACCCCCGGCAGCGGCGCGAGCCGCTGCCCCCTCTTCCTGCGGCCGCGCCTGGCGCGGCCGGCACTGATCCGTCCGGGAGGCGCCCATGACCCGATCCGCCGCGTCGACACCGCCGGCCCGGCCGGCCGGCAACCTGCGGGCCCAGCTCAGGCGGGCCGAGCGGATGCGCAAGCTCCGGGCGGTGGCCCTGGTGGCCCCCCTGGCGCTGTTCCTGGTGATCGTCTTCGTGGTGCCCATCGGCAGCATGCTGTGGCGCAGCGTCGACAACAGCGAGCTGGCCTCGGTGATGCCGCAGACCGCGGCGGCCCTGCAGCAGTGGGACGGCACCGGCCTGCCCGACGAGGCCGCCATGGCGGCCTTCGCCGCGGAGCTGCGTGACTCCCGCCGCGGCGGCGGGCTCGGGCGCATCGGCCGGCGCCTCAACTACGAGGACACCGGCTATCGCGGGCTGCTGATGCGTACCCTGCGGGGGCTGCCGGCGGCGGGGGAGAGCATCGATGACTGGACGACGGCGCTGACGGAGATCGATGCGGCCTGGGGCGAGACCGCCACCTGGCTCGGCATCCAGCGCACCGCCCCGCCCACCACCGACCGCTACATGCTCGCCTCCCTGGACCTGGAGCGCGGCGCGGATGGCGAGATCCAGCGCGTCGACGCCGGGGATCGCCTCTACCAGGCGGTCTTCCAGCGCACCATGGTGATCGCCGGCGGGGTGACCCTGATCTGCCTGGCGCTGGGCTTCCCGCTGGCCTACCTGCTGGCCACGCTGCCGGCGAAGACCAGCAACCTGCTGATGATCCTGGTGCTGCTGCCGTTCTGGACCTCGCTGCTGGTGCGCACCGCGGCCTGGATCATCCTGCTGCAGTCCAACGGCCTGGCCAACCAGTCGCTGATGGCGCTGGGGCTGATCGAGTCGCCGCTGCAGCTGGTGTTCAACCGCATCGGGGTGTTCTTCGCCATGGTGCATATCCTGCTGCCCTTCATGGTGCTGCCGCTCTACAGCGTGATGAAGGGCATCTCGCCCAGCTACCAGCGTGCCGCGGTGTCGCTCGGCGCCCATCCCTTCGCGGCCTTCTGGCAGGTCTATGTGCCCCAGACGGTCTCCGGGGTGGCGGCGGGGACCATCCTGGTGTTCATCATGGCGCTGGGCTACTACATCACCCCGGCGCTGGTGGGCGGCCCCGCCGACCAGATGGTCAGCTACTACGTGGCCTACTACACCAACACCACCAACAACTGGGGCATGGCCGCGGCGCTGGGCAGCATCCTGCTGGTGGTCACCCTGCTGCTCTACCTGGTCTACCACCGCCTGGTGAATCGCAGGCAGCTGATCCGGCGCTGAGCCCGGGAGGAGAACGACATGGCACTGCCCCCCTACGCCTCGCCGGTGGAGCGGCTCTGGTTCTGGACGTTCCGGCTGCTGTGCGGCCTGGTGCTGCTGTTCCTGATCACCCCGGTGCTGGTGATCATCCCGCTCTCGTTCAGCAGCGGCTCCTTCCTGACCTACCCGCTGCCGGGCGTCTCGCTGCGCTGGTATGCGGCGATCTTCGATACCTCCGGCCCCTGGCTGGCGGCGCTCAAGAACAGCCTGATCGTCGCGCCGCTGGCGACGCTGCTGGCGATGGTCCTCGGCACCCTGGCCGCGGTGGGGCTCAACCGCGCCGATTTCCCCGGCAAGGGGATGCTCCTGGCGCTGCTGATCTCGCCCATGGTGGTGCCGCTGGTGATCGTCGCCGTGGGCATGTACTTCTTCTTCGCCCAGGTGGGACTGCTCAACTCCTACACCGGCCTGGTGCTGGCCCACACGGTGCTCGGCGTGCCCTTCGTGGTGATCACCGTGAACGCCACCCTGCAGGGCTTCGACTTCAACCAGGTGCGCGCCGGGGCCAGCCTGGGGGCGAGCCCGCTGCGGGTCTTCTTCACCGTGGTGCTGCCGCAGATCGTGCCGGGGGTGGTCTCCGGTGGGCTCTTCGCCTTCGCCACCTCCTTCGACGAGGTGGTGGTGGCGCTGTTCATCGCCAGCCCCACCGAGCGCACCCTGCCGATCCAGATGTTCTCCGGCATCCGCGAGAACATCAGCCCGGCCATCGCCGCCATGGCCACCATCCTGATCCTGCTATCGACCCTGCTGCTGGTGACCATGGAGCTGCTTCGCCGGCGCAGCGAACGGCTCAAGGGCAGCGTGGAGTAAGCCCCCCGCTCAGTCGCGCTGGGCGGCCTGGATGGCGGTCAGGGCGATGGTGTAGACGATGTCGTCCACGAGTGCCCCGCGGGAGAGGTCGTTCACCGGCTTGTTGAGGCCCTGCAGCATGGGGCCGACGCTGACCACCCGGGCGCTGCGCTGCACCGCCTTGTAGGTGGTGTTGCCGGTGTTGAGGTCGGGGAAGACGAACACCGTGGCGCGCCCGGCCACCGGGGAGTCCGGGGCCTTCTGGCGCCCCACGCTCTCGATGGCGGCGGCGTCGTACTGCAGCGGGCCGTCGATCAAGAGGTCCGGGGCCTGCTCCCGGGCCAGGCGGGTGGCCTGGCGCACCTTCTCCACGTCGGCGCCACTGCCGGACTCGCCGGTGGAGTAGCTGATCATCGCCACCCGCGGCTCGATGCCGAAGGCCTGGGCGGAGCGGGCGCTCTGGATCGCGATCTCCGCCAGGGCCTCGGCGTCCGGGTCGGGGTTCACCGCGCAGTCGCCGTAGACCACCACCTGCTCCGGCAGCAGCATGAAGAAGATCGACGACACCTGGCGGTAGCCCGGCGCGGTCTTGATCAGCTGGAAGGCCGGGCGCACGGTGTTGGCGGTGGTGTGGACGGCGCCGGAGACCAGGCCGTCCACCTCGTCGAGCTGCAGCATCATGGTGCCGAGCACCACGTTGTCGTGGAGCTGCGCCTCGGCGGTCAGCGCGTTCACCTTGCCGGTGCGCCGCTCCACCATGGGCGCCACGTAGCGCTCGCGGATGCGGTCCGGGTCGATGATCTCGAGCCCCTCCGGCAGCGCGATGCCGCGTTGCCGGGCGACCTCCTCGATCTCCTCGCGCTTGCCGAGCAGCACGCAGCGGGCCAGGCCGCGGCGCTGGCAGATGGCGGCGGCCTCCACGGTGCGCGGCTCGGCGCCCTCCGGCAGGATGATCCGCCGGTCGGCCTGCTGGGCCAGCTTGACCAGCTGGTGGCGGAAGGCCGAGGGCGACAGGCGCCGGGTATAGCCGCGGCTCAGGTGGTCCTTGAGCCACTGCAGGTCGATATGGGCGGCGACGAAGTTGGCCACGCGCTCGGCGCGCTCCAGGTCGTCCATGGGGATGTCGTTGCCCATCTGGCCGAGATTCTGGGCGGTGGTGAAGCTGTCGGTCTCCACGCTGATCACCGGCAGCCCGGTCTTCAGCGCCGGCCGGCACATCTCGATCATGTTCTCGCCGGGCAGGAAGCCGTTGGTCAGCAGCACCCCGGCCAGCGGCACGCCGTTCATGGTGGCCAGCGCCGAGGCCAGCACCACGTCGTCGCGATCCCCGGAGGCCACCACCAGGCTGCCGGGCTTGAAGATGTGCAGGGCATTGGACGCGCTGCGCGCGCAGAGGCTGGTGGAGAGCACCCGGCGCTCGGGCTCGCCCTCGTTGAGCACGGTGGCGCCCAGGGCGCGGGCCACGTCCAGCACCCTGGGGGCGGAGAGTGCCGGGGCATAGGGCACCATGCCGATGACGTGGAAGCGGTCGGTGGCCAGCGCCGGCGAGTGGCGACGCAGTTCGGCGAGCAGCGGCTCGTCCAGCGTCGGGACCGCCGTGCCCGCGGCGAGGCCGCTGTCATCGCCGCCTCCGGGCAGGTTGTGCAGGCGCATCAGGATGCAGCCCAGGGTGCGGGCCGAGCCGATGCCGCCGAAGGCGCGGGCGTGCATGTCGAGCTGCTCGGCCAGCGCCCGGGGCTCGGCCAGGTCGCCGCTGCCCACCAGGATGATGCGGGCATTGAGGGCGTGGGCCAGCTGGGCGTTGACCTGGGTGGCGTAGCTGGCGTGGCGCGTCGGCACCAGTCCCTCCATCACCAGCAGTTCCGGCGTGCCGTCGCCGGCGGTGGACAGGGCGCGGTCCTGGAGCTCGACCACCTGCTCCATCAGCACGTCCAGGCGGTCCTCGCGCAGCAGGCGCTCCATCTCAGCCTGGGGGATCGGCGCGGGGGGGTGCAGCCCGAGGGTGCTGCTGACCAGGGCACAGGAGCGGTCCGGCCCCGGGCCATTGAGCTCGTCCTGGCGCAGCGGCTTGAGGAAGCCGGCCTTGAGGCCGATGGTGTCCAGCGCCTGGATCAGGCCCAGGCAGGCGGAGGTGAGGCCGGCGCCCTCACCGGTGGGGACCAGCAGCAGCACCTGGGGTTCGTGGCGGGGTTCGCGGGGTGTCATCGGGCGGTCTCTCCCAGCAGCTGGCGGGTCTCGTCGGCGATGCGGCCCTCCTCGTCGGTGGGGATCACCCACAGGGCGGGACAGTCCGGGGTCCGGGTGTCGATGCGGCCCTCGCGGCCGCGCACGGTCTCGGCATTGACGGGGCCGTCGAGGCCCAGGCCGAAGTGGGGGAGGTGGCCCACCACCCGCTCGCGCACCCGCGGCGAGTTCTCGCCGATGCCGCCGGTGAAGACGATGCCGTCGAGCCGGGGCAAGGCGCAGGAGAGGGCGGCCAGGGACTTGGCGATGCGGTAGCAGAACACCTCGATGGCCAGCCGGGCGCCGGCATGGCCCTCGTCGGCGGCGGCCTCCAGCTCGCGCATGTCGTTGGTCAGCCCGGAGAGGCCCAGCAGGCCGCTCTCCCGGTTGAGCACGCGGTCGATCTCTTCGAGGCTCCAGTCGAGCTGCCGCACCAGGTGGGCGTGCAGCCCGGGGTCCACGTCGCCGCTGCGGGTGCCCATGACCAGCCCCTCCAGCGGGGTCAGGCCCATGCTGGTGTCGAGGCTCCTGCCCTCCCACACCGCCGCGGTGGAGCAGCCGTTGCCCAGGTGGGCGGTCAGCCAGCCGCCGCGGCGGCCCGCGAGGGTGTCGGCCCGGGCGCTCACGCAGGCGTGGCTGGTGCCGTGGAAGCCGTAGCGGCGGATGCCGTGGTCGCGGTAGAGCGCCTCGGGCAGGGCGTAGCGATAGGCGCGCGGCGGCAGGCTCTGGTGGAAGGCGGTGTCGAAGACGGCCACCTGGGGCAGCTCGGGGAACAGCTGGCGGGTCGCCGCCACGCCCTCCAGGTTGGCCGGGTTGTGCAGCGGGGCGAGGGCGGCGGTGGCCTCGATGGCCGCCACCACCTCATCGTCGATCCGTGCGGCCCGGGTGAAGCGCTCGCCGCCGTGGACGACCCGGTGCCCCACGGCGACGGGGCGATGGCCCTCGAGGCTGTCGAGGATCGCCTCCAGGGCCTGGACGTGGCCGGCGCCGGCCAGCGTCCGCTGGAAGCGCTCGCCGCGGCTGTCGATGCCCGCCAGGCGGGCGTCGCTGCTGCCCAGGCGCTCGACCAGGCCGGCCAGCCGGGGCTGGTCGGGGTCCGCCGACACCAGCGCATACTTGATGGAGGAGGAACCACAGTTGATCACCAGCACCGGGTCGTTCATCGACACTCCTCGGTCGAGAGATTGGACTTTAGTCTACCATGGGGCGGGGCGAGTGGCGTCTCCCGGCCTTGATGCCGATCATGGTCGGGCGCCGTCTTCCCCGGCGACCTCCCATCCTGCACGGACGCTGTGACATGTCGACCCCTCGCGCCGCCTCGGCGGCCCCGATGCCCTATCCCCGCCCCCTGGCCCTGCTGCTGATGGGCGGCCTGGCGACGCTGTTCGCCGCCAACCACGTGGCGGCCCGGGTCGCCTTCGACGAGGGCACCGGGCTGCTGCTGGCGATCCTGGTGCGCTCCGGCGTGGCGCTGGCGATCCTGGCCGTGCTGGTGGCGGTGCAGCGCAAGCGGCTGGCGCTGCCGCCGCGCACGCGGCCCTGGCAGCTCGCGGTGGGCCTGCTGGTGGCGGTGCAGAGCCTCTGCCTCTATTCGGCGGTGGCGCGGATCCCGGTGGTGGTGGCGCTGCTGCTGATGAACACCCTGCCGATCCAGCTGGCGCTGCTCACCTGGGCCCTGGGCGGACCCAGGCCGACGCTTCGCGCGGCGCTGATCATGGGGGTGATCCTGGTCGGCCTGGTGGTGGTGCTGGACGTGCCCGCCTGGCTGGCCGGCCCCGATGCCATGGGACCCGGCTGGATCGCCGGGGTGGCCTTCGGCCTGGCCGCCGCCAGCGCCTTCTCCTGTGCGCTGTGGATCACCGAGCATCGGCTCGCCGAGGTGGGCAGCACCCTGCGCACCCTGCTGACCATGCTCACGGTGCTGGTGGCGATGCTGGTGGCCGGCGGCCTGGGGCTGGTGCCCGGCGGCATGGCACTGCCGGCCTCCGTGCCCGGCTGGGCAGGGCTCGCCGCCCTGGGGCTCTGCTATGCGGTGGCCTTCTCGACGCTGTTCATCTGCGTGCCGCGCCTGGACATGGCGCGCAACGCGCCGGCCATGAACATGGAGCCGGTGGCCGCCCTGGTGCTGGGCTACCTGATCCTCGGCCAGGCGCTCACCCCGGTGCAGCTGGTGGGTGGCGGCATCGTGGTGGCCGGCATCCTGGTGCTGGGGTTCTCCCGGCGGGCCTGAGTCGCCGGCCCCCGGCTCAGGGGCAATGCTGTCGCCTCTCCGCGACGCGGCGTAGCGCAGATTTGCACATTGTTCCCTTGATCTTTGGTGGGGTGGGGGCCACACTTCGGGGTGTTAGGAAACGGTGTTCATTAATAAGGAGGACGCCATGAAACGTCTCACCCTCGCTGCGACGACCGCCGCCCTGTTCGCCGCCGGTGCGGTCACCACCGCCCAGGCCCAGCAGGCCTTCTACCCCCAGCCCTACATCGGCGGTGACGCCATGTTCTGGGAGGTCAATCCCGACAACGGTTCCAGCCGTGACAGCGTCGGCCTGCGCCTGAACGGCGGCATGCAGTTCAACGACTACTTCGCCGTCGAGGCGCACCTGGGTGGTGGCGGCTCCGACGGCGCCGCCGAACTCGACTCCCTGATCGGCGCCTATGGCAAGGGCATCCTGCCCATCTCCCAGGAGTTCCGCCTCTACGGCCTGGCCGGCTTCACCGAGGTGGATTTCGACATCGACCGCGAGAGCGGCTTCTCCTACGGCGCGGGTGCCGAGTTCGACGTGGCCCCCAACCTGGCGCTGGGCGCCGACTACATGCGCTACCTGGACGAGTCGAACTACACCTTCGACGCCGCCAGCGTCGGCGTGCGCTACCGCTTCTAACGCGCGACGTCCATCCGCGGCTAACGGCACCCCGAGGCATTTTGCCTCGGGGTGCGCTTTTTTGGTGCCCCGAAAAGCACTGAAGTGGTGCGTGCGTCATCCAGGTCAGGTGCGCTGCGGTTACCCAGCAGCGAGAGGCGCCGGGAACAGGTCGAAGAGGGGGTCCTATGCCAGGGATGGCATCGGTAGCGCCCAGGGAGGGGTTCACAGCGCCCCCTCGCAGACCTGTTGCCGGAACAGCCTCGAGCATGACAGCGACATGCGATCCGCGCCTGTTACGCGGCCCGGGCCGGCATGGCACGCCTTGTGCAAGGCCATGGGCAGGAGACACCTGACCTGTCTGCCCGGGAGCTGCCATGACCGTTTCACCGACCACGCCGGATGCCGGCTTCGATGCGGCCCTGACGCCGCGACTGCTGTTCACCGACCTGGATGGCTCGCTGCTTGACCACCACAGCTATGACTGGTCCCCTGCCCGGCCCTGGCTGGCCCGCCTCAGGCAGCTCGGGGTGCCGGTGATCCCGGTGACCAGCAAGACCCGCAGCGAGATCGTGCCGCTGCGCCAGGCCATGGGGCTGACCGATACCCCCTTCATCGCCGAGAACGGCGCCGTGGTCGGCCTACCGCCGGCGTGGTGCCATGCCCGCATCGACCGCCCGGGGCCCGACGGCCTGGCCATTCGCACCCTAGGGGTGGACATCGGCTTCGTGCGCAAGCGCCTGGCGGTGTGGCAGGCGCGGCTGGGCGTGAGCTTCACCACCATGAGCCAGATGTCCCTCGACGAGCTCGTCGCCTTCACCGGCCTGCCCGAGCCCGAGGCCCGCCTGGCGCGGATGCGCGAGGGCAGCGAGCCGCTGGTGTGGCAGGACGACGAGGCCGCCCTCGAGGCCTTCCGTGCGGGACTCGCCGGCGACGGCCTGCAGCTGGTACGCGGCGGGCGCTTCTGGCACGTCACTGGCGAGTCCCACAAGGGCAGCGCGGTGGCGTGGCTGGTGGAGCGCTACCAGGCGCTGCGCGGCCGCCGCCCGCTGACCCTGGCGCTGGGCGACGGGCCCAACGACATCGCCATGCTCGAGGCGGTGGACCAGGCGGTGGTGATCCGCGGCTGCCACGGCCTGCCGGTGGAGCCTGCCCAGCCGGAACTCTATCGCAGCGAGGCGACCGGCCCCGCCGGCTGGGCCGAGGGGGTGGCCTACTGGTGGGGGCGAGCCGACCGCCGGCTGAGTCCGGCGGGGGTCTCGGCCCGTGAGGCGGCCACCGAGGAGGCAAGCGCATGAGCGACTTCCACCAGAACGGCATCATCACCGACTTCCACAACCTGACCCGGCGCCCGGTGGAATCCCTGGAGGCGGACCTGGTGCGCTTCTCGCGTCGCCGCCCGATGAGCCTGATCCTGCCCTCGCTCTACTCCGAGCTGGAGGGGCCCGCCCTCGAGGCGATCGTCGAGGAGCTCCGCCGGGTGCCCTACCTCGCCGAGGTGGTGATCGGGCTGGACCGGGCCGACCGCGAGCAGTTCCTGCGTGCCCGGGAGTTCTTCGGCCGGCTGCCGCAGCACCATCGCATCCTCTGGAACGACGGCCCGCGACTGCGCGCCCTGGACGAGGAGCTGGACGCCCAGGGGCTCTCGCCCCAGCAGCCGGGCAAGGGGCGCAACGTCTGGTTCTGCGCCGGCTTCGTCCAGGCCTCCGGGCGCGGCGCCGTGGTGGCGCTGCACGACTGCGACATCCTCACCTACGAGCGTGGCCTGCTGGCGCGGCTCTTCTATCCGGTGGCCCACCCCCACTTCAACTACGAGTTCTGCAAGGGCTACTACCCGCGCATCGCCGACGGACGGCTCAACGGCCGCGTGTCCCGGCTGATGGTCACGCCGCTGCTGCGGGCGCTCAAGCGCATCCACGGGCCGCTGCCCTACCTGGAGTACCTGGACAGCTACCGCTACCCGCTCTCCGGGGAGTTCTCCATGCGCGCCGAGGTGCTCGACGGCATCCGCATCCCCGCCGACTGGGGCCTGGAGGTCGGCGTGCTCTCCGAGGTGCATCGCAACTACTCCACCAAGCGGCTCTGCCAGGTGGACCTGGCCGACGCCTACGACCACAAGCACCAGCCGGTCTCGGAGGAGGACGCCTCCGCCGGGCTCAACCGCATGAGCCTGGACATCGCCAAGGCGCTCTACCGCAAGCTGGCCACCCAGGGGGTGACCTTCAGCGCCGAGGGCTTCCGCACCCTCAAGGCGACCTACTACCGGCTGGCCCTGGACCTGATCGAGGCCTACGACCACGACGCGGTGATGAACGGCCTCTCCCTGGATCGCCATGCCGAGGAGCGGGCCGTGGAGCTGTTCGCCGCCAACCTGCTCGAGGCCGGCAGCGCCTTCCTCGACAACCCCGGCGAGCGCCCCTTCATCCCCAGCTGGAACCGGGTACGCTCGGCGATTCCCGACCTGCCGGAGCGCCTCCACGACGCCGTGGAGGCCGACAACTGCGGCGAGGTGTAGCAGGCCTGTCGCCGTGATAGCCTCGAGCCGATTCTGCTATCGCTGATTCTGCTATCGCTCAGGGCTTCTGCACCAGCCACAGGCAGCGATAGGGCGCCAGGCTCTCCACGGGCGCCCACGGGGCCTCCTCCAGCAGGTCGAACCAGGCCCCCTGGCCGAGGGCCGGAAGCGTCAGCGGCTGGGGGGCGTCGGTGACGTTGTGGATCGCCAGCAGGCGACGCCCGTCGGGCAGCGGGCCGCGCTCCAGCACCAGCAGCTCCGGCGGCGCCTCCAGCACCCGCTGGGGGGCGTCCGGATGGAAGCAGGGCTCGCCGCGGCGAGCCGCCAGGCGCCGGGTCAGCGCCTCGAAGACCATCCTCGTCGGCGTGTCGGGGCTGTCCAGCAGAAGCTCCAGTTCGTCGCGCAGCCAGCGGCGCCGGTTGATGGAGCGCAGGCGTCCGCTGCGCTCCACCCCCTCCAGGTCGTTCAGGGTGCCGGTCAGCACGTGGAAGTAGAGCGCCGGGATGCCCCGCAGGCCGAGCATCAGCTGCTGGCCGCACAGGAAGCGCTGCATCTGCCAGGGGTCCGGCCCGCGCCGGGTGCCCTTCATGGCGTCGAACCAGGTGATGTTGATCTCGTAGGGGCTGTCGCTGCCGTCGTCCCGGGTGCGCATGCTGACGAAGCCGCCGAAGCGATGCATCAGCTCCAGCAGCGCATCGATCTCGTGCTGGGGCAGCCAGCCCTCCAGCGGGCGCACGCCGATGCCGTCGTGGCTGGCGGTGAAGTTGAGGAAGCTGCAGCCGGGGGGCAGGGACGGCAGGCTCTTCAGCCAGGCCGCCAGGGTGCCCGCCTCGCCGCTGGTCAGGGTGTGCAGCAGCAGCGGCGGCAGCGGGAACTGATAGACCAGGTGCGCCTCGTCGGGGAAGTGTCCGGCGGAAAGCCGCTCCAGGCCCAGGTAGCTGAGGTTCTCGCGATGGGGCACGTTGGTCTCGGTGAGCAGCAGAGTGCCCGGCGCCACGTGATCCACCACCGCGCGCAGCAGCCGCACCACCTCGTGGGTCTGGGGCAGGTGGATGCAGGGGGTGCCGACGGCCTTCCACAGGTAGGCGATGGCGTCCAGCCGGATCACCCGGGCGCCCTGGCCCAGGTAGAAGAGCAGGATGCCGATGAACTCCAGCAGCACGTCGGGGTTGGCGAAGTTCAGGTCGATCTGATCCTCGGAGAAGGTCGCCCAGAGGTGTCGGGGGCCGCGCCGGGTCGGCACCTTGACCAGCAGCGGCGAGCTGCGCGGCCGCACCACCGCCGAGAGGTCGGTCTCCGGGTCCATCTCGATGAAGTAGTCGCGCCCCGGCTGGCTGCCGGAGAGGTAGTCGACGAACCACAGCGACTCCCGGGAGACGTGGTTGAGCACCAGGTCCACCGCCAGGTCGCGCCGCCCGGCCAGGGCGCGAACATGGGACCAGTCGCCCAGGTCGGGGGAGACCTCGCGGTAGTGGATCACCGAGAAGCCGTCGTCGCTGCTCCAGGGGAAGAAGGGCAGCAGGTGCACGCCGCTGAAGGCCTCCGCCAGGCGCGCCTCGAGGAAGTCGTCCAGCACCTCCAGGGGGGCACGCTCGCCCTCCAGCAGGCTGTCGCCGTAGCTGATCAGCCACTGGTCGCGCTCGCTCCAGAGTGGCGCATCGCCTTCACCAGCGGAGGGCGGGGGCGGGGCCTGGTGGGCCAGCAGGGTCAGCAGCCGGCGCAGCACCTCGTCGGCGCGGGGGCCGTAGAGGAAGGCCAGGTGGCCGTGGGCGCGGCGGCTGAAGGCCTCGGCGTCCAGCGGGACGGCGACGGAGGGGGTGAAGGTCGGGCGGTCGGACATGGCCGGGTCTCCTCGTGACAACCCCTAACCCATGCAGGGCCCGTGCCAGCCTGGCGGCATCCGCTGACGCAACACGCCGGCCCGGGGCCGGCGTGATCGTTCAGGCAGTCGTTCCAGGGTTTGGCGAAGAGCGGCCTATACCTCCTGATAGAGCCGGCTGCCGGTCTCCCGGAACTTCTGCGCCTGCTCCTCCATGCCTCGCCTGATTGCCTCGGGGTCGTCGTCCAGGCCGTGTTCGGGGGCCCCGTCCTTGAAACTGTCGCGGACCTCCTGGCTGATCTTCATGGAGCAGAACTTGGGCCCGCACATGGAGCAGAAGTGAGCCACCTTGGCCGAGTCCTTGGGCAGGGTCTCGTCGTGGTACGCCCGGGCGGTGTCCGGGTCCAGGCCGAGGTTGAACTGGTCCTCCCAGCGGAACTCGAAGCGCGCCTTGGAGAGCGCGTTGTCGCGGCGCTGGGCGGCCGGGTGGCCCTTGGCGAGATCCGCCGCGTGGGCGGCGATCTTGTAGGTGATGATGCCGGTCTTGACGTCGTCCTTGTTGGGCAGGCCCAGGTGCTCCTTGGGGGTCACGTAGCAGAGCATGGCGCAGCCGAACCAGCCGATCATGGCCGCGCCGATACCGGAGGTAATGTGGTCGTAGCCGGGGGCGATGTCGGTGGTCAGCGGGCCCAGGGTATAGAAGGGCGCCTCGTGGCACGCCTCGAGCTGCTTGTCCATGTTCTCCTTGATCAGGTGCATCGGCACATGCCCCGGCCCCTCGATCATCACCTGGACGTCGTGCTTCCAGGCGATCCTGGTCAGCTCGCCCAGGGTCTCCAACTCGGCGAACTGGGCCGCGTCGTTGGCGTCGGCCACCGAGCCCGGGCGCAGGCCATCGCCCAGGGAGAAGGCCACGTCGTAGCGCTTGCAGATCTCGCAGATCTCCTCGAAGTGCTCGTAGAGGAAGCTCTCCCGGTGATGGTAGAGGCACCACTTGGCCATGATCGAGCCGCCCCGGGAGACGATGCCAGTGACGCGCCTGGCGGTGAGCGGCACATAGCGCAGCAGCACCCCGGCATGGATGGTGAAGTAGTCCACCCCCTGCTCGGCCTGCTCGATCAGGGTGTCGCGGAACACCTCCCAGGTGAGGTCCTCGGCCACGCCGTTGACCTTCTCCAGCGCCTGGTAGATGGGCACGGTGCCGATGGGCACCGGCGAGTTGCGCAGGATCCACTCGCGGGTCTCGTGGATGTTCTGCCCGGTGGAGAGGTCCATGATGGTGTCGGCGCCCCAGCGGATGCCCCAGGTCATCTTGTCCACCTCCTCCTCGATGGAGGAGGTCACCGCGGAGTTGCCCAGGTTGCCGTTGATCTTCACCAGGAAGTTGCGGCCGATGATCATCGGCTCGGACTCCGGGTGGTTGATGTTGCAGGGGATGATCGCCCGGCCCGCGGCCACCTCGGCGCGCACGAACTCCGGGGTGATCTCCTCCGGCAGGCGGGCGCCGAAGCCCTGGCCCGGGTGCTGGTGGCCGAGGATCCGCTCCACTTCCGCGGTTCCCAGGGCCTGCCGGCGCTGGTTTTCCCGGATGGCGATGAATTCCATCTCCGGGGTGATGATCCCCTGGCGGGCGTAGTGAAGCTGGGTGACGTTCTTCCCTTCCCTGGCGCGCCGGGGCGTTCGGGTCAGGTCGAAGCGCAGCCTGGCGAGCGTCGGGTCGTTGGCGCGGCGCCGGCCATACTCGGAGGTGGGGCCGTCGAGGCACTCGGTATCGCCGCGTTCCTCGATCCAGGCGCGGCGCAGCTCGGGCAGGCCGCGGCGCAGGTCGATCTCGGCCGCCGGGTCGGTATAGGGGCCGGAGGTGTCGTAGACCAGCAGCGGCGGGTTCTGCTCATCCGGGCCCATGCCGGAGGTCCGGGTCGGCGACAGCGAGATCTCGCGGAAGGGCACGCGGATATCGGGGCGCGAGCCTTCGATGTAGACCTTGCGGGAGCCGGGCAGCGGCTGGATGGCGGCCGCGTCGACGCGGGCGGTCTCGGCGAGAAAGTGGGCGGTCTTGCTCATGGCGAGGGTCCTTGTGGTGGCTGTTGTTGGTGTTGTTGTCAGGGAGCAGGGCGACGGCGCTAGAGGGCGCGATCCAGCCCCATCTGCCAGAAGTCGATCTCGAGTCGGGTGGCGTCGCGGAAGACCTGGGTGAGTTCCTCGAAGCGCGCCGGGGTGACGTCGGCCAGGCGGGCGTCGAGCCAGGCCTCCTCGGCGTTACGGGCGGCCTGGAACGCCTCGCTCTCGTACATGGCGATCCAGGCATCATAGGGGTTGGCGTCGCCGCGCAGCGTCCCGGCGCGGGCGTTGATCCAGTCGGCGATCTCGCCGTAGCCCACCAGGCAGGGGGCCAGGGCCACGTGGAGGTCGAGCAGGTCGCCGCGGTTGCCGGTATCCAGCACGTAGCGGGTATAGGCCATGGTGGCGCGGGCCTCGGGCAGCTCGGCCAGCGTCGCCTCGGAGATGCCCCACTCCCGGCAGTAGCCGACGTGGAGCCCCAGCTCCAGGTCGACGATGGCCTTGAGCCCCTCATGGGCCTGGCGCAGGTCGTCGAGGGTGCGGCTCTTGTAGGCGGCCAGGGCATAGGCCCGGGCGAAGTGGATCAGGAACAGGTAGTCCTGCTTCAGGTAGTGGCGAAAGGCGCCCTCCTCGAGGGTGCCGTCGGCCAGGCCGCGCACGAAGTCGTGCTCGATATAGGCCCGCCAGTCGTCCTGGCAGGCGGCGGTGAGGTCGCTGAAGCGGTAGCCCATGGTCTTCTCCGGAGACGAGTGATGATCCGGAGTGCGGGCGAGGAAGGGAGTGGGGCCTGGAGGGAGCGCTACACGGGGGTAGCCGAGGGGAGGCCGCCGCTTGATTCCTACGCCGGTACTAGCCGGATCAGGTTCAACGGGCCCCGCCGTGACGACAGTTCATTGCGAACAAGCCGTGTCGTATGGCGATCTCAGCCGGTTCCACCGGCACCCCGTCAAGCGAAGGCCCACTCTAGCAGGCCAGGATGTTTTTGCCAGTCCTGGACTGCACTCCAGATTAGTCTTGGTTGCCCAAGCGAGAGGCGCCGGGGACAGGTCGAAGAGGGGGTCCTATGCCAGGGATGGCATCGGTAGCGCCCAGGGATGATGAGATGGTCTCCTCCCCCTTTAACGGCGTCGCAATGCGCCAGAATGGAAGAGA
>NZ_JACHZF010000015.1 GCF_014193375.1 Halomonas campaniensis
CTGGTGGTGGGCGAGGGCGTCGCCTCCATCGCCGAGGCCGCCGCCAGGCTCGACGGCGTGAGCAAGGTCCGCGTGGCCGACCACGCCGCCTACGCCCACCTGCTGGCCGAGCCCACCGCGGCGCTGCTCAACGAGCTGGCCGGCGACTACACCCACCTGCTGGCGGCCGCCTCCACCACCGGCAAGAACGTGCTGCCCCGCGTGGCAGCCCTGCGCGATGTGGCGCAGATCTCCGAGATCATCGCGGTGGAGTCCCCGGACACCTTCAAGCGCCCGATCTACGCCGGCAACGCTATCGCCACGGTGCAGAGCGAGGACATCCTCAAGGTGATCACCGTACGCACCACCGGCTTCGATGCGGTCGGCTCTCTACAAGGGCAGGGCGGCAGCGCCGCCATAGAAGCGGTGGACCTGTCCTTCACGAAAGAGGCCGACAACGCCCAGTCCACCTTCCTCAAGGAGGCGCTGGCCAAGTCCGATCGCCCCGAGCTCTCCGCCGCCAGGGTAGTGATCTCCGGCGGCCGCGGCATGGGCAACGGCGAGAACTTCACGCTGCTCGACGGCATCGCCGACAAGCTGGGTGCGGCCATCGGTGCCTCGCGCGCCGCGGTGGACGCCGGCTTCGTGCCCAACGACATGCAGGTGGGCCAGACCGGCAAGATCGTCGCGCCCGAGCTTTACATCGCCGTGGGCATCTCCGGTGCCATCCAGCACCTGGCCGGCATGAAGGACTCCAAGGTGATCGTTGCCATCAACAAGGACGAGGAGGCGCCGATCTTCCAGGTCGCGGACTATGGATTAGTGGCCGATCTCTTCCAGGCGCTGCCGGAACTCGAGAGCAAGCTCTAAGGAGGTGAGGCATGGCCGAGTCAGCCAAGGAGAGGATCGGTGTCGTCGGCAGCGGCGTGATGGGGCGCGGTATCGTCCAGCTGTTCGCCGCGGCGGGCCACGAGGTGTGGCTGCATGACAGCCGTGAAGGGGCCATCGAGGAGGCCCTGGGCGTTATTGGCGGGCTGCTCGAGCGCTCGGTGGCCAAGGGGCGCCTCTCGGCGGAAGAGCGGAAAGCGACGCTGGCCCGCATCCACCAAAGCGATGGCCTGGCCGGGCTCGCCGGGTGCGACCTGGTGATCGAGGCGATCGTCGAGAGCCTGGAGGCCAAGCAGGCACTGCTGCGCCAGCTGGAGGAGGTGGTCTCTCATGAGGCGATACTGGCCAGCAACACCTCGTCGCTGTCGGTGACGCGCCTCGCCAGCGCCTGCCGTCACCCCGAGCGGGTGGCAGGTTACCATTTCTTCAACCCCGTGCCGCTGATGAAGATCGTCGAGGTGGTGCGCGGCGAGCTGACCCGCCCCGAGGTGATCGCGCGGCTCGAGCGGCTGGCCCGAGAGGCCGGTCACTTCCCGGCGCTGACCCCGGACACCCCCGGGTTCCTGGTCAACCACGCCGGGCGCGCCTACGTCCCCGAGGCGCTGCGGCTGCTGGACGAGGGGATCGCCACGCCGGCGCAGATCGACCGCATCCTCTGCCTCTCCCTGGGGTTCCGCATGGGGCCCTTCGAGCTGCTCGACCTGATCGGCCTCGATGTGACTCATGCGGTGATGGAGTCGGTCTATCGCCAGTTCTATGACGACCCCTACTACACGCCCTCCTGGCAGGTGCCGCGGCGCATCGCCGCCGGCCTGCTGGGGCGCAAGAGCGGTCAGGGGTTCTATCGCTACGAAGAGGGCAAACGGGTCGAACCGGAGGTGGCGCCGCCGCCGGCGATTCCCGTGACGCGTCCCTTCTGGCTGGATCGCCGGGAGCCCGAGTGGCGAGAGCGCATCGCCCGCCTGGCGGAGTCGGTTGGCTCGCGGCTGGAGGAGGGCGCGGCACCCTCGCCCGAGGCCATCTGCCTGGTGACGCCCCGGGGAGAGACGGTCAGCGAGACCGTCGCCGAGCGTGGCCTGCCGGCGGAGCGCACCATCGCGCTTGAGACCCTGGCTGGCTTTGATGCCTGCCGGGTGCTGATGCGCCATCCCGCCATCGACGAGGAGGTGCTGGCCCAGGTGAGTGCGGCCCTCGGCGCCGATGGGGTGCCGGTGGAGGTGATTCACGACTCGCCGGGGTTCGTGGCCCAGCGCATCCTCGCCTTCATGGTCAATATCGGCAGCGAGATCGTGCGCCGCGGCGTTGCCGAGCCCGTCACCCTGGACCGTGCCGTCAAGCTGGCGCTGGGCTACCCGCAGGGCCCGCTGGCTTTCGGCGAGCGCTTCGGCCCGGAGACCTTCGCCCGGGTGCTCGGCTGCCTGCACGACCACTATTGCGAGCCACGCTATCGGATCAGCCCCTGGCTGAAGCAGCGCATCGCGATGGGACTTCCTCTACGCGAGTCACTATGACACCGGGTGCCCGGTGGCGCCCCTTTGCACCCGCTGCCTGATTATCAACAACGACAAGGGAATCTATATGGCGGATGAATACATACTGGAAACTCGGGGGTTGACCAAGGAATTCCGCGGCTTCACCGCCGTGGACGATGTCAACCTGCAGGTCCAGGAGGGGCATATCCACGCCCTGATCGGCCCCAACGGGGCGGGCAAGACCACGGTCTTCAACCTGCTCACCAAGTTCCTGCCGCCCACCCGCGGCGAGATCCTCTACCGCGGCAAGCCGATCACCGGCATGAAGGCCAACGAGATCGCCCGCCTGGGCCTGGTGCGCTCCTTCCAGATCTCCGCGGTCTTCGGCCACATGACCGCCATGGAGAACGTGCGCGTGGCCCTGCAGCGGCCCATGGGTACCTCCTTCCACTTCTGGAAGTCCGAACGCACCCTCGACCACCTCAACGACCGCGCCATCGAGCTGCTCGAGGAGGTGGGCCTGCGCGAGTACGCCGACGTGCTCACCGTGGAGATGCCCTATGGGCGCAAGCGGGCGCTGGAGGTGGCCACCACCCTGGCCATGGACCCCACCATGATGCTGCTCGACGAGCCGACCCAGGGCATGGGCGCCGAGGACGTCGACCGCATCGTCGAGCTGATCCGCCGCGTGGCCCGCGGGCGCACCGTGCTGATGGTGGAGCACAACCTCAGCGTGGTCAGCCGGCTGTGCGACCGCATCACCGTGCTGGCCCGCGGCGCGGTGCTGGCCGAGGGCGACTACGCCACGGTCTCCGCCGACCCGCGGGTCAAGGAGGCCTACATGGGCAGCGAAGCGGCGGAAGAGGAGGCCAGCGCATGAACCAGCCAGCCGAGAGCCTGATGGAGTACCAGGACCGCGACGGCGCCGAGATGCTGCGCGTGCGCGACCTGCACGCCTTCTACGGCGAGTCGCACATCCTCCACGGCGTCGACTTCGACGTGAAGCGTGGCGAGCTGGTGACCCTGCTCGGGCGCAACGGCGCCGGGCGCAGCACCACCCTCAAGGCGATCATGAACATGGTCGGCCGGCGCACCGGCTCGATCATGATCAACGGCACCGAGACGCTGGGCATGCCGGCGCACCGTATCCCGCGGCTGGGGATCGGCTACTGCCCCGAGGAGCGCGGGATCTTCGCCAGCCTCGACGTCGAGGAGAACCTGCTGCTGCCGCCCACGGTGCGCTCCGGCGGGATGTCCATCGATGAGATCTACGAGATGTTCCCCAACCTCTACGAGCGTCGGCGCAGCCAGGGCACGCGGCTCTCCGGGGGCGAGCAGCAGATGCTGGCCATGGCGCGGATCCTGCGCACCGGGGCGCGGCTGCTGCTGCTCGACGAGATCACCGAGGGGCTGGCACCGGTCATCGTCCAGGCGCTGGGCCAGGTGCTGGTCAAGCTCAAGGAACGCGGCATGACCATCGTGCTGGTGGAGCAGAACTTCCGCTTCGCCGCGCCGCTGGCCGACCGCCACTTCGTGATGGACCACGGCCTGATCGTCGAGGAGATCTCGGCGGCCGAGCTGCCGAGCAAGCGCGAGCACCTGCACACCCTGCTCGGCGTCTGAGCCGGCTCTACTAGGAGACTTTCGACATGACGATGATATTCGGGGTGCCCCTGGCAGTGTTCATGGGGCAGCTGCTGCTGGGCCTGATCAACGGCGCCTTCTACGCCCTGCTGAGCCTGGGCCTGGCGGTGATCTTCGGCCTGCTGAAGATCGTCAACTTCGCCCACGGCGCCATGTATATGCTGGGGGCCTTCGCCACCCTGCTGGGCATGCGCTACCTGGGCATCAATTACTGGGCGGCGCTGCTGCTCGCGCCGCTGGTGGTGGGCCTGTTCGGCATGCTGCTCGAGCGGACCATGCTGCGGCGCATCGCCCACCTGGATCACCTCTACGGCCTGCTGCTGACCTTCGGCCTGGCGCTGATCTTCGAGGGGACCCTGGTCAACTTCTTCGGCGTCTCCGGGGCTCGCTACCCGACTCCCGAGGCGCTGCAGGGCGGCTTCCAGACGGGCTTCATGTTCCTGCCCACCTACCGCGCCTGGGTGCTGGTGGCGGCCATCGTGGTGTGCTTCTTCACCTGGTACATGATCGAGCGCACCCGGCTCGGCGCCTACCTGCGTGCCGGCACCGAGAACCCGGCGCTGATGCAGGCCTTCGGCGTCAACGTGCCGCTGCTGATCACCCTGACCTACGGCTTCGGCGTGGCGCTGGCCGCCTTCGCCGGGGTGCTGGCCGCACCGCTCTACCCGGTGTCGCCCACCATGGGTTCCAACCTGCTGATCGTGGTCTTTGCGGTGGTGGTGATCGGCGGCATGGGCTCGATCCTCGGCGCCGTGCTCACCGGCCTCGGCATGGGCCTGATCGAGGGCCTGACCAAGGTGTACTACCCCGAGGCGGCCAACACCGTGATCTTCCTGGTGATGATCCTGGTGCTGCTGACCCGACCCGCCGGCCTGTTCGGCAAGGAGGCATGACCATGTCTGCGACCCAGACCCTGACGCCGTCCATGAAGCGCCAGCGCCGTGCCGACATGCGCCGCAACGTCTTCTACCTGGTGCTGATCGGCATCGGCCTGGTGGCCCCGTTCGTGGCCTACCCGGTGTTCCTGATGAAGGTGCTGTGCTTCGCGCTGTTCGCCTGCGCCTTCAACCTGCTGCTCGGCTATGCGGGGCTGCTCTCCTTCGGCCACGCCGCCTTCCTGGCCACCGGCGGCTATGTCACCGGCTACCTGCTGTCGAGCCACCCGGCGCTCACCCCGGAGCTGGGCATCCTCGCCGGCACCCTGGCCGCCGTGGCGCTCGGGGCGGTGTTCGGCGCCCTGTCGATTCGCCGCCAGGGCATCTACTTCGCCATGGTGACCCTGGCGCTGGCCCAGCTGGTGTTCTTCGTCTACGTCCAGTCGCCCTTCACCGGCGGCGAGGACGGCCTGCACGGGGTGCCGCGGGGCGACCTGTTCGGCGTGATCAGCCTGCGCAGCAACCTGGCGATGTACTACTTCGTGTTCGCCATCTTCCTGTTCGGCTTCGCGATCATCCAGCGTGCCGTGCACTCGCCCTATGGCCAGGTGCTCAAGGCGATCCGCGAGAACGAGCCGCGGGCGGTCTCGCTGGGCTACAACGTCGACGCCTACAAGTGGGTGGCCTTCGTCCTCTCCGCGGGCCTGGCCGGCCTTGCCGGCTCCACCAAGACGGTGGTGTTCCAGCTCGCCTCGCTGACCGACGCCCACTGGCACATGTCCGGCGAGGTGATCCTGATGACCCTGCTGGGCGGAGTGGGCACCCTGTTCGGTCCGGTGGTGGGGGCGGGCATCGTGGTCAGCCTGCAGCACCTGCTGGCGCAGTCGCCGCTGGGCAACTGGGTGGGACCGATCCTCGGGGTGATCTTCGTGATCTGTGTGCTGAGCTTCCGCAGCGGCATCGTCGGCGAGATCCTCAAGTCCTACCGCAAGAACTTTAAATAAATTGCCGTGAATAACTTGGTGCTAGTTATGAATAGTGTCTACCTCTGTCATCCACGCCGCAGCGGTATCGGCCGCTTCGGCGGCACCCTCTCGAGTGTTCGCCCCGACGACCTGGCGGCCGTCATCGTCAAGGCGGTGCTGGCACAAGCCCCCGAGCTTGACCCGGCGGCCATCGACGACGTGTTCATGGGCTGTGCCAACCAGGCCGGCGAGGACAACCGCAGCGTGGCGCGCATGTCCGCCCTGCTGGCGGGCCTGCCCACTTCCGTCCCTGGCACCACCCTGAACCGCCTGTGCGGCTCCGGCATGGACGCGGTGGGCACCGCCTTCCGCGCCATCAAGGCCGGCGAGATGGAGCTGGCCCTGGCCGGCGGCGTGGAGTCCATGTCCCGGGCGCCCTATGTGATGGGCAAGGCCGACAGCGCCTTCTCCCGGGGCCAGAAGATCGAGGACACCACCATCGGCTGGCGTTTCATCAACCCGCTGATGAAGAAGGCCTATGGCGTCGAGTCCATGCCGGAGACCGCCGAGAACGTCGCCGAGCAGTTCAATATTTCCCGCGAGGACCAGGACGCCTTCGCCCTGCGCTCCCAGCAGAAGGCCGCCGCCGCACAGCAGGCCGGCCGCTTCGCGCTGGAGATCACCGCCATCGAGATCCCGCGCCGCAAGCAGGAACCGCTGCGCTTCGACCAGGACGAGCACCTGCGCGCGACGACGCTCGAGAAGCTCGCTGGCCTGCCGACGCCGTTCCGCGAGGGCGGCAGCGTCACCGCCGGCAACGCCTCGGGCGTCAACGACGGCGCTGCCGCCATGCTGGTGGCAAGCGCCGTCGCGGTGGAGAAGCACGGCCTCACCCCCATGGCGAAGATCCTCGGCATGGCCACCGCCGGCGTCGAGCCGCGCATCATGGGCATCGGCCCGGTACCCGCGGTGCAGAAGCTGCTCGCGCGCACCGGCGTGTCGCTGGACGAGATCGACGTGATCGAGCTCAACGAGGCCTTCGCCGCCCAGGCCCTGGCCTGCCTGCGCGAGCTGGGGATTGCCGACGACGACCCGCGGGTCAACCCCAACGGCGGTGCCATCGCCCTGGGCCACCCGCTGGGCATGTCCGGCGCCCGCCTGCTGATGACCGCCGCCCATGAGCTGCAGAGGAGCGGCAAGCGCTACGCCCTGTGCACCATGTGCGTGGGCGTGGGGCAGGGCATCGCCACGCTGCTGGAGAGGACCTAGCCATGCAGGAGACCATGAAGACCGTCGTGATTACCGGCCACGGTGGCAATGAGGTGGTCGAGGTCAGGCAGGGCGAACGGCCCCGGCGACGGCCGGGCGAGGCGCTGGTGCGCCTGGAGGCGGGCACCCTCAACCAGGTCGACCTCTACATGCGCAACAGCGGTGCGGGCATCACCCACGAGCTGCCGCTGGTGATGGGGCTGGACGGCGCTGGCGTGGTGGAGGCCATCGAGGAGGGCGAGACGCGCCTGGCGACGGGCCAGCGGGTCGTGGTCTTTCCCAACCTGACCTGCGGGCGGTGCGAGTTCTGCCAGCGGGGCGACGACGTGCTCTGCACCCGCATGAAGCTGATGGGCGAGCATGTGGACGGCACCTTCGCCCAGTGGCTCAGCGTGCCGGTGGAGAACCTCTTCCCCATGCCGGCTCACCTGGACTTCGTGCAGGCCGCGGCCATGGGGGTCAACTACCTCACCGCCTGGCGGATGCTCTTCACCCGGGCGCAGCTGAAGCCCTGGGAGACGGTGCTGGTGTTCGGGGTGGGCGGTGGCGTGTCGCTGGCCGCCATGCAGCTGGCCGCCAGCATCGGCGCCAGGGTGATCGTCACCTCCCGGGAGGACGAGAAGCTCCAGCGGGCCTTGACGCTGGGCGCCCACGAGACGATCAACGGCAGTACCGAGGAGGTGGCTCGACGCGTCATGGCGCTTACCGACGGCCGCGGCGTGGACGTGGTGGTCGAGAACGTTGGCGAGGCCGTCTGGGCCTCGGCCATGAAGTCGCTGGTGCGCGGCGGGCGCCTGGTGACCTGCGGGGCGACCTCGGGGGACCAGCCCCCGGCTGACCTGAAGCGTCTCTTTATCCGCCAGCTGCAGATCATCGGCTCCACCAGCGGCAACGCCGCGGAGTTCCGTGAGCTGCTCGCCTACGTGGAGCGCCAAGGGATCACCCCCGTCATCGACAGCGTCTATCCGCTGGAGGCCATTCACGAAGCGCTGGACCGCCTCGAGTCGGGGAGCCGGATGGGCAAGGTGGGGCTGGCCCTGCAGCCGAGTGGCTAAGAGGGAGCGCAAGGCTCCTGACAAGGCGTGAAGTGTTTTCTCTCGGCCGGGGACGACCGGCGGCTTGGCGACGGACAACCCCGTCGCCTTTTTTGTCGGCGTCATCGGCCATTATGCTTTTGTCGCACCTTCTCGCCTCCGCAGGGTTGACGGAGCGTGACTTCTCCCCCCGCCGGCGCCCCCGGAGCGCTGGTGATCCTCCCTTCTGACCCTCCTTCGCCGCCGGCATGGCGGTCGCCTGATGCGGCAGCCGGTGGCAGGTGCCAGATGAGGCACAGAACTGCCGGTTAACGCATTGGTTATTCATGGTTTTTTCGCTTTTGACCAAGGCGCGTCACTGATCTTTCCGGTCGGGGAGTCCGATACCCCTGAGGTATGGCGGGGTACCCATTCGATATTGGTTGCCTCTTGCGGCGAGCGCCAGAATCACCTCGACATCCAGTAGAAGCGGACACCAGAGCCGCCCACACCATGGCCTTGCACTCCCCCTGACGCAGCGCAGGGCACAACGACAACGACGAGGAGATGACCCCCATGACCGTGAAGATTTTCGATACCCCCGAAGTCCAGGATTTCCTGAAGACCGTCGCCGGCTTCGACCAGGAAGGTGGCAACGAGCGCGCCAAGCAGATCATGCACCGCCTGCTCTCCGACCTGTTCAAGCTGATCGACGACTTCGACGTCACCCCCGAGGAGTACTGGTCCGCCGTCAGCATGCTCAACGCCCTGGGCGGCCAGACCCAGTTCGGCCTGCTCTCGCCGGGGCTCGGCTTCGACCACTACCTGGACATGCGCCAGGACGCCATCGACGCCGAGGCCAAGCGCGTCGGCGGCACCCCGCGCACCATCGAGGGCCCGCTGTATGTCGCCGGCGCCCCGGAAGCCGAAGGCTTCGCGCGTATGGACGACGGGAAGGACCAGGACGGCGAGACCATGTGGCTGACCGGCCAGGTGCGTGACGTCGACGGCACCCCGATCGCCGGCGCCAAGGTCGAGATCTGGCACGCCAACTCCAAGGGCGGCTACTCCTTCTTCGACCCGAGCCAGTCCGAGTACAACCTGCGTCGCACCATCGTCACCGACGCGGAAGGCCGCTACACCGCGCGCAGCATCATCCCGTCCGGCTACGGCGTGCCGGAAGGCGCCCCCACCGACGTGGTGCTGAAGTCCCTGGGCCGTCACGGCGAGCGTCCGGCGCACATCCACTACTTCATCTCCGCGCCGGGCCACCAGCACCTGACCACCCAGATCAACCTGGCGGGCGACCCCTACACCTTCGACGACTTCGCCTTCGCCACCCGCGAGGAGCTGGTGGTGCCGGCCGAGCGCATCGAGGATGCGGGCGTGATCGCCCAGCGCGAGCTGGACGGCCCCTTCTCCGAGGTGGTGTTCGACATCGAGCTGGCCAGGACCGACGTGGCCGAGCTGCAGACCCGCCACGCCCGTCCCCGCGCCAAGGAAGACGAGCAGGACCAGCACAGCCAGCTGGCCGGCACCGCCAAGGTCTGATCGATACCGCCCCTGACACTCCGCCAGGAGCGCCGGGGGCAGGCCGAAGAGGAGGTCCTACGCCAGGGATGGCGTCGGTAGCGCCCAGGGATGGGTTCACAGCGCCTCCTCGCCGGCCTGCCGCCGGACAAGCTCCGACGACAGATACGACAACTTACGCTAAGACATCGAGGACCTGGACCATGACCAGCAAACTTGACCAGCTCGAGGAGCGCGTGCGCGGTGCCGTCGTCGACGACGCCGAGGCCGGCATCTTCCGCTGCCACCGCAGCATGTTCACCGACCCGGCCTTCTTCGAACTCGAGATGAAGCACGTCTTCGAAGGCAACTGGCTGTTCCTGGCCCACGAGAGCCAGATTGCCGAGCCGGGCGACTACATGACCGTCACCATGGGCCGTCAGCCGGTGGTCATCACCCGCGACAAGGCCGGCGAGCTGCACGCCCTGATCAACGCCTGTGCCCACCGCGGCGCCACCCTGTGCCGTCGCAAGCGCGGCAACAAGGGCACCTTCACCTGCCCCTTCCACGGCTGGACCTTCAAGAACGACGGCAAGCTGCTCAAGGCCAAGAACGAGAAGGTGGGCGCCTACCCGGACAGCTTCAAGCAGGAGGGCTCCCATGACCTCAAGCGCGTGCCGCGCTTCGAGAACTACAAGGGCTTCCTGTTCGGCAGCCTGAACGAGGACGTCAAGCCGCTGGACGAGTACCTGGGCGAGACCACCAGGATCATCGACAACATCGTCGACCAGGCCCCGGAAGGGCTGGAAGTGCTGCGCGGCACCTCCTCCTACACCTTCAAGGGCAACTGGAAGCTGCAGGCCGAGAACGGCGCCGACGGCTACCACGTCAGCACCGTGCACTGGAACTACGCCTCCACCATGGACCGTCGCAACTACGAGGCCGGCGGCACCAAGGCAGTGGACGCCGACGGCTGGTCCAAGAGCCAGGGCGGCTTCTACTCCTATGAGAACGGCCACATGCTGCTGTGGACCCGCCTGCTCAACCCCGAGGTGCGCCCGGTCTACCAGAACCGCGAGTGGATCCAGGCGCAGTTCGGCGAGGCGCGGGCCGACTCCATCGTCAACCAGACCCGTAACCTCTGCCTCTACCCCAACGTCTACCTGATGGACCAGTTCTCCACGCAGATCCGCGTGCTGCGCCCGATCAGTGTCGACGAGACCGAGGTCACCATCTACTGCTTCGCGCCCAAGGGCGAGTCCGCCGAGAACCGGCGCGTGCGCATCCGTCAGTACGAGGACTTCTTCAACGTCTCCGGCATGGGCACCCCGGATGACCTCGAGGAGTTCCGCGGCTGCCAGGACGGCTACCACGGTGCCCTGGCCGAGTGGAACGACCTCTCCCGCGGCGCCAAGCAGTGGATCGACGGCGCCGACGACAACGCGAAGGCGATCGACATGCAGCCGCTGCTCAGCGGTGCCTCCCCGGAAGACGAAGGCCTCTACGTGCTGCACCACAAGTACTGGGTCGAGGAGATGCTGCGCGCCATCGAGAAGGAACGCAGCCAGTTTATCGCCACCCAGAGCGCCTGAGTCAGGCCGTACCGAGAAGGGGAGAGACACCATGAGCCTTAGCTACCACGAGATCCAGGCCTTCCTGTACCGCGAGGCGCGTCTGCTCGACGACCGTGAGTGGGACGAGTGGCTGACCTGCTACAGCAAGGACGTCGAGTTCTGGATGCCGGCGTGGGACGACGACGACCAGCTGACCCGGGACCCGCACAGCGAGATCTCGCTGATCTACTACCCGAGCCGCGAGGGTCTGGAGGACCGGGTCTACCGGATCAAGACCGAGCGCAGCGGGGCGAGCACGCCGGAGCCGCGCACCACCCACCAGATCACCAACCTCGAGGTGCTCAAGGAGGAAGGGGACACGCTGTCACTGCGCTTCAACTGGCAGACCCTGAACCATCGCTACAAGGAGACCCAGACCTTCTTCGGGACCTCCTTCTACACCCTGGACGTGTCGGGCGAGTCACCGCTGATCACCCGCAAGGTAGTGCAACTCAATAACGACTATATCCACCAGGTCATCGACGTCTATCACGTCTGATCGGCAAGGACGACGGCAGGACAGGGAAGTCCCAGCACGACAGCAAACTCAATAACAAGCGACCCCTGGGAATCACCATGACAAACTTCAAAAAGACCGCCCTCGCCAGCGTGCTGGGCACCGCCACTCTGATGTCTACCTTCGGCGCCATCGCCGACGATCACCCGGTCAAGCTCGGCCTGATGCTGCCCTATACCGGTACCTACACCGCCTTGGGCGAGGCGATCACTAACGGCCTGGAGCTGGCCATCGCCCAGCACGGCGACCGGCTCGGCGGCCGCGACGTCGAGTACGTGAAGCTCGACTCCGAGGCCAACCCCTCCAAGGCCCCCCAGAACATGAGCCGCCTGGTGCGTGGCGACAACGTCGACTTCGTGATCGGCCCGGTGCACTCGGGCGTGGCCATGGGCATGCTGCGGGTGGCCCAGCAGACCGGCGCCATCACCATCATTCCCAATGCCGGGCTGGGGGCGGCCACCAACGAGCTGTGCATGCCCAACGTCTTCCGCACCTCCTTCAGCATGTGGCAGGACAGCTACCCCATGGGCAAGGCCGCCTATGAGATGGGCCATCGCAATATCGTGACCATCACCTGGGACTACGCCGGCGGCAAGGAGGACCTGGCGGGCTTCGAGGAGGCCTTCACCGAGGCCGGCGGCGAGATCGTGCGCCAGATCCTGGTGCCTTTCCCCAACACCGAGTTCCAGAGCTACCTGGCCCAGATCGCAAGCGATAGGCCCGACGCGGTCTATACCTTCTTCGCCGGCGGCGGCGGCGTGAGCTTCGTGCGTGACTACGCCGCCGCGGGTCTCAATGAGTCCATTCCGCTGCTGGGATCGGGCTTTCTCACCGACGGCAACCTGGCCGCTATCGGCGAGGCGGGCGAGGGGGTGATGACCACCCTGCACTACGCCGAGACCCTGGACACGCCCCAGAACCGCGCCTTCGTCGAGGCCTACCAGGAGGCCTACGGCCAGCTGCCCGACACCTATGCGGTGCAGGGCTACGACACTGGCATGATGCTGGTCCAGGCCCTGGAAGCCGTGGAGGGCGATACCGCCGACCGCGAGCGCCTGATCGAGGCGCTGGCCAGCGTCCAGCTGGACAGCCCGCGGGGGCCGCTGAGCTTCTCCGACTCCCACCATCCCATCCAGAACGTCTACCTGCGCGAGATTCGCAACGGCAAGCACGAGGTCGTCGGCATCGCCCACGAGAGCCTCGAGGTGCCGGACGCCGCCTGCCGCATGTAACGCCTGCCTGATGGAAAACGGGGCGGGCGCCGCTCGCCCCTCGGTCACGATTCTCGGAGGGGTCCCATGGATCTCGCATTCTTCGGCGTGCAGCTGCTCAACGGGCTGCAGTACGGCCTGCTGCTGTTCCTGATCGCCAGCGGTCTCACGCTCATCTTCGGCATCATGGGCATCATCAACCTGGCCCACGGCGCCATGTACATGATCGGCGCCTACCTGGTCTACGACCTGACCTTTCGGCTCGGCAACTTCTGGCTGGCCATCCTGGTGGCGGTCCCCATCGCCATCGCGCTGGGGCTGATCATCGAGCGGCTGTTCCTCGACACGCTCTACAAGCGCGACCACCTCTACCAGGTGCTGCTGACCTTCGGGCTGATCCTGGTGCTCAACGAGATGCAGCGCATCATCTGGGGCGGCGACGTGCACAGCGTGCCGATTCCCGAGCTCTTCAGCGGGCGTATCCAGCTCACCGACAACCTGCAGTACTCCCACTACCGGCTGTTCGTGATGGGCGTCTGCCTGGCGCTGGCCGGGGTGATCTACTGGGTCATCCGCCATACCCGGCTGGGCATCATCATCCGCGCCGGCGCGGTCAACCGCGACATGGTGGAGGGGCTGGGCATCAACGTGCGCACCCTGTTCACCCTGATCTTCAGCGTGGGGGTGGCGCTCACTGCCTTCGCCGGGATGATCGCCGCGCCGCTCACCTCCATCGCCCCGGGCATGGGGGACAGCATCCTGATCACCTGCTTCGTGGTGGTCGTCATCGGGGGCATCGGCTCGATCAAGGGCGCCTTCTGGGGCGCGATCCTGATCGGCATGGCCGAGACCTTCGGGTCGGTCCTGATTCCCAGTCTGGCCAGCATGGTCATCTACCTGATCATGGCCGCCGTGCTGCTGGTCAAGCCACGCGGGCTGTTTGCCTGAGGGAGAATTGACATGTTGCATCGCTATCCCAGGCGCGTCGTCATCATCATGCTGGTGCTGACCGCCTTCGTCGCCATCTTCCCGCTGTGGGGGCCTGTAGTGTTCGGTGCCCAGAGCGACTTCATGATGGAAAAACTGACCCTGATGCTGATCCTGGCGCTGTTCGCCATGAGCCTGGACCTGCTGGTGGGCATCGTCGGCCTGGTCAGCCTCGGCCACGCCCTGTTCTTCGGCCTCGGCGCCTACACCCTGGCGCTGGCCAGCCCCGCCTTCAGCCCCGCCGCCATCTGGTGGATGATGCCGCTGGTGATGCTGGTCGCGGCCCTGGCCGCGCTGGTGGTGGGCTTCCTGGTGATTCGCACCAAGGGCATCTTCTTCATCATGACCACCCTGGCCTTCGGCCAGATGCTCTACTACTTCGTCAACACCTCGCGGCATACCGGGGGGACCGACGGGGTCTTCATCATGTTCCGGCCCAGCGTGGAGCTCGGCGGCACCGTGCTGCTCGACCTCGACAACCCGCTGACCTTCTTCTATGTCTGTCTGGCCATGGTGGTGGTGGGCTACCTGTTCCTGCGCTGGCTGACCCGCTCCTTCTATGGCCAGGTGCTCGACGGCATCCATGACAACGAGCACCGCATGGAGGCGCTGGGTTACGCCACCAGCCACTACAAGCTGGTCGCCTTCGTGATCTCCGGGGTGATGGCCTCCCTCGCCGGCATGCTGGCGGCGATGCAGTACGGCTTCGCCAACCCGGCCCAGCTCGGCTGGCACACCTCCGGCGAGGTGTTGATGATGCTGATCCTGGGCGGCATGGGCACCATCTTCGGCCCGATCCTCGGTGCCTTCGCCTACGAGATCCTGCAGCACACCTTCGAGCACATGACCACCCACTGGCCGATCCTGATGGGCATCACCATCATCCTCGCCGTGCTGGTGCTGCCCCGCGGCATCGCCGGGCTGATCATCGACCCGCCGAATCGCGAGTCGCTGGCCAAGTCGCCGCTGCTCAAGTGGCTGAAGCGCGACGCGACCACCCCGCGCAACGAGGCGGCCAAGCCCGTCGCGCCTGCCACCGGCAAGGAGGGCTGAGCCATGAGTGCCACGACACATCACGACGCCCTGCTCGAGACCCCTTTACTTGAAACCCCTCTGCTTCAAACCAAGGGCCTGACCCGCCGCTTCGGCGGCCTGGTGGCGGTCAACAACGTCGACTTCACGCTCCGCCAGGGCGAGATCCACGCCATCCTCGGCCCCAACGGGGCGGGCAAGAGCACCCTGATCAACCTGCTCTCCGGCGAGTTTCCGCCCTCCGAAGGCGAGATCCTCTTCCAGGGCCAGCCGATCCAGGGCAAGAAGGCGCGACAGATCGCGCGCATGGGCATCGGCCGCAGCCACCAGAAGACCAACATCTTCCCGCGGCTCACCTGCCTGCAGAACTGCCAGCTGGCGGCGCGGATCCACCTGGGCGGCGTCTTCGGCAGCTGGCGTTCGCGCCACCGGGCCCGGGAGGTGAACGAGCGCGCCTTGGAGGTGCTGGAGACCTGCCAACTGGTACATCGCGCCCATACCCCGGCCTCGGCGATGAGCTACGGCGAGCAGCGCCAGCTGCAGATCGCCATGGTGCTGGCCACCGCGCCCAAGCTGATGCTGCTCGACGAGCCCATGGCCGGCATGGGCCGCGAGGAGACCGCCCAGGTCACCGAGCTGCTCAAGGGGCTCTCGGACCGCTACCCGCTGGTGCTGATCGAGCACGACATGGACTCGGTGTTTCGCCTGGCCGATCGCATCACCGTGATGGTCGACGGCTGCGTGCTGGAGACCGGACCCACCGCCCAGATCCGGGCAAGCGAACGGGTTCGTGATGTCTATCTTGGCCGTCACCATGAGGAGTCCGCCGCATGAGCGCTGTGTTCGCAACCAATCCGCTGGCCTCGGCCTCGGGGGCTTCGGTCCCGCTGATCGAGGCGCGGGGCCTGCACACCTACTACGGCGAGAGCCATGTCCTGCATGGCGTCGACCTGCGCCTGATGCCCGGCGAGACCCTGAGCCTGATGGGCCGCAACGGCATGGGCAAGACCACCACCCTGAAGTCGATCCTCGGCTTCGTGCCGCCGCGCGAGGGCGAGGTCCGCATCAAGGGCAAGTCCACTGCCAAGCGGCGCCCCTGGCAGCTGATCCGCCAGGGCATCGGCTATGTGCCGGAGGGGCGCGGCATCTTCCCCGGCATCAGCGTGCGCGAGCACCTGATCATGGCCGCCCGCCCCAACGAGCGCGGTGAATCGCCCTGGACGCTCGAGCGGGTGCTGGACACCTTCCCGCGACTCGGCCAGCGCATCAATCACGACGGCTCCTTCCTCTCCGGGGGCGAGCAGCAGATGCTCTCCATCGGCCGGGCGCTGACCACCAATCCCGACATGGTCATCCTGGACGAGGCCACCGAGGGCCTGGCGCCGCTGATCCGCGACGAGATCTGGAAGATCATCCGCGAGATCAAGGCCTCGGGCATCGCCAGCATCATCGTCGACAAGAACATCGACAACCTGCTGGAGGTGGCCGACAAGCACCTGCTGCTGGTCAAGGGCGAGGTGGTCTACAGCGGCGATTCCCGCGGGCTCAGGGAGGACCCCTCGATACTCGACACTCACCTGGGCGTCGCCTGACGCCCACCCTGAAACGCAACTGGAGCCAATGATGCAACTACACAAGGACTGGTCGATTCCCGCCGTGACGGCGGGTTTCGTGGCGGTGCTGATCTCCTACGCGGGGCCCCTGGCGATCTTCTTCCAGGCCGCACAGAGCGCGGAGATCTCCACGGCCATGATGACCTCCTGGGTCTGGGCGATCTCCATGGGGGCGGCCGTCTCCGGCATCCTGCTCAGCCTGTGGCTGAAGGTGCCGGTGGTGACGGCCTGGTCGGCACCGGGCACGGCGCTGCTGGTCACCCTGTTCCCGGGGCTGTCGCTCAACGAGGCGGTGGGGGCCTACCTCACCGCCGCGGCGATCCTCTTTGTGGTGGGCATCACCGGCTCCTTCGACCGCATCGTTCAGGCGATCCCGCCGGGCATCGCCAGCGCCATGATGGCGGGCATCCTGTTCCAGTTTGGCGTGGGCGTCTTCCTCTCCCTGGAGTCGGTGCCGGCGCTGGCCATCGGCATGGTGATCGCCTACCTGGCCTTCAAGCGGCTCACCCCGCGCTACAGCCTGATCCTGCTGCTGGTCGTCGGCGTGGTGCTGGCGGTGGTGCTGGAGGGCGCGAGCCTGCGCGGGGTCTCGATCCAGCTGGCCGAGCCCCAGTTCATCCGCCCCGAGTGGACCTGGAACGCGACGCTCAGCCTGGCGATCCCGCTGGTGCTGGTCAGCCTCACCGGGCAGTTCCTGCCGGGCATGGCGATCCTGCGCACCTCCGGCTACAGCACGCCGGCCAAGCCGATCGTCACCGTGACCAGCCTGACCTCCTTCGCCACGGCCTTCTTCGGCGGCATCACCACGGTGGTGGCGGCCATCACCGCGGCGATCTGCACCAGCAAGGAGGCCCACGAGGATCCCGACAAGCGCTATGTGGCCGGGGTGGCCAACGGGCTCTTCTACCTGGTGGGCGGCACCTTCGCCGGCACCATCGTGCTGCTCTTTACCTCGCTGCCCGGCGAGTTCGTGGCGATCCTGGCGGGGCTGGCGCTGATCGGCGCCATCACCAGCAACGTCAGCGCCTTCGCGGCCCACAAGGGCCACCTGGAGGCCTCGGTGATCACCTTCATCGCCACCGCCTCCGGGATCAGCTTCCTGGGCCTGGGCTCCGCCTTCTGGGGCGTGGTGGTGGGGGCCCTGGCCTACCAGCTGCTGCACCGACCCTTCACGCTGTCGCGGCGCCCCGCTGCCGAGACGGCTTCCGAGAAACAACAATAGGCGCCAGGCGCCGATCACAGACGTGCCGGGGCATTCCGACAACTCGCCCGGCGCTTCGAGGAGAACCTTCATGCAGACGATCCATGTGGCCCTGGACGAGACCGACCACTCCCTGCGCGGTCTGGCGCTGGGCCGGAACCTGGCGGCCCAGCTCGGGGCCTCCCTGAGTGTGGTATCGGTGGTCGCCGACCCGGCCCAGTCCGAGGGACGGCGAGAGGCCCTCAGGGCTCGCCTGGCCGAGGAGAAGACCCCCGGCCTTGCGGCGGTACCCGTTGAGGTGATGGTGAACGACAGCGCCAAGGACGCCCTGGCGAGCCTGGCGGATCAGGAGGGCGTGGGCCTGTGCCTGGGCGCCCATGGGCGCCGCCCGGTGCCGGAGATGCTGATCGGCAGCGTGACCGCGGGCGTGGTGCGCCGCGCCAGTCGCCCGGTGCTGCTGTGCGGGCCCCGCTATGCGCCCGAGCGCCATGGCCGGGTGGAGGTGGTCATGGCCTGCGTGGATGGCTCCTCGCTCTCCGAGGCGATGCTGCCCCACGCGGTGGCGCTGGCCGAGCGCTTCGGGGCCCGCCTGCAGCTGCTGCAGGTGATCGACGCCAGCGCCATGGCGGCCGCCGCGGGGGAGGGCACCCCGGGCGACGTGATGGAGTCCGGCTATGTGCATGGCCTGGCGCGGCGGCTGGAGAGGGAGTACCGCATCGAGGTGGACTGGGAGGTACTGCATGGCACCCCGGCGGACGCCATCGTCAGCTACCTGGCCGACAGCCGCGACGTGCTGCTGGCCATGACCACCCACGGGCGCAGCGGCCTCTCCCAGGTGGTGGCCGGCAGCGTCAGCCACGAGGTGCTCCATGAGGCCTGCTGCCCGGTGGCGGTGCTGCGGCCCAGGGGCTGACCTCGTCGAGTCCGTCGGGCGAGTGGGTCCGACGACTGGCGGGTCGCTTGCCTCTGGCCTGTCGAATGCCGTCTCGTCTCGGCGTCGGGAAGGTCAGCCCTCGGCGGTCTCGCGGACCAGCTCGACCAGGTTGTGCAGCGCCGGTGAGTCGTTGTCCGGCCGCCAGGCGAACCACAGCGGCATGTCGCACGTGTCCAGCTCCGGCAGGCGCAGGAAGCGGATGCCCGGCATGGGGTGGCAGCTGCTGGCGGCGGGCAGGATGGCGATGCCCAGGCCCGCCGCCACCATGCTGAGGATGGCGATGTTGTCGGCGCCGTACTGCACCACCCGAGGATGGAAGTCGAGGCGCTGGAAGTGGGCCTGGACGCGGTCGTAGTAGACCGGCGAGGCGCTGCGAAAGCCCCAGACGAAGTCGGCATCGCTCAGCTCGGCCAGGTTCGCCGGCGGGGCGCTGGCCCAGGACGAGGCCTCCGGCACCGCCAGCAGCAGGTGGTCGGGCTGCAGGCGCCGGGCCTCCAGCCCCGGGTGGCCGTCACCATCCAGGTAGAGGATGCCGGCATCCAGGCTGCCTTCCCGCAGCCGCTCCAGCTGGGGCCCCGACAGCAGCGGGAAGACCTCGAAGGCGACCTGCGGATAGCGGTCGCGGTAGCGCCCCAGTAGCCCTGCCACCTCCGGCACCCAGAGGTGGGTCACCGTGACCCCCAGGCTGACCTTGCCGATCACCCCCTGGCCCAGCGAGGCGAGGCGTGCCCGGAGCCGGGTGCGCCGGTCGAGCAGTGCCTGGGCCTCCTCGTAGAGGGCCTGGCCCGCCACCGTCAGCCGCATGCCGCGGGCGTGGCGGTCGAACAGCCGCGTGTCGAGATCCTCCTCCAGCAGCCGGATCTGGCGCGTCAGGGCCGGCTGGGCGATATGCACGCGGCGGCTGGCGGCGGAGATGGAGCCCTCCTCCACCACGGCGACGAAGTAGTGCAGCTGACGGAATTCCATGGGCGTATCTCGCCGAGGCAAAGGGGAGCCTCAGACTCTATCCATGCCGATCCGGTATGTCAGCAATCCGAAAGCTATATTTTTGCTATCGATATGGGCGCTCCATATTGTCGGGACAAACCACAACAAGACTCGCTTCGCGAGCTGGATGACTCCCATGACCAAGACCTATCACCTGATGACGGGGCTGCACTTCGCGCTGTGCACCCTGGCCATGATCTGGCCCGGCGCCCTGATCGCCAACCGCATCGAGCCCACCGTGCTCGGCCTTCCCTTCCTGTTCTTCTGGTACGCCCTGTGGATGCTGGTGCTGTTCGCCGGCATGTGGGTGGCCTTCGTGATCCGTCACGGGGGTGGCCGCCATGAATGATTCCCTGATCGTCGTCGGCATTACCCTGACCTACCTCGTCGGCGTGCTCTGGGTCGGCCTGCGCGCCCGGGGCCAGGAGAGCTCGAGCCTCGAGGGCTACGTGGCCGGGGGGCGCCACGTGGGCGTGGTGATCCTGTTCTTCATTCTCGGCGCCGAGATCTTCTCCGCCTTCGCCTTCCTGGGGGCGCCGGGCTGGGCCTACCAGCATGGGGCGCCGGCCTTCTACATCCTGGCCTACCTGTCGCTGGTGCCGATCACCATCTGGGCCATGGGCCCGCGGGTGGCCGCGCTGGGACGCCAGAAGGGCTACCTGACCCAGGGCGACATGATCGCCGACCACTACCAGAGCCGGCCGCTCGGAATCCTGGCCGGGGTGATCGGGGTGCTGGCCCTGGTGCCCTACCTGACCATCCAGATCGCCGGGGCGGGCCTGCTGTTCCAGGCCGCCACCGACGGCCTGATCCCCTTCTGGCTCGGCGCCCTGCTGGCCTTCGTGGTGGTCGCCGCCTACGTCTTCTGCAGCGGCCTGAACGGCATCGGCTGGACCAACCTGATCCAGGGCATCATGATGATCGCCATCGCCTGGTTCCTGGGCCTGTCGATCTCCGAGCGCCTCTACGGTGGGGTCGGCGAGATGTTCAGCCAGATCCAGCTGACCATGCCCGAGTACCTGACCATGCCCGGGGCCACCGGCATGAACTGGGGCTACTTCAGCACCGCGGTGCTGGTCAGCGCCTTCGGCGGCGCCATGTGGCCGCACCTGTTCATGAAGTTCTACTCCGCCGACAGCGGCAGGACCCTGCGCAAGGTCAGCGTCTTCTATCCCCTCTACGCCTACCTGCTGGTGCCGCTGCTGTTCATCGGCTTCGCCGGCATCCTGGTGTTCGCCGACGAGCCCCTGGTGCGCTCCGACACCGTGCTGCTGCGCATGGTCATGGACGTGGCCAACTTCTCGCCCTGGGTCATCGGCCTGATGCTCTCCGGCGCCCTGGCGGCGGCCATGTCCACCGGTGCCAACCTGGCCCATACCGCGGCCATCGTGCTGGTGCGTGACGTGATGGGTCCCACGGTGATGAAGGGCGCCAGCGAGAGGACCACGGTGCGCGTGACCCGCTGGAGCGTGCTCGGCCTGTCGCTGATCGCCTACCTGTTCGCCCTGGCCAACCCCGCGTCGCTGGTGCTGCTGCTGCTCGGTGCCTACGGGCTGATCGTCCAGCTCTTCCCGATGGTCATCGGGGCGCTGTTCCTGCCGCGGCTGCGTCGCGCCAGCGTGATGGCCGGCGCCCTGGTGGGCAGCGTGGCCTACCTGCTGATGGACTTCGCCTGGAGCTCGCCGCTGGGCTGGCACGCCGGCGTCTGGGCGATGCTGCTCAACGTCGGCGTGGTGGCAGCCTGGCAGTGGCTCGGCAAGCCCGCCCTGGCGGCTCCGACCCCGCAACGCACCCCATGAACGCCAAGGAGGCCATGATGACGACGCAAACCCCGACGCGGGATCTCAAGGGCGCCATCGGCGCCCAGGTGGAGGCCGCCTTCGACAGGGTGCAGGCGCTCTATCGCCGGCTGCACCAGTACCCCGAGCTGCCTTTCCAGGAGCACGAGACCAGCGCTCGCCTGGCCGAGGCCCTGGAGACGCTAGGCTATGAGGTGACCCGCGGCGTGGGGGGCACCGGCGTGGTGGCGCTGCTCAGGAACGGCGAGGGTCCCACGGTGATGCTGCGCGGCGACATGGACGCACTGCCCATCAGGGAGGAGACCGGGCTCGACTACGCCAGCACGCGGACGGTCGAGACCGAGGGCGGCACGGTGCCCCTGATGCACGCCTGCGGCCACGACCTGCACAGCAGCTGCCTGGTGGGCGCGGCCGCAGTGATGGCCGGGCTCCGGGAGCAGTGGTCCGGCACCCTGATGCTGGTCTGCCAGCCCGCCGAGGAGATCTTCGGCGGGGCGAAGGCGATGCTCGACGACGGCCTCTACACTCGCTTCGCGCGGCCGGACGTGATCCTCGGCCAGCACAACATGCCGGCCCTGGCGGGCACCGTGGGCCATATCGCCGGCGGCGCCATGGCCGCCTGCACCAACCTGGCGGTGACCATCCACGGCGCCGGGGGTCACGGCTCCATGCCCGCCCAGACGGTGGACCCGGTGGTGATCGCCGCCCACGTGGTGACCCGCCTGCAGACCATCGTCGCCCGGGAGGTACCGCCGGAGGAGACCGTGGTGGTCACCGTCGGCAAGCTGCACGCCGGCACCCAGGCCAACATCATCCCCCACTCGGCGGAGCTCGAGATCAACATCCGCAGCTTCGACAACGCCCTGCACCGCCAGGTGGTGGCGAGCATCGAGCGCATCATCCGCGCCGAGTGCGAGGCGGGGCGCTCGCCCAGGCCGCCGGAGTTCCGGGTGCTCAACGAGACCATCGCCCTGCACAACGATCCGACCGCGGTGGAGCATCTACGCCGCGCCCACGCCGAGCACTTCGGCGAGGCGAGCCTCTATGCCATGCCGCGGCTCAACGGCAGCGAGGACTTCCCCTTCTTCGGCCATGCCGAGGCGGGGGGCTTCGGCGGCGACGATATTCCCTGCGTCTACTGGTTCATCGGCGCCACGCCGGCCGAGCGCTGGGCCGATACGCCGGGGGAGAGCGTTGCCGAGAAGATGCGCCACCTGGAGATGCCGCACTCTCCCTACTACTTCCCGGGCAACGCCGTGACCCTGCGCACCGGGATCGAGGCCATGGCTGCCGGGGCCCTGGCTTGGCTGGCGGCCTGAGTCCTCAGCGCGAGTCATCGGGGGCACCGTCGTGCCCCCGCTGCTCCGGCTTCACCTCGTAGTCCCCCTCCAGCACCTGCTGTTCGCGGTGGCGGCCGTCGGCGTCGCGGGTCTCGCGATAGCGTGTCTCGCGGTAGTGGAAGCCGCCCCCCACGTCCTCGGCCTGGTCGGCGCGCATCTTCTCCATGCGCTTCTTCAGCCGGTAGCGCAGCAGCGGCATCAGCGCCCAGCCGAGCAGCAGGAAGAACAGCCCCAGCACCATGGCGACGATCATCATGGCGCCGAACAGCAGCCAGGCGAGCAGCATCTTCAGGCTGCCGAGCAGGCCGCCGGCGTTGGTCTGCCGGGCACGCTGCTGCCACGCCTGGGCGGTGCGCCAGGCGACGTTGCGGTGGTAGTCGCGGCGCGGGTCCTGGTCGGGGCCTCGGGAATCGGACATCACTCTCTCCGTTGGGCGGCGCATGGCGCCGAAGGAAATGGGGCCCTTGAAGGGGCTGGCCCTTGGAAAGCGGGCGGGACGCTTCGTTCCGATGATGGGTCAGGATGCGACCAGGCGCCACAGCGCGGCGGTGAGGATGCCGGCGGTGATCGCCGGCAGCGGCTTGCGCAGCGCCAGCATCACCGCGGCCGTGGCCACCAGCGCCATGCGGGCGCCGCCGTCGCCATGGACGGCCATGGGCGTGATCACCGCCACCAGCACCGAGCCGGCCATGGCGTTGATGAAGCGCTCGACGCGCGGGCCGATGGGCACCCGGGCCATCACGAAGACCCCGCCGGCGCGGGTCAGGTAGGTGGTCAGCGCCATGATCAGGATGGCCAGCAGCACCCCGCCGTTGGCGGCCGTCAGGGTCATCGGGTCGCCTCCTGGCGGGCGGGGGGCAGCAGCAGGCCCACCAGGCCGCCGGCCAGGGCGCCGACGATCACATGGGCATGGGGCGGCAGCCAGGCCATCGCCGCCAGGGCGGCGATGGCCGCGGCGCCCCAGGGCAGCAGCACGCCGAGGTCGCGCTTGTCGCCCACCAGCATGGCCAGCAGGAAGCAGCCCATGATGGCATCCAGCCCGAAGCGCTCGGGCTCGCCGATGCCGCTGCCGAAGGCCACGCCCAGGCCGGTGCCGATCATCCAGGTGGTCCAGAGGGCGATGCCGCCGCCGACCAGGATGCCGAGCCGCGCCGCCGTGGAGCCGCCGCTCATGGCCATGGCCCAGTTGGCGTCGCTGAGCAGGATCAGGCTGGCGTAGCGCCGACCGGCGGGAAGGTCGCGCAGGTAGGGGTAGAAGGCGGCGCCCATCAGCAGGTGGCGGGCGTTGATCGCCAGGGTGATGGCCACCAGGGGCACCAGCGGGATGGTGTCGCCCCACAGTTCCAGGGTGGCGAACTGGGCGGCCCCGGCGAACACCAGGCCGCTCATCAGCAGGGTCTCCAGGCCGGAGAGCCCCTGCTGCAGGGCCGCGACCCCGAAGGCGAGCCCGAAGACGATGACGAACAGCGAGAGCGGGGCCATGCGCCGGAAGCCCTCGACCAGGTGACCAAGGGTCGCCGGCGCGGCGTCGTCCCGGCTCATGAGTGCCACACCTCGGCGACGAGCTCGTAGCTCCTGAGGCGGTCCTCCAGGGCGTAGACGTCGGTGTTGAGCATCAGCTCGTCGGCGCCGGTCTGCTCGAGGAAGGTCTCGAGGCCGTCACGCACGGTCTCGGGTCCGCCGACGATGGCCGCCCCCAGGAACTGCTGCAGCTGGGCCTCCTCCATGGGCGTCATCGCCAGGTGCTCCACCGGCGGCTTCGCACAGGTGCGCCGGCCGCGGATCATCCCCAGGAACTTCTGCCGGGCGGTGGTGGCCAGGTACTCGGCGTGGGCGTCGTTGTCGGCGGCGATCACCGGCAGGCCCACCATGGCGTGGGGCCGTTCCAGCACCGCGGAGGGGCGGAAGTTGTCGCGGTAGAGGCGCAGCGCCTCGAACAGGTAGCCGGGGGCGAACTGGGCGGCGAAGGCGAAGGGCAGCCCCAGGCGGGCGGCCAGCTGGGCGCTGTAGCCGCTGGAGCCGAGCAGCCAGATCGGCACCTTGGTGCCCTGGCCGGGGACGGCCCGCACGCGCTGGCCGGGCTGCGCGTCGCCCAGGAAGCCCTGCAGCTCCTCGAGGCGCTGGGGGAAGTCCTCCACGCCGGCGTAGGGGTCCCGGCGCAGGGCGGCCATGGTGGCGCCGTCGGAGCCCGGCGCGCGTCCCAGCCCCAGGTCGATGCGCCCCGGGTAGAGGGTCTCCAGGGTGCCGAACTGCTCGGCGATCACCAGCGGCGGATGGTTGGGCAGCATGATGCCGCCACTGCCCACCCGGATGCGCTCGGTGGCGCCGGCCACATGGCCGATCAGCACGGCGGTGGCCGCGCTGGCGATGCCCTCGATGCCGTGGTGCTCGGCCAGCCAGAAGCGGGTGAAGTCCAGCCGTTCGGTCAGCCGCGCCAGGGCCACGCTCTCCCGGAAGCTGTCGGCGGCGCTGCCGCCCTCGCGGATCGGTGCCAGGTCGAGGACGGAGAGGGGCGTGTCGGCGAGACGGGACATGGCGACTCCTGGAAGCGCGGGGGGAAAAGACGTTAGCCTGCTGAACGTTTTCATCATCGGGGCAGCGGGCGCCGCATGCAATCCCCCGGCGGACCCACCATGCGGCGAGAGCGGATGGCTGGTAGACTCAACCTGTACAATACTTGGACATAGAAGGTGCCGATATGGCAGATCATGGAGGAAAGACGGTCTTCACCGTCTCTGCGCTGATCATCCTGGCGCTGGTGGCGGTCGGAGCCGCCTTCCCGCAGGGGTTCGGCAATGCCGCCAGTGCCGCCCTGGCCGGTGTCACCCAGCTGTTCGGCTGGTTCTATCTCTTCTCGGTGTTCGGCTTCGTGATCTTCCTGCTGGGCCTGGCCTTCAGCAAGTACGGCAAGATCCGCCTCGGCCCCCAGGACAGCACCCCGAGCTTCAGCTTCTTCTCATGGATCAGCATGCTGCTGGCCGCCGGCTTCGGCGTCGGCCTGGTGTTCTACGGCATGGCCGAGCCGATGTTCCACTACATCGAGCCGCCCTACGGCGACATGCCGGCCGAGACCACCGAGGCGGCGCGCTACGCGATCCAGTACAGCTACTTCAACTGGGGCATCCACCAGTGGGCGGCCTTCTCGGTGGTGGGTCTGATCATCGCCTACTTCCAGTTCCGCAAGGGCCAGGCGGGGCTGGTCTCCTCGGTGCTCTCCTCGGTGACCGCCAAGCACCCCGGGGCGCGCCGCTATGCCCCGGCGTTGGACGTCTTCGCCGTGGTGGCCACGGTGATGGGGGTGGCGACCTCCCTGGGGCTGGGCGTGCTGCAGATGAACGGCGGGCTCAACGCCGTGTTCGGCCTGCCCGAATCGGTGCTCTGGCAGTTCCTGATCCTGTTCGTGATGTTCCTGGCCTACATGGCCTCCACCTGGTCGGGCCTGGACAAGGGCATCAAGCGCCTCTCCAACCTCAACATGATCCTCTGCATCGGCCTGATGCTCTATGTGCTGATCACCGGCCCCACGGTGGCCATCCTCGAGACCATCACCCTGGGGATCGGCGACTACCTGCAGAACTTCATCGGCATGAGCCTGCGCATCTCCCCCTACTCGGACAACACCTGGGCGAGCAGCTGGACCATCTTCTACTGGGCCTGGGTGATCGCCTGGTCCCCCTTCGTCGGTACCTTCGTGGCGCGGGTCTCCCGCGGGCGCACCATCAAGCAGTATGTCTTCGGCGTGCTGGTGGTCCCGCCGCTGCTGGCCTGCCTGTGGATCGGCGTGTTCGGCGGCGCGGCGCTCAACATGGAGCTGGGTGGCGACGTGGGGCTGGCCGCGGCTACCCAGGCCAACATCACCGTGGCGCTGTTCGAGATGTTCGCCCTGATGCCCTTCAGTGGCCTGCTCTCGGTGGTGGCGATGCTGCTGATCTTCATCTTTCTGGTCACCTCGGCGGACTCCGCCTCCTATATCGTGGCCCAGATGACCGACAACGGCTCCATCAACCCGCCGCTCTACAAGCGGGTGGTGTGGGGCGTGCTGATCGCCGCCATCTGCCTGACGCTGATCGCCGCCGGCGGCCTCACCGGCCTGCAGTCGGCTTCGGTGCTCTCGGCACTGCCCTTCACCTTCATCCTCTACGGCATGGTGGTGGTGCTGGTGCGCGAGCTGCGCGCCGACCGCAAGGCCATGCTGACCCAGCTCTACCGTCGCCATGGCGAGACCCCGGTGGGGGCCGACGCCTTCGAGGCCGAGCTGCTCGGTGAGGAGGAGCGCCTGCGCCGGGCGCCGAATGTGGTCAATCGTCGCATCAATCGCCGCGACGGGATCTGACACTGGCTGCCTGCGTCGTCTCCGCTGGCCTGGGAGCGTCGCAGGTCGTAAGCTCAGGGGAAATGGTGAAATCGGACTTCCGCCATGTCTCTCCTTCCCACGGCCCGCGGCCCTCGGCGACGCGGTGCCACCCGCCGGCGACCGTCGCGTCGACTGTCCGGGGCGCAGTTCGATCGCTGGCTGGATCGGCTGGTCGACGTGGCCGTGGTCGTGGCGCTCGTGGTCGGGGGCGCTGCCCTGATCCTGACCCTGCTGCTGTAGGCGGCTGCCTGCACCGGGGCAATGCTCGCCAAGGGCTGCGCTGCACCTGCTCGCCGTCACCGGCTAGCCTATACTCGGCTCCTGCCGCTGGATAAAGGATACCGAGCCCCATGTTGGGATTCTTGCAGGGATTTTCCTATGGCCTCTTCATGACCTGCCTGCCCTGGCTGCTGGTGGGGCTGGTCAATCCGTCGCTGGCCCTGGGCACCGAGGCCCCGGCGCGCTGGCAGGTCATCGTCCGCTACTGCCTGCTGGTGCCCTTCATCAGCATGCTGCTGTGGCTGACCTCGCTGTGGGGTGGCTTCGGGCCCAGCCTGCCGGGGTGGTTGGCGGGCATCGTCGCGGTTCCCGTGGCGCTGCCCCTGGAGCGGCGCCTGCGTGGCTGGCTGCGTCAGCGGCGAGAGCGCCGCCTGCGGATGCAGCGAGAGGCCGAGAACCGGCAGCGTCGGAGTCGACAGGCCCATGATGCCCATGAAGCCGGCGTGGCCGTCCTCGATCCGGACCGGCCGCCGGCGGACGCCGACAGCCTGGTGCTGGCCATGTGCCGAGCCAAGCAGGGCCTGCTCGAGGCGAGCCGGCCCGATCTGGCCGTTCAGGCCGACCGCCTCTACAGCCGCTACCGCCATGTGCTGGCGGTGCTGAGGGGCCGCTTCGACAGCGGCGAGCTGGCCTTCGAGCGGGCGCGGGGCCTGGTGGCCGAGGTCTGCCTGGGCGCGGTGGACACCCTCAACGCCATGGCCTCCCAGGCCCGGGGGGTCGCCAGCGTGGATGCCGATTTCGTGCGCCGCCGCCTGGCCGCCGATGACAGGCGGCTGGGCGAGGAAGAGCGGGCCGCCCTGGTGCGTCGCCTGGAACTGGTCGAGGAGACCGAGCATCGGCTGGGCGAGCTCGCCGCGCGCAACGAGTCGGCGCTGACGGTGCTCGACGATACGGCCGTGGCCATGGCACGTATCGAGACCGGGCGCCCCCAGGCATCCTTGACCACCGACCGAGCCCTCGAGGAGCTGCGCCGCTTCGTCGAGGGGGCCGACCGCTACGGGCGAGGCAGTGGATAATAAGACGGATGGCTCGAGCTCCGGGTCAGTGGCAGAGGGAATTTCAGGTCTCGACGAGGTGCTTATGAATCAGGAATCCGCAGGCGACTCTCGCCTGTCGTTGCCCCCCCTGGAGGAGATCGCCCGTCAGCTGGGCACTACGACATTCGAGGCGGGGACATCCGAGCCGGGGACCGCCGAGGAGGGCCGCGGCCAGGCCCCGGACGACGATGCCGCCCTGGCCGCCCTGGCCGATGAGTTCGTCGCCGAGGTGATCGCCGGCGCTGACGAGGGATCGCTGGCACGCCAGCGCCGGGCCGTGGACGAGATGGGGCTGGAACTGCAGCAGCAGGCCGCGCATCGCAGCGCCATGCTGGACACCCCGTTGCGCCAGCTGGCCCATCAGGGCGACGAGGGCGGGCCGGTGGCGAAGTCGCTGGTCGAGCTGCGCGAGCGCATGCATCAGCTCGACCCCGCCCGGCACCGGCTCTCGCCGAGTCCGCTGGACAGGGTGCTGGCGCTGGTTCCCGGTGTGGGCAGCCGTCTGCAGCGCTATTTCCGCAAGTTCGAGAGTGCCCAGCAGGCGCTGGATGCGATCATCGCCGACCTGGAGGCGGGCCGCGACATGCTGCGTCGCGACAATCTGACGCTGAGTGACGATCAGGCCGCGCTGGGCGAGATCCTGGGCCAGCTGGCGCGGCAGGTGGCCCTGGGTCGGCTGATCGACAGCCGCCTGCAGGAGGCGATCGCACGGCGAGACGCGGCGGACCCTCAGCGAGGCTTTCTCGAGGAGGAGCTGCTCTTCCCGCTGCGTCAGCGGGTCGTCGATCTTCAGCAGCAGCTGACGGTCAGCCAGCAGGGGGTGCTGGCACTGGAAGTGGTCATCCGCAACAATCGCGAGCTGATACGCGGCGTCGACCGTGCCATCAACGTCACCGTCTCGGCCCTGACGGTCGCGGTGACCGTGGCCCTGGCCATGGCCAACCAGCGGCTGGTGCTCGACCGCGTCGAGGCCCTCAATAGCACCACCTCGGCGATGATCGGCGGCACGGCCCGCACCCTGCGCCAGCAGGGGGTGGAGATCCAGCAGCGCGCCTCCGGGGCGATGCTGGACATGCAGGCCCTCGAGCAGGCCTTCGAGGACGTGATGGGCGCCATCGATGACCTGTCACGCTATCGCCAGGAGGCCCTGCCCCGGCTGGATGCGCAGATCGATCGCCTGGCCGACCTGTCCCGACGGGGAGGCTCGGCCATCGACCGTCTCCAGCGGGGAAATACGGCCCCATGAGCACCGTGACCAGCGCCACGCCGCCGCGAACCCGCGCCTCGCGCAAGGAGATCCTCGGCTGGGCGATGTTCGACTTCGCCAACCAGGCTTACACCCTGCTGATCATCACCGTGGTGTTCGGCGAGCTGTTCACCACGGTGATCGTCGGCGACCGCGGCGACGGCTACCGGCTGGCCAACTTCCTGTGGAGCCTGGCGCTGGCGACAAGCTACCTGCTGGTGGTGGTCACCGGCCCCCTGTGCGGGGCGGTGATGGACTACCAGGCGTCCAAGAAGCGCTTCCTGTTCGCGAGCTACCTGGCCACCGTGGCCACCACCGCCATGCTCTACTTCGTGGCGCCGGGCTACGTGGTACTGGGGCTGCTGCTGATCGTGGTCTCCAACTACGCCTACTCCATGGGGGAGTCCTTCATCGCCGCCTTCCTGCCCGACCTGGGTCCGCCGGAGGATCTCGGCAAGATCTCCGGCTTCGGCTGGGCGCTGGGCTACGTGGGCGGGCTCTTCGCAGCGGGTTTCACCCTGGTGGCGCTGGGCGAGGCCACCGCCGAGAACTTCGAGCGCATCCGCTGGGTGGGGCCCTTCGCGGCGGCCTTCTTCCTGGTCACCGCCATCCCCACCTTCCTGTGGGTCAAAGAGCGCGGCACCCCCCAGCCGCCCGGCAAGCCCTACCGGGAGATCGCCTGGGAGCGGGTCTCCACCACCCTGCACGAGCTCAGGCGCTTCCGCGACCTGGGCATCTTCCTGGTCTCGCTGCTCTTCTCCATGGCCGGGGTCTACATCATCATCGCCTTCGCCTTCATCTACGGCGCCCAGGTGATCGGCTGGGACGAGTCGATCCGCAACCTGATGTTCATCATCGTGCAGATCACCGCGGCGGCGGGGGCGCTGGGCTTCGGCTTCCTCCAGGACCGCATCGGCACCAGGGTCACCTACCTCTTCACCCTGGGGCTCTGGGTGGCGGCCATCGTCGCCATCTGGGCCACGCCGGAGGTCACCGCCTTCCTCAACGCGCGCTTCGCCCTCGACTGGGAGGCCCAGCACCTGTTCCTCTTCGTCGGCTGCCTGGCCGGGCTCTCGCTGGGCTCCAGCCAGTCGGCCAGCCGCGCCCTGGTGGGGCTCTTCTCGCCCACCCGCAAGGCCGCCGAGTTCTTCGGCTTCTGGGGCCTGGCCAACAAGCTGGCCGGGGTGTTCGGCATCGTGGCGCTCGGCCTGCTGCAGTCGGTGGTGGGGCTGCAGGCCTCGATCCTGCTCTGCGCCGCGCTCTTCATCGTCGCCATCCTGATCTGCCTGGCCGTGGACCAGGCCCGGGGCCAGCGGGCGGCGGCGGAGTGGGAGGCGCGTAACGGCAGGGCCGCGCCGGAGGGCTGAGCTCCCTCATCCCGCATTGGCGAGATCCCTCATTATGTTCGATGCTGACGGTTACCGGCCTGCCAGGGCCGGAAGCCGGTGAGGGATCTCGGTACGGGGCCATGATCGGCGAGGCCCCATGTCATGGGCGACAGGCGGGTATCCCTCTGCGACTGACCTGACGTGATGCGTTCGCATCACCGGACACCGTCGACACGAGAGGGAACAGCATGGCCACCTACCGCCACCCCGGCGTCTACCTGGAGGAGATTCCCAGCGGCGCCAGGCCCATCGAGGCCGTGGGCACCTCGACGGCAGCCTTCCTGGGCTTCGCCGCACGCGGCCCCGAGGCCTCACCCGTGTTCATCAGCAGCTGGGACGACTATGCCCAGGCCTTCGGCGGCCTTCGGGCGGTCACCGCCCCCCGGGGCGACAGCCTCGGCCACGCCGTCCGGGCCTTCTTCCACAACGGCGGCTCGGCCGCCTACGTGGTGCGTCTCGCCCGCGGGGCCGAGGCCGCCCGGGGCTTCATGCTCACGGACGGCGATCCGCCGGCCGGCCCGGATGACCATCTGCTCAGGATCGAGGCCGCCAGCGGCGGGGCCTGGGGCAATGCGCTGAGAGTGGCGCTGTCGCGTCAGGATGACGGCGAGACGCCGCCGCGCTTCACCCTGGTCGTCGAGGAGCGACTCGACGGCGAGTACGAGGAGCAGGAGCGCTTCGAGGACCTGACCCTCGACGAGAGTCGCGCCGACTTCATCGAGGGCAAGGTCAACGACGATTCCCGGCGGGTGAGGGTGACCCTGGGCGAGGTCTCGGACTACCAGCTCGGCACCAGCCGCAGCGCCGGGGACCTCGCGACGCTCGACCCCGTCACCCTGAACGGCACCTCCTTCACCGTGACCCTGGATGGCAGCGCCCAGGCGCAGCATAGCGTCGAGGTCAGCTTCGATGCGGCGGAGTTCACCGTCGACGATGACCTGGTGGCAGTGGCCGAAGAGATCCAGGAGCAGGTCCAGCAAGGTGTCTCGTCCGACGCCAACCCGCGCACGAACTTTACCTGCGAGGCGACCCCCGAGGGACTGGTGCTCACCTCGGGCTCCCGGTTGCCCGGCTCCGCGGTGGTCGTGCCCCCCGCCGATGACGATGACGCCGCGGTACTCCTCGGGCTGGGTGTCGCCCACGGTGGCGTGGAGACCACCGGCAGCCAGCACCTGGCGGGCCTGATCGCCGCCGGCGGCAGCGTCGTCCTCGAGGAGGGGGATGACGGCAGCGACCCGGGGGCCGGCGAGTACGATGCCGGGCTCGCCGCCGTGGAGGGCATCGGCGATGTCAGCATCCTCTGCCTGCCCGGCCAGGTCTGGGCCGATGACGGCACCGGCAATGCCGTCATCGATGCCGCCATCGCCCAGGCCGAGCGCCTGCGCAACCGCATGGTGATCCTCGACCCGCCGCCCGATGCCACCCTGGAGACGGCCGGCCAGGTCAAGGCGCTCGGCCTGCCGTCCTCGACCTATGCGGTGCTCTACTACCCCTGGGTGACGGTCGGCAACCCCCACTACACGCCCGAGCCGCCCCCGGGGGCCCCGCGCTCGCCACGCTTCGTGCAGGTGCCCCCCAGCGGCTTTGCGGCCGGCATGTGGGCGCGCACCGATTCGCGGCGCGGGGTCTGGAAGGCGCCGGCGGGCGTCGAGACGGCGCTGCTGGGGCTGGCCGGGCTGGAGCAGGAGGTCCAGGAGGTGCACCAGGGGGCCCTCAACCCGCTGGGAGTCAACTGCCTGCGCAGCCTGCCGGGATTCGGTGCGGTGATCTGGGGGGCGCGTACCCTGGCGACCCGGGCCAGCCCGGAGTGGCGCTACGTGCCGGTCAGGCGCACGGCGATCTTCATCCAGCAGAGCCTCTACAACGGCATCCAGTGGGCGGTCTTCGAGCCCAACGACGCGTCGCTCTGGTCGGCGCTGCGCCTCAACATCGAGGCGTTCATGAATGGCCTCTTCCGGGCCGGGGCCTTCCAGGGCGGCAAGGCCAGCGACGCCTACTTCGTGCGCTGTGGCCTCGGCGACACCATGACCCAGGGCGACATCGACCGGGGACAGGTGATCGTCCAGGTCGGCTTCGCGCCGCTCAAGCCCGCGGAATTCGTCATCATCCGGCTGCAGCAGAAGGTCGGCCAGGCATAGGGGGAGCGAACCATGGCAGCGCCACTCTTCACCGTGAATACCCACCGGCATGATCCCTACCGCACCTTCAAGTTCCAGGTGCTGATCGACGGCAGGCCGGTCGCCGGCCTCAGCAAGATGAGTGCCCTCAAGCGCACCACCGAGGCGGTGGGCTGGCGGACCGGGGGCGACCCGACCCACGAGCGCCGGCTGCCCGGCGGTACCAGCTACGAGCCGGTGACCCTGGAGCAGGGGCTGACCCACGATCCGGTCTTCGAGCAGTGGGCCAACCTGGTCAACAGCATCCAGGGCGACGCGGGGATGTCGCTGAAGAACTTCCGCAAGGACATCGTCATCAACGTGCTCAACCTACAGGGGCAGGTGGCGATCTCCTACAAGCTCTACCGCGCCTGGGTCTCCGAGTACCAGGCGCTGCCGGAGTTCGATGCCGGGACCATGAACAGCGTGGGCATCCAGACCATCCAGCTCGAGCACGAGGGCTGGGAGCGCGACACCAGCGTCACCGAGCCCGCCGAGTCCTGATGCGCATGCCGGACGAGGCCGGGCGCGTCGGTGCGGCGGCGAGTTCCCCCGGCACCTGTCGGCTGCCGGGAGGGGTGCTGCGCGAGGGCCGCCGCCTGAACGAAGTCCGCTTTCGCCCGCTGACCGGGCGCCTCGAGGAGGCCCTGGCCGCAGAGGGGGAAGACGCTCGAAGCCTGCCCGAGCGCATCACCGAGCTGCTGGCGGTGGCCATCGAGAGCCTCGAAGGAGGGCCGGTGGACCGGGCGACGGTCGCGGCCATGTCGGTGGGCGATCGCCGCTTCCTGACACGGCAGCTGGCGAGGGTGGTGGTGGGCGACCCGGTCTGGCTGAGCCACCCCTGTCGCGAGTGCGGGGCGCCCTTCGATATTCACTTTCGCCGCTCGGAGCTGCCGGTCAAGCCCGCCGGGGCGGGATATCCCTGGGCCGAGCTCGAGCTGGCACGCCATGGGCGGCTGCGCCTGAGGGTGCCCACCGGCGCGGACCAGGCCCGCCTGGCGGGCCTGGAGGAGGAGGCCGCGATTCGCCGGCTGGTGGCCGACTGCCTGCTCGAGGCGGACAGCGGCTTCACCGTCGAGGCCCTCGCGGCCAGCCTGACCCCGGAAGAGCTCGCGGCCATCGACGCGGCGCTGGAGCAGGCCTCGCCGGAGGTGGCCAGCGAGCTCGAGGCCGACTGCCCGGAGTGCGGTACCCGCCAGCGCGTGCCGGTGGCCGCGGACCTGGGGCTGGGATTCGGCATCGATGGCCTGCTCGGCGAGGTGCATCGCCTGGCCCTGGCCTACCACTGGCAGGAGGGCGAGATCCTCGACCTGCCGCGCTGGCGGCGGCAGCACTATCTGGCCCTGATCGATCGGGAGCGGGGCCTGTATCGGTGAGCCGGGCCGAGGTGCCGGCAAGGAGCGAGTGCCATGGAGTTCATCCGAGGGATCTATCTCGAGGCGCAGCGGACCGCGCTCCAGGCAGAGGGCCGCAGGCCGCCTGGCGGGATGCCCATGGGCGAACTAGAGTCCTCCTCAGGAGGACTGGCCCCTGGCCCGGCGGAAATGGCCGGGTCTGCTGCGGTGCCGGGAGGCGCGGGCCAGCGGCCGGACAGCGGCCGTGATGCCCCGGATGCCGACACGGCAACGCCTTCCCTGTCACCGCAGGACGCCTCCCGGGCGGTAGCGGGATATCTGGTTGAACAGCCTGACGTGACGTTATCGACAGCGAATGGGTCAGTGTCTTTATCCGATTCTCAGGAAAGTGTAAGTGATTCGGTAGCGAGACCCCCTGATCGTGGACTCGAGCGCGAAGCGGACAGCGTTGATGATCCTTTCCCCCCCGCCCGGCGACAGGACGATGGGCCCGCCCGGCAGGAACCTCGCAACGGGTCCGAGGGTACCAGGCGATGGTCGGTCGAGAGTCCGTCACACGCGCTAACGGTACCGGAACCCGGAGGTCCCGGGCACAGCGCCCAGCGTCCGGGGCCAGCCTCCGCTTTCTCTCCGGCTCCCGACGCCCCCCCTGACGGCGTTTCCGCCCCCTCGGTGGAGCCCGGCCGTGACCCTGCGTCCGGGCTGCCGCCGGCCTCTGCGTACCCGGAACCCGGCACCGTGCCCGGGGCGCGCGCAGCGACCGCTCGTACTGGCGACGAGGCGGGGCGCCATGCGCCGACCGTCGCGCCCTCCGGCGATGCCAGTCCCCCTGAGGAGGGTCCCGCCTCAGTGCTGCCGGCGAGCGACACGACCGCTTCATCCACCATGCCTCCCAGGGGAGGGCAGGCACGAGACGTCAGGTCCGGCGTGGAGCCTGGCGACGGCCCGGCCCTCCGCCCCACCGGCGCCCCGTTCGAGCGCCACGATGCCGGCTCGCCGCCCGCCTGTCGCGAGGGGCCGGCGACGCCCCCCTCCCGGGGGCTCCATGAGCCTGACGTCGCGTCGCATTCCCCCGATCCCGGCCGTCCTCGCGCCGCCTCGCCCCGGCGAGAGCTCGTCGAGCCTCTCCTGTCGCCACCGCCCGAGGAGTCTCGGCCACGACGCCAGGCGCCGCACGGTGAGGCCAGCGTGCATATCGGCCGGGTGGAGGTCGTCGTCGAGGAGGCCGGCACCGAGGCCGGGTCGCCCGTGTCGCCGAGCGCCTGGTCGAGTCTCTCCAGCCGTCGCTATATGCGGAGGCCCTGATGGTCGAGCCGAACAGCCTCTCCCGCACCGCCCGCGCCCTGCGTGCCTATCTCGCCGAGGCCCTGGCGATGCCGGCCAGCCGCATCCTGATCGGCCACCCGGAAGCGGTGCTCGCCGAGGCGCGCCAGGAGCCCGATGCCCAGCACCTGGGACTCTTCGTCTACCGCACCGAGATCGACGGCTTTCCCGCCGACGGGGCCTATCCGGCGCCGATCTACCTGCGCCTGCACTGCCTGCTGAGCGCCTTCTCCAGCGACGAGACCGGCGACGAGGGGCAGACCATCACCGCCGGCGAGATGGACCTGCGGCTGCTGGGCGGCGTGGTGGCGACCCTTCACCGGCAGCCGATCCTCGACGTCGAGGACGCGCAGGGGCGGGCGCGGCTGCAGGTGATCCCCCTCAACCTCGACCTGGAGGCGCTCAACCAGCTCTGGGCGAACCAGGGCGGTATCGCCAGCCGCCCCTCCATGGCCTACGAGCTGGCGCTGCTGCCGCTGCCACTGGGGGAGCCCGCCGATCGCCGCCCGCGCGTCGGCAGCCTGGGGGTGGGCGTCTCGGCCCAGGCGCACGGCGAGGCGATGCCGCCCGCCCTGCAGGCCGCGGCACCGTCCCGGCTGACGCTCCGGGGCGATGGCGACTGGCGCCCGCTGCTGGCGACCCGGGATGATGGCGGCCGACTCAGCCAGGCCCTGGTGGCGGCCGAATCGGCCCTGCCGCTGGAGGTGGAGGTGCTGGTGGCCGGCGAGCCCGAGGAAGTCGAGCTGGTCTGGGAGGTGTGGGACCGCGACCAGGGCTGGCGGGCGCTGGCCGAGCCGGCCCTGGCCCTGGTGCCACCGGTGCGGCGCCTCGCTGCCTCCGCCTTCTCATCCGCGGTCCGGGTGGCGCTGCCACTCTCCGGGCCCGGCCAGGCGGCACTGCATGCGCGCCGGCCGAGCGGTGGCCAGCGCAGCGCCCCGATCCTGGTCTCGATCCACCCCGAGGAGGCGCCATGAGCGTGGCCAACCTGGAGCCGGAGCGCCAGCGCCTGGGCCTGCTGGGCCAGCTGGTCGCCGAGCGGCGTGCCGGTCGCGAGGTCAGCGATGCGCAGCGCCGTCGCCTGGCCGCCCTGCAGGCCAGGGTGCGGCGCGGCCGGCAACGCTCACCCTGGCGCGAGCTCGTCGAGGAGCACGCCCTGGACGATCTCGAACAGGACATCCTGGCCTGCGTGCTGGCGCCGGAGACCGATGCCGGCATCGGCATGCTCTACCATTCGCTGCAGCCCGCCGGGGCCTTCGCCAGCCCGGCGCTGATTCGCGACCTGCTGTTCCTCGATGACCACGAGGGCGAGGGGCTGCAGCAGCGCCTGGCCGAGCAGGCCCCGCTGCGACGTCGCGACCTGGTCAGCTGCGAGCGGCTGGATGCCTACCAGCCCCTGCGTGCCGGGGCCTCCGCGCTGGCCCGGCTGATGGGGCGGGGCGAGGCGGTGACCCTGCCCGGGGCGCTGGCGCTCCCGGTCGAGGCCGAGTGGGAGACGCTGGTGCTGCCGGTCCATGCCCGCCGGCGCATCGAGACCTTCCTGCTCTGGGTGACCCAGGCCGAGCGCGTCTACGGCGACTGGGGCGCCCGGGCGATGGGCGGGCCGGTGGCGCTGTTCGCCGGGCCGCCCGGCACCGGCAAGACCTTCGCCGCCGAGGCCATCGCCCGGCGCCTCGGCTGGCCGCTCTACCGGGTCGACCTGGGCCTGCTGGTCAGCAAGTACATCGGCGAGACCGAGAAGAACCTCAACCGGCTCTTCGATGCCGCCGCCGGCCGTCGGGCGGTGCTGCTGTTCGACGAGGCCGACAGCCTGTTCGGCCGCCGGGGGGAGGTCAGCGATGCCCGTGACCGCTACGCCAACATGGAGGTGAGCCACCTGCTGGCGCGCATCGAGCGCCACCGCGGGCCCTGCATCCTGACCACCAACCAGCGCCAGCACCTCGACCCCGCCTTCATCCGCCGCTTCCAGACCGTGATCGAGTTTCCACGGCCGGACCGGGCCGCGCGCCGCCGCCTCTGGCGGGGGCTGCTGCCGCCCAGGGCCCCGCTGGCCAGCGACCTCGATGTCGATCGCCTGGCCGAGGTCGGCCTGACCGGCGGGCAGATCCGCAACGCCGCGACCCATGCCGCCTTCCTGGCGGCCGGGCGCGATGGCGAGCTGGACATGCCGGCGCTGGCCGAGGCGATCTGGCACGAGCTCGGCAAGGATGGCCGCGACACCCCGCGGGAGGCCCTGGGCCCGCTGCAGGCGTTTCTGGGGGAAATGCCATGAGCCTGCGCATCGACCACCTCTGCCTCCAGCTGCCGCCGCGCTGTGCCGCCTGGCGGCCGCTCCTGGCGCGCCGGCTCGCCAGGGAGCTCGCCGACCTGGCACCCGGGCAGCCGCTGGCCACGGGTCGGCTCGATCTCGACCGGCTCGATCTCGGCCGGCTGACGCTGCCCGCCGAGGCGGGGCCCGAGGAGCTGGCGCGGCTGATCGCCGATCGCCTGCGCGACTGCCTCGTCCGGGAGCTGACCCGGACGGACAGCGGCCGGCCCCCGACGGCCGATCTCGACCCCCATCCCGGAGGACGTCCATGAGCGGTATCAGCGGTGACCATGGCCGCCTGCGCTACCAGCGCGGCAGCCTCGAGGAGTATGCCGAGGTCGACCGGCCCCTGAGGCTCGAGTTCGAGTTCAATCCGGCCTCCATGACCCGCACGCGGAGCGTCTCGCTGCGCACCGGCAACGCACCCGGCACCCGGGGCGGCTATGACTTTGCCGGCCGCAGCGAGGTCCCCCGTGCCTCCCAGGGCATCAGCCTCGAGCCCGAGAGCTTCACGGTGACGGTGCTGCTCGATGCCACCGACCGCATGAATGCCGGCGAGGAGCCGGCGTCGCGCCTCGGGGTCCAGCCGGAGCTCGATACCCTGCGCAGCATGCTCGAGCCCAAGGTCCAGGGAGCCGACGGCCAGCGGACCCTGGCGGCCCTGGGGCAGGGCGGGGCCAGGGCCTTCGCCCGGCACGAGTTCGCCTCGGTGCTGCTGTTCCGCTGGGGGCCCCACCACCTGCCGGTGTTCATGACCCAGGCCCAGGTCGAGGTGAGCGACTGGCTGCCCAGCCTCTACCCCTACCGGGCCCGGGCGACGCTGACCCTGCAGGTCATCGAGAGCCGCAACGAGTTCTACGGCGAGGAGATCAAGCGGCAGTTCCGCACGGCCCTGCGCCAGGAGGAGGGGCCGCAGGCCACCTAGTCGAGACGTCAGGCGAGACCACGACAAGCGTCCGAGAGGAGAGCGACCATGATCGACCGGACATCGCGCTACGCCGGCACCCGTGGCTTCCGGGCCACCGGAGAGGGCGAAGGCTTCGCGGGGCTGCGCTGTCGGGAGCTGGGCCCGGCCACGCCGGTGCTGGAGCACACCCTCGGCGCCTGGGACCGACCCGACCAGCTGGCGCGCTACTACTACGGTGACCCGCACCGCTGGTGGCGCCTGCTGGATGCCAACCCCGAGTGGCTGTTCGCCGGGGACCTGCTGGAGGCATCGGTGGTCGGGCAGGTGCTGCTGATTCCGGCCCGGGAGGAGTGAGCATGGGCGCCTCGGCGAATGATGCCCCCCTGCGACAGCCCGTGGAGTGCCGGCTGTTCATCGACGACGAGGAGCTGGCGGCCTTCTATCCCTGGCTGCGCGAGGTCCAGGTCAGTCTCGAGCGCGGCGCCGCGGGGGTGGGCACGCTGAGCTTCGACACCTTTCGCGACGAGACCGGCGAGTGGTGGCTCCAGGACAGCGAACTGCTGCGCCCCTGGCGGCGGGTCGTGGTCATGGCGGCCTTCGGTGACCACCAGCAGCCCGTGCTGCACGGGGTGATCCGCGAGGTGACCGTCACCACGCCGGAGTCCATGGCCGAGGCCCGGGTCGAGGTGGCGCTGCAGGATGAATCCCTGCTGCTCGACCGTGGCCATCACCGCCGCTGCTGGTCGCGCCGCGACGAGCCGCGCCGCGATGGCGAGATCGCCGCCGAGATCGCCGCATCCCACGGGCTGGCCTTCGAGGGCGATGACGGCCTGACCAACGCGGCCCTCAACCAGGACGAGACCGACATCCGCTTCCTGCGTCGCCGTGCCGAGGCCAACGGCTTCGAGCTGTTCGTCGAGCAGGGGGTGCTGCACTTCCACGCCCCCCGGCTCGAGGCGGGCGACCAGCCGCCCCTGCTGGTCCATGCCGGCAGTGACACCAACTGCCTCTCGGTGGATATCCGCCATGACGGCCACCTGCCCGATGCGGTTCGCGTGGTGCGCGCGGATGCCGACGAGAGCGAGGCCCATGCCGAGCTCCATGAGCCCGACCTGCCGCTGCTCGGCCGGCAGTCGGCCGGCAGCGCGGGCATGGGGCACGAGCCCTTCGTCTGGGACCTCCCGCGGCCTGGCGGGGCTACCCAGGCGGAGGTCGTGGCCCGGGCCATCGCCGCGGCCAACGAGAATGCCTGGAAGGTGGTCGCCGAGGGGGAACTGGATGGGGTGCGCTACGGCCACGTGCTGCGTCCCCACGGCACCGTGGTGATCGACGGCGTCGGCTCGACCTACGGCGGACGCTACTACGTCGCCGAGGTGACCCATCGCTTTGCCGCCGATGGCTATCGGCAGCGCTTCCGACTGATTCGCAACGCCCTGGGCCAGGATGCCTGGCCCGAGTCCTGATACATCCATCGGCAAACCGGAGGAGACGATGACCGAGCTCGAGAAGGACATGGCGCGACTCGCCCGGCATATCGACGAGCGGCGATTCGGCAAGTATCGCGGCTTCGTGTTGGACAACGCCGACCCCGACCAGGCCGGCCGCCTGCAGCTGCGCATCCCCTCGGTGCTGGGCAGCGAGGCGACCGACTGGGCGCTGCCCTGCGTGCCCTTCGCCGGCCCCGGCTACGGCCTCTTCGCGATCCCCGACCCCGGCGCGATGGTCTGGGTGGAGTTCGAGGAGGGCGACATCGACCGGCCGATCTGGACGGGCGGCACCTGGCAGCACCCCGACCAGCTGACCGAGGGGGCGGCCCAGGCAGAACCCCGCAGCCGGCTATGGCGCACCCCGGGGGGCCACCAGCTGCGCTTCGACGACGAGCCCGGCGAGGAGCGCTGCCGCCTCAGCCATGCCGGGGGCGCGGAGCTGACCCTGGAGCCGGAGGGGGCGGCACGGCTGACCGACCCCGGCGGAGCCACCCTGGTGCTGGACAGCCGGGGGGGCGAGGTGCGAGTAGAGGATGCCAGCGGCAACCGCCTGGTGCTCTCCCGCTCCGGCACCGTGGTGGAGGACGCCTTCGGCAACCGCATCGAGATGGGGCCGGCCGGCATCACCGTGGACGGCACCCGGGTGGTGGTGAGCGGCAGCATGGTCAGCCTGGCCGGCGAGGGGGGCGAACCGCTGATCAAGGGCACCAGCTTCCTGAGCCTCTTCGCCACCCACGTGCACCCCACCAGCATGGGGCCGTCGGGGCCGCCGATTCCCCAGGGCGAGTTCAGCACCCTCTCCACTCGAACCATGACCGGCTGACCGGCCGGAACCGTCGCCCGGGCCCGGGGCCTGGCGGCAGGAGGTGACCCATGAGCAGAATGCCGGAACGCGACAGCCTGGCCTTCCCGTTCGCCATCGAGGCCGACGGCGCCCGGCGCTGCGGGCGGGCGGACCAGATACGCCAGCGCATCGAGCAGGTGCTGTTCACCGCCCCCGGCGAGCGCATCTACCGGCCGGCGTTCGGGTTCGGCGCGCGGCGGCTGGTGTTCGCCGCGCCCGACTCCCTGCTGCGCGAGACCGCCGCCCAGCAGCTCTCGGCGTCGCTCGCCGAGGCCCTGCGCGGGGAGGTGGACCCCGCCACCCTCCGGGTCGACCTGCACAGCGACGAGGCGCGGCTGATCATCGAGATCCGCTATCGGCTGGCGGCCATCGACCGTCAGGAGCGCCAGACCTTCGTGGTCGGGGAGGGCTGGCATGGCTGAGCTCCCGCGCCCCGAGCTGCGCTTCGACGGCGGCTGTCCCGACTGCGGCGGGCGTCGCGTGCGGATGCCCGAGCCGCCGCCGGCGATCCCCGATGACCTCGACTGGCGTACCCGTGACTTCGAGGGCTTCCGCGCGATGATGCTGGCCGACCTGGCCCGGCGCTTCCCCGAGCGCGGTGACTGGAATCCCGCCGACCTGGAGGTGGTGCTGGTGGAGGTGCTGGCCACCCAGCTCGACTGGCTGTCGGACATGCACGACCGCGTCATGGCGGAGGCCACCCTCGAAAGCGCACGGCGGCCGGCCAGCGTCGACGCCCTGCTGCGCATGATCGGTTTCGATGCCGCCGAGCATCGCCAGCTCTCCCGGGAGGCCCTGTATCGCCTGTGGCGGGCGCGCCCCGATCTGCTGGACGCCGATCGCGCCGAGGGGCCGCGGCGGATTCGTCGGCAGGAGCGTGCCGTCACCCTGGAGGACCACGCCGCCACCCTGGTCGCCCATCCGCTGGTGGAGCAGGCCCACGCCTGGTCGCGCTGGACGGGGGCCTGGGAGCGCATCGAGGTGGCGGTGATCTGCTGGAACGGCGAGCCCCTGGACCAGCCGCTGCCCGCGGTGGCGCCGCCCGAGCTGGCCCGCCGGCTGTCCCGCTTCCTCGACGAGCAGGGGGCCGAGTGGCGACCGCCCTTCGGTGAGGCACCCAGCGTGCGCCGGGTGCTGCGCGACTACCTGGAGGCGCGCCGCCTGGCGGGCCAGGAGGTGGTCCTGCGCGATGCCGCGGCGGTGGGCATCGTGCTGGGCCTGCGGGTCACGGTAGCGGACGAGCACTTTCGCTCCGAGGTGGAGGCGGCGGTGCGTCGCGTGCTGGGCGACGGGCCGGCGGGGCTCTTCCACCCGGGGCGTCTGGCCTTCGGCGAGGACCTCTACGCCTCGGACTTCTATCAGGCCCTGATGGCGCTCGCCGGCGTGCGGGATGTCTGCCTCACTCGCTTCAAGCGCGCGGGACGGCGCTATCCGGACGAGTCGCGCTCGGGGCGCATTGCGCTCTCCGGGCTCGAGTTCCCGGTGTGTGACGGTGACCCGGCGCGGCCGGCACGGGGTCACCTTCGCCTCGACCTCAAGGGAGGGCTGCGGGGATGAAACGAGACGAACTGACCCGCTGGAACCGCGCCGGCCTGGCGCGGCTGGCATATGTCCACGGCAATGCCGCCAGCTTCCTCGAGACCCTGCGCGCGGGATTTGCCGGCCAGCCCGAGCTCATCCGCTGGGAGCGGGTCATGGGGCCGCCGCCCGATGAGCGCGACGAGACCCGCCGCGAGCGGCTGCTCGACCAGTACCGCACCCCGACCCGCGACCCCGCCTGGGAGATTGCCCGGGCGCTCGCCCGCGCCAGCCAGGTGCTGGCCGGCCACGTCGATGCCGAGGCCAACGAGGGGTACCTGGGCACGGCCACGCTGTGGGAGCGCGTGCGCCAGCTGGTGACCATGATCGACTATATCCCCGCGCCGCCGGCCTCCGCCGCCACGCCGCTGGTGCTGCTTGCCCGGGAGGGGCGCGATGGCCGGATCCCGGCGGGCCTGGCGGTGCGCCATCAGCCGCTGGAGGGCGGCCCGCTGACCTTCGAGACCCTTGAGGATATCGACGTTCATGCCTCCCTGAATGCCCTGCGCCTGGCGGGCCACGACCGCTCGCCGGCCCCGCTGTGCGGCGATGAGCTGGAGCTGCCCGGCAAGCCCGGCGACGTCCGTGCCGACGAGCCGCTGGTGCTGGAGGACGAGGTGGAGGGGCGCCTGCGGGTGTGTCGGGTGGCCGGGGTCAGCGAGGCGGCGCCCGGCTGGCTGCGGGTGCGGCTGGCGGAGGGCCTCGGCGAGAGGCATGGCTTTGTCCGGGGGCAGACCCGGGTGCATCACGGGGTACGTGAGAGGCCGACGCTGCTCGGGCCGGTGCCCGAGGTCGCCGCCCCCCTGGCGGCGAGGCGCCTGCGCCTCGCCGAGCCGCCGCCGCCCTTAGACCCCGGCGACGTCGTCTACCTGGGGCCTGCCGCCGATCCCGCCGACCGCTTTCGCCGGGTGGTCGCGCGGGAAGCGCGCGCCGTGATCCTCGACCGGCCCCTCGACTGGCTCGACTTCCGCCATGGCCACCTGGCGAAGGCACGCCGCCTGGCCGTGTCCGGCGTCATCGGCCGAGAGCTGGAGGGCCAGGCGGGTGGGGTGGTACGGCTGAAGGTGGCCGGCGACCTGCGAGACCTGGCGGGAAGCTGGGTCGTGCGCCCCGGCAGTGACCGGGAGCTGAAGGCCTATCGCATCCTCGGCGTCGAGTACCGGCCGGCCGACCTGGACGTCGCCCACGCCGGCTTCAGCCTGCTGCGCATCCAGATCCAGGACTCGACCAGGGATCCGCTGCGTGACAACCCCCAGTACGTGATGGCGGCGCCGCCCTCGCGCGGCGTGCCCTTCGAGCCCTTCGTGCGCAATGACCGATGCCGGCCGCTGGACCGGCAGCTGGAGGTGAGGGGAGGCCGGGATGCCGAGGCGGGGGGCCTGATAGTGGTGCAGCGGGGGCAGCAGTTCGCCGGTGGCCGGCTGGAGAGCGTGGCCTCCCTCGAGGGGGAGCGGCGTCGCCTGACGGTTGCCGGCTGGACACACCGCGGCGGCGGCCGCTTCTGGCTCGGCGACAGCGTGCTGCATTGCGGCTTTCGTCACGTCTCGCGGCCGCGGGGCTGGGATCGCAACGAGGGCCTCGTCACCGGCCCTGGCCTGGTACTGGAGACGCTGCCCGCCGAACTGGGGCGCGGGCGGCGCGTGCTGGTGGCCGGTGGGGCCGGGCGGGCCGTCGAGGCCGAGGTCGAGCGGGTCGACGCGCAGGGGCGGGTCTTCCTGTCGCCCTCCCTCGACGATCTGGGCCTGAGGGTCTCGGAGGTGGTCATCCACGGCAACGTGGTGGCCGCCGGGCATGGCGAGGCGCGTCCGGAAAGGGTCTACGGCGGGGTCGATATCACCCCGCAGGGGCTGCCTGTCGCCCTGAAGGATGTGGCCTTCACCGCCGACCGCCAGCTGCCCGGCGGCGTGCGCGCGGCGCTCGAGGTCCGGGTGGAGGGGGAGCGCTGGGAGCAGGTGGGACAGCTGCATGACGCCGGCCCCGAGGATCGCCACTACACCGTGCGCTACACCGAGGATGGCGACCTGCTGCTGGGCTTCGGCGATGGCGAGCGGGGGCGCCGCGTGCCGGCGCGCCGCGGCAACGTGCGCATCGGCTGGCGCGAGGGCAGCGGTCCGGTCGGCAACCTCCCGCCGGGCTCCCTGGAGCGCCTGGCCCGCCCCGACCCGCGCCTCTCGGGCGTGCGCCAGCCCCTGCCCGCCGTCGGCGGCAATGCCGTCGAGGACAGCGAATCGCTGTGTCGTTCGGCGCCGGCCACCCTGCTGACCTTCGATCGCGCCGTCTCGCTGGCGGATTTCGCCGCCCTGGCGACCAGTCACAGCAGCGTCTGGCGGGCCCGGGCGCGTCCGGGTCCGGCGCGCACCCGACGCGCCAGGGCGGTCACGGTGGTGGTGTTGCCGGCGGGAGGGGAGGCGTCGCCACACCTGCTGGCCAGCCTGTCGGCCTACCTCCACTCCCACGCCCCACCGGGTATCCGCGTGGGGCTGGTCGAGGCCGCTCGGGTCGCGATCCACCTGCGCGCCCGCCTGCGCCTCGACACGGCGGCCTTCGACCCCGACACCGTGGTCGAGGCGGTGCGCCGGGTGCTGCAGGGCGCGTTCGCGCTGGCCGAGCGCGATATCGGCGAGCCGCTGACCATCGCCGAGGTGTTCCGCCACATCGAGGCGGTGGACGGGGTGGTCAATTCACGCTGCGCCATCGGCCGCGACCGGATGCCGGCGCTCGACAGCGGGCTGCGCCAGGTGCCCGCCGGTGTGGATGAGGTGCTCCACCTGCCGCCGGCTGTCGGCCATCTTGCCATCGACTGGGAGGAGGCGATCCCATGACGCCCGATGCCCCCGATTCCCGATGGTCGAGCCGGCTGGGCCGCCAGCTGTGGCTCCTGCTGCCCGAGCTCTATCGCCAGCGCGATGAGTCGGGCCAGCTGGCCGCCTGGCTGGACGGCTGCGGCCTGCTGCTCGACCAGCTGCACGGCACCCTCGAACAGCGCCTGGACGATGCCTTCCCCGAGAGCGCCCAGGGCTGGATCCTGCCCTACCTGGGCCAGCTGCTGGATGCCCGGCTGGTCTCGCCCACGGTGGCGGGGCGGCGCCAGGAGGTGCTCAATGCGGTGCGCTGGCGCAAGCGCAAGGGCACCGTGGCGGCCCTGGAGGAGCTCGCCGCGGCGGTGGCCGATTCGCCGGCACGGGTCCACGAGGGCTGGCAGCGGGTGATCACCACCTACCTGCCCGGCACCCCGCTGCCGCGGGTGGTCACGCCCGACTTCCGATACCGCATGCGGCGGGTGCTGGACGATGACGGCACTCCGCGGCTCGTCGGCGAGTCCGGGGTGCCATGCTTCCCCGACAGCCACGAGGACCTCACGCTGCGCACCGCGGAGCTGAGCGTGGGCGGGCGGCGCCCGCGGCGCTTCCACCCGCGCAGCCTGCTGCTGCACCTGCCGCCGGGACGGGGGTTCTTCCCCCTGGCGCGCGAGCCGGTCGGCGGCATGGCACTGCCGGGCGACATCGCCTGCGGGGAGGCCGACTGGCGGCCGCTGCGCGATGGGCGCCAGGCCTGTCGGCGCCTCGTGGCGACCTCGCCCTGGCGCTGGGAGGTAGAGCGCATCCGGCGCCCGGTGCCCAGCGGCTGGATGCTCGAATCGGAGCACCATCGGGTGGCCAGCGCCGACGGGCACCCGCTGCCGGTCACCGGCCGCGTGGTGCTGGACCTCCCCGGCGACGGGGTGGCGCGCCACTTCCACTTTCAGGACCTGGTCTTCCTTCACACGCTCAGGGTCAGCCGCGCGACCCTGCATCTCGAGCGCTGCGCCGCCAGTCGCGCCGTGGTGGTCTTCTCGCCGCGCGGCGAGGTGCCGGCCCTGTCGCTGCGTGACAGCCTGGTCGGCTATGCGCGCACCGCCACGGCGCTGTGTCGCCTGGAGCATGCCACCGTGCTGGGCGGCCTGGTGGCCGAACACCTGCAGGCCAGCGACAGCCTCGTGCTGGGCCCGCTGCGGGCCGACCTGGCCAGCGACAGCGGCCCGCCCCGGCGTGGCTGCCTGCGCTACAGCAGCCTGCCGGCGCTGGTGCCCTACGCCGCGGTGGAGGACCGCCCCTGGTTGGAGGTGCATCACGCCTCGATGGCCAGCCGGGCGCCGGTCATGCTTTCCCGACAGTTCGGCAAGGAGGGCTGTGGGGTGCTGCATCCCGACGGGCCCGCCGAGATCCATGCCGGCGCCGAGGACGGGGGAGAGATGGGGGCCTACCACCATCGCTTTCACCAGCGTCGCCTGGAGGCCGTCCGCCACAAACTCGAGCAGCATCTGCCGCTGGGCATGACTACCGCCATCATCACCGACCCGCGCCTCGCCCGACAGCCCCCGCGGCTGCGGCGCTGAAACAGAGCCGACACCAGGCAGGGAGACGACATGAAGACACAGATATCGCGCTATCGCAGGGAGTCGGATCACCGCTATGACGCGGTTCACCAGCAGCAGGGGCGGGTGCTGACCGATGCCGACTGGAACGCGCTGGTGGATGCCCTGCGCCGGACCCTGGTGGAGGGCAGTCGACAGGCACTGGGCAGCGGCATGCCGGCGAATGGCGGCCTGCTGGACATCGACCAGGACGGCCGACCCGCCCTCCGCTGGGGGCGGGTGGTGGTCGATGGTCGGCTGGGGGAGTGGGTGGCGACACCCGGCGCCGATGAGGACACGGATCCCCTGAGCGTGCAGGCCGACCTGCCCGGGCTCGCCCCGCCGGCGGGGGACCACGTGCTGTACGTCGACCTCTGGGAGCGCGAGATCACCGCCCTGGAGGACCCCTCGCTGGCCGACCCGGCGCTGAATGGCGCCGACACCTGCACCCGTACCCGCACCATGGTGCAGCTCAAGTGGGCGCCACTGGATGACGACCCCTTCGAGGAAGCGGCCGGCCTGCCCGCCTGTGGCGATGCGTCGCTGACGCTCCAGGAGCGCGAGGAGGCCACGCTGGTCGACGACCCCTGCGAGCCCCAGCTGGAGGTCTTCCACCCGGGAATCGGCGATGCGCTCTTTCGTCTCGAGGTGCATCACCATCCCGGCCCGGGAGGCGACGGGGAGCTGGTGCTCAAGTGGTCCCGGGAGAACGGCGCCGAGGCCGAGGCGCGCGACGCGCTGTCGCCGGGGTTCGTCAGCCCCGACCGGGTCTACGAGCCCTTCGGCCCCGACAGCGACAGCCATCTCGGCATCCACCGGCACGACAGCGCGGGAATTCCCAGGCGCGGCACGCTGGTCGCCGGCCGGGCGCCCCACGAGGAGGAGGACCCCGAGCTGCGCTGGCTGCGCCGCTGGGATGGCTACTGCCACCTGACGCGCTCGGGCGGTGCCTGGGAATGGCAGGAGGGCTGGCACCGCGGCACGGCGCTGCAGCGTCACGACAGCGAGGAGCAAGCCCGCCAGGCCGGCAGCGCCGAGGTTCACCTGACCGACGACCGCCTGCTGCTGATGCTGGACCGCTACAGCCTCGAGCTGGAGCTTGGCGAGCGACGCTTCATCAGCGGCGACTACTGGCTGGCCACCCTGCGCGAGGCCGCCGAGGAGGCGGCGCGCATCGAGCTGGCCAGCGCGACCCCGCTGGGTATCCGGCATCACTACCTGCGCCTCTACCGCGTGGTGGACGGCGAGCCCCAGCCGCTGGATGACGCCACCCGTCGGCGCTTCCAGTATCTCGACCTGGCCTCGCTGCTGGCCGACCGCATCGGCTACGACGCGGGCCTCGCGCCGGAGCGCTGGAAGGCCCTGCTCGCACCGGGCGAAGGGGAGCCGCCGGAGAACGTCCAGCAGGCACTGGACGCCCTGCTGGTTCATCTCAACAGCGAGGCGGTGACCCACCACTTCGGGAAATGTGACCGCAAGCCCAGTGTCAGGTCCCTGCTGGCCGAGGCGGGGCTCGGACACTGGAGGGAGCGCCGCCAGCCGCTCGGCATACTGCTCAATGATCTCTTCTGCCGCCTGGATGCACGCACGCTGCCCTATCGGGCCAGGACCTCCTCCACGGCGCTGCCCCAGAGCCTCGACGATGTGGTCCTCGACCGCACCCGGGGAGGGAAGATCGAGGGGGACCTGCATGTCACCCAGGCGGTTTCGGTGGATGGGCCCATGAAGGTCGCCGGCGAGATCCGCAGCGACAAGGGGGTCACGGCGCCTCGCGTGCACGGGGAAGCGGTCGTGGCCGAGAAGTCCTTCGTCCATCCTCCGGGTGCGAAGAAGGGGCTCGTGCTGACCGCGAAGGACCAGCGCGGCAACGCGGTCTGGGCCGAGCCCCCGGCCCAGGCCGGGGAGGGCCTCTGGGAGCGCGACGAGGCCGGTTTCCTGGTGCCGAGAGACAAGGTCGAGGGGGTGCGCGCCGTCCCCGAGCTCGCCACCGGCGAGCACCGCGGCGGCTGGGTGACCGGGGTGGCCTGGCAGCCCTGGGAGCCCGATGGCAAGCGATACCCCCTGGATGTCGAGGAGGGGCGCTTCGACCTCTTCGACATCCTCAAGAAACCCCCTGCCTGGCCCCTGCCCGAGCGCATCGTCAAGGAGGCGCGAGAGGTGCTGCTGCACGTCTCGGCGGCGGCGGTGCCGGCGGGGCAGGGGCGCGAGCGTCAGGAGCGTCTCGGCGAGCTGACCCTGACCTTCGTTACGAGCTTTGGACGAGAGGATGCCCCCCCATTCAAGAAGCACCTCTACCTGGCCTTCGGTGCCGGCATCTCCTCGGCCTCGGACAATATCTGGCTGCCGGTGGTCGGCAAGGGGCAGGTGAGCCTGCGGGCCGAACTGGAAGGGGGCGCCCCGGAGGAGTTCATCGAGACCTTCAAGCTGATTGGCCGGGCCTTCGTGACCGGCTATCGCTAGCCGGGAAAGCCGGCAAGGAGCGTGATCATGGGCGATGCGACGGAGTCCTGCACGCCGCAGGAGAGCGAGGGTCGCCGCCGTACGGCCACCTCGTCGGCCCGCTCGGCCCCCGACAGGGGTGTCCACGATACCTTGCATGAGGCGCCCCGCCCGGTGGTGGTCTACACCTCGCCGGAGGCCGTCGCGGCCCTGCAGTTCGATGAGCCCGACAAGGGGCAGGTCATCGGCAGCGACCTGCTGGCACCGCTGGTGGTCCGCGGCTACTGGTTCAACCTCGACGGCGAGTCCGACAGCGGCAACCTCGGCTATCTGGACGTCAACATCCCCGCCGACAATCCGGACTGGAAGGCCTTCGGCGAGGACCTCTCCCTGCCCGTGCTGCGCCTGCCGGGCGATCCTCGCGCCGGGCTGCTGACGGGGCGTCACCTGCAGTCCCTGCTCGATGGCTTTCTGGAGCGCAAGGAGGCGACCCAGGCGCTGCCGATCCTGGTGGAGCTCGACGAGCTCGAGGTCGATGAGGAGGGCGGGCTGAACGTGGAGGGCACCCTGCTGCCCGAGCTCCCCATCCTCGGCGACAGGGGGCTGGCCTTTACCCTGCGCGGCAACGATTTCCGCCTCGAGCAGCCCATCGATACCGGTGACCTGCGCCTGCCGCCGCCCTTCGAGCTGACCGACTCCAGCCTGGTGCTCTTTGCCTCCACCGCCGATGGCTGGGGCGGTGAGGGGAAGATCGAGTTCGCGCTGGCCCCCTATGGGGAAGGGGAGCTCGAGGTCATGGCGAGCAGTCGAGAGCTGGGCTTCGGGGGCCACTTCGATTTTGACAGCCGGCTCTTCGAGACGGCGCGGGTCGCGCTGGCCTACGAGGAGGGCGCGCTGACAGGTACCGGAACGCTGGCACTGGGCGAGGGCAAGCTGCGCGGCGTCCAGGCCGCCAGCCTGGAGCTGACCGTCGACGGCGAGAGCGTCAGCGGCGAGGGCGAGATCACCCCCAGCCTGGCGGCGCTGGAGGCCGGGGAGCTGGCCTTCTCGGTGAGCCGCGACGAGGGCGCCATGCTCTCGGTCGGGGTGACGCTGGGCGATGCCATCCCGCGGGTGGAGGGGGGCGAGCTGACGGGGACCATCGCCCCGCGCGAGGAGGGCGAGGGCTATGCGCTGGCGATCGCCGGGGAGATCAACGCCGACCTGCCCGGTTTCGACGCCGGGCTCACCGCCTCCCTGGACGATGGCCTGTTCGATGTCGAGGGGCGCGGGGCCTACTCCCGTGGCCTGATCGCCGGCGAGCTGACCTTCGGCGCCACCAATCGCGAGGTGGATGAGGAGACCGGGGAGCGCCTCGAGGCGCCCGGGGAGAGGATCACGCTGTTCGGTGCCGGCGAGGCGACCATCGCGCTGACGCCCTGGCTCGAGGGCCGCGCCGGCCTGGCGGTGCTGCCCCAGGGTGAGGTCGAGCTGACGGGCGGCATCGGCATCCCCGACAGCGTCACCCTGTTCGAGGCCGATCCCTGGGAGCGCAACCTGATGACGGTCCGCCTGGACATTCCCATCGTCGGCTTCACCGTGGCGCGCCAGCGTGTCGGCATCTTCGCCACCGTGGGCGGCGGGCTCGACCTGCGCGCCTCGGTGGGGCCCGGCACCCTCGACGAGCTCGATATCGAGGTGACCTACAACCCGGATCGTGAGGACGAGACCCGGGTGGTCGGGGAGGCGCTGCTGGCGGTGCCGGCCAGTGCCGGATTGCGCCTGTTCCTGCGCGGCGGCCTCGGGGCGGGCATTCCGGTGGTCAGCGCCACGCTGGGACTGGAGGCGGGCGGGGAGCTGGGGCTCGAGGCCCGCGCCGAGGCCGGCGTGGCACTCGACTGGCAGCCCGGTCAGGGGCTCGAGCTGGAGGCGCGCGTCGCCCTGCAGGGCCAGCCGGTGTTCCGCTTCGACCTGGCGGGGTTTGCCCAGGTCGAGGCCGACCTGCTGGTGCGTACCCTGGACCTCTACGACGAGCGCTGGGAGCTGGCCGCCGCCGAGGCCGGCGGCGGCATGCGCTTCGGTGTCGGCTTCCCGATCCGTTATGTGCAGGGCGAGCCCTTCTCGATGGACTGGGGGGATATCGAATTCCAGGTGCCCCGGGTCCAGCCCGTGGCCCTGGTCAGGGACCTGCTGGATCGCGTCGTCTAGGGAGCGCCGGGGTTGGCCGAACGTTGCGAGGGCCGTCAATCTCGGGTCAACTAGGTCGTTTCCCCCGGGAGCCCCGACAGGATGCCGACTACCCTGGAGCCGTTGCTGATTGCCGCCACCTTCCTGGTGGCCGGTGGCGTCAAGGGCGTCATCGGCATGGGCATGCCCACGGTGTCGCTGGCGCTGCTGACCGCCACCCTGGGGCTGCAGCCGGCCATGGCGCTGCTGCTGGCGCCCACCCTGATCACCAATGTCTGGCAGGCGCTGGTGGGAGGCTACCTGGGGCGGATCCTCAGGCAGCTCTGGCCCTTCCTGCTGGCATCGGTGGTGACGGTGTGGCTGGGCGTGGGCATCCTCGCCCGGGTCGAGGTGCGCTGGCTCTCGGGGCTGCTGGGAGCGCTGATCGTCTTCTATGCGCTCGCCGGGCTCTGCCACCTGGGCCTGGCCAGGCTGGTCGGCCGCGGGCGTCATGCCGCGCCGATCAACGGGGCCCTGACCGGCCTGCTGACCGGCATGACCGGCTCCTCGGTCTTTCCGGGCGTGGCCTACCTGCAGTCCCTCGGCCTTCCCAGGGAGATGCTGATCCAGGCCATGGGCGTGCTATTCGTGGTTACCACCCTGGCGCTGGGTTCCGCCCTGGGAGGCCAGCGGCTGCTCAGCGTGGAACTGGGCCTGCTCTCCCTGGGGGCCGTGCTGCCGGCCCTGGTGGGCATGCGACTGGGTCAGTGGCTGCGCGGACGGCTTTCGGAGTCGACCTTCCGGCGTGCCTTCCTCAGCGGCCTGCTGGCCATGGGGGGGTACCTGCTGGTGCGGGCCCTGGCGGGCTGAGCCGCCAGGGCATCAGGCCGCTCACTCCGCCAGGAAGGCGCGCAGGCGATCGCCGGCCTGGTCGATGGCCACCACGCCGTCCAGGTGGCCGCGGGTGCCCGCAAGCGGGATCAGCTCCACCGGGGTGCCGTCGGCGCCGATCAGCTCGGCGGTCCGCTTCACGCTCTGGGGAGCGAAGACCAGGTCATCCTCGCTGTAGAGCATCAGCGTCGGCGCCTCGATGGCGGCCAGTCCCGCTTCCAGGCTCTCGCCATGGCCCGCCATGAAGGTCTGGTTGGCGCGCACCAGGTAGAGCAGGTGGTTGGCATCGGCCTGCTCGGCACGGGCCGCGGCGATGTCGTCCAGGGTCTGCTCGATGGCGTAGCGGGCGTCGAGGTCCCGGGCGGGGTCGGCCTGTTCGTCGGCCCAGCTGCGATCGAAGGTCTCGTTGGCCCACTGCCAGTGGTTGGCGTTGAGGGTGACCAGCTTGAGCGCCTCGCGCAGGCCGTCCAGCGGCGGCTCGCCGTCGTAGTAGTCGCCGCCGTTCCAGTTGGCGTCCACGCGGATCGGCGCGGCCCAGGCGGCCAGGGTGGCCAGCAGCCAGGGGTCGGCCTCGCCGGCGCCGATCACCGGGATCAGCCGTTCGACCCGATCGGGGTAGGTGCTGGCCCACTCGTAGGCCTGCAGCGCCCCCATGGAGGCGCCCATCACGGCGTGCAGCCGCTCGATGCCCTGGCTCTCCAGCAGCGCCTTCTGGACATCGACGAAGTCGCCGATGGTCACCACCGGGAAGTCCAGCCCCCAGGGCTCGCCGGTCTCGGGATGGAGCGAGGCCGGCCCGGTGGTGGTCACGTTGGGGGCATGGGCGTTGAGGTTGACCAGGGTGTCCGAGGCGATGATGTAGTACTCGTCGGTATCCAGCGGCTTGCCGGGCCCGATGATGCTGTCCCAGTAGCCGGCGGGGCCTTCCTCCTCGTAGCGGCCGGCGGCGTGGCTGGTGCCGGAGAAGAAGTGGGTGATCAGGATGGCGTTGTTGCGGGCCTCGTTGAGGGTGCCGTAGGCCTCCCAGCCCACTGCGAGGTCCGCGATGGTCTCGCCGCCACGGGTGGTGTACGCGTCCATTTCGAAGACCTGCTTCTCCACCAGGCCGTCCCAGGCCTGGGCGCCGCCGGCCATCAGCAGCGCGGCCCCCAGGCAGAGGCCGGCGGCAAGGGAATGATGGGGGCGCTCGGGGGTCGAAAGCTGAGTGCTGTCCTGCATGGGGCGTTATCCTTGTGATTGAGCCTGTGTCCGGCTGGACGGCATTCAGTACAGACAGGGGGGTGTCGGGTGTCAACGCATGAGTGTCGAAGACCACCAACGGCGCGGGAGGCGTGCCATGAGCGATGACAACAGGGCGGTCCGTCGCACCGGCCTCGGCATGATGCTGCTGTTCTGGATGCTGTTCATCGGCGCCGGGACCTGGTGGTTCCACGGCTACCTGGAGGAGCAGCGCAACCCCAATGCCCACCTGGTCAATGCCGTGGAGGGCGAGAGCTCGGTGGTGCTGGAGCGCAACCGGGCCGGGCACTTCCTGGCCACCGGGCGCATCAACGGCGAGCCGGTTGAGTTCCTCCTCGATACCGGAGCCACCTACGTGGCCGTCTCCGCGGAACTGGCCGACCGGCTGGGGCTGGAGTCGACCGGCAGCGCCTGGTTCAACACCGCCAACGGCCGGGTTCGAGGCGACCTCACCACCCTCGACGAGGTGAGCCTCGGCGGCTTCGCGGCGCGGGAGGTGCGCGGTTCCATCAGCCCCGGCATGGAGGGCGACGTGGCGCTGCTCGGCATGAGCTTCCTCAACCGCTTCGATATCGAGATCCGCGACGCCCGCATGGTCCTCCACCCCGCCCGAGCGAACTGAGGCACCCCATGGCTCCACCGCGCCGCGGACGCCACGCCGCGCAGCCCCGCCAGATCCCCGGCCGCGGCTGGCTCGACATCCTCTGGCGCGTCAAGGTGCAGCTGGCCGACGACCGCGTCGGGCTGCTGTCCGCCGGCATCGCCTTCTATGCCCTGCTCTCGGTGTTTCCCGCCATCGCGGCGGTCATCTCCCTCTGGGCCCTGGTGCTCGACCCCCAGGACATGGCCCGCCAGATCGCCGAGCTGGCCCGCCATGTGCCGGCCGAGGCGGCGGGGCTGATCGAGGAGCAGGCCCGCGAGATCGGCGACAACACCCCCACCGGTCTCAGCCTCACCGCCCTGGGCAGCCTGGCGATCGCCCTGTTCGCGGCCTCCAAGGGGGTGCGCGGGCTGATCATCGCCCTCAACCTGGTCTACGGCGAGGACGAGCGGCGCGGTCCGCTGGGCCGCCTGTTGGTGGTGTCCGCCCTGACCCTGGGGCTGATCGCCCTGACCCTGGTGACCATCGTCGTCGTGGCCCTCTTCCCCCTGGCCAGCGGCCAGCTCGGCCTGACGGGTGCGCCGGCCATGCTGGTCGGCCTGGTGCGCTGGTCGGCGCTGCTGCTGGTGATGATGGCGGTGATCGCGGTGCTCTACCGCTTCGCCCCCTACCGCAGCTCGCCGCGCTGGGAGTGGGTCAGCGTCGGTACCGTCACCGCCACCCTGCTGTGGCTCCTGGGCTCCGCCGGCCTCTCGCTCTACGTGGGGCGCATGGCCACCCTGAGCCAGCTCTACGGGTCGCTGGGGGCCGTGGTGGTGCTGATGCTGTGGTTCTGGCTATCGGCCTTCGTCGTCTTGCTGGGGGCCGAGATCAACGGTGAAATGGAGCGACAGACCCGCCGCGACACCACCGTCGGCGAGCCTCGTCCCCTCGGCGAGCGCGGCGCCTTCGTGGCCGATACCCTGGGCCCCCGCCGGCCCTGGCGCCGCGACGGGGAGCCCGATGACCCACCCGAGGTTCCACACGACGTTCCACAAGACGTTCCACAAGATCCGGGAGAGCCCCGATGAGCCTGACCCACACCCTCGGCATCACGCTGCCGGTCCTCCAGGCCCCCATGGCCGGCGCCCAGGGCAGCGAGCTGGCCATTGCCGTGGCCAGGGCCGGCGGGCTGGGCGCGCTGCCCTGCGCCATGCTGTCGCCGTCGGCCATGGCCGAGGAACTCATCGCCATCCGCGCCGCTACCGCCGCCCCCGTCAACGTCAACTTCTTCTGCCATGCACCGCCTGCACCGGACCCCGACGCCCAGGCGCGCTGGCATGAGGCGCTGGCCCCCTACTATGCCGAGTTCGACCTCGACATCGGTGCCGTGCCCGAGGGCCCCGGGCGGCGCCCCTTCGATCACGAGGCCTGCGATGCCCTCGCGCCCTTCCGTCCCGAGGTGGTGAGCTTCCACTTCGGGCTGCCCGAGGCCGCGCTGCTCGAGCGGGTCAAGGCGTGGGGCGCCAGGGTGCTCGCCTCGGCCACCACGGTGCAGGAGGCCGAGTGGCTCGCGGCCCACGGCGCCGATGCCATCATCGTCCAGGGGCTGGAGGCGGGCGGCCACCGCGGCATGTTCCTGACCGATGAGCCCACCACCCAGGTGGGCACCCTCGCGCTGCTGCCCCAGGTGCGCGAGGCCGTCGACCTGCCGCTGATTGCCGCCGGCGGCATCGCTGATGCCAGCGGCGTGGCGGCGGCGCTGGCGCTGGGCGCCGAGGCGGTGCAGGTGGGCACGGCTTTCCTCTGCTGCCCCGAGTCGCGTGTCTCGGCGATCCACCGCCGGGCGCTGATGAGCGAGGCGGCCCGCCACACGGCGCTGACCAACCTCTACAGCGGCCGCCCGGCCCGGGGCATCGTCACCCGGCTGATGCGCGAACTGGGGCCGATGAGCGACGTCGCTCCGGCCTTCCCTCTGGCCACCGCCGCCATCGCCCCGCTGCGCGCCGCCGCCGAGGCCCAGGGCAGCGGCGACTTCTCCCCGCTGTGGGCGGGGCAGAACGCCAGCCGCTGCCGCGAGGTGTCCGCCGCCGAGGTGGTCCAGGAGCTCGCCAAGGGTGTGCATGAAGCCGCATCAGTGGCGGTCAATCCGCATTAGGGAGGGTCGCCGTGGCGACTTCTCACGCGCTCAATGGGGCGGGGCAGAACGCCAGCCGCTGCCGCGAGGTGCCCGCGGCCGAGGTGGTGGCCGCGCTGGCGGAGGGGCTGTGAGCCGGGCAGTGGCGGCTGATATCATGGATAGATGACCAGTAGCTCTCCTGCCGCCTCCCTCGCGGACCCCTTCTACTACCTGGTGAACTTCCAGTACGTGCTGGGCTGGGTCGCCGAGCGTCACGGCGACCTGCTCGGCGACGAGGAGCAGGTGTTCCTTTCCGCCTTCGCCGCGCTGCCCCGGGCCTCCCGGGCGTTGCTGGTGCGCATGGTGATGCGCCGCGGCGAGCACTTTCGCACCTCGAAGCTCGTCTATCCCGAGATCGACGCCGAGATCAGAGCCGGCAGCGAGAACAGCGCCGAGACCGGCGACGGCGGAGCGGCCCTGGCGCCGCTGGTGGCCGCGGGCATGGTCGAGGGCGATCCCGCCCTCACCCTGGCGACCCTCTTCACCCAGCTGCGACTGCCGGAGCTGCGCCTGGCCCTGGCCGGGGAGATTCGCGCCGCCGGGCTGCCGGCCTCGCTGGGCAAGGCCGCCCTGCTCGATGCCCTGGCGCCTCGGGGCCTCGAGGCGCGTCCGCTGGCCGCGTGGTGGCCGGCGGCTCCGGATCGGGTGGTGCACCTGACGGTGATGGCCGCCTGCGACCGCCTTCGGTTGATGTTCTTCGGCAACCTGCGCCAGGACTGGTCCGACTTCGTGCTCGCCGAACTCGGGGTGCAGCGCTTCGAGCGGGTGGCCTTCAGCGCCGATTCCCGGGCCTTCCAGCGCCGCGAGGAGGTGGACGCCTACCTGGCCCTGCACCGGCTGCGCGAACGGCTCGACGCCGATGAGCCGGTGGCAACGCTGGCCGATGCCCTGCCCCCGGTGCCGTCGGACAACGCCTGGCTTTCGGCGCGGCGCCGGCGCCTGGAGCTGGCCCTGGGCCGACAGGCCGAGCGGGCCGGGGAGGGCGAGCTGGCGCTTGGGCTCTACCACCAGGCGGGCTGGCCGGTGGACGCCGGCAGCGCAGAGGCGCGTATCCGCTACCTGCGCCTGCTGGAGCGCCGGGGAGAGCACGCCGAGGCCCATGCCCTGTCGGAAGCCCTGGTCGAGGCCCTGGCTGGCGGGGCGCCGGGGGAGGCGGAGGCCCAGGCCCTCTCGCGGCTGCTTCCCCGCCTGCGGCGACGGCTGGGGCTGGCGGCGCAGCCTCGGGAGGCGGCGCCCGCCCCCGAGCGCCTCGAGCTCTGCCTGCCGGCCTCCCTGTCGCTTTCCCTCGGCGTCGAGCGGGCGGTGGGCGAGCACCTGCACCGTGACGATGCTCCGGTAGCCTACGTGGAGAACACCCTGCTCATCGGGCTCTTCGGCCTGCTCTGCTGGGAGGCGCTCTTCGCGCCCCTGCCCGGCGCCTTCTTCCACCCCTTCCACAGCGGCCCGGCGGACCTCTACCGGGAGGACTTCGTGGCGCGCCGCCGCGAGCGCTTCGATGACTGCCTGGCGCGCCTCGACGACGGCCGCCATGAGCGGGCGATCCTTTCGACATGGCGGGAGAAGCAGGGGCTCGCCAACCCCTTCGTGCACTGGGGGGCGCTCGACGAGGCGCTGCTTTCGCTTGCGCTTTCGTGCCTGCCCGCCGAGCGCCTGCGCGCCTGCTTCGAGCGGCTGCTGGTCGACCTGAAGGCCAACCGTGCCGGCCTGCCGGACCTGATCCAGTTCTTCCCGCAGGCGGCAGAGGGAGAGCCGCGCTACCGGCTGATCGAGGTGAAGGGCCCCGGCGACCGCCTGCAGGACAACCAGCGTCGCTGGCTCGCCTTCTTCCATGAGCAGGGCATCCCCGCCGCGGTCTGCCACGTGCGCTGGGTGCAGCCCGCATGAGCGAGGTGCGACGCCATCGGGTGGCGGTGCGTACCCTGTGCGACTTCACCGCCCGGCAGGGGGACCTGGACCACCGCTTCACCCCCGCGCCCAGCGCCGAGGAGGGCATCGCCGGCCATGCCGAGGTGGCCCGCCGCCGCGGCGAGGGCTACGAGCGCGAGGTGGCGCTCTCCGGCGTAGTCGAGGGGCTCACCGTCAGCGGTCGCGCCGACGGCTATGACCCGGCCGCCCACTGCCTGGAGGAGGTGAAGACCCACCGCGGCGATCTCTCGCGCATGGCCGACAACCAGCGTGCCCTGCACTGGGCCCAGGCCAGGGCCTACGGCGCGCTGCTCTGCGCCGAGCGGGGCCTGGCCGAGATCACCCTGGCGCTGGTCTATCTGGAGGTGGCCAGCGGCCGGGAGACCCGCCTTGAGCAGCGCTTTGATGCCGCCGAACTCGCCGCCTTCCTCGCCTCGCTGTGCCGGCGCTATCGCGCCTGGGCCGAACAGGAAGCGGAGCATCGCGAGCGACGGGATGCCGCCCTGCAGGGGCTCGCCTTCCCCCATGTGGCGTTCCGCCCCGGTCAGCGTGAGCTGGCCGAGGGGGCCTACAAGGCCGCGGCCACCGGCCGCTGCCTGCTGGCCCAGGCCCCCACCGGCATCGGCAAGACCCTGGGCACTCTCTTTCCCCAGCTGGCGGCGATGCCCCGCCACGGCCTCGACCGGGTGATGTTCCTCACCATGAAGACCCCGGGGCGGGCCCTGGCGCTGGATGCGCTGGGCCAGCTGGGGGCGGGGCCTGGGGCGGAAACGGCGGCGAGACAAGGCGACGGTCTCCCGGGGGAGTCGATCGAGAGACTGCCGCTGCGGGTGCTGGAGCTGACCGCCCGGGAGAAGGCCTGCGAGTACCCCGGCCGGGCCTGCCACGGCGAGGCCTGCCCGCTGGCGGCGGGCTTCTACGACCGCCTGCCGGCGGCGCGCCAGGCGGCCGTGGCGCGCGGCTGGCTGGACCGCCAGGCGCTGCGTGAGGTGGCCCGCGAGCACGGCGTCTGCCCCTACTACCTGGGCCAGGAGCTGGCGCGCTGGTGCGACCTGGTGGTCGGCGACGTCAACCACTGGTTCGACGCCAACGCGCTGCTCCACGGCCTGGCGGTGGCCAATCGCTGGCGGGTGGGCCTGCTGGTGGACGAGGCCCACAACCTGGTGGAGCGGGCCCGAGGCATGTACAGCGCCGAGCTCGACCAGCGCCGGCTCGCCCGGCTGCGCCGCAGCGCGCCGCCGGCGCTCTCCCGGCCGCTGGCGCGCCTGGCCCGCCAGTGGCACGGCGTGGTGAAAGAGGCGGGGCTCGCCGAGGCCGGCGAGACGGGGCGGCCGGCCTACCGGGTGCTCGATGCCCTGCCGTCGGCCATGGTGGGCGCCCTGCAGGGGGCGGCCAGCTCCATCACCGACTACCTGGGCGAGCACCCCGAGGGGGCCAGCCCCGAGCTTCAGGAGCTGCTCTTCGAGGCGCTGGCCTTCACCCGCCTGGCGGAGGCCTTCGGCGACCACTCGCTGTGCGACCTGGCCCGCCACGGCCGCGGCCGGGCCGTGCTGGGCCTGCGTAACCTGGTGCCGGCGGACTTCCTCGCCCCGCGCTTCGCGGCGGCCCACGCCGCGGTGCTCTTCTCGGCCACCCTGGCCCCACCCGGCTATCACCGGGACCTGCTGGGGCTGCCGGCGGAAACGGTCTGGCAGTCGGTGGCCTCGCCCTTCGCCGCCGGGCAGCTCGAGGTGCGCCTGCGGACCGATATCTCCACCCGGCTGCGGGATCGGGAGGCCTCGCTGTCGCCCATCGTCGCCGAGCTGGCCGGTCAGTACCGCCGCCGTCCCGGCAACTACCTGGCCTTCTTCAGCAGCTTCGCCTACCTGGAGCAGGCGCGGGCGGCCTTCGCCGAAGCGCACCCGGCGATTCCCACCTGGACCCAGGTGCGAGGGATGGGGGAGCCCGAGCGCGATGCCTTCCTGGCCCGCTTCACACCGCAGGGGCAGGGCATCGGCTTTGCGGTGCTGGGCGGCGCCTTCGCCGAGGGGGTCGACCTGCCGGGGCAGCGGCTGATCGGCGCCTTCATCGCCACCCTGGGGCTGCCGCCCTTCGACGACTTCAACGAGGCCTTGAAGGCGCGGCTCCAGGCGCGCTTCGGCCGCGGCGACGACTACGCCTACCGGGTGCCGGGGCTGATCAAGGTGGTGCAGGCCGCCGGCCGGGTGATCCGCGGCCCCGGGGATCGTGGCACCGTGGTGCTGATGGATGACCGCTTCGCCCGGCGCGAGGTGCGCGCCCGGCTGCCGGAGTGGTGGCAGCTGCCGGGAACGCCGGGCGGCGCCGGCGGTCCGACCCACACGACACGGCCCTGACGCGGGCCCTAAACAGGAGAGAGTGCCATGCGACTCAATGCCGACTTCGACCAGCGGGTGGTGGTCACCCCCGAGGACTACCGCTGGGTCGATTCGCCCATGGCGGGGGTCGAGCGGATGATGCTCGACCGCATCGGCGAGGAGGTGGCCCGGGCCACCTCCCTGGTGCGCTATGCCCCCGACAGCACCTTCCCGTCCCATGCGCATGGCGGCGGCGAGGAGATCCTGGTGCTGGAGGGGGAGTTCGCCGACGAGCACGGCCGCTACCCGGCGGGCAGCTACCTGCGCAACCCCATCGGCACCGCCCATGCTCCTCGGGTGGGGGAGCAGGGCGCGACGATCTTCGTCAAGCTGCACCAGTTCTCGCCCGAGGACACCGAGCAGAAGGTGATCGATACCCGCTCGGCTGAATGGCGCCCGGGGCTGGTGGAGGGGCTCGAGGTGCTGCCCCTGCATGATTTCGAGGGCGAGCACGTGGCCCTGGTGCGCTGGGCGCCCAATACCCGCTTCCAGCCCCACGCCCACTGGGGCGGCGAGGAGATCCTGGTGCTGGAGGGCGTCTTCCACGACGAGCACGGGGCCTATCCCGCCGGCAGCTGGCTGCGCAGCCCCCATCGCAGCCAGCACACACCCTTCACCGGCGAGGAGGGGGCGCTGATCTACGTGAAGGTGGGCCACCTGCTGCCCGACTGACGGGGCTGGTTACCGCCGCTGACAAATCGCTACCGGTCGCGATTGTCCGTTTCGCCGTCGCTGTGCTACCTCTATAGGCGGCAAGTCGATAAACGGCATCGCGCCGTCGGGTACTGGACAAGGAGAGGTCGAATGGGAATCGAGGTAGGAGGCCTGCTGGGCCTGATCTGGCTGATCATCGTGATCTGGGCCATCGTCAAGGTGGCCAAGAGCTCGGCCGGTGGCCTGGCCAAGCTGCTGTGGATCCTGGTGCTGCTGTTCTTCCCGCTGCTGGGGCTGATCATCTGGTTCCTGCTGGGGCCCAAGGGATAGCGCCAGGCTGCCCGGGTCAGGCATGCATCGGGCCGCCTTCGGGCGGCCCGATGCTATTCGGGGTCGGGAAGGTCGCGGGGCTCGCCCCGGTCGCACTTGACGCAGCCGAGCAGCAGGCCGAGCCGTGAACGCCGCCCGGCCGCGCTGAGTACCCAGGGGCGCTCGGTCCAGGGCGGCTGGTGGCGCAGGTGCTGACAGTGGCCGCAGGCCAGCTCGGCCACCCAGTGGCCCTCCTCGTCGAGGTGGTAGCCGATGATGGGCTGCTGCAATGGGGCGCCTATTTCCGGCTCGGTGGCGCCTTGTAGTGCCCCGGCACTCTCACGCGCTCACCGTTGGGCAGCCGGCGGACATGGGTCGGCACGTAGACCCGGGTGATGATGCTCTTCTCCATGGATGGCGCTCCCTCCTCGATGAAGGCTCCGCCGTCGATCGACGGGGAGCCTTCAGTCTGTGCCGACCCGCCTGACCCTGGCAATACTCCCTCCGGGATAGGCGAGCCCGCCCCCTCCTGCCCGGGAGCGGGGGGAGGCGCCTGAGCCTCAGTGGTAGTGGCTCGCCAGGCGCGAGAAGCGCACCGGTGGGCTGTACTTCTCGCCAACGGGCGCGCACTCGGGGGCGGGGCGAACCCGCCAGCCACGCGAACTGGCCCACTCCTTGAGCTCCCGGTAGTTGAGCAGCGGATGGTCCCTCGTGTAGGGGTTGGGTGCCGGAGAGGGGAAGGCGAAGGCCACATGGAGATAGTGGGCCAGTGCGTCTTCGCTGTCGTGGGCGCTCAGCGCCCGGTCCAGGGCGGACTGCCACGCCCGGGAGTCACCACGTGCCACGGCTCGGGTTGCCTGCATCGGATTGTCCTCCGTTGTTTTACCTGTTGCCGGCCATGAAAAACGCCCCGCCCGGCAGGGCCGGACAGGGCGTCATCATCTGGGGTGGCGGCAGGCCGCTGGACGCGGACGCGCCGCTCTCACGGGTCGCGATGGGCATCTCCATCATGACGAGGCCTCCCTCCATCCTTGCCGGGGCGGAGTGCCCCGGCCTTGCGTCTTCGGGGTCAATCCCAGCTCAGCGCGCCGCCCACCTGGTACTCGGTGACGCGGGTCTCGAAGAAGTTCTTCTCCTTGCGCAGGTCGATGATCTCGCTCATCCACGGGAAGGGGTTCTGCGCCCCGGGGAACTGCTCCTTGAGGCCGATCTGGGCCAGGCGGCGGTTGCAGATGAAGTGCAGGTACTCCTCCATGATCGCCGCGTTCATGCCCAGCACGCCGCGGGGCATGGTGTCCCGGGCGTAGGCGATCTCGAGCTCGGTACCCTCGAGGATCATCTGGGTCACCTCGTCCTGGAACTCGGGGGTCCAGAGGTGCGGGTTCTCGATCTTGATCTGGTTGATCATGTCCACGCCGAAGTTCAGGTGCATGGACTCGTCGCGCAGGATGTACTGGAACTGCTCGGCCACGCCGGTCATCTTGTTGCGCCGCCCCATGGAGAGGATCTGGCTGAAGCCGCAGTAGAAGAAGATCCCCTCGGTGACGCAGTAGAAGGCCACCAGGTTGCGCAGCAGCTCCTGGTCGGTCTCCGGGGTGCCGGTCTGGAAGTCCGGTCGCGCCAGGGACTGGGTGTGCTTGAGGCTCCAGGCGGACTTGGCGGCCACCGAGGGCACCTCGCGGTACATGTTGAAGACCGCCCCCTCGTCCATGCTCAGCGACTCCACGCAGTACTGGTAGGCGTGGGTGTGGATCGCCTCCTCGAAGGCCTGGCGCAGCAGGTACTGGCGGCACTCCGGGTTGGTGATCAGCCGGTAGAGGGCCAGCACCAGGTTGTTGGCCACCAGCGAATCCGCGGTGGAGAAGTAGCCAAGGCTGCGTTCGACGATGCGCCGCTCGTCCGCGGTCAGGCCGTCCTGGCTCTTCCACAGGGCGATGTCGGCGTTCATGTTCACTTCCTGGGGCATCCAGTGGTTGGCACTGCCGTCCAGGTACTTCTGCCAGGCCCACTCGTACTTGAAGGGCACCAGCTGGTTGAGGTCGGCGCGGGCGTTGATCATCTGCTTGTCGTCGACCTCGATGCGCGCCGCGCCCATCTCCAGCTCCTCGAGGCCGGCGGCCACGTCGAGCTCCTCCAGGGACTGGCGGGCCCGGGCCAGGCGGTCACCCTCGGCCACCCGGTAGCTGCCGCGTGTCTCGGCAACGGTCTCGCGCTGCGGGGCCGCCGGCTGCGGCTCGGCCGCCGGGGTCGGAACCGCCTGGGCCTGCGGCGGTTCGGCAACGGCGCTGTCGTCCTCGTGGAATTCGTCCCAGTTCAGCATCTGTCTCTCTCCCGGTGATGGTCCGGAGGCACTGCCCCTACGTTGAGATGGCGGGCTGGTGTCGGCAGTGGCTCCGGGGCGCCTGCGGCGCCAATCGCCCAGCGAGCTGGGCACCTACAAGAAAATCAGGTTGGCACTTGACGCTTATTGGCAGGCTTCGCAGCCCAGGTCGTCGATATCGGCGGCACTCGGGGCGCGGGAGCCTGCGCCCGCCTTGCCGGCCAGGAAGTCCTCGACGCCGCGGGGCTCATTCAGCCCCCCCGCCAAGGGCTCTCTTGTACCCCCCGCCGAGGGCTTGCCTGTCGGCTCGGCGGGAGCGGCGGCCGGCGCGCTGCCGCTGCTCACGGCGTTGAGCGTGCCGCGCTCGACGGTGGACTTCTCCACCGAGGTGGCGCCCAGGGCACGCAGGTAGTAGGTGGTCTTGAGGCCGCGGAACCAGGCCATGCGGTAGGTCACGTCGAGCTTCTTGCCGGAGACGCCCTTGATGTAGAGGTTCAGCGACTGCGCCTGGTCGATCCACTTCTGGCGGCGCGCGGCGGCCTCCACCAGCCACTTCGGCTCCACCTCGAAGGCGGTGGCGTACTTGGCCTTGAGGTCGGCCGGCACGCGCTCGATGGGCTGTACCGAGCCGTCGTAGTACTTGAGGTCGTTGATCATCACCTCGTCCCACAGGCCACGGGCCTTCAGGTCCTGCACCAGCCAGGCGTTGACCACGGTGAACTCGCCCGACAGGTTCGATTTCACGTAGAGGTTCTGGTAGGTGGGCTCGATGGACTGGGTCACGCCGCAGATGTTGGAGATGGTCGCGGTCGGGGCGATGGCCATCACGTTGGAGTTGCGCATGCCCTGGCCGGCGATCTTGTCGCGCAGTCGGCCCCAGTCCTGGGTGGTGCTCTCGTCGAGCTCGATGTACTTCTCGCCGCGCTCCTGCTTGAGCTTGCCGATGGAGTCGATGGGCAGGATGCCCTGGCTCCACAGCGACCCCTCGAAGCTCTCGTAGCGGCCGCGCTCGGTGGCGAGGTCGCTGGAGGCCTCGATGGCGTGGTAGCTCACCAGTTCCATGGAGCGGTCGGCGAACGCCACGGCCGCGTCACTGGCGTAGGCGATGTCCTGGGCGTAGAGGGCGTCCTGGAAGCCCATGATGCCGAGCCCCACCGGGCGGTGCCGGAAGTTGGAGCGCGACGCCTGGGGCACCGCGTAGTAGTTGATGTCGATGACGTTATCGAGCATGCGCACGGCGGTGCGCACGGTCCGCTTCAGCTTCTCCCCATCGAAGGCGCCGTCCACCACGTGCTGGGCCAGGTTCACCGAGCCCAGGTTGCACACCGCGATCTCGTCGGCGGAGGTGTTAAGGGTGATCTCGGTGCACAGGTTGGAGGAGTGCACCACGCCGGCATGCTGCTGGGGGCTTCTCAGGTTGCACGGGTCCTTGAAGGTGATCCAGGGGTGGCCGGTCTCGAACAGCATCGAGAGCATCCGCCGCCACAGGTCCTTGGCGCGCACGCGCTTGAACAGCTTGAGCTGGCCCGAGCGGGTCATCGCCTCGTACTCCTCGTAGCGCGCCTCGAAGGCGGCACCGTAGAGGTCGTGGAGGTCCGGGCAGGTGGAGGGCGAGAAGAGCGTCCACTCCTTGTCGTCGAAGACCCGCTTCATGAACAGGTCCGGCACCCAGTTGGCGGTGTTCATGTCGTGGGTGCGGCGGCGGTCGTCCCCGGTGTTCTTGCGCAGCTCCAGGAATTCCTCGATGTCCAGGTGCCAGGTCTCCAGGTAGGCGCAGACGGCCCCCTTGCGCTTGCCGCCCTGGTTCACCGCCACGGCGGTGTCGTTGACCACCTTGAGGAAGGGCACCACGCCCTGGCTCTTGCCGTTGGTCCCCTTGATCCAGGAGCCCAGGGCGCGCACCGGCGTCCAGTCGTTGCCGAGGCCGCCTGCCCACTTGGAGAGCAGCGCGTTGTCGCGGATGGCGCTGTAGATGCCGTCGAGCTCGTCGGGCACGGTGGTGAGATAGCACGAGGAGAGCTGGCTGCGCACCGTGCCCGCATTGAACAGGGTCGGGGTGGAGGCCATGTAGTCGAAGCTGGAGAGCAGCTCGTAGAACTCGATGGCCCGCGCCTCGCGATCGTCCTCGTTGAGTGCCAGGCCCATGGCCACGCGCATGAACATCACCTGGGGCAGCTCGTAGCGCACGTCATCGCGGTGGATGAAGTAGCGGTCGTAGAGCGTCTGCAGGCCAAGGTAGGTGAAGGCGTTGTCGCGGGTATGGTCGAGGGCTTCGCCCAGGCGCTCCAGGTCGAACTCGGCCAGCCGCGGGTCGAGCTGCTCGAACTCGATGCCGCGTGCGATGTAGGCCTGGAAGGCGGGCTTGTAGAGCTCGGCCATCTCCTGGTAGGTCGCCTCTTCGGCGATCCCCAGGAAGGCCAGCGCCTCGCGGCGCAGGTTGTCCTGCAGCAGGCGGGCGGTGACGTAGGTGTAGTCGGGGTCCTTCTCCACCAGGGTGCGCGCGGTCATCATCAGCGCCTGGGAGACGCCGTCGACGGTGACGCCGTCGTAGAGGTTCTTGAGCGACTCCTCGACGATGCGGCCGGGCTCGACGCTGGCGAGCCCCTGGCAGGCGTCATGCACGAGGGTCTCGACCCGCCCCAGGTCCAGGGGGCGGGTGGTGCCGTCGGCCAGGGTCACGCTCAGGGTGGGGTGGGGCCTGGCGATGTCGCCCCCGGCGGCGGCGCGCGCCCGGGCGTGTTCCTCGCGGTAGAGCACGTAGGCGCGGGCCACCTTCTGCTCGCCCGCGCGCATCAGCGCCAGCTCCACCTGGTCCTGGATGTCCTCGATGTGCAGGGTGCCGCCATCTGGCATGCGGCGCAGGAAGGCCTGGGCGATCGCCTCGGAGGCCTGCTGCACGAAGTCGCGGACCCGGGAGGAGGCGGAGGCGTTGTCGCCCTCCACGGCGATGAAGGCCTTGCGCATGGCCACGGCGATCTTGCCGGCGTCGAAGGGCACCACGTCGCCGGTGCGCTTGATGACGCGAAGGGTGCGGGGTGCGGTGACGGAAACGGACGACTCGTCCGGAGTAGCGGTGGTATCCATGGCGCCGGGGGTCCCTGTCTGGTGAGCGAAGCGGGTGATGACGGTGGCGGTTGACAGCAATGGGCTTGTTGGCTAAGGCACAGCATATGGTGCCTGTGGCAGCGTGAGACACAAGATAGTGTGCTTTTTCGGCTCCATCAAGTGGATAACCTGTGGATGGGCTGTGGCCTTCCTGGGGTCTTTCCGGCACCCTGCGGCGGGCCCGGCAGGCGGCGTGATGTCGCCGATCGGCAACAGGCAGGCGCATCCCGGGATTTCGGGTATCCTTTAGCCATTGGCGGTAAGACTCTCGCGCGGGAGCCACCGCCTTCCCGATCACCTGCCAGCCAGGATGGAACAGAGGATGGACGACACCTTGGAACCCCGGGAACAGGATCATGTGCTGATCATCGAGGATGACGAGCGACTGGCCGACCTGACCCGTGACTACCTGGAAGCCAACGGCTTTCGCGTCACCCTGGAGGCCGATGGCGCCCGCGGCGTCGAGCGGATCCTGGCGCTGCAACCGGACCTGGTGATCCTCGACCTGATGCTGCCGGGCGAGGATGGCCTGTCGATCTGCCGGCGGGTGCGCAGCGACTACCCGGGGCCGATCCTGATGCTCACCGCCCGGACCGACGACATGGATCAGGTGCTGGGGCTGGAGATGGGCGCCGATGACTACGTGGCGAAGCCGGTGCAGCCGCGGGTGCTGCTGGCGCGCATGCGCGCCCTGCTGCGTCGCGCCGAGAGCAGCGAGGCGACCGGCGAGACGCGCCTCGCCTTCGGCAACCTGGAGATCGACAGCGCGACCCGCGAGGCGTGGCTGGAGGGGGAGCGCATCGACCTGACCAGCGCCGAGTTCGACCTGCTGTGGCTGCTGGCCAGCAACGCCGGCCGGGTGCTGACCCGGGAGGAGATCTTCTCCCAGCTGCGCGGCATCCGCTACGACGGCCAGGACCGCTCCATCGACGTGCGGGTCTCACGCATCCGTCCCAAGATCGGCGATGACCCCAACCAGCCGCACCGCATCAAGACGGTTCGCAGCAAGGGCTACCTCTTCGTCAGGGAGAGCTGATCCATGCGGCGGGCCCTGGCCGACAGCACCTTCCTGCGTGTCTATGTGCTGCTGGCGCTGGCGCTGCTGCTGACCTTCGGCCTGGCCCTGCTGGGGCTGGCCATGGTCGACCAGGTGCGCCGGGAGCACCATCGCGAGCAGCTCGCCGAGGCACCCATGCGCCTGCTCGCCGAGCGGCTCGCGACCCTGCCGCCCGAGGCCCACGGCGACTGGCTGGCCTCCCGGGCCCGACGGCTGGACATGACCCCCACGGTGCTGCCCGTCGAGGCCGTCTCCCTCAACTACTTCGCCCGCGCCCGCCTGGAGCGCGACCGCGTGCTGGTGCACTCGCGCGGCGAGCAGGGCTGGCGGCTGCAGTACCTGCTGGCCGGCGGCGAACGCCTGCTGCAGGTGGACCTGGCGAGCCTCAGCGAGCACCAGCTGCGCGGGCTCACCGAGCTGCTCGGCGAGTGGCTCGCCGAGGTACCCGCCGACGAGCGCCATGCCCGCCTCGAGCGGGTGTCCCGCGGCAGCATCCCGGTGAGCCTGAGCGATGCGGCGCCCTCGGGGCTGGATGCCTACCAGCTCAACCGGCTGGCCGACGGCGAGGTGGTGATCCGCCTGCTGCCTGGCCGCTGGTCCATGGCGATGTATCTGGCGCTGCCCCAGGCGGCGGGGTCGGCCACCTGGCTGGCCATCGGCCCGGTGGAGGCCTTCGAGCCGATGCCCGGTTCGCTGCAGCTGCTGCTGGTGGTGATCCTGCTGGCCGTGCTGGGGGCGACCATCTACCTGATCGTGCGCGGCGTGGAGGCACGCATGGCCCGCCTGGAGCTGGCGGCCACGCGCATTGCGGCGGGGCGGCTGGACACCCGGGTCAAGGTGGAGAGCGGCGACTTCCTGGGCCGGCTGGGCATGGCCTTCAACGGCATGGCGACCCAGGTGCAGTCGCTGCTGCGCGCCCAGCAGGACATGATCCGCGCGGTCTCCCACGAGCTGCGCACGCCGGTGGCGCGCATCCGCTTCGCCGTGCAGATGGTCGAGGACATGACCGACGACCCGGCGATCCGTCGCCAGCTGCAGGGTATCGACGGCGACATCGAGGAGCTCGATGGCCTGATCGACGAGATCCTCACCTACGCCCGCCTGGGCAGCGATGCGGTCAACGGCCGCGAGATGGAGGCCAGCCTGGTGGATGGCCGCGCCATGGCGGGGCGGGTGATCGAGGCGCTGAGTCCGCTGCATGGCCACCTGGCCATCGCCCTGGCCGAGGGGCCCGAGGTCGAGGCCATGGCCGAGCCTCGCTACCTGCAGCGTGCCCTCCAGAACCTGGTGGCCAATGCCTGCCGTCACGCCCGTTCGCGGGTGGTGATTCGCCTGCATGCCGAGCCGCGGCTGGTGCGCATCGACGTGGAGGACGACGGCCCCGGGGTGCCGGCCGGCGAGCGGCTGGCGATCTTCAAGCCCTTCGCCCGGCTCGACGACAGCCGCACCCGCAGCTCGGGCGGCTACGGCCTGGGGCTCTCCATCGTCCAGAAGGTCATGGCCTGGCACGGCGGCAGCGTGGCGGTGGACGAGAGCCCCGAGCTCGGCGGGGCGCGCTTCACCCTGCTGCTGCCCCAGCGCCCCGGCCAGGGCCCCGGGGAGGGGCCGGCCCCTACGCCGGCCTGACCCCCTCCAGCACCGCGAAGGAGGTCTCCCTGGCGGTGCGCAGGAAGTCCTCCATCCACGGCGCCTGTCGGGTCTCCTCGCGGATCGCCGCGAACAGCGTGCTCCACACCCCCTTCTCGCCCAGCGCCACCGCCTTCACGTAGTCACGCTCCAGGTATTCGGTGAGCGCCCAGTTGGGCAGCGCACAGACCCCCCGTCCGCTGGCCACCAGCTGCATCATCATGATGGTCAGCTCGGCGGTGCGTATCTCCCTGGGGCGCACCCCGGCCGGCTCGAGGAACTGGGTGAAGACATCCAGCCGCGAGTGCTCCACCGGATAGGTGATCAGGGTCTCGTCGGCCAGCTCCTCCGGAGTGACGAACGCCTGGCCGGCCAGGCGGTGCTGGCGCGCCACGGCCAGCAGCCCCTCGTAGCGGAACAGTGGCTCGTAGTGGATGCCCGGCAGCGGCTGGGGGTCGGCGGTGATCACCAGGTCGAGCTGCTCGCGGGCCAGGGCCGGCAGCGGGTCGAAGTGGTGGCCGCCGGGGATATCGATCTCCACCTCCGGCCAGTGGTCGCGGAAGTGGTCGATGGTCGGCATCAGCCACTGGAAGCAGCTGTGGCACTCGATGGCCATGTGCAGCCGCCCCTGCTCGTTGCCGGCCAGCCGCGCCAGGTCGCGTTCCGCCATGCGCACCAGCGGCAGCACCTGCTCTGCCAGGGTCAGCAGGCGCTGGCCGGCGCGGGTGAACTCCACCGGCCGGGTCTTGCGCACGAACAGGGGGTTGCCCAGCCGCTCCTCCAGGTCCTTGATCTGGTGAGAGAGGGCGGACTGGGTCAGGTGCACGCGCTCGGCGGCCTCCACCAGGGAACCGGCGTCGCGCAGGGCGACCAGGGTGCGGAGATGGCGAAGTTCCAGCATCTGTGTGAGCCACTTTCATCTTGAAGATTAGGAAGTTTAGTTTGATTCACAACGCGGGGCCAGCCAGACTTCGTCGAATCATTCATGAAGAAAGGACTTTATCATGACTATCGCTCATGTTTCCGGCTATCCCCGCATCGGGGCGAATCGCGAGCTGAAGCGGGCGACCGAGGCCTACTGGAGGGGCGAGCTCGACCGCGAGGGGCTGGAGCGGGTGGGGCGCGAACTGCGTGCCCGCCACTGGGCGGCCCAGCGCGAGGCGGGTCTCGACCTGGTGACGGTGGGCGACTTCGCCTTCTACGACCAGGTGCTGGACCTCTCGGTGATGCTGGGGGCCGTCCCCGCGCGCTTCGCGGCCGAGGTCGAGCTGGCCGCCGGCGAGGTGGACCTGGACACCGCCTTCCGCATGGCCCGGGGCCGGGCGCCCCGCGGCGAGCCTGCCGCGGCCTGCGAGATGACCAAGTTCTTCGATACCAACTACCACTACCTGGTGCCGGAACTCCATGCCGGCCAGGCCTTCCGGCTGGCCAGCTCGCGTCTCTTCGACCAGGTCGACGAGGCCCTGGCCGCGGGCCACCCGGTCAAGGTGACCCTGCTCGGCCCGCTGACCTGGCTGTGGCTGGGCAAGGAGAAGGGTCGCGAGGCGTTCGACCGCCTGTCGCTGCTGGAGGCCCTGCTGCCGGTCTACGGCGAGATCCTCGCCCGCCTGGCCGAGCGGGGCGTGGAGTGGGTGCAGCTCGACGAGCCGGCCCTGGTGCAGGACCTGCCGCGGGCCTGGCAGCAGGCCTTCGAGGCCGCCTACAGCGTGCTCGGCAGGGCGCCGGTGAAGCTGCTGCTGGCCAGCTACTTCGGCGGCCTGGGCGATAACCTCGGCCTCGCCGTGAACCTGCCGGTGGCGGGCCTGCATGTCGACCTGGTGCGTGATCCGGCACAGCTCGAGGCCGTGCTGGACCGGCTGCCCGCCTACAAGGTGCTCTCGCTGGGGGCCATCGACGGGCGCAACGTCTGGCGGGCCGACCTGGCGCTGCTCCGCGAGCGGCTGGCCCAGGCGCGCATGCGGCTCGGCAGGCGGCTGTGGGTCGCCCCCTCCTGCTCGCTGCTGCATGTGCCGGTGGACCTCGAGCGCGAGACCGGGCTGGACCCGGAGCTCGCCAGCTGGCTGGCCTTCGCCCGGCAGAAGCTCGACGAGGTGGCCACCCTGGCACGCCTGCTCGATGGCCGCGCCACCGAGGTCGACCGCCAGCGCCTGGAGGCCGCCACCCTGGCGCTGCAGGCCCGCCGCGACTCCCCGCGACTCCACCGCCCCGCGGTGGCCGACCGCCTGGCAGGCGTCGAGCCGGTGGACCATGAGCGCGCGAGCCCCTATCCGCAGCGCGCCCTGGCCCAGCGGCGTTCGCTCGGGCTGCCGCTGTTCCCCACCACCACCATCGGCTCCTTCCCCCAGACCGACGCGATCCGCGCCGCCCGCCGCGCCCTCAAGGCCGGCGAGCTCTCCCGGGAGGCCTACGAGGCCCGCATGCGCGAGGAGATCGCCCATGCCGTGGCCCGCCAGGAGGCGCTGGGCCTCGACATGCCGGTGCACGGCGAGCCCGAGCGCAACGACATGGTGGAGTACTTCGGCGAGCAGCTGGAGGGCTATGTCTTCACCCGCAGCGGCTGGGTGCAGAGCTACGGCACGCGCTGCGTCAAGCCGCCGGTGATCGTCGGTGACGTCAGCCGCCCCGGCCCCATGACGGTGCGCTGGAGCCGCTATGCCCAGTCGCTCACCGACCGGCCGATGAAGGGCATGCTCACGGGGCCTGTGACCATGCTGCAGTGGTCCTTCGTGCGCGACGACCAGCCCCGGGAGACCACCTGCCGGCAGATCGCCCTGGCGCTGCGCGACGAGGTCCTCGACCTCGAGGCGGCCGGCATCCGCGCCATCCAGATCGACGAGCCCGCCCTGCGCGAGGGGCTGCCCCTGCGCCAGGGGGAGTGGCAGGGCTACCTCGACTGGGCGGTGGCGTGCTTCCGGCTCACGGCGGCCGGGGTCCGGGACGAGACCCAGGTCCATACCCACATGTGCTATTCGGAGTTCAACGACATCATCGCCGCCATCGCGGCGCTGGACGCCGACGTCATCACCATCGAGACCTCGCGCTCCGACATGGAACTGCTCGATGCCTTCCAGGACTTCGCCTATCCCAACGAGATCGGCCCCGGGGTCTACGACATCCACTCGCCCAATATCCCCGAGGTCGACTGGATGGTGGCGCTGATGGAGAAGGCCGCCGAGCGCATCCCGGTGGAGCGGCTCTGGGTCAATCCCGACTGCGGGCTGAAGACCCGTGGCTGGGAGGAGGTGGAGCCGGCCCTGGCCAACATGGTGGCCGCGGCGGAGCGGCTGCGTCGGCGCCACGGCTGACGGCGAGGGCCGGCGGGAGGGCAGCGTTGAGCCAGCGGGAGCGGCCGGCGGGCGTGACGGCTGCTATGCTCGGCGGATCACGGAACCACTATCCTCGCAAGGAGATGCCATGTCCCGCCTTCTCGCTCCCGCCGCCCTCGGCCTGGCCCTGCTGCTCGGCGGCTGTGCCACCGCCACCTCGCCGGCGCCGATCACCCCGGGAGGCCAGGCACCGCTGCTGCCCTCGGTGCTCTTCCCCGGCGACGCCGAGAGCTTCACCTCCTGGCGCTGCACGCCCGACCAGTCGCTGGTCACCGCCGACCCGAAGGGGCCGGAGGGTGAGCTGAGACTCTGGTCGGCGCACGGTGCCTGGCGTCTCCAGCCGGCGGTGGTGGCCAGCGGTGCCCGCTACGAGGGCGGCCAGGTCAGCTTCTGGAACAGGGGTGATGCGGCCATCGTGGAGACGCCCCGGGGACGGCTCGAGTGCCAGGCCTACATGCAGCGCCAGGCGCTGACCCGTCAGCAGCGTCCCGGTGTGATGTTCCAGGGGCGCGGCAACGAGCCGGGCTGGATGGTGCACCTGGCCAATGACCGCCCCGAGGCGACCCTGACCCTGGACTACGGTACCCGGGAGCAGACGCTGCCCTATCGGGTCACCACCCTGGACAACGGCGCCGGGCGGGTGATCCTGCAGAGCGGCCGCGGCGACACGCCCTTCGAACTGCGCATCGAGGCCGGCGCCTGCCTGGACGACATGAGCGGCGAGCCCTTCCCGGCGCGGGTGACCCTGAGCGTCGAGGGGGAGCAGTATCGGGGCTGCGGCCAGGGCATCGCCCCCTGAAGCACCATGGGCGCTGCTGCGCTCCACAGCTCGCGCGCGGGCGGTGCTCGTTATCCTCATTGAGCACACAGTCAACTCCGGAAACTGCGCTCCGGCCGCACGCGACCCGTGTTCGCTCGCGACGCGCCAATGGGCTTCAGGCTCGCTTAGTCGTGCTTTCGTTTATATCGAACGTGGGGTGCGGATTTTTGCGCTTTTTGTGGCAAAAAATGCATCTATCATGTTGGCCATCGTACCGATGACTGATATTCAGGAGGTCCCCATGACCACTCGTACCCTCGTGATCACTTCTTCCATCCTCGGCGAGAACGGCCAGTCCAAGGCCCTGGCCGAGCACTTCACCGCCCAGGCCCAGGGCCGCGGCGTCGAGGTGACCCGTCGCGACCTGGCGGCCGACGAGCTGCCCCACCTGGCCCTGGCCGAGCTGGGCAGCTGGCAGGTCAGCGAGGAGGAGCGCAGCCCCGAGCAGCGCGAGCTGGCCGCTCGCTCGGACTCACTGATCGCCGAGCTGCGCGACCATGACGTGGTGGTGCTGGCGGTGCCGATGTACAACTTCGGCATCCCCAGCCAGCTCAAGGCCTGGTTCGACCGCGTGATGCGCGCCGGCGTGACCTTCCGCTACACCGAGAACGGCCCCCAGGGCCTGGTGGAGGGTAAGCGGGCGGTGATCCTGGCGGCCCGCGGTGGCCAGTATGCCGGCACCGAGATGGATACCCAGACCCCGCACCTCAAGCTGATGCTGGGCATGATCGGCATCAAGGAGGTGGATACCGTCTTCGCCGAAGGGCTCGCCATGGGCGAGGGCAAGCGGGACGCGGCCCTCAAGGAGGCCCGTCAGGCCATCGACGGCCTGGTGGAGCGCCTGTAAGGCGGCAGGCACCCGTGCGGTAGCCGACACGACACGACGCAGCGGGGCGGCCATTCGGCCGCCCCGCTGCCTGTGTGGAGCCTGCCTGCCTCAGCAGGTTTCCGGGGTCTCCAGTGCCCAGCCGGCGGCGACGAAGTCGCTGGTGCAGAGCGCCGGTTCCGGGGCCAGTATGCGCCCGGCCAGGCGCGAGAGCGCTTCTCGGTTGCCCCGGGAGGGGGCTTCGAGCTGCTCGGAGGTCGCCACCGGCGTCCAGCCATCGCCGTCGCGGGTGGCCAGGGTGAAGGCGAAGGGGTGAAAGCCGGGAAAGCCCAGGCGCAGGTCGGTGGCCACCAGGGTCTCGCGGCCGTCGAGCTCGAGGGACTCGTAGCGCAGGAAGGGGCCGGCGAACCAGGCCAGCCGCGCGCCTCGCTCGCTCGCCAGCGCCGCCTCCTCCAGCTCGGCACCGCGGCGATAGGACTCCACCAGCGGCGGGGTTTCGCCATCCAGCACCCCTACCAGCAGCTCATGGTGCTCGTCGCCATCCACCACCGTGACGCGCCACAGCAGGGTGTTGAAGGGGGTCGGCTGGACTAGCCGCGGGGCCTCGGCAAGCCCCCGCTCGGCGAGCACCGGCTCCAGGCGGTGCTCCACCAGCTGCTTGGCGCCGAAGGCGAACACCAGATAGGCGCTGGAGAGCGCCAGCCCCCAGGCCGGCCCGCGCCGCCCGTTGCCGGTGGCCAGCGCCATGCCGATGCCCACCAGCAGCGGCAGGGTGTAGAGCGGGTCGATGATGAAGACGATGGGGTAGGCCGCGGGCGGCGTGTCCAGCGGCCACAGGAGCTGGGTGCCGTAGGTGGTCAGGGCGTCGAGCAGCGGGTGGGTCAGCAGGCAGAGCCCGAAGAAGGCCCCCCAGCGCGCCAGGGAGATATCCCGGGCCGGGGCGAAGCGGGCGGAGAGCAGCGTCAGCGCCGTGGCCAGCCCCGCCAGTACGAACAGCGAGTGGGAGAAGCCGCGGTGCTCGGTGACGTTGGCCACGGCATCGCCGTAGTCGATGACCACGTCCAGGTCGGGGAGGGTGCCGAGCACGGCACCGATCAGCACCGCCTTGCGGCCCAGCCGGCGGCCCAGCACGGCACCGCCCACGGCGGCCCCCAGGGCGGCCTGGGTAATCGAATCCATCGGGAGGCGTTCCTCGCTGAGAGTGCTCGGCTATGATGCCACGGGCGGGGGCTGGGTTCCCTTTTGCCGTTGAGGTCCTTGGCCCGGTGCTGATCCGGCGACAGGCCTGTGAGGGGGCGCCATGAACCCCTCCCTGGGGGCTACCTTGACCATCCCTGGTCCTCGGACCCCCTCTTCGGCCTGCCCCCGGCGCTCCTCGCTCAGTGACTCATCGCTCTACCCAGCGCGGCCCGGCGGTGAGGATACGCGCCTGCACCGGGCAGTCGTCGCGGTGGGCGCCGGGCAGGTAGCCGGTGCTCATCAGGAACTCGCCGGTGATCTCCGGCCCGGTGAAGCGGAAGGTGCGCTTGAAGAGCCGGACCCACTCCGCATGGGGCAGCGGGTGGTGGTGGTCGAGCCAGGCGGCGAGGCTGCCGTGCTCTTCGCGCAGGGCCTGGATCACCCCGGCGTTGTGGATCACCGCGTCGACCTTGAGGCGGTTGCGGATGATGCCGGCGTCGGCCAGCAGGCGGGCGCGCTCGGCCTCGCCATAGGCGGCCACCCGGTCGATGGCGAAGCCGTCGAAGGCGGCCCGGAAGGCGGCGCGCTTCTTCAGCACGGTGAGCCAGGAGAGCCCGGCCTGGTTGATCTCCAGCACCAGGCGCTCGAAGAGGGGGGTATCCTCGGCCACCGGGAAGCCATATTCGTGGTCATGGTAGGGGCCGTGAAACGGATGGCCCGGGGCCAGGTCACAGTAGTGGCTCATGCTGGGGCTCCAGGTCGCGAGCTGACGTGATCCCGCCCCCTTGGCAAGGACCCCGTCGACGCCGACAATCGTGCCATTACCCTATCACCGCGGAGCGACTGCGATGAAGCGAATGACTCTCCCCCTGGCCACCGGCGCCCTGCTGGCGATGCTGACGGCTCCCGCCCTGGCCGAGGGGCCCGTGGTCGAGATGTACCAGGATCCCAACTGCGGCTGCTGCGGCGCCTGGGCCGAACACCTGGAGGCCGAGGGCTTCACGGTGGAGCGCCACAAGACCCGCGAGATGCGCGCCATCAAGATCGAGCAGGGGCTGACCCCCGAGCTCGCCTCCTGCCATACCGCCATGGTCGATGGCTACGTGATCGAGGGCCATGTGCCGGCGGCCGACATCCACCGCCTGCTGGAGGAGCGCCCGGACGTGGCGGGCCTCGCGGTGCCGGGGATGCCCCATGGCTCGCCGGGCATGGAGACCGGGCGCGTTGACGACTACCGGGTGCTGGGCTGGCACCGAGACGACCGCACGCCTGAGATCTTCAACGAGTACACTCACTGATCCGAACTGACTCAGCGATAGTCGAGGGGCGCCAGTAAAGCCCCGTTCCCCTTGATGGTTTCGCTGTAAACGACAAGGAGTTGGCCATGCAGTACCTGCACACCATGGTGCGCGTCAGCGACCTCGACGCCTCGCTGCGCTTCTACTGCGACCTGTTGGGCTTGAAGGAGGTGCGCCGCAAGGAGAACGACAAGGGGCGCTTCACCCTGGTCTTCCTGGCCGCCCCCGAGGACGAGTCGCGCTCCGCCGAACTCAAGGCGCCGGAGCTGGAGCTCACGTACAACTGGGATCCCGAGGAGTACACCGGCGGGCGCAACTTCGGCCACCTGGCCTATCGGGTCGACGATATCTACGCCCTCTGCGAGAAGCTGCAGAACGCCGGAGTGACCATCAACCGCCCGCCCCGGGACGGCCATATGGCCTTCGTCAGAAGTCCCGACGGCATCTCGGTGGAGCTGCTGCAGAAGGGTGACCCGCTCCCCGCCCGGGAACCCTGGGCCTCCATGGAAAACACCGGCAGCTGGTAGGCCGCCGGCCACGCGACAAGGAAGAACGACGACCCATGAAGATGACAGTTGTGGCCCGCCTGGGCCTGGTGATGGCCGCCGCGGCCCTGCTGGCGGCCTGCGGCAGCCGCCCCGATGCGCCGCCGGAGCGCGAGGTGAGCCTCTCGGGCCCGGTGGTGGAACAGCGCTGGAACCTGCTGCTGGTGGGCACCGACGAGCGGCTCTCGCTGCCCGAGCCCGCCTGGTTTCGCATCGCGGCCGACGGGAGCGTCACCGGCAGCGACGGCTGCAACCAGATCATGGGACAGGCGCGCCTGGGCGAGAGCCAGCGCATCGAGTTCTCGCAGCTGGCCACCACCCGGCGCGCCTGCCCCCAGGGCGAGGACGCGGCCCGGGTGACCGGCATGCTGGAGACCGCCTACCGCTACCTGATCGACCATGACCGGCTGGTCTTCTTCGGCCCCGATCAGCGGGTATTGGGCGGCTGGCGCAAGGCCAACTAGGCGAACGCTCCGGTGGCATGGCAACTCGGGGCTGATCCGTCGACAGGGCTACGGGGAGGCGCTGTGAATACTTCCCTGTACGCTACCGATGCCATCCCTGGCATAGGACCTCCCCTTCGCCCTGTCCCCGGCGCCCCTCGCGACCTGGCCTATGAGGTGCCCGCGCTCTACCGGCCCGGCAGCAGCGCCTGGGCCCTGGCCATGCCTGCGGTGATGCCGCGGGCCATGGCCGGCCCGATCGGGGTGAGCAGGAACCAGGGCGCGATGATCAGGTTGATGGCGATGGCGCCGAAGTAGACGTCGCTGAACCAGTGGGCGCCGCTCAGGATGCGCGGGGCGCTGAGGATCACCGCGGCCACCAGGCTCACCAGCATCACCCTGCGCCCGGCAAAGCGCCACATGAAGGCGGTGAACAGGAAGAGGTTGACGCCATGGTCGCCGGGGAAGCTGGCGCCGGAGCTGTCCTTGGTGGAGAAGCCGACCAGTTCGGTGACCCGATTGACCTCCTGATAGACCACCGTGGGGCTGGGGTGAGAGTAGTCGATCACCAGGCGCACGCCCTGGGCGATGAAGACCGCCACCAGCAGCATGGTGATGCCGATGCCGCCCCAGCGGAGCAGTCTCGGCTCGCGCAGCGGGTCCCGGGAGATGGCCCACAGGTAGATTAGCAGCAGCACCACCAGGCTGATCACATCGAAGAGCCGCGCATTGGTGGCCGCCACCAGCCACACCCAGGCCGGGTTCCCCTCGTGCAGCCAGGCGTTGGTGGTAAAGAACACGGCGTCGTCCAGCTCGGTCCAGAACAGCAGGTCCGGTGAGAGCCAGGAGAACACCAGCAGCGCGCCCAGCAGGTTGAAGATCAGCAGGCGGCCAAGCGCGAAGGTCGAGTTGGTCTGAGGCATCGAGGCGTGGCGGGTCGGTGGGTGTGGCGTCCCATTCTAGAGGAACGGGATTTGGCAGAACAGCGTTTCTTAACGCGACTGCAACATGGCCGCGGCAGCGCTGCCGCGGGGGCAGGCCCCGAACGACCAGCGGCCCGCCGAGGGCGGGCCGCTGGCTGAGACGCCGACGGGGTCGGTCAGAGCGCGGCGATCTTGTCGCGCTGCTCCACCAGCAGGCGCCGCGCCGCCAGGAAGTCCGCGAGCTTGGCGCGCTCCTTCTCCACCACGGCCTCCGGCGCCTTGGCCACGAAGCTCTCGTTGCCGAGCTTCTTCTCGATGCCGCCGATCAGCTTGTCCTGCTTCTCGATCTCCTTGCCCAGGCGGGTGAGTTCGGCGTCCTTGTCGATCAGGTCCGCCATCGGCACCAGCACCTCCATCTCGCCCACCAGCTGGGTGGCCGAGAGGGGCGCCTTGCTCGGGTCGTCGAGCCAGGTGACGCTCTCGAGCTTGGCCAGCTTGGCCAGGAAGCGGCGGTTGGCCTCGAGGCGCGCTGGGTCGTCCGGGCCACCCTTGGTGAGCAGCGCGTCCAGCGGCTTGCCCGGGGCGATGTTCATCTCGGCGCGGATGTTGCGGATCGCCACGATCACGCCCTTGAGCCACTCGATGTCCCGCTCGGCGGCGTCATCGATCTTCTCCGGCTGGGCGCTGGGCCAGGCCTGGGCCATGATCGAATCGCCCTCGCCCTGCCAGGTGCCGGCCAGGGGCGCCACGCGCTGCCAGATCTCCTCGCTGATGAAGGGCATCATCGGGTGGGCCAGGCGCAGGATCGCTTCCAGCACGCGCACCAGGGTGCGACGGGTGCCGCGCTTGGCCTCGGCGCTGGCGCCGTCGTCCCACAGCACCGGCTTGGAGAGCTCCAGGTACCAGTCGCAGTACTCGTTCCAGACGAAGTCGTAGAGCGCCTGGGAGGCGTGGTCGAAGCGGAACTCCTCCATCGCCAGGGTCACCTGGGCCTCTGTCTGCTGCAGGCGCGAGATGATCCAGCGGTCGGCCAGCGACAGCTCGACCGGTTCACCCCCCAGGCCGGTATCCTCCCCCTCGGCGTTCATCAGCACGTAGCGGGAGGCGTTCCACAGCTTGTTGCAGAAGTTGCGGTAGCCGTCCAGGCGGCCCATGTCGAACTTGATGTCGCGCCCGGTGGTGGCCTGGGAGAGGAAGGTGAAGCGCAGCGCGTCGGTGCCGTGGGGCTCGATGCCCTCGGGGAACTCACCGCGGGTGGCCTTCTCGATGGCCCTAGCCTTCTGGGGCTGCATCAGGCTGCCGGTGCGCTTCTCGACCAGGGTCTCGAGCTCGATCCCGTCGATCAGGTCGATGGGGTCGAGCACGTTGCCCTTGGACTTGGACATCTTCTGGCCCTGGCCGTCGCGTACCAGGCCGTGGACGTAGACCTGCTTGAAGGGCACCTCGCCGGTGAACTTCAGGGTCAGCATGATCATCCGGGCGACCCAGAAGAAGATGATGTCGAAGCCGGTGACCAGGACACTGGAGGGGTGGAAGGTACGCAGCTCCGGGGTCTTCTCCGGCCAGCCCAGGGTGCCGAAGGTCCAGAGGCCCGAGCTGAACCAGGTGTCGAGCACGTCCTCGTCCTGGGTCAGGCGCGGCACGCCCAGCTTTTCCATGGTCCTGAGGGCGTCGGGCGTCATCTCGGTGGTGCTGCCCAGCAGCTGGTTGAAGCCGCGCAGGCGCATGGCGGTGTCGAAGTCGCCCTGCTCGTGCTCGATGAAGTGGGCGAGCTCGACCAGGTAGTCGCGGGTGGCCTCCACCTCGTTGCGGGCCACGAAGACGTTGCCGTCCGCGTCGTACCAGGCGGGGATACGGTGGCCCCACCACAGCTGGCGGGAGATGCACCAGTCCTGGAGGTCGCGCATCCAGGCGAAGTACATGTTCTCGTAGTTCTTCGGCACGAACTGGATATCGCCGTTCTCTACCGCCTCGATGGCGGGCCTGGCGAGGCTCTCCACGGCGACGAACCACTGGTCGGTGAGCAGTGGCTCGATGACGTCACCCGAGCGGTCGCCATAGGGCAGGGTGTTGTTGACCGTCTCGATCTGCTCGAGCAGCCCGGCGGCTTCCATGTCGGCGACGATCCGCTTGCGCGCCTCGAAGCGGTCCAGGCCGGCATAGGCCTCGGGCAGGCTCGTGTCGATCTCGGGCAGCGGCCGGCCCTGGATGTCGAAGGCCTCGGCCCGGGCGAGGATGCTGGCGTCCTGGGTGAAGACGTTGATCAGCGGCAGGCCCTGGCGGCGGCCCACCTCGTAGTCGTTGAAGTCGTGGGCCGGGGTGATCTTCACGCAGCCGGAGCCCTTCTCCATGTCGGCGTGCTCGTCGGCGACGATGGGGATCCGACGCCCCACCAGCGGCAGTTCCACGAACTTGCCGACCAGTGATGCATAACGTGGGTCCTCGGGGTTGACCGCCACCCCGGTATCGCCGAGCAGGGTCTCCGGGCGGGTGGTGGCGACCACCAGGTAATCCTTGCCGTCATCGGTGGTCACGCCGTCGGCCAGCGGGTAGCGGAAGTGCCAGAACTGGCCCTGCTGGTCGCGGTTCTCCACCTCGAGATCCGAGATGGCGGTGTGCAGGGTCGGGTCCCAGTTGACCAGCCGCTTGCCGCGGTAGATCAGCCCCTCCTTGTGGAGGCGCACGAAGACCTCCTGGACCGCCTGGTAGAAGCCGTCGTCCATGGTGAAGCGCTCGCGGGACCAGTCGACGCTGGCCCCCATGCGGCGCAGCTGGCGGGTGATATGGCCGCCGGACTCCTGCTTCCACTCCCACACCTTGTCGATGAAGGCGTCGCGGCCCAGGTCGTGGCGGCTCTTGCCCTCCTCGGCGGCGACCTTGCGCTCCACCAGCATCTGGGTGGCGATGCCGGCGTGGTCGGTGCCCACCTGCCACAGGGTGTTGCGCCCCTGCATCCGCCGCCAGCGGATCAGGGTGTCCATGATGGTGTCCTGGAAGGCGTGGCCCATGTGCAGGCTGCCGGTGACGTTGGGCGGCGGGATCATGATGGAGTAGGGTTCGCCCTCGCCGGAGGGGGCGAAGCGGCCATCGGCCTCCCAGCGCTCGTACCAGCGGGATTCGATCTGCTCGGGTTGGTAGGTCTTGTCCATGGGCGTTCCGGGTCCAGAAATGATCACCGCCGGCCAGGGGGCCGGACGGCAGGAGAGGGCGATGAAAAATGGGCCCGATTATAGCGCGACCAGGCGCCCAGCGTCAGCCGGGCTGGCTATCTGCGAGCGGCGCCGGGGATAAGCCGAAGAGGGGGTCCGTGGACCAGGGAGGGTCTAGGTAGCCCCCAGGGAGGGGTTTATGGCGCCCCCTCGAAGGCTTATCGACGGAGCAGCCGCGAGCAAACTGCCTAGCCGCGCAGCTGGTGGGCCTTTACCGGGTAGCCGCGCTTCTTGTAGGTCTGCCAGCACTCGCGCTTGGCCACCAGCACCGCCTGGTGCTGGTTGATGATCTCGGCGACCCGCTCGAAGCGCGAGAACCACTCCGGAATGCCCGGGGCGAGGTTGAGCAGCGCCTGGACGGCCTGGTCCGGGGCGGGCGGCGCCTCCCAGCCGATGGTGACCGGTATGCGCGGATCGGGGGCGGCCCCGGCCTCTCCTTCCCCCTCGCCCAGCAGGGCGTGAGGCACATAGGCGTCGGGGCGGAAGGTCCAGAGCCGCTCGTCCAGCTCCCGGGCCATGGCCTCGTCCTCGGCGTGCAGGTGCAGCCGATAGCCCTTGCGCTGGATGGTCTCGGCCAGCCGGCAGGCGAAGTCGAGGCGCGCCTCCAGGGTGGTATCGGGGAGGACGTAGAAGTCGATCTGGGTCATCTGAGTCTGCCCGGGGCGTTTCCTCGGGGCAGACCTTTGCGGAGGCGCTGTGAATACTTCCCTGTACGCTACCGACGCCATCCCTGGCGTAGGACCTCCGCGTCGGCCTGCCCTTCGGCGCCCCTCGCCTCGGTGGAGAGAGCCGTGGTAGCAGCGGACCCGCTCCAGCGGGCCCGTCGCGGCGACTTGACTGTTACACCAGCCGCGTCAGCCAGCCGTGGGTATCCTCGGCGCGGCCGTACTGCAGGTCGAGCAGCTTGGTGCGCAGGCGCTTGGCCACGGGGTTGCCGCTGTCCGCCTTCAGGCGGATGCGGTCCTGCTCGGTGACCAGTTCGCCCACCGGGGTGATCACCGCGGCGGTGCCGCAGGCGAACACCTCGGTCAGCTCGCCGGAGGCTGCCGCCTCGCGCCACTCGTCGATGCTGATCGGCCGCTCCTCGGGGGTGAGGCCCTCATCGCGGGCCAGGGTCAGCACCGAGTCGCGGGTCACGCCCTCGAGGATGGTGTCGGTGAGGCGCGGGGTGGCGATGCGGCCATCCTGGAACACGAAGAAGAGGTTCATGCCGCCCAGTTCCTCGATCCACTTGTTCTCGGCGGCGTCGAGGAAGGCCACCTGGCCGCAGCCGTGCTCGCTGGCCTCCTTCTGGGCAGCCAGGGAGGCGGCATAGTTGCCGCCGCACTTGGCGAAGCCGGTGCCGCCGGGGGCGGCGCGCTTGTAGTGGCTGGAGAGCCAGATGGAGACCGGCTCCACGCCGCCCTTGAAGTAGGCCGCCGCCGGGGAGGCGATCACGTAATAGTCCACCTCCTGGGCCGGGCGCACGCCGAGGAACTTCTCGCTGGCGATCATGAAGGGGCGCAGGTAGAGGCTGCACTCGTCGGCCTCACTCTTCGGCGTCGGCACCCAGGCGTGGTCCTGGGCCAGCAGCGCCTTGAGCGAGCCGATGAAGTCCTCGTCGGAGAGTTCCGGCAGGGCCAGGCGGCGGGCGCTGCGGCGGAAGCGTTCGGCGTTCTTCTCCGGGCGGAAGGTCCACACCGAGCCGTCGGCATGGCGGTAGGCCTTGATGCCCTCGAAGATCTCCTGGGCGTAGTGCAGCACGGCGGCGGCGGGGTCCAGGGTCAGCGGCCCGTAGGGGCGTACCTCGCGGCCGTGCCAGCCGGCGTCCAGGGTCCAGCGCACGTGGGCCATGTGGTCGGTGAAGTACTGGCCGAAGCCGGGGCTGGCGAGGATGTCCTCACGGATCGAGTCGGCCGTGGGGGTGGAGTTGGGCAGGAGTTCGAAGCTGGCATTCGACACGGCAAGGGGTCTCCGCTACGCCCGGGGCGTGCCGGCCCCGGGGTGATACTGGAAGCTCGGGCCGGCGAGGGCCGGCCCGGGTCGTGGATTCATCGTCAGTCCCACATGAGAAAGGCGACGCGGGAAAAACGCAAGGGCGAGGCGTTATTCCGCCTCGGTTTCCACTTCGGCATCGCTTTCGCGGTCCAGCAGGTACTGGGTCAGCAGGCCCACGGGGCGGCCGCTGGCGCCCTTCTCCTTGCCGGAGCTCCAGGCAGTGCCGGCGATGTCCAGGTGCGCCCAGGGGAACTGGTCGGCGAAGCGCGAGAGGAAGCAGGCGGCGGTGATGGTGCCCGCCGGCTTGCCGCCGATGTTGGCCAGGTCGGCGAAGTTGGAGTCGAGCTGCTCCTGGTACTCGTCCCACAGCGGCAGGTGCCAGGCGCGGTCCCAGGCCGCCTCGCCGGCGTCGAGCAGGTCCAGGGCCAGGTCGTCGTCGTTGGAGAGCAGGCCGGTGGCGTGGTGGCCCAGGGCGATGATGCAGGCCCCGGTGAGGGTGGCGATGTCCACTACGCTTGCCGGCTCGAAGCGCTCGGCGTAGGTGAGGGCGTCGCACAGCACCAGGCGGCCCTCGGCGTCGGTGTTGAGCACCTCCACCGAGAGGCCCTTGAGGGTCCGGATGATGTCGCCGGGCTTGGTGGCGCGGCCGTCGGGCATGTTCTCGGCGGCGGCGACGATGGCCACCAGGTTGACCTTCGGGCGGATGCCGAGCACCGCCTTGACGGTGCCGAACACGCTGGCTGCGCCGCACATGTCGAACTTCATCTCGTCCATGGCCTCGCCGGGCTTGAGCGAGATGCCGCCGGTGTCGAAGGTGATGCCCTTGCCCACCAGCACGTGGGGCGCCTCGTCGGGGTTGTCGGCGCCCTGGTACTTCATCACGATCAGCTGCGAGGGCTGCTCGCTGCCACGGCCCACCGAGAGCAGGCTGTGGGCGCCCAGCGCCTCCAGGGCCTCCTCGTCGAGGATCTCCACCTCCAGTACACCGCCCGAGGCCCGGCCCAGCGCCTCGGCCTGCTCGGCCAGGTAGCTCGGGGTGCAGACGTTGCCCGGCAGGTTGCCCAGGGTGCGGGTGTAGCTGACGCCTTCGCCCACGGCCCTGCCGATGCGCGCGCCCTCGCGGGCCGCCTCGGCGTCACCGCCCTCGCTGACCAGCAGGGCCACCTCGGCCAGGCGCGGCGCGGGGGCCTTCTCCGACTTGAACTCGTCGAAGCGGTAGACGGCACGCCGGGCCGCCTCGGCCACCATGCGGGCCTTCCAGGCACAGCTGCGGTCCGGCACCGGCACGTCGGTGAAGGCGGCGGCGCAGGCGTCCACCGGCAGGCCGGCCAGCGCCGTGAAGGCGGCGTCCAGGGCCTTGCGGAAGGCTCCCTCCTGGCACTTGTCGCGCTCGCCCAGGCCCACCAGCAGCAGGCGCTCGGCGCCGAGGCCCGGGGCGAAGGGAATCATCTGCACGTTGCCCAGCCTGGCGTCGAAGTCGCCGCGCTCGATGAGCTGGCCGATCAGCTTCTCGCTGGCGTCATCCAGGCGCGCGGCGGCGGGCAGCAGGTCGCCGTCCTTGAACACCGGGATCACGAGGCAGGGCGACTCGACCTTGGCGGGGTTACCCGTCTGAACTGGGAATTCCATGACGTCTCCACAAGACAAGCGTTGGGGTTACTGGCAATTGGGGTTACAAGCGAGGGGGGATTCTGGATAATGCCGGCACGTTGCCGTGTCGTTCCAGTGTACCGAAGGCATGGCCCCATTGCATGGCAGACGCTGCATGATCATCTTCCGTTACCTGACCCGCGAGATCCTGCTGACCATGGCCGCCGTCGCCGGTGTCCTGCTGCTGGTGATCATGGGCAGCCGCTTCATCCGCTACTTCTCGGATGCGGCCGAAGGCGAGATTCCCGCCAGCATCCTCGGCACCCTGATGCTGTTCCACCTGCCGGGCTTCCTGGAGCTGATCCTGCCGCTGGCGTTCTTTCTCGGCATCCTGCTCGCCTACGGGCAGCTCTACCTCAACAGCGAGATCACCGTGCTGGTGGCCTGCGGCACCAGCCCCAACAAGCTGCTGCAGGTGAGCCTGGTGCCGGCCGCGGTGGTGGCCGTGCTGGTGGCGCTGTGCAGCCTGTGGCTGACCCCGGCGGGGGCCCTGTACAACGCCGTGATGCTCGAGGATCAGCGCAGCCAGCTGGACTTCTCGGCACTGGCGCCGGGGCGCTTCCAGGACTTCGGCAGCGGGCGAACCGCCTACATGGCCGCCATGAGCGATGACCAGAGCCTGATGCAGGAGGTGTTCATCAGCGAACGCCAGCGACGCAGCGACGGGACCCCGGAGAGCGTGGTGACCCGCGCCGAGGCCGGCTACCAGACCCGTGACGAGGAGACCGGCAGCCGCTTCCTGGTGCTCGCCGACGGCGAGCGCTACAGCGTCGATCCCGGCCGCCACCAGGCCGAGCGGCTGACCTTCGAGACCTACGCGGTGCGTCTCTCCCAGGCCGGTGAAAGTCGCGAGCTCGACTCGCCCGAGTACGCCACCACCGGCGCCCTGCTGGGGGACGAGTCGCCGCGCGCCCAGGCCCAGCTGCAGTGGCGGCTGGGGCTGCCGCTGATGGTCTTCATCCTCACCCTGCTCGCCATGCCGCTGTCGCGGGTCAACCCTCGCCAGGGGCGCTTCGCCAAGCTGCTGCCGGCGATCTTCCTGCACGTGGCCTACCTCAGCCTGCTGCTCGCCGCGCTGGACGCCATCGGGCGCGGCAGCCTGCCGGCCGCGATCGGCATGTGGCCGATCCACGCCGGCTTCCTCGGCCTGGGGCTGGCCATGATGGTGCGCGCCCAGCGCAAGGGGATGAGCGGATGATCGCCGATCGCTTCGACCGCTACCTGGCCCGCAACGTCCTGGCCGCGATCATCGTGGTGCAGGTGGTGCTGCTCGGCCTCGACCTGGTGATCACCTACATCAACGACCTGGACGACGTGGAGGGCGACTATGGTGCCTTCCAGGTGCTGCTCTTCCTGGGAATGCGGCTGCCCTGGCGCTTCTACCAGTATGCGCCGGTGGGCGTGCTGATCGGCGCCCTGATCGGGCTGGGCAGCATGGCGTCGAGCAACGAGCTGACGGTGATGCGGGCCGCCGGTCGCTCGCTGACCCGCATCCTCTGGGGAGCGATGAAGCCGATCATCCTGGTGATCGTGGTGGTGCTGCTGGTGGCCGAGTACGTGGCGCCACGCACCGAGCAGTTCGCCGCCGCCTGGCGCCTGGAGCAGATCCAGGGGGCCGGCGCCGTGGTCACCGAGCGCGGCGGCTGGCAGCGCGAGGACGACAGCTTCTACCGCTTCGGCGCCATCCGCGCCGATGACACCGTGCTGGACCTGACCCGCTACCGCTTCGAGGGGCAGACCCTGCGCGAGGCGGTGAGCGCCGAGCGGGCCGTCTGGCGCGACGGCGGCTGGCGGCTCGAGAACGTGGCGGTGACGCGCTTCGAGGAGGAGCGCACCGAGGTCGAGCATCACGCCAGCCTGGCCTGGCAGACCCGCCTGACGCCGGACCAGCTCGCCCGGCTGCTGCGTCCGATCAGCAGCCAGGCCCCCAGCGAGCTGTGGGCCTACGCCCGCTACCTGCAGGACCAGGGGCAGGCGGCGACCCAGCCCCTGCTGCACTTCTGGCAGAAGATGCTGATGCCGCTGACCATGGGCTCCCTGGTGCTGGTGGCTGCCTCCTTCGTGTTCGGGCCGCTGCGCACCGTGGCCGCAGGCACCCGGGTCTTCTACGGCGTGGTCACCGGCCTCTCCTTCAAGTACCTGCAGGACCTGCTGGCGCCGGCCTCCACGGTGTTCGGCTTCTCGCCGGCCTGGGCGGTGCTGGCCCCGACCCTGATCTGTGCGGGCCTCGGCCTCTACCTGCTCAGGCGCACCGGCTGACACCAGGAGCTTTCCATGCAACGACGCTTCGGCAACCTCGACGATGTCTGGCCGGCGGGGCTCGCCCGCCGCCTGGGCGCCATGCTCTACGACAGCTTCCTGATTGCCGCGATCTGGATCCTGGTGGCCGGCCTGCACCTGACGATCGGCCGCCAGCTGCTGGGCATTTCCGCCGAACAGGTGGGCGCCGGCCCGCTCTGGGGGCTGTCGCTGCAGCTGCTGCTGCTGGGTGCGGCCTTCGCCTTCCTGGCCTTCTCCTGGACCCGCGGGGGCATGACCCTGGGCATGCAGGCCTGGCGGCTGCGCGTCCAGACCCTTGATGGCCGCTCCATCACCCCGGTGCAGGCCCTGGTCCGCTTCCTGGTCGGCCTTCTCTCGCTGGCGGCCTTCGGGCTCGGCTACCTGTGGATCCTCGTCGACCGGGAGCGGCGCAGCTGGGGGGATATCGTCTCCGCTACCCGGGTGGTGGTGCTGCCGAAACCCGCGAAGTAGGAGGCGTGCCGCGCGGGAGATTGACCCGGATCAGATATTGGTCGCTTCCCGCTTGCAGGGGCCTATGCGAATCATTTACATTAACCTTGTCAGCCGCAGCGAGGTGATGTTCATGTACGTGTGTCTCTGCAAGGGGGTCTCCGACCACCGGATCCGCCAGACCGTCGAGGACGGGGCCCGCAGCTGGCGCGAGGTACAGAACGAGACCGGCTGCGGCACCCAGTGCGGCAAGTGCGCCTCCCAGGGCAAGAGCATCACCCGCGAGGCGGTGAAGGCCGAGCTGATGGTCGGCGCCGAGGACCTCGCCTACGCAGTGTGACCGCTCCCCTCCCCAACACTCACGGAATCGAGACCGTTCTCGCTTTCGTTGTCATTTAACTGATTTCATTGGCTTTTCGTCAGATCGCGCTAGACTGGTCGGCAGTGCCTGGCAATGCCGTTTCCGGCATGCCAAGCTGAAGTCACACTTCCCCGACCACAGTCAAAGGTGAGTCCATGAAAGGCGACAGCAAGGTCATCGAGCATCTCAACAAGGCGCTGGGCAACGAGCTGGTGGCGATCAACCAGTACTTCCTGCACGCCAAGATGTACAAGGACTGGGGCCTCAAGGCGCTGGCCAAGTGGGAGTACGACGAGTCCATCGAGGAGATGCAGCACGCCGACAAGCTGATCGAGCGCATCCTCTTCCTCGAGGGGATTCCCAACCTGCAGGACCTGGGCAAGCTCAACATCGGGCAGGACGTCCGCGAGATGCTCGAGTGCGACCTCAAGATCGAGCACGAGGGCCGCGCCGACTACATCGAGGCGATCACCTACTGCGAGCAGGTCAAGGACTACGTCAGCCGCGACCTGTTCCGGGATATCCTCGCCGACGAGGAGGACCATATCGACCATATCGAGACCGAGCTCGGCCTGATCGACAAGGTCGGCCTGGAGAACTACATGCTCAAGCAGATGCAGGAAGCCGGCGACGAGTAAGCGCCCCCTCCTGATCCCCCCTTCACCTCGCATCTCGACCGGCGCCCCCAGTGGCGCCGGTCCGCGTTGGGCCCCTCGGGACCCGAAGTCCGTGGATGTTCTACGCTGGTGCATAGCCTCCGGCGTGCCGTGCCGTCATGGTGCCCGGGCGCGGGGAGAGGCTGCCCCGTCGTGGCCCCTGGCCTTGACCTGTCGGTCAGGATGCCGGGCTGGCAGGCTTCCTGCATGACAACAATCACAACAACCAGCGAGAGGGTATCTCCCATGAGCCGTTTCCCACTCCGCCGTGCCGGGCTATCGGCCGGCACGCTCGGTCTCTCCCTTGCCGGGCTCGTCCTGTCCGGCGCCGTCCTGGCCGACGAGACCCGTATCCGCTTCCAGCTCGACTGGCGCTTCGAGGGGCCGTCCGCCCCCTTCCTGATGGCGGTGGAGCGGGGCTACTTCGCCGACGAGGGGCTCGATGTCCAGGTCGACTCCGGCAGCGGTTCGGCAGGTGCCATCAACCGGGTGGCGTCGGGGGCTTACGAGATGGGCTTCGGCGACCTCAACGCCCTGGTGGAATTCCTGGCCGAGAACCCCGACGGGCCCGGCATCCAGGGGGTCTACGTGGTCTACGATGGTACGCCGGCGGCCGTCTTTGCCCGCCGGGATCGCGGCATCGAATCCGCGGCGGACCTGGTCGGCAAGTCCCTGGCCGCGCCGGCCTTCGACACCGGCTACCGCGCCTGGGGCATCTTCGCCGCCGCCAACGGCCTCGAGGCCGATGACGTCGAGTGGCAGAACGTCGATCCCACCCTGCGCGAGACCCTGCTGGTGCGCGGCGACGTGGATGCCATCACCGGCTTCTACTTCACCAGCCTGCTCAACCTCGAGGGGCGCGGCATGGGCGAGGAGGCGCTGACCATCCTGCCCTTCCCCGACCATGGGGTGCCGCTGTATGGCAACGCCATCATCACCAGCGAATCCTTTGCCGAGGAGAACCCCGAGGCGGTGGAGGGGTTCCTGCGGGCCTTCAACCGTGCCCTGGCCGAGACCCTGGCCGATCCGGATGGCGCCATCGACTATGTACTGGCCCGGGACGGCCTGATCGACGTGGCCATGGAGACGCGGCGGTTGAAGCTGGCCATCGAGAGCGTGATCGACACCCCGGATGCCCGGGCCAACGGCGTGGGGGCGGTGGACGAGGCGCGCCTGGCCAACGCCATCCAGCTGGTGGCCGACGCCTATGATCTGCCCGCGGTGCCGACCCCGGCGCAGGTCTTCAACGCCGACTATCTGCCGCCCCGGGAGGCGCGGATGATCCTGCCGGAGGCGCCCTGAGCATGGCGTTTGTCGACTTCGATCGGGTCAGCCTGGCCTACGACAGCAGCGGCAACGCCATCGAGGATATCTCGCTCTCCATCGAGGAGGGCGAGTTCGTGGCCTTCGTGGGCCCTTCGGGCTGCGGCAAGTCCACCTTCATGAAGCTCTGTACCGGCCTGCATGGCCCCACCGGGGGGAGCGTGCGGGTCGACGGCGAGCCGGTGAGCGGCCCGCTGAAGATCTGCGGCATGGCGTTTCAGAGCGCCAACCTGCTGCCCTGGCGCACCACCCTGGACAACGTGCTGCTGCCCCTCGAGATCGTCGAGCCCTACCGGCGGCAGTTTCGCCGCCGTCGCACGGAGTTCGAGGGCTGGGCCCGGGAGCTGCTGCGCACCGTGGGCCTCGAGGGCTACGAGGAGCAGTATCCCTGGCAGCTCTCCGGCGGCATGCAGCAGCGTGCCTCCATCTGTCGCGCGCTGATCCATCGGCCGAGGCTGCTGATGCTCGACGAGCCCTTCGCGGCCCTGGACGCCTTCACCCGGGAGGAGCTGTGGTGCGTCCTGCGGGACCTCTGGGAGGCCCAGCGGTTCACCGTGGTGCTGGTCACCCACGATCTGCGCGAGGCGGCCTTCCTGGCCGATACCGTCTACGTGATGAGCCGTCGTCCGGGGCGAATCCTCGAGGCTCGGCCCATCGACTTCCCTCGCCCACGTCCCCTGGAAATGACCTTTGAGGCATCCTTCACCACCCTGGTGCAGGCGCTTCGCTCCCGAATCGGTGATATCCGCAGCGGCGGGGAGGTGCGCTCATGACGACGCAGACGAGATGGCGCGAGCGTCTGGCGCCCTGGGTCGCCGTGCTGGCGCTGATCCTGGTCTGGGAAGCGACGGTCAGGCTGTTCGACGTCCCGCCCTTCATCTTCCCCAGCGCCTCGGCTACCGCCCAGGCCCTGGTCACCTTCGCCGGGCCCATCGGCATGCACTCCTGGCAGACCTTCTGGACCACCATGGCAGGCTTCGGCCTGGGGGTGGCGGTGGGGCTGGTGCTGGGGCTCATCATCGGCTCGTCGCGCTTCCTCTACCATGCCTGCTATCCGCTGCTGGTGGGCTTCAACGCCATCCCCAAGGTGGCCTTCGTGCCGATCCTGGTGGTGTGGTTCGGCATCGGCTCGGTGCCGGCGATCCTCACCGCCTTCCTGATCTGCTTCTTCCCCATCGTGGTCAACGTGGCCACGGGGCTCGCCACCCTGGAGCCCGAGCTGGAGGACGTGCTGCGGGTGCTGGGGGCGCGTCGCCTGGACGTGCTGCTCAAGGTGGGGCTGCCACGCTCGCTGCCCTACTTCTTCGCCTCGCTGAAGATCGCCATCACCCTGGCCTTCGTGGGCACGGTGGTGTCGGAGACGGTGGCCTCCAACCAGGGGATCGGCTACCTGATGATGAGCGCCGGCTCCCAGATGCGCATGTCGCTGGTGTTCGCCGGGCTGATCGTGATCAGCGCCATGGCCATGGTGATGTACGAGCTGTTTGCGCTGCTGGAAAAGCGCATGACGGGGTGGGCCCACCGCGGCCAGAGGTAGGGCGCGTCAGAACGCCTTCTCCAGGGCGAAGCGCGGCACCGGCTCGCCCTGGACCTCCACCGTCTCGGTGAACATGGCCAGCGGCCTCACCCAGAGGCCGTAGTCGCCGTAGAGGGCGCGGTAGACCACCAGCGGCTCCTCGGTCTCGCTGTGATGGGCCACGCCGAGGACCTCGTAGCGGTTGCCCTTGTAGTGGGCGTAGATGCCGGGAACGGGAAGCGGGCGGGGCATGGCGGGCTCCTCGGGTGTCGGGAGAAAGGGGGGGGCTCAGGACGCCGGGGTGTCGGCCGCGGCCCGCCTGGCCAGCCGGGCCAACACCCGCGAGGCGGCGGTGAAGCCGAAGCTGCCGGTGACGAAGGTGGCGGCGCCGAAGCCGGAGGCGCAGTCCAGCCGGGTGGCCTCGCCGCTGCCCGGCTTCTGCAGGCAGACCTCGCCGTCGCTGCCCGGGTAGACCAGCTGTTCGTCGGAGTAGACGCACTCCACCGAGAAGCGTCGCTTCGGGTTGCGCGAGAAGCCGAAGTCCCTGCGCAGGCGCGAGCGCACCTTGGCCAGCAGCGGATCGTGCTCGGTGCGGGCGAGGTCCGCGACCCGGATACGGGTGGGGTCGGTCTGGCCCCCGGCGGCGCCGGTGACGGTGATCGGCAGCTTGCGCCGCTTGCACCAGGCGATCAGCGCCGCCTTGGCCACCACGCTGTCGATGGCATCCACCACATGGTCGGCGTCCTCGGGGATCCGCTCGGCCAGGTTGGTGGGGGTCGCGAAGGCAATGTCTTCCCTCACCTCGATGCCGGGCTGGATGGCGCGGCAGCGCTCGGCCAGCACCTCCACCTTGGGCCGGCCGATGGTGCCGTCCAGGGCGTGGAGCTGGCGGTTGACGTTGGAGACGCAGACGTCGTCCAGGTCGATCAGGGTGAGCCGGCCGATGCCGGAGCGTGCCAGGGCCTCCACCGTCCAGCTGCCCACGCCGCCGACGCCCACCACCACCACGTGGGCGGTGCGGAAGCGCTCGACGGCGCGGGTGCCGTAGAGCCGTCGGATGCCGCCGAAGCGCAGGGCGTGGTCGTCGGTCTCGACGGTGTCCTGGTGGACGACGGCGGCGGAGGAGAAGGGCAGGTCGGTCATGGCGGTCGCTGTCAGCTCATGGGTTCGAGATCGGGAAGGGCCTGGTGCACGGCGTCCCGCGGCAGGTGGCCGGCCCAGCCGAAGCGCTCCAGGAGTGCCGACATGGTGGCGTCCAGGGCGCACTGGAGCCGCAACGGCTGCCCGGTCATCGGGTGGACGAGGGCCAGCTCGACCGCGGCCAGCAGCAGCCGGGGAGCGTCCAGGTGCTCAGCGAAGAAGCGGTTGTGGTTGCCCTTGCCGTGCTTGGCATCGCCGATGATCGGGTAGCCGCGCTGGGAGAGGTGGCGGCGAATCTGGTGGCGGCGCCCGGTCAGCGGACGCGCCTCCATCAGCGAATAGCGGCTGTTCGGGTAGCGGTCCACCCGTACCGGCAGTTCCACGCTGTCCAGCCGTCGCACCTCGGTCACCGCCTCCATGGCGGGCATCTCGGCCTTGGGGCGGCTGCCGTCCTCCTCCCGCAAGGGATATTCGAGCCGCTCGGTCTCGGGGCCGATGCCGCGCACCACCGCCAGGTAGCGCTTGGCCACCCGGCGCTCGGTGAAGGCCTCGGTCAACCGGGCGGCGACCGCCGGCGAGAGGGCGAACAGCATGATCCCCGAGGTGGGGCGGTCGAGCCGGTGTACCGGGTAGACCCTCTGCCCCAGCCGGTCGCGCAGCCGCTGCAGCAGGAAGTCGCGCTCACCGCGGGCCAGGGCGGTGCGGTGCACCAGCAGCCCGGCCGGCTTGTGCACGGCTACCAGGTGCTCGTCACGGTGGAGGATACGCAGGGGGTCGCTCATGCCGGTGGAGTCGCCAGGAGGGTCGCCGAAGGGGTCGCCATTGTCGCTGTCCGGGGCGGGGATGTCATCCTTGGCGAGAGCGGGGGCTCGCCAGGCGGCAGATCTCCACGTGGGAGAACCAGGCGAGGTCGGCGGCGGCGCGCTGGAGCCGTTGCGCCGTCGCGTCACTCTCCAGCGGTGCGTGCTCGTCGAGGCAGGCCACCACGGTCACGGATCCCTCCAGGTAGTGCAGGTCGAGATCGAGCAGCCAGTGCCATTCGGGCAGGCCGGACCAGCGCCGCGCCAGGGCCCGCTCCACCTCGGGGCGCAGCGGCAGGCCCGGGAAGCGGCTGGGGTCGCCCTCGCCGGCATCATCTTCCGGGTCGACGTGGAAGGTCAGGTCGGTCAGTGCCGGGTAGGCCTGGCGCAGGCGGCGGCTCACCTCGTTGCCTATCTCGTGGCCCTCCGACACGCTGATCCGCGGCGATACCACCACGTGGAGGTCGAGCATGGTGCGGCCGGCCGACTGGCGGGTCCGCAGGTCGTGGACACCCGCCACCCCCGGCACGCCCAGGGCCACCTCGCGCATCGCCTCCTGCTGCGATACCGGCAGGGCGGTATCGACCAGTTCGCGGCCCGATTCCCACAGCAGGTCCCAGCCCACCTTGCCGACCAGCAGCCCCACGACTATCGCCGCCAGGGTGTCAATCCAGGAGGCACCGAACTGGGTGCCGACCAGGGCCACCAGCACCACCCCGGTGGAGAGCACATCGCTGCGGTGATGCCAGGCGTTGGCCTCCAGCATCTTCGAACCGATGCGTTGTGCTACCCGGCGGGTGATGTGAAACAGCCACTCCTTGGCCAGCAGTGCCAGAATCGCGAGCAGGATGGCCCAGTAACCCGGGGGTGGCACTTCGGCTGAGGTGACCAGCCGTTCTGCGCTGGACCAGACGATGGCGCCGGCCACGAAGATCAGCATGCTGCCAAGGAAGAGAGTGGCCAGGGTCTCGATGCGGCCGTGGCCATAGTGGTGGTCGTGATCCGGCCCCTGGTGGCCGTAGTGGGAGGCGGCAAGGACGAAGCCGTCGGTGACCAGGTCGGAGAAGGAGTGCAGGCCGTCCGCCACCAGGGCCGCGGAGCCGACGAGCCAGCCAACGATGATCTTGGCCACCCCAAGAATGCTGTTGACCGCCAGGGAAAGATGGGTGACGCGGCGGGTGGCGAGGTGCTTTTCTGGATTGCTCTGCATGGTGAATCCCGGGACACTGCACTGGCTGGACGAGGCACAGCGGCGAAGACGGCGAAAGAGTACCAAATAGGTACTCTTTATGGCAAGGCACCCCTCCCGAGGGCTTTCCGGGGGCGGGCTAGCGGATCCCGGAGCGCAGGAAGGACTGCACGAACTGTCGCTGGAACAGCAGGAAGGCGATCAGCAGCGGGGCGATGCTGAGCAGGGTCGCGGCACTGACGGTGGCCCAGTTGACGCCGGTCTCCGGCGCCGAGAACACCCCGAGGCCGACGGTGAGGGGGCGGCTCTCCACCGAGTTGGTGACGACCAGGGGCCACAGGAAGTTGTTCCAGTGGTGGCTGATCGAGACCAGGCCGTAGGCCAGGTAGGTGGGCTTGGCCAGCGGCACATAGACCTTGAGCAGGATCGCCATCCAGCCGCAGCCTTCGATCCGCGCGGCATCCTCCAGTTCGCGGGGAATGGTCTTGAAGGTCTGGCGCAGCAGGAAGATGCCGAAGGCGCTGGCCACATAGGGCAGCCCGATGCCGGTGATGGTGTCGACCAGCCCGAGGGTGCTGGCGATCCGGTAGTTCTCGACGATCAGCACCTCGGGGAAGACGAACAGCTGGATCAGCACCAGCATGAACAGGAAGTCCTTGCCGGGAATCGGGAAGCGCGCGAAGGCGAAGCCGGCGAGGGTACAGACCACGAACTGTGCCAGCACGACGCCGGTGACCAGCAGGAAGGTGTTGAGGTAGTAGCGGGCAAACGGGGCCTGGGCCCAGGCGTTGGCGAAGTTGTCCAGGGTCAGCGGGGCGAACAGGTCGAAGCGCACCATGAAGGCCGGCGGGTGAAAGGCGGCCCACACCGCGTAGAGCAGCGGAAAGATCCAGACGATCGCCAGCAGCCAGGCGGCGAGGGTCTCCAGGCCGGGCAGGCGGAGCGCGGTCGGCCGCCTGGCAAGGGGGGCGGTGGTCCGGCTCATTGGTAGTGGGTCCTGCGGTCGAGGATGGAGAACTTCACCGTGGCCACGATCGCCAGGACCAGCAGGATCACCACGGTGATGGTGGCGGCGTAGGTGCGGTCGAAGAACGAGAAGGCGTTCTCGTAGACGTAGTAGAGCAGCAGGTTGGTGGCGTTGTTGGGCCCGCCCTTGGTGAGGATGAACAGGTGGTCCACGACCCGCACGGCGTTGATCAGCGCATTGATCAGCACGAACAGCGTGGTCGGCATCAGCAGCGGGAAGGTCACCCGCCAGAAGAAGCTCCAGCGGCTGGTGCCTTCCAGGTCGGCGGCCTCCCTGAGTTCGGGCGGCATGCCCTGCAGGGCCGCGAGATAGAAGATCATGAAGAACCCGGCCTCCTTCCAGACCGTCATGACGATCACCGAGGTGAGCGCGACGCTGGGGTCTCCCAGCCAGTTCACGCCGGACAGCCCCAGGGCGCCCAGCAGCTTGTTGAACAGCCCGATCTGCGGGGCGTAGAAGAACATCCAGATGTTGGCCGCGGCGATCATCGGCAGGATGGTCGGGGTGAAATAGGCCATGCGCACGAAGCCGCGTCCCGGCAGGCGGGCGTTCACGAACAGGGCCATGGCCAGGGCCAGGGCGATGGAGGTGGGGATGGTGCCCAGCGCATAGATGAGGTTGTTGCGTGCCACCCGCCAGAAGGTGCTGTCCTCGACCAGCAGCCGGTAGTTCTCCAGCCCGACGAACTCCGTCGGCGCGCCGCGAAAGCCGGGCAGGAACAGGCTGTTGATCAGGGTGGCGATGGTCGGCAGGTAGGCGAAGGTGGCCAGCAGCACGGCGGCCGGCAGCAGCAGCAGGGCGCCATAGAGCTGCATGCGAACCCGGGCGTTCATCCTGTCCATGTCGGCGCTCCCTGTTCACCCGAGTCCCCGGGGCGGCAGCCGCCGCCCCGGGGGCCCTGCCGAGGTCCCCCTCGCCCTACCTCAACGGGCATAGCGCCGCAGGGCCGCATCGGCTTCCCGCTGGGCCTGTGCCAGCGCCTCGGCGGGTGCCATCTGCCCGGTCAGGGCCGCCTGCACGGCATTGTCCAGCGCCCGGCGCACCCGGCCACCCTGGTAGGTGGAGAGCTCGGCGGTGCCGTGCTCCAGCTGGTCACGGGCCACGGCGGCCGGCGGGAAGCTCTCGATATAGTCTCGCAGTGCCTCGGTCTCGTAGGCGGCGGGGCTCACCCCCATGTAGCCGGTCTCGATCGACCAGGCGGCGGCCCGCTCCGGGTCGGTCATCCAGCGGATGAAGGTCATCGCGGCGCGCTGCTCCGCCTCGTCGGCATCCTTGAAGAGGTAGAAGTTGCCGCCGCCAGTGGGGCTCCCCCGCTGGGTCTTCATCGGCAGCATGGCCACGCCGAAGTCGAAGTCGGCCTCGTTGCGCACCGCGGTGAGGTTGCCGGTGGTGTGCCAGATCATCGCCGTGGACTGCTCGATGAAGTTCTGCCGCAGGGTGCCCCATTCGATGGCACCGTCGGGCATGGCCTCATGCTCGGTCGCCAGCGAGACCCAGTACTCCAGGGCCTCGATCGCGGCGGGGTCGTCGAAGTAGACCTCGGTGCCGTCCTCGCTCATCAGCCGGTGGCCGTTCTGGAAGGCGAAGGCCTGGAACATCCAGTAGGGGTAGCCGGTGGAGGGGACCATCACGCCCCACTGGTCACCGCCCGAGGCGTCGCGCACCGCGGCGGCCATGCGCGCCATGTCCTCCCAGGTCTCCGGTGGCGTTTCCGGGTCGAGGCCGGCGGCCTCGAAGGCGTCCTTGTTCCAGTAGAGCACGATGGTGGAGCGCTGGAAGGGAATGCCGTAGGTCATGCCATCCAGCTGCCCGTTCTCCATCAGGCCGGGATAGAAGCTGTCGAGCCACTCGCGCTCCTCATCGGTCTCGACCACCTCATCGAAGGCGATGATGGCGTCCTGTTCCAGCAGTTCGTAGAGATCGATGGAGAACAGTACCGAGAGCTGCGGGGCATCGCCGGCCTCGATGGCCGACATGGCGCGCACCCGGGTGTCGTCGTAGTTGCCGGCGTAGATGGCGTCCACGCTGATATCGGGATGCTCGGCCTCGAACTGGTCGACCAGGCCGTCGATGACCTCGGTGAGGGCCCCCCCCACGGCAATGGGGTAGTAGAGGGTCAGCTCGACCGGGTCGTCGGCGGTGACGGGACCGGCGGCCAGCAGGCCGGCGGCCAGGGCCGTCAGGGGGAAGGAGAGACGTACACGCATGACATGGCTCCTGTGTTCACGATGGGATGCCCGGGGGAGTGCCGGAGCATGGAGGCGACGCGCTGTGTCCGCCTTCGCCCGAGGAGCGGCCGACGGCCGCGGAAACTGGCAGGGGGGTGAGGTCGTCCCGGCGTGCGCCGTCCCGGCCGAACAGGTGGGCCGCCGAGGGGGCCCAGCCGAGGCGGCAGGCCTGGCCCTCCACCAGCGGCTGCTTGCCGGGCAGCCGGGCACGCAGTGTCTGGTTGCCCACGGCCAGGCGCAGGATGGTGTCGGCGCCCAGGTACTCGCCGTCGATCACCCTGGCGGGCAGCCCGGGGGCCCGGGGGGAAAGCACCGAGATATCCTCGGGGCGCAGTCCCAGCTGGCCTCCCGCGGCCTCCATGGGGGCCACGGCCGCACCCGGTTCTCCGTCGATCACGGCCGCCTCACCGCTGGCCACCAGGCGCACCAGGTTCATCGCCGGGCTGCCGATGAAGCTCGCGGCGAAGGCGGTGGCGGGGCGGTTGTAGAGGGTATCCGGACTGGCGTCCTGCACGATGCGACCGTCATGCATGAGGATCACCCGGTCGCCCATGCTCATGGCCTCGACCTGGTCATGGGTGACATAGACGACGGTCATGCCCAGTCGCGACTGCAGCGCCTTGATCTCGCGACGCATCTCACCGCGCAGGCGAGCATCCAGGTTGGAGAGCGGCTCGTCCATCAGGCAGATGGGATGCTCGGAGATGATCGCCCTGGCCAGGGCCACCCGCTGGCGCTGGCCGCCGGAGAGCTGGGAGGGCTTGCGGTCCAGGTAGGCGCCGAGATCGACCAGTTCGGCGACCCGCTGCAGGCGCTCCCGTCGTTCCTCCCTGGGCACCTTGCGGCTGCGCAGGCCGAAGACGATGTTGTCGGCCACGTCCAGGTGCGGGAAGAGCGCATAGGACTGGAACACCATGCTGATGCCGCGATCGCCCGGGGGCAGCCGGGTCACATCGCGTTCACCGATATGGATACGCCCCGACGAGGCCTGCTCGAGTCCGGCGATCATGCGCAGGGTCGTGGACTTGCCACAGCCCGAGGGGCCGAGCAGGATCACGAACTGTCCCGGCGCGACATCGAAGGAGATGGCGTCGACCGCAGGTGTCTCGCCCCAGTGCTTGCTGACCGCTTCGAGGCGAATGCGTTGCTGGCTGTCGTGGCTCATTGGGGGTCCCGATACCGATGGCGCTGGCAGGCCGAGGCTGCCGTATTCCCCACAGCGTAGCCGCTGACGTGGAACTGTCATGGGGCAATCATCCCCGGGATCGGTGACAGCCTGCTGACCTTTTGGTGACCATGCCATGTCAACAAGGTCGGTGGCCTTGAAGTCCCGCTATCCAGCGCCATCTCTAATTTGTACAACCTCTGCAACGTCCAAAGGAGCCAGCATGTCTTCCACCGTACTGATCACCGGCGCCAACCGCGGCGTCGGCCTTGCCCTGGCCCGCCACTATGCGGACGCCGGCCGGGAGGTGATCGGCGTCTGCCGCGGCAGCGGCGATGACACCGCCGAGCTCAAGCAGGTGGCCGCCCGGGTCATTGAGGGCATCGACGTGACCCGTGCCGAGGACGTCGCCCGGCTCGCCGTGGAACTGGAGGGTCAGCGCCTCGACCTGCTGATCAACAACGCCGGCCTGCTCAGGGACGAGCGCCTGGGCGAGCTCGACTTCGACTCCATCCGCGCGCAGATGGAGGTCAACGCCTATGCGCCGCTGCGCGTCACCGAGGCGCTGCTCGGCTGCCTGGGGGAGGGCAGCAAGGTGGCCAATATCACCAGCCGCATGGGCTCCATCGCCGACAACGACTCCGGCGGTCGCTACGGCTACCGTGCCTCCAAGGCGGCACTCAACGCCTTCGGCAAGTCCCTGGCCATGGACCTCAAGCCCCGCGGCATCGCCGTCGCCCAGCTCCACCCGGGCTTTGTGCAGACCCGCATGGTCAACTTCGGGGGCATGATCACCCCCGAGGAGGCGGCCGCGGGCATCGCCGAACGCATCGCGGCGCTGACCCTGGCAACCACCGGCGGCTTCTGGCACAGCAACGGCGAGCCGCTGCCCTGGTAGGACGATCCGATGGCGAAGGCTGCCTTCGCCATTGGTGTTGGCGGCATCGGGAGAACTGTGTGTAGGCTAACGGTTTAGCCGACGCCGGAGCCCGCCATGCCTGCCTCGCCCCACGATGCCTCGCCAATGCCCTCCCGCGGGGAAGGCTGGCGTGTGCTCGCGGCGACCACCTGGGTCCAGGTGCTGTGCAGCGGCGCGATGTTGCTGGTGCCGACCCTGGCCCCGCAGGTGGCTGCGTCCCTGGGGGTGGCCACCGGCCTGGTGGGGCTCCAGGTCAGCCTGCTCTACGGCGTGGCGATGCTGGCCTCCCTTCAGTCTGCGGTGGTGGCCCGGCGACTGGGCGGTTGCCGGGCCAGTCAGCTGGCCATGGGGCTGGTCCTGGGCGGCTGTCTCCTGGCGCTGGTCGGCACGCTGTGGGGGCTGCTGGCCACGACCCTGCTGCTCGGCCTGGCCTACGGGCTGACCAGCCCCGCGGCGGCCGAGCTGCTCATCCGCTTCACTCCCCCCGAGCGGCGCAACCTCATCTTTTCCATCAAGCAGACCGGCGTGCCGCTGGGCGGCGTGCTGGCCGGGTTGCTGGCCCCGCCCCTGGCATCGCGGTGGGACTGGCAGGCTGCCTTCCTGGCGGTGGGTGGGGCCAGCCTGGCGACCCTGGTGCTGCTCCAGGCCCGCCGTGTGTTCTGGGATGCCACCCGCGATCCATCGGCGCGCATGCAGCGCGCCGGCAGCCTGGCGGTGCTGTGGCACGACCCCTCGATGCGCTGGCTGGGCGCCACGGGTTTCTGCCTGTCCGCGGCCCAGCTCTCGTTGTTGAGCTTCGCGGTGGCCTACATGGTCGAGTCGCTGCTGCTGTCGCTGGTCACCGCCGGGGCGGTCGTCTCGCTGGTCCATCTGGCCGGTGTCTCGGGGCGCCTGGGCTGGGGCGCCCTGGCCGACCGCCTGGGGGCGAGCATGCCGGTGCTGTTCGGCCTCGCCACCGTCATCGCGGGCGTCTTCCTGCTCCTGGCCCTGCTGGGCGGCCTCCTGCCCGCCTGGCTGGTGATTACCCTGCTGGTGGTCGCCGGGGGCACCTCGGTGGGCTGGAACGGTGTCTACCTGGCCGAGGTGGCCCGGCGTGCCGAACCCGGCGAGGTGGGCGAGGCGACCGCCGCGGTGCTGGTGCTCACCTACATGGGCGTGCTGGTGGGGCCCGCGCTGTTCAGCCTGCTGCTGTGGCTCACGGGCAGCTACGCGGTGGGCTTCCTGCTCCCGGCGCTGACGGGTGCCCTGGCCATCGTCTGCCTGCTGCGCAGCGTGGGCGGCGAGCGCGGCGAAGCCATGGCGTCACGCGCTCGCTGACAGGGCTCAGCGCCCGATCCACTCCACCAGGCTGGTCTCGCCCAGGGCGTGGCGCTCATGGCGGATGCGGCAGGTGGCGGCGTAGGGCAGGTCGAAGGCGAGGGCGCGGGAGAGCGGCTGCTCCAGCACCTGGTGCAGCAGCGCGTTGGTGACGAAAAGGTGGCAGACCACCAGCAGGTGCTTCCCCGGCGGTGCCGCCAGCAGCGCCTGCCAGGTGTCGCCGACCCGCGCATCGAAGGCCGCCAGCGTCTCGCCGCCGGGCGGAGAGGTGAGGCTGGGGTCGGCCCACAGCGCCGCCTGGCGGTCCTCACCCTCTTCGGCGGCCCGCACCTGGGCGTGGGTCCTGCCCTCCCACTCCCCCAGGGCCATCTCGGCCAGCGCGGGCTCGGTGATCACCGGTAGGTCGTGGTGCTCACCGAACCACAGGGCGAAATCCCGGCAGCGCGACAGCGGCGAGGTCACGACGGCGTCCCAGGGGGGCTCGCCATTCACCATCAGCGCCTCGGTGGCGCGCCGCATCTGCTGCCAGCCCCTTTCGCTCAGGGGGTGGTCGGTGGTGCCGCGCAGCATGCGGCCGCCCACCGGCTCGCCGTGGCGGATCAGGTCCAGGGTGGTCACGTCGGCATCGGGAAAGCGCATGTTGGAGCCTCAGGTAATGGCGTGGCGCACCCGGGCGGAAATCCACTCCGAGGCCAGCACTGTGACGAAGATCATCACGAAGATCACGCTGACCTGGTTCCAGGCCAGGCTGTTGATGGCGGCGTTGAGCTGCAGGCCGATGCCGCCGGCGCCTACCAGCCCCAGCACCGTGGATTCGCGGATGTTGATGTCCCAGCGGTAGACGCTGATGCCGGCGAAGGCGGGCAGCACCTGGGGCAGCACGCCGTAGCTCATCACCTGCAGGCGGCTGGCGCCAGTAGCGCTGATCGCCTCCACGGGGGTGGGGTGGATCTCCTCGATGGCTTCATAGAGCAGCTTGCCGACGAAGCCGATGGAGCGCAGGGCGATGGCGATGATGCCGGCCAGCACCCCCGGCCCCAGGATGGTCACCAGCAGCATCGCCCAGATCAGCGAGTTGATGGAGCGCGAGGAGACGATGATCAGCAGCGCGGCGCTGCGCACCAGCGGGTGGGGCGTGGTGTTGCGTGCCGCCAGGAAGGCCACCGGAAACGCCATGGCGATCCCCAGCACGGTGCCCAGGGTGGCGATGTTCATGGTGTCCCACATCGGCTTCCAGAGGCGGTGGGCGTAGGTCCACTCCGGCGGCAGCATGCGGCTGATCAGGTCGCTGCCCTGGCGGCCGGCATCCTCCACGAACACCCACATGGTGTTGTCGGAGATCACTTTCCAGCACAGCAGGAAGAGGCAGCCGGCAGCCAGCCAGGCCAGGTAACCCAGCCACTGGGCACGGGTGGTGCGCAGGCGCCAGATCGGCGTGCCCTGCGTCGTCGTCGAAACGGGCATGAGGAGGGTCTCCGAGGCTTACTGGGTCCAGCGCCGCACGTGGCTCGAGCTGTACTCGCAGAGCAGCACGATGGCGATGATGATCAGCAGGATGGCCGCCGAGGTGTCGTACTCGTAGCGGCTGATGGAGGTGTTGAGGGTGGCGCCGATGCCGCCGGCCCCGACGATGCCGATCACCGCCGATTCGCGGAAGTTGATGTCCAGGCGGTACATCGAGAGCCCGATCAGTCGCGGCATCACCTGGGGCTGGACGGCGTGGTTCATGGTCTGCCACCAGCTCGCCCCGGTGGCGCGAACCGCCTCCACCTGGCGCCAGTCCAGGTCCTCGATGTCCTCGGCCAGCAGCTTGGCCATGAAGCCGATGGTGGCGAAGGCCAGGGTGATCATGCCGGCCAGCGGACCGAAGCCGAACATCACCACGAAGAGGATGGCGATGATGATCTCCTGAAAAGTGCGCGACACGGTGATGATGCCCCGGCACAGGTAGTAGACCGGCCAGGGGGAGATGTTGCGCGCGGCGCCCAGGCCCACCGGAATCGCCAGGGCCACACCGATCACCGTGGAGGTGAGCGTCATGGTCAGGCTCTCGAGGATGCCGTCGAGGATGTCGCCGCGGCGGCTGACGAAGTCGGGCTGGGTGAAGGCGGCCAGGAAGTTCAGCCCGCGGCCGGCGCCCTCGGCGACCCGCGCCCAGTTGACGTCGATGGTGGAGAGCGCCAGCAGCAGATAGACCAGGCCGCCGAGCGCCAGGCCCCAGCGCAGCCTCGGGTCACGGATCATCGGCAGCCGCCGCCATTGGCCCGCCCGGGCCATCGCCTGTCGAGTCATGAGGCGCCCCCCGTGGCCAGCGACAGGCGGGTGGCCGGCTCGACGGAGGAAGATGAGGCTTCGTCAGCCGCCTGCCCCTGGGTGTCCCACTCTTCCTCGCCCCAGTTCTCTTCGCCATAGATGGTTGTCAGGGTCTCGGCATCCAGCGCCTCCGGCCGCCCGTCGAAGACGATCTCCCCGGCGCGCAGGCCGGCGATGCGATCGGCGAACTGGCGGGCCAGGGCCACGTCATGGATGTTGATGATGGCGCCGAGCTCGCGTTCGGCACAGAGTTCGCGGATCAGCCGCATGATCTGCCGTGAGGTCTTGGGATCCAGGCTCGCCGTGGGCTCGTCCACCAGCAGCAGCTGCGGGTCCTGCAGCAGGGCCCGGGCGATGCCCACCCGCTGGCGCTGGCCGCCGGAAAGCGCATCGGCGCGCTTGTCGATGGCATGGGGCAGGCCGACCCGCTCCAGCAGGCGGAAGGCTTCGGTCACGGCATCGGCGGGGTAACGGCGCAGGAAGCTGCGCCAGAAGCCCACCTGGCCCAGCCGGCCGGAAAGCACGTTCTCCATCACCGTCAGGCGGTCCACCAGGGCGTACTCCTGGAAGATCATGCCCATGGCGCGGCGAGCCCGGCGCAGCTCACGGCCGGAGAGCCGGGTCAGTTCGGTGTCCCCCAGGCGAATGCTGCCGCTGGTGGGCTCCACCAGGCGGTTCACGCAGCGGATCAGGGTGCTCTTGCCGGCCCCCGAGGGGCCGATCAGCGCCATCACCTGGCCGGCCGGCAGGGTGAGGTCGATATCGGTCAAGGCGCGGTCCCCGGTGGGGTAGCGCTTGGTGACCTGGGAAAGCGTCAGCATGGTCAGTCGTCCTTCACGCAGACGGGCCCGGAGAGCGAGGCCCTCCTGGCCCGTGGTGCTTTTGGCTCGATTCCGCGGTTGGAGCGCGGCCAGTTCTTGCGCGGAATCAGTCGCAGTCGTAGGTCACGCCGTTGGCCTCGGCGATGGTGCGGATCACCGACCAGTGTTCCTCATAGGTCACGGGAATGAACTGCGCCTCGCCGGAGTTGGCGAACTCGGCCTCGAGCGCCGTGCCCTCCCAGTCGTAGCTGAAGAAGGCCTGCTGGATGGCCTCCTGCAGCTCCGGATGCAGGTTGTGGGCCGTGCCGTAGGCGGTGGTGGGGAAGGTCTCGGAGGTGTAGATGATCTCGTAGTCGCCCTCCTCGATGACGCCCCGGGCCAGCATGCGGTGGCCCACCGAGTTGGCGATGGCGGCCGCCTCGTAGTCCTTGTTGATGACGCCCAGGATGGAGTTGTCGTGGGAGCCGGAGAAGGCGGTCTCGAAGTCCTCGTCGGCCTCCATGCCGTACTCGCTGCGCAGGAGCGCCGAGGGTGCCCGGAAGCCGGAGTTCGAGGTGGGCGAGGTGAAGGCGAGCTGGCGCCCGGCCAGGTCCTCCATCTGCTCGATGCCGCTGCCCGGCCAGGTGATGATCTCCATCTCGTAGCCGAAGCTGCCGTCTTCCGCGGCCATGATGGTGAAGGGGCGGAAGCCGCCGCAGTTCACCGCCACGGGGACGCCGCCGGTGTTGAAGCCGGCCACGTGCAGTCGGCCGGCGCGCAGCGCCTCCTGCTGGGCGGCGTTGGACTGCACCGGGAAGAACTGCACCCGCTTGCCGGTCGCCTCGGCCAGGTGGTCGAGGAAGTCGGACCAGACGTCGGCGTAGACGGCGGGATCCTCCACCGGGGTGTAGGCGAACACCAGCGTATCGGGGTCGGCCCACTGCGACGCATCGGCGGGGATGTCGGCGATCATGTCGCCGTCAGTATCAACGTAGCGCGATGAGAGGTCGGCGTGGGCCGCCAGGCTCGCGGCGGCGATGGCACCGGCGATGGTGCCGGCCAGCAGGGTACGACGGAAGGTCTGGGAGGTCATGTCGGCTCCATGGCGTGATGACGGGAATGGTGATCGGGACGCTGCCCATCTTCCCGACAGCCCATTACAGCGCCGCGTAAGCGGTATGACGAGGCGGTTAACCGCGTATGACGAGACCGTGTCAGGGGCGTCTCGTCGATGGGGAGTGGCCACACCCGGAGGCGGCTATCGGGCAGCTTGCAGGGAAAGGTGGTATCGATAGAGTTCGGCCAGGTCCGCGGCCCTGGCATCCTCATGCCAGCCGGCGGCGTGAGCCCGGGCTCGCTCCGCGAGGGTCTGGCGCAGGGCGTCGTCGCCCAGCAGCCGGTTGACCTTGGCGGCGAAGTCGTCCAGATCCTCCTCGGCGATCAGGCAGCCTTCCCCGTCGTCCAGTACCTCCCGAGTGCCCATCACCGCGGTGGAGACCACCGGGGTCCCGAGTGCCAGGGCCTCCAGCAGCACCAGTCCCTGGGTCTCGGTGCGCGAGGCGAAGACGAAGACGTCGGCGGCCCGGTAGGCGGCCTGCAGGGGGCCGTCGCGATCCAGGTAGCCGAGTAACAGCACCGCCCCCGACACGCCCTGCTCCCGCGCCTGCCGGGCAAGGGCCTCCCGGGCAGGGCCCTCGCCGGTGATCACCAGGCGGGTGTCCGGGTATTCGGCCAGCACCCGCGGCAGCATCTCGATCAGGAAGCCGATGTTCTTCTCATGGGCGGCGCGCCCCACGTAAAGCAGCAGCCTGGCGCTGTCCGGGAGGTCATAGCGCGCGCGAAAGTCACCCGGGTCCAGCGGGCGAGTGAAGGTTTCCAGTGCCAGCCCGGTCGGGATCACCGCCATGGGTGTCGTCACGCCATAGCGTGCCAGCGACTCCTGCATGGCACGTGACGGCGCCACCAGGGCGTCGAGCTGATGACATTGATGCACCGAGAGACGGCGGGCGGCAAGGCGCAGCCAGGCTGACGGCAGCCAGCGCACGTAGTGGTGCAGATACTCCTCGAAGAGGGTGTGGTAGGTGGCCACCACCGGGATGCCCAGATGCTGGCCCAGCCTGATGCCGGCATAGTGGGCCACGAAGGGGGTGTGCACGTGGATCAGGTCGAAGGTCCCTGCCGCAAGGTGAGGTGCCAGGGTGGCCAACTCCCGGTAGCGCATCATGCGGTCCTCCGGGTCGCCGGGCACGCCGCGCGAGCGAATGCGGATGACCCCCGGTTCGTCTACCTGGCCCACCGGATAGTCGGGGCAGATGAGGGTCACCGAGTGCCCCAGGCGCTCGAGGGCGCCGCGAAAGCTGGCGATGGAGGTGGAGACGCCGTTGATCCGCGGGAAGTAGACGTCCGAGAGCATCAGGATCCTCAGGGTACCGTCGTCCACCCGTGCGGAGGCGAGGTGGCGCTGCAGGATAGCGGCGGCGCCTTCGGCACGCTCGGCGCGTTCGGCGCGGATCTGGCGGGCCAGGGCGTTGCCGCGCGCCAGCAGGATCAGCTGATCGATCTCCGCTTCGCTGAGCGGCTCCCGCGGGCGTCGTCGAAACATGCCATGTGACTCTCGGGTGGTGACACCCTGCATGCTGGCGCCCCATGATGACGTTTTCGTGATGCCCGGGGCCGGCAGGCTCACCGCCGTGGGACTTCACGGCACGCTATGCTGAAGGCGACCGAGGCATGTCGCCTCACGGGACCCGAGGAGAACACCCATGCTGGACCTGATCACCCACCCGGCAGAGCATGTCGTGGCGATGAAGGCGGGGGGCATCGTGACCGGCAGCGAGCTGCAGCGCGCCATCGACGCCATCGAGGCCGCCAAGCGCAATCACCCGCTGATCAGCCTGGTGGTCGAGATCGACGACCTGCGCCTGATGACCCTGACTGCCCTGTTGAAGGATGTCGGCTACGGCCTGACCCAGCTCGGCGACCTCGACCGCTACCACCGCGCCGCCGTGGTCACCGACCAGGCATTGATCCAGCTGATCACCGACCTGGAGGAGCGACTCTTCAAGGCCGTGGAGATCCGCACCTTCCCCGGCCATGAGCACGCCGCCGCCATGGCCTGGGCCGCCGAACTGCCCCCGGGCGCCCACGAGAACCCCGAGGAGGACGGCTACCACGGCGCCTGAGCCTCCCTGGCCCGTGCTGCCGGCCCTCGCCACCATGGTCGGCTCGCCTTGCCGCGCACGATTCGCCATGCTGGGGCCTCACGCCGTCCGGAGTCCGCCCATGAAGCTCTCGCCCGCCTATCGCCTGGCCGCCACGGTGCTGCACGGCTTCGACGAGTACCGTTCGCGGTTCAAGCAGATCACCTCCGATGCGAGCCGACGCTTCTGCGATGCCGCCTGGCGGGAGGCCCAGCAGGCCTCGGCGGAGCGCATCAACCTCTACGAGGAGAAGGTGACGGATACCCTCGAGCGGCTGAAGCGCACCTTCGGCGACGATGTGCTGGCCCACTGCGAGTGCTGGCGCGAGGCGAAGGGCCACTACGCCGAGCTGATCAGCCAGCGGCTGGACTACGAGCTGGCCGAGACCTTCTTCAACTCGATGTTCTGCTCGATCTTCCACCATCGGCATATCCGCGATGACTGGATGTTCGTCTACAGCTCCCGGGAGGATGCGGCGCACCACTCGGGGATCGAGCTCTGCCGTCGGCGGCCGGTGGCGGGCGACTGGGAGGGGGCGCTGGCCTGGGCGCTGGGGGAGGCCCCCTTCCGCACCCCCTTCGTGGACCTGGCCCGCGACGTGGCGCTGGGCGGGGGCTTCCTGGCGGGCCACCTGCCGGCGGCGATCCTGGAGGCCGGGGACACCGAGATCGAGCTGCTCAAGAGCGTCTTCTACCGCAACAAGGGGGCCTACCTGGTCGGGCGGATCCGGGGGGGCGGCGAGCAGGTGCCGCTGGTGCTGCCGGTGCTCCACGACGCGGGGGAGGGGCTGCACCTCGATACCGTGCTGATCGAGCCTGACGAGGTGTCGATCATCTTCTCCTTCACCCGGGTCTACTTCCAGGTCGAGGTGCCGGTGCCCGGCGAGTTCGTGCAGTACCTCCAGGAGCTGATGCCCGGCAAGCCGGCCGGGGAGCTGTATGCGGCCATCGGCTTCTTCAAGCACGGCAAGACCGAGTTCTTCCGGGCCCTCAACCGCCACGTGGCCAAGCGCGAGGACCGTTTCATCATCGCCCCCGGGGTGCGCGGCATGGTGATGGCGGTCTTCGTGCTGCCGTCGTTTCGCACCGTGTTCAAGATCATCAAGGACCGCTTCGACCCCACCAAGGAGATGAGTCGCGAGAACGTCCGCGAGAAGTACCGCATGGTCAAGCGCCACGACCGGGTGGGGCGCATGGCCGATACCCAGGAGTTCTCGCACTTCATCACCCGCCGTGACCACTACGACCCCGAGTGCCTGGCGCACCTGCTGGAGGTGGCGCCCTCCTCGGTGCAGCTCAAGGGCGACAAGGTGATCATCAAGCACTGCTACACCGAGCGGATGATGACGCCGCTCAACCTCTACCTGGAACAGTGCGACGAGGCGGAGACCCGGGCGGTGCTGAAGGACTACGGCAACGCCATCAAGCAGATGGCCGCCGCCAACATCTTCCCCGGCGACATGCTGCTGAAGAACTTCGGGGTGACCCGCCACGGGCGGGTGGTCTTCTACGACTACGACGAGGTCTGCTACCTCACCGAGTGCAACTTCCGGCACATCCCCGAGCCCCTCTACCCCGAACAGGAGCTCTCCGACGAGCCTTGGTATTCCGTGGGGCCCAATGATATTTTCCCCGAGGAGTTCGGCCCCTTCCTGTTCGCCGACATCCGCCTGCGCAAGCTCTTCTACCAGCTCCACCCGGAGCTGCTGGATGCCGACTACTGGAAGGGGCTCCAGCAGGCCGTCCGCGACGGGCGGGTCATCGACGTCTACCCCTACCGCAACAAGCAGCGGTTCGCCGGCGGCGATGACAATGGCCTGGTTCACTGACCCGGACGAGAGACGACATGGGTGAACCCGCACGTCCCCACCTGGTGGTGCTGACCGGCGCCGGCATCAGCGCCGAGAGCGGCATCCAGACCTTCCGCGCCACCGACGGCCTGTGGGCCGACCACCCGGTGGAGGAGGTCGCGACCCCGGGGGGCTGGCGTCGCGACCCCGGGCGGGTGCTGCGCTTCTACAACCAGCGCCGCGACCAGGTGCGCCGGGCGCGCCCCAATGCCGCCCACAAGGCGCTGGCGGCGCTGGAGAAGCAGGGCTTCCGGGTCAGCATCATCACCCAGAACATCGATGACCTCCACGAGCGGGCCGGCTCCCGCCACGTGCTGCACCTGCATGGCGAGATCCTCAAGGCGCGCTCCACGGTGGACCGCCGCATGCACTACCCGCTGCCCCGCGGCGGCATCGAGCTGGGCGACCTGTGCGACAAGGGCAGCCAGCTGCGCCCCGACGTGGTGTGGTTCGGCGAGGAGGTACCGCACTTCGGCGAGGCCTGCGAGATCGTCGGCGAGGCGGATCTGCTGCTGGTAGTGGGCACGTCGCTTGCCGTGATGCCGGCCGCCTCGCTGCTGCACCACGCGCCCTTCGACACGCCATGCGTGCTGGTGGACCCCGAGGCCGAGGCGCTGGCGCCTCCCGGGGTCACCCGGCTCAGCCAGCCCGCCGGCAAGGGCGTGCCGGCGCTGGTGCGCCACTGGCGGCGCGAGGGGCGGCTCTGGGTGCCGGAGACCCTGCTGGCCTCCTGAACGGCGGCGGGACAAGTGCTAGAATGCGGCGCCTCTTCCGATGCGGTAGCCGCCATGCAGCACGACACGCCCGACACCTGTGCCGATCGTCCTCTGGACGAGGGGCTTTCCCATGATCCCGCTACCGGCCATCCGCGGCCGCCGCGGCGCGAGTTCAAGGCCAGGGGCAGCTTCGTCGAGCGCTGCCCGGGTTGCAACCTCCCCCAGCTCAACTGCCTCTGCCCCTATGCGGTGACGGCCGACAGCGAGGCCCGGATCTGGCTGCTCACCCACCCCATGGAGCACCACAAGCCCACCAACACCGGCCGCCTGATCCGCGACGTGCTGCCGGACACCGAGGTCTTCACCTGGTATCGCACCACGCCGGACGAGCGGCTGCTGGCGCTGCTGGAAGACGAGCGCTACGCCCCCTTCGTGATCTTTCCCGACGACCAGCCGGACTATGCCGACCGGGTGGTGGGCATCGACGCCGTGGCCGAGGCGAAGGCGGCGGGGCGGGTCCCGGCGCTCATCCTGCTGGACGGCACCTGGCGCCAGGCCCGGCGCATCTTCCGCAAGAGCCCCTACCTCGACCGGCTGCCGGTGCTCCCGCTGCGTACCGAGCGCCAGACTCGCTACCGGCTGCGCAAGCCGGCCTCGGCCGCCCACCTCTGCACCGCCGAGGTGGCCGCCGAACTGCTGCGCCAGGCCGGCGACGCCGATGCCGCCCAGGTCCTGGACGACTATTTCGACGCCTTCAACGACAGCTACGCCGCCAGCCGGCGCTTCGAGAAGCTCGAGGCGCCGACGGCGGCGATGCGGCGCCTGCTGGCGCGAAAGGGATAGCGCTGTAACGCAAAGCTAGGGGCGCTGGGGGCAAGCCGTAGAGGAGGTCCTACGCCATGGATGGCGTCGGTAGCGTACATGGAGGTATTCACAGCGCCTCCTCGCAGGCTTGTCGCCAGGTCAGCCCCGGGCCGAAGGGGGTCCTGGCTTGATCAAGGCGAGCTGCCGAACAGCGCGCCGGCGATGCGGAACCCGGCGATCCAGGTGCCGGCGGCGGAGCCCAGGGTGGCGAGCAGGAAGACCAGCAGGGTGCGCGAGACCCGGTTGCGCCACCAGCCCTTCAGTTCGGTGACGTCATGGCGCAGGGTCGAGAAGTCCCGCACCTTGGGCTTGCGCAGGTAGAGCTCGACCCCGGCGGCGACGAAGCCGGCACCGATGGTGGGGTTGAGCGAGGTGAGCGGGGCGGCAAAGAAGGTCGCCGCCACGGTCAGCGGATGGGCCAGGGCGACCAGGGTGGCCAGCGCCGAGAGGACCCCGTTGATCAGGAACCACTCGGCCACCAGCTGCCAGCCCAGCTCGGTATTGCGCGAGAAGCCGATGGCGAAGCCGGTCAGTACCAGCGCGGTGATCAGCCAGGGCAGCGCCCTCCAGACCTTCGACGGGGGCGGCGTCACCTCCAGCTGCCGGCGCTCGGCGGTCGGGTCGGCCGGGGGGGCTGCCTCCAGGTCCTCGGCCATGCCCTTCATGTGGCCGGCGCCGATGACCACCAGCACGTGGCGGTAGCGCCCGGGGGGGGCGTCCTCCGCCAGGCGCAGCACCATGTAGCGGTCCCGTTCGGTGATCAGCGGCGTGTAGAGGGTCTCGGACTCGGCGGCGAACTCGCTGAAGGTGGACTCCAGGACGTCCCCCTCCTTGAGCCGCTCGATCTCTTCGGCGGAGACATCCTGGCGCGACAGCACGCTGCCGAGCAGCCCCGAGAACAGCGAGAAGCGCTGCCACCAGGGCACGTTGTGGTAGATGCGCTTGAGGGTCACGCCGACGTCGCGGTCGATCAGCATCAGCGGCAGGCCCGCCGTGCGGCTCTCCTCGAGGGCGGCACGCATCTCGGCGCCGGGCTCGATGCCGGACTGCTCGGCCACGCGCTGCTGGAAGGCGCCCAGCGCCAGGCTCGCCGCCACCATGCCGGCCTTGCCCTGGCGGAAGATCTCGAACAGATCCTGGTTGTGCATGGCATCCGGGTTGTCGAGGCTCTGGTGGCGCGAGTCGCACAGCTCGATGGCCACGGCGTCGAACTCGCCGGAGCGGATCAGCGCGCGCACGTCGGCGGCGCTCTCGGCGGAGACATGGGCGGTGCCCAGCAGGGTGTAGCGGGTATCGCCCACCTGGATGACGCGGCGCGGGCCGGTGACGCCGGCCGCCGGCTCGGTGGGCATCGCGGTGTCCTGGGAGTCGGTCATGGACGCTCGGTATGAAGGAGTGAGAAGGGGATTATCCACGATGGACCGTTGCCGGCCAAATCCCCTCAGCGCCGCCAGAAGGCGGGGGTAAACAGCACCAGCACGGTGAAGATCTCCAGGCGGCCGAGCAGCATGGCAATCACCAGGATCCACTTGGCCAGGCTCGGCAGGTCGCCGTAGTGGCCGGAGGCCTCGCCCAGCGCCGGGCCCAGATTGTTGAGCGCCGAGGCGACGGTGGACCAGGCAGTGACCTGGTCGACCCCGGTGGCCATCACCCCCACCAGCATCAGGAAGAACAGCATCACGTAGACCGAGAAGAAGCCCCACACCGCCTGGGCGATGCCGTCCGGCACGCTCACCCTGCCCACCTTCACCGCGATCACCGCATTGGGATGGATCAGGCGCATCACCTCGCGCATGCCCTGCTTGAGGATCAGGATGATGCGGATCACCTTCATGCCGCCGCCGGTGGAGCCGGAGCAGCCGCCGACGAAGGCGGCCATGAACAGCAGGAAGGGCAATGCCCCCGGCCAGGCCGAGAAGTCGGCCACGCCGAAGCCGGCGGTGGTGGCCACCGAGACCACCTGGAAGATGCCGTGGCGCAGGCCGCGCTCGGTGCCGTAGGTCTCGGTGAGCCACAGCGAGACCACGGTGATCACCGCCAGGCCCAGCAGGAACAGCAGCAGGAAGCGTGCCTCCGGGTCCTGGAAGTAGTGCGTCACGCTGCGCTGTCGCCAGGCGACGAAGTGCAGGCTGAAGCTGACCGCGGAGACGATCAGGAAGAAGACACAGATCATCTCGATCAGCGCACTGTCGAAGTGGCCGATGCTGGCGTCGTAGGTGGAGAAGCCGCCGATGGCCACGGTGGAGAAGCTGTGGCCCAGGGCGTCGAACCAGTCCATGCCGGCGGCCATGTAGGCGAGCATGCAGGTGACGGTGAGGGCGGCGTAGATGTACCAGAGCGCCTTGGCGGTCTCGGTGATGCGCGGGGTGAGCTTGGAGTCCTTGAGGGGGCCCGGGATCTCGGTGCGGTAGAGGGCCATGCCGCCGACGCCCAGCGTCGGCAGGATCGCCACGGCCAGCACCACGATACCCATCCCGCCCAGCCACTGCAGCTGCTGGCGGTAGTAGAGGATCGACTCGGGCAGGGCATCGATGCCGGTGATCACGGTGGCGCCGGTGGTGGTCAGCCCCGAGAAGGACTCGAATACCGCATCGGTGATCGAGAGGGCGGACTCCCCGGTGAGCATCAGCGGCAGCGAGCCGAACAGCGCCAGCACGCTCCAGAACAGCGCCGCGATCAGGAAGCCGTCGCGGGTGCGCAGCTCCTTGCGGGCCCCGCGGTTGGGCAGGTACATCACGGCGCCGGTCACCACCGTGATGGCGATGGCGATGGCGAAGGCCTCCCACTGGCCGTCGCCGAACAGCAGCGAGATCAGGATCGGCGGCATCATGGTCAGGCTGAACAGCATCAGCAGCAGCCCCAGGATGCGCAGGATCATGCGCAGGCTCATCGCGCGGTGCTCCCCGAGAAGGTCATGTCAGAAGAAGGTCAGGCCCACCTGGAACAGCCGCTCCACGTCGCGGATGCGGCGCTTGTCGATCACGAACAGGATGACGTGGTCGCCGGACTCCACCACCACGTCGTCGTGGGCGATCAGCAC
>NZ_JACHZF010000016.1 GCF_014193375.1 Halomonas campaniensis
CATACACAGGCCGGATATATGGCAGCAACCTGTACCTGCATCGATGAACGGAGCCTTGCAAGCCGGGAGGAGACCATATAGGGGTTCACAGCGCCCTCGCGAAGGCTTGTCGCCGGTAAAGCTCATCGCTGGCGACCACAATAGTTCAAACTCAGGAGTACCCCATGAAGACCAAGCCCGCACTGACCCTGACCGATGTCAACGCCATCCTCGATGCCGCCCAGCAGGAGGCCGAAGCCAACGGCTGGGGCGTCACCATCGCCGTGGCCGACGACGGCGGCCACCTGCTCGGCCTGCGCCGCATGGACAGCGCCCCGCCCTTCAGCGCCGAGGTGGCCGCCCAGAAGGCCCGCAACGCCGCCATCGGCCGCCGCGAGACCCAGGCCTTCGAGGAGATGATCAACGGCGGCCGCACCGCCTTCGTCACCGCGCCCATGCAGTCGCTGCTGGCCGGCGGCGTGCCGGTGCTGGTGGACGGCGAGGTGGCTGGCACCGTCGGCATCTCCGGCGTCAAGCCCGACCAGGACGTGCAGATCGCCCGCGCCGGCGTCGCCGCCATCGGCTAACCCGCCGCCGACGCGACAGGGCCCCGCTCCGGATGGAGCGGGGCCCTGTGCGTTGTGGCCCATACGCCTGAAACCGGGAGCGGGCTCAGCGAACGATATCAGTCGATGCGTTTCAGCTGGCTCGCGTGGAGGCGGCCGCGCTCCACGTAGCCCGCCGCGTTCTTCCTCAGCCCCTCGATGGCCTCCTCGGAGAGCTCACGGACCACCCGGGCCGGCGCGCCGACGATCAGCGAGCCCGCCGGGAACTCGGCGCCCTCCTTGACCACCGCCCCGGCCGCCACCAGGCAGTTCTCGCCGATCACCGCGCCGTTGAGGATCACCGCCTGGATGCCCACCAGGCTGCCATCGCCGATGGTGCAGCCGTGCAGCATCGCCTGGTGGCCCACGGTCACGCCCTTCCCCACCCGGAGGGGAAAGCCGGGGTCGGCGTGCAGCACCGCGCCGTCCTGGATGTTGCTCTCCTCGCCCACCTCCAGGTGGTCGGTATCGCCGCGCAGCACCGCCTGGTACCAGACGCTGGCGCCGCGCTTGAGGGTGACCTGGCCGATCACGTCGGCGGTCTCGGCCACGTAGACATCGTCATGGAGCTCCGGGCGGTGCTCCCCGTACTGGTAGATCGCCATGGGGTTCCTCCTGCAGACAAGGGATGGGGAGAGGATGCCACGCGGGGGCCAGCGGAGCGAGCCGGCACCGGCCCGCTCCGGCGCCCCCGGTCAGGCCAGCGCCTGCTCCAGCAGCCGCGCCACGTGGACCGCCTCCCGGCCGCTGCCATCCTGGATCTGGTGGCGGCAGCTGGTGCCGTCGGCGACCAGCACGGCATCGTCGCCCGCCTCGCGGATCGCCGGCAACAGCGACAGCTCGGCCATGGCCAGCGAGGCATCATAGTGCTCCACCTCGTAGCCGAAGCTGCCCGCCATGCCGCAGCAGGAGGACTCGATGGTCTCGACCTCGAGGTCGGGGATCCACGACAGCACCGTCTCGACCGGGCGCAGGGCATCGAAGGCCTTCTGGTGACAGTGGCCATGGAGCATGGCGCGCCGCTGGGGCAGCGCCTTGAGCTCGAGGGGCAGCTCGCCGGCATCCCGCGCCCGGACCAGGAACTCCTCGAACAGGAAGGCCGAGCGGGAGAGCGCCTCGGCCTCCTTGCCGAACCCGTACTGCAGGAACTCGTCGCGCAGGGTCAGCAGGCAGGAGGGCTCGAGCCCGACGATCGCCACGCCCCGCTTCACATGGGGCATCAGGTGGTCGAGGGTGCGTCGCGCCTCCAGCCGGGCCTTGTCGAACTGCCCGGACGAGAGGTAGGTGCGCCCGCAGCACAGCGGCCGCTGGCCCGGCCGGGCGTTCAGGTGCACCCGGTAGCCGGCGGCCTCCAGCACCCGCCGGGCGGCCCGGGCGTTGTCCCCCTCCTGGTAGTTGTTGAAGGTGTCCACGAACAGCAGCACCTCCCGCGAGGCGAGGGCCGGGCTCTCGTGGGGCTCGGCCAGGAAATTGCCGCGGAAGGCCGGCAGCGAACGCTGCGGCGCCAGGCCGAGGGTGCGCTTGATGGCGCGGGCCAGGACGGGCACGCGCTCTACGCCGTTGACCAGCCCGGCGAAGCGGCTGGCCCAGGGGGCATAGCGCGGCATCTCGCCGACCAGGCGGTCGCGCAGCGACAGTCCCCGGGCCCGGGCCCGGGCGGTGCGCGCCTCGATCTTGAACTTCGCCATGTCCACGCCGGTGGGACAGTCACGCTTGCAGCCCTTGCAGGAGACGCAGAGGTCCAGCGCCTCCTTGACCTCGTCGCTGGCCAGGCCCGCCTCCCCCAGCTGGCCCGAGAGCACCAGCCGCAGGGTGTTGGCGCGCCCCCGGGTCAGGTGCTGCTCATCGCGGGTGATGCGGTAGCTGGGGCACATGGTGCCGGCATCGAACTTGCGGCAGTGGCCGTTGTTGTTGCACATCTCCACCGCCATGGCCAGGCCATGGGTGGGGTCGCCGGCGCTGCCGGGCTCGCCCTGCTCACCGGTCAGCGGATCGCGGGTGACGTTCCAGCCCGACCAGTCGAACACCGGGGCCAGCGGAATCCGGCGATAGGCCTTCGGGAAGCGGAAATAGCGGTCGTCGTCCATCCGCGGGGTGTCGACGATCTTGCCCGGATTGAGCCGGTTCTCCGGGTCGAAGGCGCCCTTGACCGCCCGGAAGGCGTCATTGAGGGTCTCGCCGAACTGCCAGGCCACCCACTCGCCGCGGCACAGGCCATCGCCGTGCTCGCCGGAGTAGGCCCCCTTGTATTCGCGCACCAGCGCGGACGCCTGCTCGGCGATCTCGCGCATCTTCTCGGCGCCGTCGCGGCGCATGTCGAGGATCGGCCGCACGTGGAGGGTCCCCACGCTGGCGTGGGCATACCAGGTGCCCTCGGTGCCGTAGCGATGGAACACCTCGGTGAGCCTGTCGGTGTACTCCGCCAGGTGCTCCAGGGGCACCGCGCAATCCTCGATGAAGGAGACCGGCTTCCCGTCTCCCTTCATGCTCATCATGATGTTGAGGCCGGCCTTGCGCACGTTCCACAGCGCCTTCTGCTCGGCGGGCGCCGGCATCTCCACCACGCTGTCGGGCAGGCCCAGGTCGGCCATCAGCTCCGAGAGGCGCGCCAGCGAGGCGAGCTGGGCCTCGCGGTCCTGGCCGGCGAACTCCACCAGCAGCACCGCCTGGGGCCGGCCGATCAGCGCCTTCTCGATCACCGGCCGGAACGCCGGGTTCTCGAGCGAGAGGTCGATCATGGTGCGATCCACCAGCTCCACCGCCGTGGGGTCCAGGGTGACGATGTGCTGGGTGAGATCCATCGCCTGGTAGAAGGTGGGGAAGTTCACCACCCCGAGCACCTTGTGCTCGGGCAGCGGCGAGAGCCGCAGGGTGATGCGCCGGCTCACCCCCAGGGTCCCCTCGGAGCCCACCAGCAGGTGGGCCAGGTTGGCCCGCCCCTCCGGGTCGTAGGGCCGGGGGTTCTGGCAGTCGAAGAGGTCGAGGTTGTAGCCCCCGACGCGCCTGAGCACCTTGGGGAAGTGCTCGCGGATCTCCGGGGCGACGCCGTCGGCGATGGCCTTCACCCGGTCGGCCAGTTCGCGTACCGGGCCACGTTCCGGCAGGGCATCGACGAAGCCGAATTGCCCCTCGCTGCCGTCGGCCAGCCAGGCGTCCACGCCCAGCACGTTGTGGACCATGTTGCCGTAGCGGATCGAGCGCGAGCCGCAGGAGTTGTTGCCGGTCATGCCGCCGAGGGTGCACTGGGCGCTGGTGGAGACATCCACCGGGTACCAGAGCCCGTGGGGCTTGAGCCAGGCGTTGAGGTGGTCGAGCACGATGCCGGGCTCCACCACCACGGTGCGCGCCTCGGGATCGAACTCGACGATCTCCTTGAGCCAGCGGGTGGTGTCGATCACCAGCGCCTCGCCCACCGTCTGGCCGCACTGGCTGGTTCCGGCGCCCCGGGCCAGGATCGGCACCCGGGCGTCCCGGGCGATCTCCAGCGCCGCGGTCAGGTCCTGCTGGTGGCGGGGGATCACCACCCCCACCGGGGTCACCTGGTAGATCGAGGCGTCCGTCGAATAGCGGCCCCGCGAGGCCTGGTCGAACAGCACCTCGCCCTCCAGCTCCCGGGCGAGGCGCGCCGCCAGTTCGGTCACCGGCTTGACCCGTGCATCCGGTGAGCTGGTCTTGTCCGTGAGAGACGTCATCCTGCCTTCCTCAGCCATGGGGAATATGCGGTGGGTTCACTTGGCGTCGAGGGGATGCTGGGCGAAGTAGTCCAGCGCCGCCGTCACGCCGCTGCCCGCCAGGGGCACCCCGGCCAGCTTCATGCCGGCCTCGCAGCCGCCCAGGGTGGCGATCAGGGTCAGGTCGTTGCAGTCGCCCAGGTGGCCGATGCGGAACATCTTCCCCTTGGCCTTGCCGAGCCCCGTGCCCAGCGACAGGTCGAAGCGCTCGTAGATGATCTTGCGCACCGCATCCGCATCGACCCCCTCCGGCATCACCACCCCGGTGAGCACCGGCGAGTAGACGGCCGGATCCTGGCACTGGATCTCCAGGCCCCAGGCCTGCACCGCCGTGCGCACCCCGGCGGCCCAGCGCTGGTGGCGGGCGAAGACGTGGTCCAGCCCCTCCTCGAGCAGCATGTCCAGCGCCTCGTTGAGGCCGTAGAGCAGGTTGGTGCTGGGGGTATAGGGCCAGTAGCCGTTGCGGTTGGCCTCGAGGATCTCGTCCCAGGCCCAGAAGCTCTTGGGCATGCGGTTGTGGCGGCTCGCCTCGATGGCCTTGTCGGAAATGGCGTTGAAGCTGATCCCCGGGGGCAGCATGAGGCCCTTCTGGGAGCCGGAGATGGTAACGTCCACGCCCCACTCGTCGTGGCGATAGTCGGCGCTGGCCAGGCCCGAGATGGTGTCGACCAGCAGCAGCGCCGGGTGGCCGGCGGCATCCATGGCGCGGCGCACCGCGGCGATGTCGCTGGTGACCCCGGTGGAGGTCTCGTTGTGCACCACGCAGACCGCCTTGATCTCCTGGGCGCTGTCCTCGCGCAGGCGCGCCTCGATCATGTCGGCCTGGACGCCGTGGCGCCAGCCCTCGTAGCCGGGCAGGCCGAGGAACTCGGGCTCGACCCCTAGCCGCCGCGCCATCTTGTGCCACAGGGTGGCGAAGTGGCCGGTCTCGAACATCAGCACCCGATCCCCCGGCGAGAGGGTGTTGGCCAGCGCGGCCTCCCAGGCGCCGGTGCCGGAGGCCGGGTAGATGATCACCGGGTTCTCGGTCTTGAAGACCCGCCGGATCTTGTCGAGCAGCTCGAGGCCGAGTGCGCCGAACTCCGGGCCGCGGTGGTCGATGGTGGGCAGGCTCATCGCCCGCAGGATGCGATCCGGCACCGGCGACGGGCCGGGGATCTGCAGGAAATGGCGGCCGGACGGATGGAAATCGAGCTTCAGCATGGAGCAATCCTTCTTGTTTGTGGAGTCGGGGGCGCCGGGTTACCTGATGCAGCCGGCGTCGCGCAGCGTGGCGAGTTCATCGGGGGCCAACCCCAGGTCGCCGAGCACCTCATCGGTGTGCTGGCCGAACAGCGGGGCCGGGGAGCGGATCTGCGAGGGCGTGGCCGAGAACTTGCTCGGGAAGCCGATGGTCTTCATGCGGCCGATCACCGGGTGTTCCAGCTCCTGCACCATGCCTCGGGCCAGGTAGTGCTCGTCACCCATGGCCTGGGCAAAGTCGTTGATGGGCCCGGCGGGGACCCCGGCCCGGTCGCAGCGCGCCAGCCAGTCGTCGACGTCGCGGTCGGCCATGACCGTCTCCAGCAGCGCCTCGAGCTCCTCCACGTGCTGGCCGCGATCGAAGTTGGTGAGGAAGCGCGGGTCTTCCATCAGGTCGGGGCGCTCCAGCACGTCGCCGCAGAAGCGCTCCCAGGTGCGCTGGTTGGCGCAGCCCAGCATCAGGTAGCCGTCGCGGGCCTTGACCGCCTGGTAGGGCGCCGAGACACGATGGCGCCAGCCGGTGGGCTCGGGTACCTTGCCCTCGGAGAAGTAGGCGGCGGCCTCCCAGGTGAACCAGGGCAGGCCACACTCGGTGATGGCGATGTCGATGTGCTGCCCATCGCCGGTGGCCATCCGATGGATATAGGCGGCCAGGATCGAGTAGACCGCGGTGATGCCGCCGCCGATATCGTAGACGGCCACCCCGGTCTTGAGCGGCCGGCGCCCCTTCTCGCCGGTCATCGACATCAGGCCGGTCATGCCCTGGGCGACCAGGTCGAAGCCGCCACGGTGGCTGTAGGGGCCGGTCTGGCCGTAGCCGGAGATCGAGCAGTAGATGATCCCGGGGTTGATCGCCCTGATGCTCTCGTAGTCGATCGCCAGGGAGGTGGTCACGCCGGGACGGTAGTTCTCGACGATCACGTCCGCCTCCCGCGCCAGCCGGTAGAAGATCTCCCGGGCCCGCTCGTCCTTGAGGTTGAGCGAGATGCTCTTCTTGTTGCGGTTGATCTGCGAGAAGCAGGTCGACTCGTCGTTGACGTAGGGGCCCATCTGGCGGCTGTCGTCGCCGCCGTTGATCTTCTCGACCTTGATCACCTCGGCCCCCATGTCCCCCAGCACCATGGTGCAGTAGGGGCCGGCCATGATCTGCGAGACGTCCAGGACCTTGAGTCTTTCCAGGGGAAGCATCGGCTTCACCTCGCTTGTGTGGTTCGCGTGGCAACCGTGACGCCAGGAGGTCAGCGGCCGGTCCACTCGAAGGGTGTCTTGTGCAGGAACTTGTTCACTGCCGCCTTGAAGTCGTCGCTCATGTAGCAGGCGGTGATCCAGTCGTCGCTGGCCTCACGCTCGAGGCGGCGATGCGCCAGCACGCGGCCCACCAGCGCCTTGCTGGCCTTGAGGGTCAGCGGCGCCCGCCGCCCCAGCTGGTCGGCCACCGCCGCCACCTCGTCATGGATGCGCTCGGGCGGGAAGACGGCGTTGACCAGCCCGGCCGCGCTCGCCTGCTCGGCGCCGAACAGGGTGCCCAGCATCAGCGCCTCCTTGGTGCGGGCCACCCCCAGCATGTCGATCAGCCGCGAGACGTTGGTGATCGAGAGGGTGTTGCCCAGGGTGCGGGCGATGGGCACGCCGAACTTCAGGCTCGGCGTGGCGTAGCGGAAGTCGCAGGCCAGGGCCAGCGCCGCGCCGCCGCCCACGCAGGCCCCCTCGAGCAGGGCGATGGTGGGCTTGTCCAGCGCCTCCAGCTTGCCGACCACCGCATCGATGCGCCGCTCGTAGCCGAGGGCGTCCTCGGGCTCGCCGAACTGCTCGAACTGGCCGATGTCGGTGCCGGCGACGAACGCCTCGCCGCCGACCCCGTGGAGCACCACCGCGTGGATGGCGTCATCCGCCTGGAGGCGGTCGCAGTGGGCGGAGAGCGCGTCGTGCATCTCCCAGGTCATGGCGTTGCGGCTCTCGGGGCGGTTGAAGCCGAGCCAGGCCACGCCGTCGCGCACCTCATGCAGCAGGGTGTTCGCCGTCATCACGCCTCTCCCTTCTGGTGACCGGGCACCCGGCAATGAATAATGAATTCATTTTTTCTGGCTATCATGTTGCTTCCCTCGGTGATGAACCCGGCGGACGCTCGCCCGCCGGGCCACGGCGCTAGCGGTAGAAGAGCTCCACCAGGGCCATCGGGATGGCAGGGATGTAGGTGACCAGCAGCAGCACGAAGAGCAGCACCCCGATGAAGCCGAGGTTGGAGCGGGTCACCGACCAGACATCCGTCTTGGCGATCGAGCAGGCCGTGATCAGCACGCTGGCCACCGGCGGCGTCTGCTGGCCGATCGCCAGGTTGAGGCAGACCACCAGGCCGAAGTGCACCGGATCGATGCCGGCCGCCCCGACCAGCGGCATGACGATGGGCACCACCAGGATGATCGCCGCCGCGGAGTGCAGGAAGAGCCCGATCAGCAGGAAGAAGATGTTCAGCATCATCAGGATGGCGTACTTGTTGTCCGTCATGCCGAGCACCGCCTGGGCCAGCTGCTGGGGCAGGCGCATCTCGGTCAGGAACACCCCGATCAGCGCCGAGGCCGCCACCAGCAGCATCACCACGGCGGTCTGCTGCCCCCCGTCGATGATCGCCTTGTAGAGGGTGCGCAGGTCCAGCTCGCGGTAGATGACGGCGCTGATGAAGATGGCCGCCGCCACCGCCAGGCCCGCCCCTTCGGTGGCGGTGACGAAGCCGCCGAAGATGGAGCCGAGGATGATGATCGGCAGGGTCAGGGCCCAGCCGGCTTCCCTGGCGGTCTGCTTGACGCGCTTGAACTGGAAGACCTCCTCCACCGGCCAGTCGTACTTGCGGGCATAGTAGTAGCTCAGCGCCATCAGGCCCGCGGCTCCCAGCAGCCCAGGCACGATGCCGGCCACGAACAGCTGGACGATGGAGGCGCCCGACATCACCCCGTAGAGGATCATCGGGATGGAGGGCGGAATGATGATCGCCAGGGACGCCGACGAGGAGGTGACGGCCGCGGCGAAGGGCGCCGGATAGCCGCGCTTCTTCATGGCCGGGATCAGCACCGAGCCGGTGGCGGCCACGTCGGCCACCGCCGAGCCGGAGATCTCGGCGAAGAACAGCGAGACGCCGATGTTGATCATCGCCAGCCCGCCCCGGATGAAGCCGAACAGCGCCGAGGCGAAGGCGATCAGTCGCTTGGAGATGCCACCGGTGTTCATGATGGCGCCGGCCAGCACGAACATGGGGATGGCCAGCAGCGGGAAGCTGCTCGCCCCCTCGAACATGGTCAGCCCGATGTTGGGCAGCATGTCCACGCCCTGGTGGACCACGATGGCCACCGTGGCCACGATGGCCAGCGCCACGGCGATGGGCAGCCCCATCAGGATCAGCCCCAGCAGGCCGATGATCATGAAGGGAAGTGTCATGGCTGATCCCTCTTCGTCAGTGCATCGGCGGTGAAGCCGGCCCGGGCGTTGTCACGCTCGGCCTCGGCGATGGCATGGCGGATCTCCTCCTCCTCCTGGGTCAGGCCGGAACGCACCTTGGCCAGGTGGGCGGGCATGCTGAGCAGCTGGGCGATGATGAACAGCGCCGCGCCGATGGGAATGACCGACTGTGTGAAGGTGAGCGGCACCCAGCGCAGGGTGATCAGCGCCATGCCCTGCATGACATCGAGGACCACCAGGCCGGCCCAGCCCAGCACCAGGAAGAAGCCGATGAACAGCGCCTCGGTGAGGTAGGTGATCGGCATGCGGATGTGCACCGGAAGCGCGGCCACGACGCCATCGACGCCGATATGGCCACGCTTGAGCGCCGCCAGGGCCCCGGCGTAGTAGGTCAGCCAGACCAGCATGATGGCGGCCACCTCGTCATACCAGGAGGGTGTGCGCCAGGCATAGCGGGTCACCACCGCATAGAGCACCACCAGCGTCAGCGTGACCATCAGCACCACCGTGATGATCTCGAGCAGGCGCTCCAGGATGCGGGAAATCTGATTCACAGTACCCATGACTCTCGACTCGAACAGGAAAGGGGCAGGAGCCCCACGCCGCCATGGCGGCGTGGGGAATGGGGACAGATACCTCGAGCGGAGAGGTCAGGAGCCGTTGCCGAGCTCCAGCACCTTGTCGATCAGCTCCTGCGAGCCGGGGACTTCGTTGGCGAAGGCCTCGTAGATCGGGCCGGACGCCTCGATGAACACCGAGGTGTCGACCTCGTTGATCTCGGTGCCCGCCTCGCGGATCACGTCGAGGAGGTCCTGGTCGAGCTGGGCGGCGTGCTCGTAGACGAAGTCCTGGGTCTCCTGGGCGACCTCAATGAGGATCTCCTGGATCTCCTCGGGGAGGTTGTTGAAGCGGCGGCCGGCGGTGAGGTAGGCCGGCGTGTAGACGTGGCCGGTCAGCGACAGGTAGTCCTGCACCTCCTGGAAGCGCTGCCCGGCGATCTGCGCCAGGGGGTTCTCCTGGCCGTCCATGACGCCCGTCTGCAGGGCCATGAACACCTCGGAGAGCGCCATGGGCGAGGGCTCGGCGCCGTACTCCTCGAACATCCTCACGCGCCAGGCGCCACGCGGAGTACGCAGCTTCACGCCACGCAGGTCCTCGGGCGAATGGATCGGACGCACGTTGTTGGTGATATGGCGGAAGCCGTTCTCCCACACGGCGATGATGCGGTAGCCGTTCTGTTCGGCCAGCGGTGCCAGGGTCGGCCAGACGATCTCCTCCTCGACCCGCTTCATGTGCTCGCGGTCCTGGATCAGGTAGGGCAGCTCGAAGAGGCCGAACTCGTCGGCGACGGATGACATGATGGTGGACGGCAGGGCGAAGTCGACCGTGCCGAGACGCAGCTTCTGCAGCAGCTCGGAATCGTTGCCCAGCTGGCTGGAACCGAACGTCACCACCTCATAGGGATCGGGGAGGCGCTCGTTGGCCAGTTCGGCGAAGTGGTTGGCGGAGTCGGTGAACAGCGAGTCGGGGCCGCCGACGTGGCCGAAGGTGATCTCGCGGGCCTGGAGCGGGGCCGACACGAGGGCGACGGCGGCGGCCACCGCCGTGAGACGTAGCAGGTGCATGGCGCTTTTCCTCTTGTTGTAGTCCTGGCTCGAGCGGGGCTGCCGCCCGGGTTCCGCTTCTGTTGTCACTTGTTGTCGTTGTGGCGATCAGCGAAGCCGAATAGACGCCGCACAAATTGAATTCTTTATGCGAAATGCGCCTGCCCTCAAGCTAGCCCCGGCCAAGAAGGGGTGTCAAGGCGAGCGTTTCGACGCAACGTCCTCCCTTGGCCGGCAGGCTCACTCGGGCTCCAGGCCCCAGGCCAGGCCGGCCGCCTCGATGCCGGCGATGGCCGCTCGTTCGTCCTCGGCCGAGGAGGCACCGCTGACGCCCACCGCGCCAATCACGCACTGGTCGTCATCCAGGACCAGCACGCCGCCGGCGACCGGCACGGAGCGCCCGCCCGAGGCCGCCGCCACGCTGGCCAGGAAGGCCGGCCGCTCGGCGTTGCGCTCGCCGATCACCCCGCTGGCCGCGCCGTTGCCCAGAGCCGCGTAGGCCTTGCCGCTGGCCACCGGGAAGCGCAGCGGGGCGCAGCCATCCTCCCGCTCGACGGCCACCGGGTGGCCGCCGCCATCCAGCACTACCACCGTGAGCGGCGGCATCGCCTGCCCCCGCGCCAGCGCGAAGGCACCGTCGAGGATCTCCCGCGCCTGGTGGCGCCCCAGCAGCACCCGACTGTGATAGACCTTGCCTGCCATCCGCTCTCCCCCTCTGCTGTACCCGATGGAATTTTGAATTCATAATAACTTTGCACACTCTCACCGACCTCGCCACCATGGAGAAGGCGGCCCGGGCAGTAAGGCACCCGGCAGCGGGGTCCATCGGACGGGCGGCGACGACGGCGCCGGCCGGCATCACGCACAAGGAAGCGAGCATGAGCAAGATTCAGCACCGAAACCTCTATCGGGAGGTCGCCGACCGCGTCCTCGACCTCATCGAGCAGGGCGAGCTGGCGTCCGGCGACCGCATTCCCGAACGGGAGCTGTGCGAGCGCTTCGGTGTCTCCCGCACCCCGCTGCGCGAGGCCCTCAAGGTCCTCGCCTCGGAGGGGGTGGTGGAACTGCTGCCCAACCGGGGGGCTCGGGTGAGGCAGCTGACCCTCAAGATGGTCAAGGATACCTACGACCTGATGGGGGCCCTGGAGGGGCTGGCGGGGGAGCTGGCCTGCCAGCAGATCAGCGACGAGGGGATCGCCGAGATCCGCGACCTGCACGGCAGGATGCTCGACCACTACCGCAACCGGGAGCTGGCGGAGTACTTCCGGGTCAACCGGCAGATCCACGAGGGCATCCTCGCCGCCTCGCAGAACGAGGCGCTGCAGGAGATGTACAGCAACCTCAGCCAGCGGGTGAAGCGGGTGCGCTACTCCAAGCAGATGACCGACGACTTCTGGCGGCGGGCGGTGGAGGACCACGAGGCGATGATCGAGGCCCTGGAGCAGCGCGACGGCCGCTGGCTCGGGCAGATCCTGCGCGAGCACCTCTGCAACAAGCTGGAGGTCGCCGCCATGGACGAGGTCATCGACGACCGCCAGCGCGCCTGAGCGAACCACGTCGACATCGCTCGCTCGGCACACATGGCTTACCCTGTGCCCTCCCCGCCCAGGCGGGACCTGCGTACCGGTCAACGAGGACACCATGCCGCTGCTCTATTTCCTACCCCCGCTGGGCGCCGTGCTGATCTGGTCGGGCAACATGACCATCAACCAGCTCACCGTAGGCGCCATCGCGCCGAGCAGCATCGCCTTCCTGCGCTGGGTGCTGGCGCTGGCGGTGCTCACCCCCTTCCTGGCCCCGACGGCCTGGAAGCATCGCGCCACGATTCGCCGCGAATGGCCGAAGCTCGCCGTGCTGGGCCTGCTGGGCATGGGCCTGTGGCAGGGGCTCGCCTACGTGGCCGCCGAGACCACCTCGGCCACCAACATGGGCATCCTGGCCGCCATGGTGCCGCTGCTCACCGTGCTGCTCAGCGCGCTGATCCTGCGCGAGCCGCCCAGCCTGGGCGGCACCCTGGGGGGCGTCGTGGCGCTGCTGGGGGTGCTGGTGCTGCTGGGGCGCGGCAACCCGCTGTCACTGCTGGAGCTCTCCGTGGCCAAGGGCGACCTGCTGATGTTGGTGGCGGCCACCTGCTACGCGCTCTACGGGGTGATGCTCAAGCGCTGGCCCATGGACCTGCCGCCCTGGATCCTGCTCTACGCCCAGGTGATCTTCGCCGTGCTCTTCCTGCTGCCGCCGTACCTGATGGGCCCCATGACCCCGGTGGATGGGAGCAACATCGGCCTGATCCTCTATGCCGGCATCCCCGCCTCGATCATCACCACCTTCCTGTGGATGCGGGCCATTCGCCAGATCGGCGCCAGCCAGGCGAGCATCTTCATCAACCTGATGCCGCTGTTCAGCGCGCTGATCGCCATGGCCCTGCTGGGCGAGCGGATCGCCCTCTTCCACTTCCTCGGCGGCGCCCTGGTGCTGGCCGGGGTGATCATGGCCCAGACGCTGACCCGGCCGCTGGTGCAGCCGGCCCCCGGGGCCGTCGATCAGCCGAAGAACCAGTAGCAGACGCCGATCGCCGTGACGATCCCGGCCAGGTCCGCCACCAGGGCGCAGCCCAGCCCGTGGCGGATCCGCCGGATGCCCACCGCACCGAAGTAGACCGCCAGCACGTAGAAGGTGGTCTCGGTGCTGCCCTGCATGGTGGCCGCCAGCAGGCCCGGGAAGCTGTCGACGCCGAAGGTGTCCATGGTCTCGATCATCATCGCCCGGGCGCCGCTGCCGGAGAGCGGCTTGATGAAGGCGGTGGGCAGCGCCTCGACGAAGCGGGTGTCCCAGCCCAGGCCGGCGGCCAGCCAGCGGATCCCCTCCAGGCCGGCATCCAGCACGCCGCTGGCCCGCAGCACCCCCACGGCCACCAGCATGGCGATCAGGTAGGGCAGCAGGGTCACCGAGAAGCGCACGCCCTCCTTCGCCCCCTCGATGAAGGCGTCGTAGACGTTGACCCGGCGCAGCGCGCCGACGAGCAGGAAGCCGACCACGATGCCGAACAGCACCAGGTTGCCCACCAGGGTCGAGGTGGCGGCCAGCGCCTGGGCCGACATGCCGGCCAGGGTGGTCAGCAGCAGCCCTAGGGCCACCGCCGCCCCGGCCAGGTAAGCCAGCACCACCGGCTGCCAGAGCTTCAGCCGCTGCATCAGCGCCACGCTGAGCAGCCCCGCCAGGCTCGAGGCGGTGGTGGCCAGCAGGATCGGCAGGAACACCGCGGTGGGCTCCGCCGCCCCCTGCTGGGCGCGATACATGAAGATGGTCACCGGCAGCAGGGTCAGCGACGAGGTGTTGAGCACCAGGAAGAGGATCTGGGCGTTGCTGGCGGTCTCCCGGCTCGGGTTGAGCTCCTGCAGGGCATGCATCGCCTTGATGCCGATCGGCGTGGCGGCGTTGTCCAGGCCGAGGATGTTGGCCGCGAAGTTCATGCTGATCAGCCCCATGGCCGGGTGGCCGCTGGGCACCTCGGGCATCAGGCGGCGGAACAGCGGGTCGAGCAGCCGGGCCATCAGCCGGATCAGGCCGGCCCGCTCGGCGATGGCCAGGAAGCCCAGCCAGAGGGTCATGGTGCCGGCCAGCACGATCACGATGTCCACGCTGAGCCGGGCCATGTCGAACAGTGCCTGGACCAGGCGGGCGAAGACTTCCGCATCGCCGACGCCCAGCCACTGCCAGAGACCGGCGGCGAAGGCCGCGAGGAAGAAGCTCAGCCAGATTCCATTCAGCATGTCAGGGGCATCCTGTGCGGGGGCGAGAGTCGGAGGTTACCCAATCCCCTTCGCCCTGCCCATGGCCGCGGGCCGGCCGATCATCGTGCTAGACTTTTCGCTCTGCCCCCGACCGACAAGGATGCACCATGTCCCTCGACGACCTGCACCTGACGCTGCGCAACCTGACGCCCGAGGACTATCCCCAGCTCGAGGCGCTGATGGATGCCGTCTACCACGACATCGGCGGCGCCTGGTCGCAGCACACCATCGATACGCTGATCGCCTCCTTCCCGGACGGCCAGATCGTCATCGAGGACGACGGCCGGCTGGTGGGCATGGCGCTGACCGCGCGGGTCGACTATGACGAGTTCACCAATCCCCACAAGTACGACGACCTGATCGGCAAGCGCGAGGTGATCCTCGACGACCCGGACGGCGATGCCATGTATGGCCTCGACGTGCTGATCCACCCGGAGTACCGCGGCTACCGCCTGGGGCGGCGCCTGTATGACGCCCGCAAGGAGCTGTGCCGCTCGCTGAACCTGCGGGCGATCCTGGCCGGCGGGCGCATTCCCCAGTACCACCGGCACGCCGAGGAGCTCTCCCCCACCCAGTACATCGACCGGGTGGCCCGCAAGGAGATCCACGACCCCATCCTCTCCTTCCAGCTGGCCAACGACTTCCAGGTCAAGCGCCTGCTGCGCGACTACCTGCCCGAGGACGAGAAGTCCCAGGGCTTCGCCACCCTGCTGGAGTGGAACAACTTCCTCTTCGAGCCCGCCGAGCTGGTGCTCGACACCCGCAAGACCCAGGTGCGGATCGGCGCGGTGCAGTGGCAGATGCGCGAGTTCGACTCGGTGGAGGCGGTGCTGCAGCAGGTGGAGTACTTCGTCGATGCGCTCTCGGGCTACAAGAGCGACTTCGCGGTCTTCCCGGAGCTGTTCAACGCCCCGCTGATGGGCCTCCAGGACCGCGCCGCCCAGCAGGACCAGGTCGCCGCCATCCGCTTCCTGGCCAGCTTCACCGAGCAGTTCAAGGCCGAGCTGTCGCGCATGGCGGTCTCCTACAACATCAATATCGTGGCCGGTTCCATGATCGAGGTGGGCGAGGACGACCGCCTCTACAACGTCAGCTACCTCTGCCACCGGGACGGCGAGATCGAGTGCCAGGCCAAGCTGCACATCACCCCCCAGGAGCGGCGCGACTGGGTGATCGAGGGCGGCCACGACCTGCAGGTCTTCGATACCGACGCCGGCCGCGTCGGCATCCTGATCTGCTACGACGTGGAGTTCCCGGAGCTGCCGCGGCTGCTGGCCGAGCAGGACATGGACATCCTCTTCGTGCCCTTCTGGACCGACACCAAGAACGGCTACCTGCGGGTACGCCACTGCGCCCAGGCCCGGGCCATCGAGAACGAGTGCTACGTGGTGCTGTGCGGCAGCGTGGGCAACGTGCCCTCCATCGAGAACCTCGACATCCAGTACGCCCAGTCGTCGGTCTTCTCGCCCTCGGACTTCGCCTTCCCCCACGACGCCGTGCTCAACGAGACGACCCCCAACACCGAGATGATCTTCTTCTCGGACCTGGACCTGACGCGGCTGACCATGGTGCGCAACGAGGGCTCGGTGACCAACCTCAAGGACCGCCGCAAGGACCTCTTCGACCTGCGCTGGCGTGACTGGTCATGGAAGTCAGGTGCGGATCTGGAAGAGGGCTGAGGAGCGCGGAGGAGAGCCGATGCTGGGGCGCCTGAAACGCTGGCGGGCCGAACGCTTCGCCGCCCGCCACCCCTTCCCCGACGCGGCCTGGGCCGAGGCCCGCGGGCGGCTGCCGCTGCTCGCCGCCCTGGGTGACGCCGAGGCGGCGGCGCTGGGGGAGCGCGCCTGGCAGTTCCTGCATGCCAAGCGCCTGAGCCTGCACCCGGAACTTTCCGAGTCTACCCCCTTCGACCTGCCCGCCCAGCTGGCGCTGGCCGCCCAGGCCTGCCTGCTGACCCTGGGCTGGAGCGACGACGACCACGCCGAGGCCTTCGCCAACGTCCACGAGGTGCTGGTGCTGCCCGACGCCTTCCAGCGCCGGGTGGAGGAGATGGACGAGTTCGGGGTGATGCACGAGTACGACGACGAGCGCGCCGGCGAGACCTCCTACCAGGGCCCGGTGGTGGTGGCCTTCCCCGACCTGATGGAGAGCGGCGACTTCTCGGGCTTCAACGTGCTGATCCACGAGTTCGCCCACAAGCTCGACATGGGCAACTCCCTGGACGTGGACGGCTTCCCGCCGCTGCCGCGGGAGATCGACCCGCGGGAGTGGCATCGGGTCTTCATGGCCGTCTGGGAGGACCTCCAGGCGCATCTCGAGCGCGGCGAGCCCACGCCCATCGACGACTACGCCGCCACCCACCCGGGGGAATGCTTCGCGGTGTGCTGCGAGGCCTTCTTCACCGCCCCGGACCTGTTGCATGATGCCTATCCGGCGCTCCATGACCTGCTGGCCCGCTACTTCCGCCAGGACCCGCTGGCCCGGCTGCCCGAACGCGACCTCGAGGAGATCGAGGCCACCCACCACGACCGCCACTGACCCGCCGGTCACCGTTACCCCGAGGAGGCGCCCATGATCGACCTGCGCAGCGATACCGTCACCCGCCCCACCCCGCCCATGCGCGCCGCCATGGCCGAGGCCCCGGTGGGCGACGACGTCTGGGGCGACGATCCCAGCGTCACGCGCTTCGAGGCCGCCGTGGCCGAGCGCGCCGGCAAGGCCGCCGCCCTGCTCTTCCCCAGCGGCACCCAGAGCAACCTGGCCGCCCTGCTGGCCCACTGCCAGCGCGGCGACGAATATATCGCCGGCCAGCAGGCCCACACCTACAAGTACGAGGGGGGCGGCGCCGCCGTGCTCGGTGGCATCCAGCCCCAGCCGGTGGAGCATGACGGCGACGGCTCGCTGCCCCTGGAGCGCATCCGCGCGGCGATCAAGCCCGACGACTTCCACTTCGCCCGCACCCGCCTGCTGGCGCTGGAGAACACCATCGGCGGCAAGGTGCTGGATGCCGGCTACGTGGCGGCGGCCACCGACCTGGCCCGCGAGCATGGCCTGGCCACCCACCTGGACGGCGCCCGGCTGTTCAACGCCGCGGTGGCCACCGACACCCCGCTGGCCGCGCTCTGCGCCCCCTTCGACAGCGTCTCGCTGTGCTTCTCCAAGGGGCTCGGCGCCCCGGTGGGTTCGGTGCTGGTGGGCACGCCGGCGCTGGTCGGCGAGGCGCGGCGCTGGCGCAAGGTGCTCGGCGGCGGCATGCGCCAGGCCGGCGTGCTGGCCGCCGCCTGCCACCACGCCCTCGACCACCACGTCGCCGACCTGGCTGAGGATCACCGCAAGGCCGAGCGCCTCGCCGAGGGGCTGGCCAGCATCGACGGTGTCGAGGTGGTCTCCCGGGCCACCAACATGGTCTTCGCCCGTTTCCCGGAGGCCGACCGGGAGCCCCTCAGGGCCTGGCTGGAGGCGCGCGGCATCCTGGTCGAGCTGCTCTACTCCACCCGCTTCGTCGCCCATCGCGACGTCAGCCATGCCGACATCGAGACGGTGATCGAGGCGATCGCCGACTACCGCCTCAGTCGCTGAGCTCGCGTTCGGCGAGCAGCCAGCGCCATACCTGATCGGCGTCGTCGGCGACCTCGCGGCGGCTCGGCCGTACCAGCCAGAAGCGCTCCGGGCAGTGCAGCCCGGGGTCGAAGGGCACCACCAGATCGCGGCGCTCGGCCAGCAGGCGTCGATGGGCCAGGGCGACCCCGACTCCCCGGGCGGCCAGGGCCAGTGTCATCACCTGGTTGTCGCAGGCGAGCGAGTCGCAGCGGCGCTCGAGCCCTCCCACCCCCGCCGCCTCCAGCCAGGCCGGCCATCCGGCGCCGAAGCCCAGGGCGTGCAGCAGTGTGTGGCCCGCCAGGTCGGCAGGCGCCAGCAGCCGCTCGGCGACGTCGGGCGCGCAGGCCGGTACCAGCCACTCCTCACCCAGCGACAGCGCCTCCACCCCGGCCCAGTCGCCATGACCGTAGCGAATCTCGATGTCAGCCCCCTCCGGGCCGAAGTCGTCGGGCCAGATGGCGCTGACCAGGCGCAGCGACACCGCCGGGTGTGCCCGCCGCAGGCGCGGCAGGCGTGGCGCCAGCCAATCCTGCTGGATCACCGGCGTGGTGCGCAGCGTCACGCTGTGGTCGGCCGCACCGCCGAACACCTCGGCGGTACCCTCTGCCATGCGCGAGAAAGCGTCGTGAATGCTGGGCAGCCAGGCCTGTCCGGCCGGGGTCAGGGTGAGGCTGCGCGGGTGGCGCACGAAGAGCTTGTGCCCGAGGCGGTCCTCCAGCAGGCGGATGCGCTGGCTGATGGCTGCCTGGGTCACCCCCAGCTCACGGCCGGCGGCGGTGAAGCTGAGGGTGCGCGCGGCGGCCTCGAAGGCCTGCAGCCATGTCAGCGGCGGCAAGGGGGTCATGGCCAAATCACTCATAAGCTTTATTGGGGCATAGGCGCCAGATTAATCGTTTGTCACCGCCCGCGCGACTCCCCATCCTGAGCCCCTCTACCCTCCCCTGACCGAGGAGACGCCATGCCCCTTGTCGCCGATACCCCGCACCAGGCCACCGCACCGGACATGGCCGAGCTTGCGCCCATCCCCGCCACGCCGCTGTTGGCCGAGGCCCGCGCCGACGAGGCAGCGATCGTGCTGGCCTGGGAGGATGGCGCGCGAACCCGCCTGCCCTTCATCTGGCTGCGCGACCACTGCCCCTGTCGGGAGTGCCGCCACCCCCAGACCCGCGAGCGCCTGCATGTACCCCTGGACGAGGTGACCACGCCGCCCGAGACACGCCTCGAGGCCGGCCATCTGTGGCTGCGCTGGGAGGATGGCCACGAGAGCCGCTTCGCCGCCGGCTGGCTGCACCAGCGCCGCCCCGAGGCACCGCAGGCGAGTCCCGTCCCCGCTCCCCGGGCCTGGCGCGAGGGCTTCACGCCGGTGTGCGTCAGCCATGCCGACTTCCTGTCCCCGGAGGGGGAATCGACCTGGCTCGAGGCGCTGCTGCGCGACGGCCTGGCGCTGATCGAACAGGGCCCGCTGGTCGACGAGGAGGTCAGCCGCCTGGCGGAGCGCATCGGCCCCCAGCGAGCCACCAACTTCGGCGCTCGCTTCGACGTGCGCTCCAAGCCCAACCCCAACAACGCCGCCTACACCGCTATCGGCCTGGCGCTGCACATCGACCTGCCCAACTGGCGTCAGCCCCCGGATATCCAGCTGCTCTACTGCCTGCAGAACGAGGCCGAGGGGGGTGAATCGCTGTTCGCCGACGGCATCCAGGTCGCCGAAGCGCTTCGCGAGGCAGACCCCGAGGCCTTTCGGTTGCTCAGCGAGGAGGCCATCGACTTCCGCTTCCAGGACGAGACGCACGACATTGCCGTGCGCGCGCCGGTGATCGGCTGCGACAACCAGGGCCGCGTGGTAGAGCTGCGCTTCAACAACTGGATCCGCGACACCCTGCGCCTGCCCGCCGAGCGCATGGCGGCCTGGTACCGCGCCTATCGCCACTTCTGGCAGCTGCTCCACTCGCCGCGCTTCCAGCTCGACTTCAGCCTGGCCCCTGGCGAAATGGTCGCCTTCGACAACCGTCGGGTGCTGCACGGTCGCCGTGCCTTCGATCCCAACACCGGTGCCCGCCACCTGCAGGGCACCTACCTCGACCGCGACCTGCTCGAGTCGCGGCTGCGGGTGCTGGCACGCCGGCGCTGAGCACCGCTTACCCGTGATGCCGCCGGCCACGACAAGCATATTTGCCGGCGGCGTCGACCCACCATCAAGACAGGAGAAACTCCATGACTGCCCCCCTGACCTGGCCAAGCGTACTGCTCACCGGCGGCCTGCTAGGCGGCCTGGCACTCCATGCCCATGCCGATGAGACGACCCTCGACTTCGGCGTTCCCGCCTGGCCCGGCATCACCGTCAAGACAGCGATCGCCGAGCAGCTGCTGGCCCCGCTGGGCTACGAGACACGCACCCACAACCTGGGCCTGCAGGTGATCTACCAGGGCATGGACAGCGGTGATATCGACGTCTTCCTGGGCGGCTGGATGCCCGCACAGCGCGAGATGTTCGAACCCCGCGAAGACGATGGCCGGCTGCGCGCGCTGACCAACAACGTCGACGGCGCCCAGATGACCCTTGCGGTACCCGAGTACCTCCATGAGAAGGGTATCCGGAGCTTCGCCGACCTGGACGCCAACCGTGAACTGTTCAACGGCCAGATTCACGGCTTCGGGGCCGGCTCAGCCGCCAGCGAGATCCTCGAAGCGGCGATCGCCGCAGACACCTGGGGGCTCGGCGACTGGCGCCTGGTCGACACCAGCGAAGTGGGCATGCTGAGTGCCGCCCAGGATGCCATCTCCCGCGAGGAGGCCATCGTCTGGGTCGGCTGGACGCCGCACTGGATGAACCTCGAGCTGCCGATGCGTTACCTCGATGACCCGCAGGACCTGTTCGGTGAGAACAACGGCGAGAGCGATGTGCTGACGCTGATTCGCAGCGACTACGCCGAGGCCAACCCCGAGCTGGTCAGCTTCTTCGAAGCCTTCACCTTCAGCGCCGAGGAGCAGAGCTGGATGATCCAGGAGTACGGCCAGCAGGAGCGCGACCCAACCGACGTGGCCACCGAGTGGATCCACGACAACGCGGAACGCGTCGAGGCGATGCTGACAGACGTGAATGGCCGCGACGGTGAACCGGCCTGGCCACGAGTCCAGGCGGCTCTCGACCTCTGATCAGACATCCTGCGGCGGCACCCGGCCGACCATCCCCTCGGCCAGGTGGTCGAGGAAGGCACGCAGGCGCGCCGGCACATGGCGGCGCTGGGGGTAGACCGCATGGAAGTCGGCGCGCACGCCCCGCCAGCCGGGCAGCAGCTCGACGAGCCGGCCGGCGGCCAGGTGCTCGTGGACGTCCCACCAGGAGCGCAGCGCGATGCCGTGGCCGTCCAGCGCCAGCCCCACGATCACCTCGCCGTCGTTGCTGGCCAGCGGCCCCGACACCTTGATCGCCTGCTCCCCGTCCTGCCCGTCGCGGCGCTCCAGTCGCCACAGGGCGAAGTCGCTGTCGTTCTCGCGCAGCACCAGGCAGGGGTGGGCCGCCAGGTCCGCCGGCGTGGCCAGCGGTGCCATGCGCGCCACGTAGCCGGGCGAGGCGCACAGCACCCGGCGGTTGGCGAGGATGCGCCGGGCCACCAGGCGCGAGTCGGGGGGCTCCCCCACCCGGATGCCGATATCCACCCCCTGCTCCCCCGGGGTCAGCGGGAAGTTGGTCAGCTCAAGCGTGCTCTCCACCCCCGGGTGGCGGGCACGGAAGCTCGACAGCAGCGGCGCCACGTGGCGCCGCCCGAAACCGAAGGTGGCGTTGATCTTGAGCGGGCCGGTGAGCTCGGCGCGCTGCGCCCCCAGCGCCTCCTCCAGCTCGACCAGCTCCTCGAGGATCGCCGCCCCGCGCACGAGATAGCGCTCGCCCTCCGGGGTCAGGGCCAGGCGGCGGGTGGTGCGGCTGGCCAGGGTCGCGCCCAGGCGGGCCTCGAGCTGCTTGAGCCGCTTGCTTACCGCCGACAGCGACAGGCCGAGCTCCCGGGCGGTGGCCGTGAGGCTGCCGGCCTGGGCCAGGCGCTGGAAGAAGGCCAGGTCATCGAGCTGGGCCACCGGATTCTCCACTTCTTCTCAACAATACATTGCATTTTAGCCCGATTATCGACGGAACGAGGAGGGCTAGACTGCCGGGAGTCCAACCCCATCCCGGATAGCGAGGAAGCCCGACATGACCCACAGAATCGCCGTGATCCCCGGTGACGGCATCGGCAAGGAAGTCATGCCCGAGGGGCTGCGCGCCCTCGAGGCCGCCGCCGCCCGCTTCGACATCGACCTGGAACTTGCGCACTTCGACTTCGCCAGCTGCGACTACTACGCCGAGCACGGCCAGATGCTGCCCGACGACTGGTTCGAGACCCTCAAGGACTTCGATGCCATCTTCTATGGCGCGGTCGGCTGGCCGGCCACCGTGCCGGATCACATCTCGCTGTGGGGCTCGCTGCTGCAGTTCCGCCGCCGCTTCGACCAGTACATCAACCTGCGCCCCTGCCGGCTGCTGCCGGGCATCAAGAGCCCCCTGGCGAACCGCAAGCCCGGCGACATCGACTTCTACGTAGTGCGCGAGAACACCGAGGGGGAGTATTCCAGCGTCGGCGGCAAGATGTTCGAGGGCACCGACCGCGAGGTGGTGATCCAGGAGACGGTGATGACCCGCCACGGCACCGACCGGGTGCTGAAGTTCGCCTATGAGCTCGCCGCCTCGCGCCCCCGCAAGAAGCTCACCTCGGCCACCAAGTCCAACGGCATCGCCATCACCATGCCCTGGTGGGACGAGCGCGTGGCCGCCATGGGGGCGAACTACCCCGACGTCGCCGTGGACCAGTTCCACATCGACATCCTCACCGCCAACTTCGTGATGCACCCGGACTGGTTCGACGTGGTGGTGGCCAGCAACCTGTTCGGCGACATCCTCTCCGACCTGGGCCCGGCCTGTACCGGCACCATCGGCGTGGCCCCCTCGGCCAACATCAACCCCGAGGGCACCTTCCCCAGCCTCTTCGAGCCGGTGCACGGCAGCGCCCCGGACATCGCGGGCAAGGGCATCGCCAACCCCATCGGCCAGGTCTGGTCCGGCGCCATGATGCTCGAGCACCTGGGCCACAAGGAAGCCGGCGACGCCATCGTCGCCGCCTTCGAGGCGGTGCTGGCCGAGGGCGACAAGAGCTTACTCACTCCCGACGTGGGTGGCACCGGCACCACCGAGAGTCTGGGCCGGGCCATCGCGGCACGCCTCGCGGGCTGAGGCACGCCCTCCCGGACACTCGCCCGAAGGCCCCACCGGAGACAGCGCGGCCCCCGCCATGGCGGGGGCCGCTCGCGTTGGAGGAGACGACCGCGTGCGGGAATTCGGGGGCTTTCCTCGTCGAAAGGGCAGCAACTCCTGACTTGCGTCAAGCTGCCGCATACCAAGAGAGGATGGGCGACAGGATTAAGACTAGATTATAAATATCGTGAGTTATAAGTATATAACAATGACAGCTCGACCCATCACGCAGGAGTCCCGACATGTCCCGCTCCCCCCTTGCCCCTGTCCGCCTGGACCGGCGCCAGCTCCTCAAGCTGGGGCTGGGTGCCGGCGCGGCCGGCCTGCTGCCCCTGGGCAGCCTGCAGGCCAGCACCCTCTCCACCCGCGCGCGCATCGTCATCCTCGGCGGCGGTGCCGCCGGCATGGCCATGGCCAATCGCCTCTCCCGCCGTCTGGACGGCGCCCGCATCTCGCTCGTCGAACCGCGCGAGATCCACCACTACCAGCCGGGATGGACCCTGGTGGCCTCGGGCGTGTGGCAGCCCGACAAGACCATGCGCCCCAATGCCAACTTCGTACCCGCGGGCGTGGACTGGGTGCGACAGCCCGCCGTGGGCATCGATGCCGAGCAGCGCCGGATTTCGCTCGCCGATGCCAGCGTGCTGGAGTACGACTACCTGGTGGTGGCCACCGGCCTGCAGCTCAACTACCACCTGATCGACGGCATGTCGCCGGACCTGGTCGGGACCCACGGCATCGGCAGCGTCTATGCCAGCATCGAGGGCGCCACCCGCACCCGCGATGCCATCGACGCCTGGCTGGCCAAGGGCGGTGGCAAGGGCCTGTTCACCGCGGCTCCCACCCCGGTGAAGTGCGCCGGCGCGCCGATCAAGATGACCTTCACCACCCTGTCCCGCATCCGCGACACCGGCCGTCGCGACGCCTTCCAGCTCGACTACCTCACCCCCGGCGCCGGCATGTTCAGCCAGCCCTGGATCAACGACTTCCTCAAGCAGCGCTTCGACGACGAGGGCATCAACCGCCGCCACCACTACCGACTCTCTGCCATCGACCCTGCCGCCCGGCAGGCCGAGTTCACCTTCGTCGGGCCGGCCAGCGAGTTCACCTCCCACCATGAGCTGCGCCAGGCCGAGTTCGGCCGCGAGGGGGAGATGACCGAGGTGGTCGACTACGACTTCATCCATGTGGTGCCGCCCATGAGCGCCCCGGATTTCGTGCGCGAGAGCGACCTGATCGCCCATGAAGGCCCCTTCCGCGGCGAGTGGCTGGATGTGGATATCCACACCCTGCAGCACAACCGCTACCCGGAGGTGTTCGGCATCGGCGACGTGATCGGCGCGCCGATCAACAAGACCGCCGCCAGCGTCAAGGCCCAGGCCCCGGTCGTCGAGGCCAACCTGCTGGCCCAGATGCAGGAGCAACCGCTGCCGGCCCGTTACAACGGCTATACCTCCTGCCCGCTGATCACCGATATCGGCAAGGCGATGCTGGTGGAGTTCGGCTACGACAACGACATGGACTTCCTGCCCTCATTTCCCTTCATCGACCCCCGCGACGAGTCCTGGGCGGCCTGGGTGATGAAGGACCGCATGCTGCAGCCGGCCTACTATGCCGTGCTGGAAGGCCAGGCCTGAGGAGAGACGATCATGACGATTCAAGGTGCACTGACCATCCTGATGTATGCCCTGGCCCCCTTCCTGTGGTGGATCCTGGGCGCCCTGGCGGTGCTGGTGCTGGTCCAGCTGGTGGCCCGCCTGCGCGGCTACCGCGCGCTCCACTACCGCTGCCTGGGCACCAACCTGGCCTCCTTGGCGGTGGGCCTCTCGGGGCTGTGGTGGATTCCCGCCTTCACCCACTCGAAGCTGGGCTATGTGGCCACCGCCTTCGACTGGGTGGCGATGATCGGCGCCGTGATCGGCCTGACCATCGCCGCCTGGCTGGTGCTGCATCCGCTCAGCTACCTGGTGCGCGCGCCCCGCTACGTGAGCCTGGGCGACGCCCACTGACCCCCGGGGCGACGGGGCGCTGCCCCGTCGTGGCGGTCCGGCGACCCGGCTGTCCGGCGACCAGGAGATCAGGCCAGGCGCCACGTCCCTTCCAGGATCCGGACCTTGCCGCCAGCCAGGTTGTCGCGCAGGTTGCGACCCATCTCGGCGAATTCGGGCCCGAAGATCAGTGCCGGTCCCGGCAACGGCGGGGGCGTCTCGCCCCCCGCCTCCCGGCGAGTGTGCTTCTGCCGCCAGGCCAGCGCCGCCTCGGTCACGTCGCGCACGCACACCGGCATGAAGCCCGCCGTCTCGAGGCTCGCCTCCAGCGCCTCGCGCCGCTGCAGATGGCTGGTCGCCGCCGTGCGCGCCCAGGGCACCGGCAGCGCCAGCGGCTCGGGATTGTCGCCGGCCACCACCTCGTGGAGCAGCACCCGGCCACCGGGCACCAGCAGGCGCCGCCACTCGGCCAGCACAGCGGGCACGTCCGGCATGTTCATCAGGGCATGCTGGCACCAGACGAGATCGAAGCCGGCACCGGTGAGCGGGGTATGCGCGGCATCGGCGCACAGGAAGCGGGTGCGCCCGGCAAGCCCCGTGGCCGCGCTCAGCCACTCCGCCGCCGCGACGAAGGCGGCGGTGATATCGACACCGACCACCTCGCAGCCGAACTCGTCGGCCAGCAGCCTGGCGGCCCCGCCGGTGCCGCAGCCCACGTCCAGCACCCGCGCACCGGGCTCGAGCTCGCCCAGCGCGGCCAGGGAGCGGCTGGCGGCACGCCCGCCCAGGTGCAGCTGGTCGATGCCGGCCACTGCGTCCAGGGTCAGCTGGTCCGGGTCGCACCCGGCAGCCCGGAAGGCCGCCTGCAGCCGGGCCACCAGGCTTCCCCCGCCCCCGGCGACAAGGGCATCATAGTGGGCATTGAGATGGCGGGCGTGATCGGTCATGGTGGCCTCCTGGCGAACGGCGGGGGGTCAGTCTAGCCTGCCGGCACGCCCTCCCCCATCCTGCAAAAGGTCGCAGTTACCCCGCGGCGCCGGCTATCCCCAGCACCCCACGGAAAGGAGCTCCCCATGCCTCGCCTTCCCCTGCTCGCCTCCCTCGCCGCCGGCACCCTGCTGCTGGCCGGCTGCACCGGCATCCCCAAGGGCACCGAGCCGGTCACCGGCTTCGAGCTCGAGCGCTACCTTGGCGAGTGGTACGAGATCGCCCGGCTCGACCACTCCTTCGAGCGCGGCCTGGACTGCGTCACCGCCGACTACTCCCGGCGCGACGACGGCGGGGTGCGGGTGATCAACCGCGGCGTTAACCTCGCCGACGGCGAGGCCGACGAGGCCGAGGGGCGTGCCTACTTCATCGGCGACGAGGCGGTGGGCCGGCTAAAGGTGAGCTTCTTCGGCCCCTTCTATGGCGGCTACAACGTGCTCGCCCTGGACGACGATTACCGGTGGTCCCTGGTGGCCGGGCCGGATCGCCGCTACCTCTGGATCCTGGCCCGCACGCCGACCCTGGACGAGGCGACCTGGCGCGACCTGGTCGAGCGCGCCCGTCGCATGGCCTTCCCGGTGGAGGAGCTGATCGAGGTGGAGCAGGGCGAGGCCTGCGCCCCCTGGCGGCGCTGAGGTCGCGACGCCCCTCCCCGCGTGGAGTTTCACGATGGCACCGGCTCTTTCACCAGGCCGACGCCCCCTCTTGCCGCCCGGCGGCAGGCTGGGGAATGGTGGGCGAACCACGGGGCGCGCCATGCGCCCTCTCTCCCCACCGACACCGGGCACCACAACAACATGACCATGGACATCACCCGATTCTTCTCCCGCCTCTGGGACGACTACATCGCCATGACGCCCCAGGCCAGCCGCATCCATGACGCCTTCGTGGCCGAGGGCGAGCACATCGTCAACGACCATGTCGCCTTCCGCACCTTCGACCGCGGCCCCCTCTCGCTGGCCCGGCTGGAGCCGCACCTGCTGGCGCTGGGCTACACCCCCCTGGAACCCTACGAGTTCCGCGAGAAGAAGCTGCGCGCCTGGGGCTACCTGCCGCCTGCCAGCGACCAGCCGCGGGTCTTCCTCTCCGAGCTGAAGTGCGACGAACTCTCCGACGAGGCCCAGGCCATCATCGACGGCCTGGTGGCCCAGGTCGACCCGGCCCGGGTGGCCCACCCGGAGGTGATGTGGGCCGGCCGGCTCTGGGAGGCGCCCAGCTTCGAGGCCTACCGCACCCTGATGGCGGAGAGCGAATACGCCGCCTGGCTCTCGATCATCGGCCTGCGGGCCAACCACTTCACCATCAGCGTCAACGGTCTGACGCGCTACCCCGGCGTCGAGCAGGTCCTGGCCCGGGTGGAGGCCCTGGGGCTCGGCATCAACGCCGCCGGCGGCCGGGTCAAGGGCTCCCCCGAGGTGCTGCTGGAGCAGGGCTCCACCCTGGCCGATCGCATGCCCTTCACCTTCGCCGGCGGACGCGTGGAGGAGATCCCCACCTGCTACTACGAGTTCGCCAGGCGCTACCCCGACGCCGAGGGCCGCCTCTACCAGGGCTTCGTGGCGACCAGCGCCGACCGGATCTTCGAGTCTACCGACATCCGGCGGCACGGGTGAGGTCCGCCATGCTGGGCGACTGGATCGACCGCAGCCTGGCGGACCAGGCCCTCCCCGCCGAGGGCCGCCTGCCCTTCGGCCGCTGGCGCCTGCACGGGCCGGGCATCCTCGAGCTGGCGCCCGAGGCACCCCGGGCCCAGGCCCGGGCCTGCGTGCTCTCGGTGGGCGTGCACGGCAACGAGACCGCGCCGATCGAGCTGCTCGGCGAGGTGCTGGCCGGCCTCGACGGCGGCCGGGTCCGGCTCGGCGCCCCGCTGCTGCTGATCCTCGGCAACCTGCCGGCGATCCGCCGCGCCGAGCGCTTCGTCGAGACCAACCTCAACCGCCTGTTCCAGCGCGGCCAGGAGCTGGCCGGCGACGAGCCGGACCGGGCCCGCGAGCTGATGGCCGCGGTGGACGCCTTCTTCGTCCGCCACGCCGGCCTCGCGCCCCTGCACTACGACCTGCACACGGCGATCCGCGAGAGCCGCTACCCGCGCTTCGCGGTGAGCCCCTTCGCGGACACCCCGGTCGCCCCCGAGCAGTGGCGCTGGCTGGCGGCCGCGGGGATCCAGGCGGTGCTCCACCAGCACCGCCACAGCTGGACCTTTTCCCACTACTCGCGGCACTACCACGGCGCCCAGGGCTTCACCCTGGAGCTTGGCCGGGTGGCCCCCTTCGGCGGCAATGACCTGGCCCCGCTGCGCCCCATGCGCGCCCTGCTGGAGGCCCTGGCGGAGGGCCGCGAGCCCCCCGGGAAGGCCCCCGAGGCCATGGCCTTCTTCCGGGTCGAGCACGAGCTGATGCGCCAGGCCGAGGCGTTCCGGCTGACCTTCCCCGACGACACCCCCAATTTCACCGAGTTTGCCCCGGGAACCCACCTGGCGCGGGATGCCGAGGCCGGGGACTTCCACGTCGGCGAGGCGCCCCTGGCGGTGGTCTTCCCCAATGCGGGGGTGGAGATCGGCGCCCGCGCCGCCCTGCTGGCGCGCCCCTGCCCGCCGCCGAAAAATGGCAATCCACGCTAGGCAAACGCCCCCAGGCAGACGATCAACCTGACCAATAACAACAAGTTGGAGGATGACACCCGATGACCCCCGAGACTGAATCAGACAAAAGTCGTACATTTGCGACCCTGCCCCGCTCTGCCAGCGGGTGCTCGTGCTGGTAGAATCGCCAGCCTTTCGCATCCGCCATGCCGATTTCGCCATCCCCGGATGGCCGTCCCGATCTGGAGCCGAGTTATGGCCGCAACGCCGCTACCGCTGGAAGTGCGCAACATCAAGAAGCGCTTCGGCGACACCGAAGTCCTCAAGGGCCTCTCCCTGAAGGCCCACAAGGGTGACGTCATCACCCTGATCGGAGCCTCCGGCTCCGGCAAGAGCACCTTCCTGCGCTGCATGAACCTGCTCGAGCAGCCCGACGAGGGCGACCTGATCGTCCACGGCGAGGAGATCCGCTTCAAGCAGACCCGCCACGGCCGGGAGCCCGCCGACTGGAAGCAGGTGGTCCGCATGCGGGCGCGCCTCTCCATGGTCTTCCAGGGCTTCAACCTGTGGTCGCACATGACCCTGCTGGAGAACATCATCGAGGCCCCGGTGCATGTACTCGGCAAGCCGAAGAAGGAAGCCATCGAGCAGGCCCGCGCCCTGCTGGAGCGCGTCGGCCTCTCCGAGCGCGCCGATGCCTATCCCGCCCAGATGTCCGGCGGACAGCAGCAGCGCGGCGCCATCGCCCGGGCGCTGGCCATGGACCCGGAGGTGATGCTGTTCGACGAGCCCACCTCGGCGCTGGACCCGGAACTGGTCGGCGACGTGCTCAAGGTGATGCGCGACCTGGCCGCCGAGGGTCGCACCATGGTGGTGGTGACCCACGAGATGGGCTTCGCCCGGGATGTCTCCAGCCAGGTGATCTACCTCCACCAGGGGCTGGTGGAGGAAGCCGGGCCGCCCGACCAGGTGCTGGGCAACCCGCAGTCGCCGCGCCTCAAGCAGTTCCTGGCGCCCAAATACTGAGGCGTCGGCACGCCACCCGCGTACCGACGTCCACGCACGGAAGGGAACGGAGATGCTCGATCTTCACGGCTACGGCCCGCGGCTGCTCGAGGGCGCCGGGGTCACCATCCAGCTGGCGGTGCTCTCGCTGGCCCTGGCCATCGTGCTGGGGCTGCTCACCGCCAGCGCCAAGATGTCCCGCAGCTGGCTGCTGCACCGGGTCGCCACCCTCTACACCACGCTGATCCGCGGGGTGCCGGACCTGGTGCTGATGATGCTGCTGTTCTTCGGCGGCCAGATGGCGCTCAATCTGGTCACCGACGCCCTCTACGACCGCTTCGGCGTCGACTGGTACGTCAACCTCAACGCCTTCGCCGCCGGGGTACTGACCATCGGCTTCATCTTCGGCGCCTACATGGGCGAGACCTTCCGCGGCGCCTTCATGGCCGTGGACCACGGCCAGATCGAGGCCGGCAAGGCCTACGGCATGAGCCCCTGGCTGGTGTTCCGGCGCATCCGCTTCCCGCTGATGATGCGCCACGCCCTGCCCGGGCTCTCCAACAACTGGATGGTGCTGCTCAAGACCACCGCCCTGGTCTCGGTGATCGGCCTGTCGGACATGGTGCGCATCGCCGCCGAGGCCTCCCGCGCCACCCACGAGCCCTTCACCTTCCTGATCCCGGTGGCGCTGATCTACCTGCTGATCGCCTCGGTGTCGGAGTGGGTCTTCCTGCGGCTCCAGAAACGTTACAGCGTCGGCTTCGGAGGGCACTGACATGCAGGACATCACCCTCTGGTTTCAGGACCTGCTGGCCGGCAACCTGATCTTCACCCCCCAGACCCTGGGCTACTACTGGGAAGGCCTGGTGACCACCACCCAGCTGGTCTTCCTGTCGCTGGTGATCGGCCTGGTGATGGCCGTGCCGCTGGCCATCGGGCGCAGCTCGGGCCGCCGCTGGATCAGCCTGCCGATCTACGCCTACACCTACGTGTTCCGCGGCACGCCGCTGCTGATCCAGCTCTACATCATCTACTACGGCGTGGTGTTCTTCGACGGCATCCAGGAGACCTTCCTCTGGCCGATGCTGCGCGAGGCCTTCTACCCGGCGCTGATCGCCTTCACCCTCAACACCGCCGCCTACACCACCGAGATCTTCCGCGGCGCCATCAAGGCGACCGCGAAGGGCGAGATCGAGGCGGCACGGGCCTACGGCATGTCCCAGGGGCTCATGATGCGTCGCATCATCCTGCCCAGCGCCTTCCGCCGGGCGCTGCCGGCCTACGGCAACGAGGTGATCTTCATGCTGCATGCCAGCGCCATCGCCAGCGTGGTCACGCTGATGGACCTCACCGGGGCGGCGCGCTTCGTCTACGCGCGCTTCTACGCCCCCTTCGAGGCCTTCCTCTTCGTGGCGGCGATCTACCTCTGCCTGACCTTCGCGATCCTCTACCTGTTCCGCTGGCTGGAGAAGCGTCTGCTGGCCCACCTGAAACCGGCCTGAGGGCGAGGCGTCAAACGAGCGTTGGCCAGCGCATCGCCGCCCCCGTTCACCACCGGCGGCGACTGCGCTAGCATCGACGATGATGTCCACAAGACACCCTGAACAGTGACCTGGAAACAACAAGGAAACGACCCATGAAGAAACTGCTGACCGTCTCGCTCCTGGGCCTGGCCATGGCCGCCGGCACCGCCCAGGCGCGCGACTACGACCATGTGCGCATCGGCGTCGACGTGCCCTACGAGCCCATGGAGTACCGCACCCCCGAGGGCGAGCTCACCGGCTTCGACATCGACCTGGGCAACGCCCTGTGTGCCGAGATCGGCGTCACCTGCGAATGGATCGAGCAGGAGTGGGACGGCATCATTCCCGGCCTGATGTCCCGCAACTACGACGCCATCATGTCGTCGATGACCATCAACGACGAGCGTCGCCAGACCGTGCTCTTCTCCGACCCCTACTTCACCCCGCCCTCCGCCTGGTTCGCCCCGACCGAGAGCGAGCTGTCGGAGGCCACCCGGGAGACCCTCGAGGGGCTGACCATCGGCGTACAGCGCGGCACCCTGCAGGACAACTACGTCACCGACATGTTCGGCGACGTGGCCAGCGTCAGCCGCTACTCCACCGCCGACGACATGGTCCTCGACATGCAGGCCGAGCGCCTGGACATCGTCTTCCTGGACTACCCGGTGGGCAAGGCGACCCTGCTTGACAGCGAGCGCCGCGACTACCAGGTGGTCGGCGAGATGATCACCGAGCCCAAGGAGTACTTCGGTGACGGCTTCGGTATCGCCTTCCGCCAGCGCGACGAGGCCCTGGCCGAGCGCTTCAACGAGGCCCTCGCCACGCTGAAGGCAGACGGCACCTACGACGAGATCCACGAGCGGTATTTCGGCGAGGAGTGAGTGACCGCGCCTCTCCCGGCCACCCGGGAGAGGCGTTGACACCCCGCCGTCGATGACGGAACGTAACGGCTCACCATCGCATCGGGACAGCGTCCATGATCGATAGCACCCTCACCCATCGCCAGTCGCTCGAGGCCTACGGCTGTTACTTCGACAGCTTCACCCTCAGCGAATGGTTCGACGAATAGCCTTCCCCGGCAGCCGCGCCGGCCGCCACGGCACGCCTGTGCCCCGTCTCCATGACGCCGCCTGACCGGCGGTGATCCTGCGCGACTCCGGTCGCACCCTCGCCACCATGGCAAGCCCGTTCCCGCGCCACCCCCGGCCGGAACACCCGCGTCACGACACCACCTTCCCGGGAGGAAGACACATGCGTCACGTCAATCTGCTGCTGGCCGCCACCCTCGCGGCCGGCCTCTCCGCCGGCACCGCCCAGGCCCGCGACGATGCCGAGATTCGGCTGGGCATCGACCTGCCCTACGAGCCCTTCATGTACCGCCAGGCCGACGGCGAGCTCACCGGCTTCGAGATCGAGCTCGGCGAGGCCGTCTGCGACTACCTCGACGCGACCTGCGTCTGGGTGGAGCAGGACTGGGACGGCATCATCCCCGGCCTGCTGGCCCGCAACTACGACGGCATCATGTCCTCCATGGCGATCACCGAGGAGCGCGCCCGCCAGGTGCTGTTCTCCGACCCCTACTACACCACCCCCAGCGCCTGGTTCAGCCTGCGCGACCGCGAGATCGACATCGAGGACCGCGACAGCCTCGAGGGGCTGGTGGTGGGCGTGCAGCGCGCCACCCTGCAGGACAACTACGTCTCCGAGCTCTACGGCGACCTGGTGGAGATCCGCCGCTACACCAGCGGCGACGACGTGCTCGCCGACCTGCGCGCCGAGCGCCTGGACCTGACCTTCCTGGACGCCCCGGTGGCCGAGTCGAGCATGGAGCTGGACGCCGAGGACACCCGTTTCCAGCGCGTCAGCGACTTCATCAAGGAGCCCGAGCACATCTTCGGCCAGGGCGTGGGCGTGGCCTTCCGCCAGCGCGACCGGGAGCTCGCCGAGCGCTTCAACGAGGCACTGGCCGCCCTCAAGGAGGACGGCACCTACGACGCGATCATGGCGCGCTACTTCAACTACGACATCAAACTCTGAGCGGACATCAAGCTCTGAGCGGCGCCCACCGCTCTCCCGGCACGCCGGCCCGGCGCCGGCGTGCCTCAGCCCCTTCGCCATCAGGAGCCGCCATGCTCACCCTGCTGAAGAATGCCCGCCTCTTCGCCCCCGAGCCGCAGGGCCTCTGCCACCTGCTGATCGCCGATCGGCGCATCGCCGCCGTGGTGCCGGCCGACGAGCCGCTGCCCGTCACCGGTCCCGCCGTCGAGGTGATCGACCTGGCCGGCCGCCGGGTGATCCCCGGCCTGGTCGACCCGCTGGTGCACTTCACCGGCGGCGGCGGCGAGGGCGGCTTCGGCACCCGCACCCCGGAGCTGGCCCTGGAAGAGGCCGTCGCCTCCGGCGTCACCACCCTGGTCGGGGCCCTGGGCACCGATGCCCTGACCCGCACCCCGGCCGGCCTGCTGGGCAAGGCGCGGGAACTGGCCGCCGGCGGCCTGACCACCCTCGCCTACACCGGCTCCTACCAGCTGCCCCCGGTGACCCTCACCGGCTCGGTGGGCAACGACATCCTCTTCATCCCCGAATTCATCGGCGTGGGCGAGGTGGCGATCAGCGACCACCGCGGCTCGCAGCCCTCGACCCACGAGCTCGCCCGGCTGGCCGCCGAGGCACGCACCGCCGGCATGCTGGCCGGCAAGGCGGGCATCGTCTTCGTGCATACCGGTGATGCGCCCTCGCACCTGGAGCCGCTGCGCGAGGTGGCCCGCACCACGGCCATCCCGCTGAGCCAGTTCCTGCCGACCCACGTGAACCGCACCCAGGCGCTGTTCGAGGACGGCGTGCGCTTCGCCCGCGAGGGCGGGCGCATCGACCTGACCACCAGCACTACCGCGGCGCTGCTGGCCGACGGCGAGATCGCCGCCGCCGAGGCGGTGGCCCGTGCCCTGCATGCCCGGGTCGACCCCTGGCGCGTCACGCTCTCCTCGGACGCCAACGCCTCGCTGCCCCGCTTCGATGCCGGGGGGCGCTTCGTCGGCCTCGAGCCCGGGCGGCTGTCGAGCCTGTTCGCGGTGCTCGGCCAGTGCGTCAACGATCACGGCATCCCCCTGGAGCGCGCCATCGGCATGGCCAGCACCCATGCCGCCGATGCCCTGGGGCTGCCGCACAAGGGCCGCCTCGCCACCGGCCACGACGCCGACCTGCTGGTGCTGGCCGACGAGGGCTGGGCCATCGATGAGGTCTGGGCGCTGGGCCGCCGCCTCCACCGGCGCGGCTGAGCCTCGTCGCCCGCGGCGCCGCTTCATCCCGCCCGGCCGGGCGGCGTAAGATGGGGCATCCCCCGCCGCCGAGGCCAGACATGAGCGAACCGACGCCCTGCACCCGCTGCTGCGGCAGCGCCAGCGAGCCCTCCGCCACCGGCCCCCGGGTGCCACCGCCGGGCACCCGCGCCCTGCGCCTGCGCATCGCGGCCATGGACTGCCCCACCGAGGAGGCCCTGCTGCGCCGCGCCCTGGCGGGCACCCCCGGGGTCGAGGCGCTGGAGTTCGACCTCATGGGACGCGTGCTGACGGTGCACCACCGCGATGCCGACGAGGAGCAGGTGCGCCGGCGCATCGCCGCCACCGGCATGACCCCGGAGCCGTTGGACACGGCCCGGCACCGTGAGGCACCCAGCAGCGGCGAGAACTGGTGGAAGCTTGGCGGCGCCGCGGCGATCGCCCTGGTCGCGGAGGGCAGCGACTGGTTCGGCCTGGGTACCCCCTGGCTGCCCGCCCTGCTGGCCCTGGCGGCCATCGCCATGGTCGGCCTGCCCACCTGGCGCAAGGGCTTCATCGCGCTGCGCCACCGCACCCTCAACATCAACGCCCTGATGAGCGTGGCGGTGACCGGGGCCCTGCTGATCGGCCAGTGGGCCGAGGCTGCCATGGTGATCGTGCTGTTCACCCTGGCCGAGCGCATCGAGGCGCGCTCCCTGGGCCGGGCACGGAACGCCATCCGCGAACTGCTCGCCCTGGCCCCGGAGACCGCCGGCGTGCTCCAGGCGGATGGCCGCGTCGTGGTGCAGGCGGCCGGCGAGGTCGCCCCGGGCACCCTGCTGCGGGTGCGTCCCGGCGAGCGGCTGGCGCTGGACGCCGAGGTGGTCGACGGCCACCCGACCCTCGACGAGTCGCCGATCACCGGCGAGAGCCTGCCGGTGGACAAGGCGCCCGGCGACAGCGTGTTCGCCGGCAGCGTCAACCAGGGCCGCGAGTTCACCTGCCGCACCACCCGCCCGGCCTCCGACACCACCCTGGCGCGCATCATCCACGCCGTGGAGGCGGCACAGGGGCAGCGTGCCCCTACCCAGCGCTTCATCGACCGCTTCGCGGCCATCTACACCCCGGTGGTGTTCGCCATCGCCCTGCTGGTGGGCCTCGCCTGGCCCTGGTGGTTCGGGGTCGGCTGGCTCGAGGGCATCTACCGCGCCCTGGTGCTGCTGGTGATCGCCTGCCCCTGCGCGCTGGTGATCTCCACCCCGGTGACCATCGTCAGCGGGCTCTCCGCCGCGGCCCGCGCCGGCATCCTGGTCAAGGGCGGCACCTTCCTCGAGCAGGGCCACCGCCTGCGCACCCTGGCCTTCGACAAGACCGGCACCCTGACCCGGGGCGAGCCGGCCCAGCGCCACTGGCAACCCCTCGACGAGGCGCTGGACGCTGCCGGACGCCACGCGCTGCGCGCCCTGGCCGCCGGGCTGGCAACACGCTCCGGCCACCCGGTCTCCGCGGCGCTGGCTCGCGCGGCCGAGGCCGAGGGCATCGCCCCGCTGGCGGTCACCGAGGTGGACGAGCGTCCCGGCCGCGGGGTCATCGCCACCCGGGAGAGTCGCCGGGCCTGGCTGGGCAACCTGCGCCTGGCCGAGGAATTCGGCGCCGCCGGCCCGGCCCTGCGGGACCGGCTGGAGGTCGCCCGGGAACAGGGAGAGACCCTGGTGATCCTCGGCGAGGAGGCGCGCGCCCTGGCGCTGTTCGCCGTGGCCGATCCGCTCCGGGAGGAGAGCCGCGAGGCCATCGAGGCGCTGCACCGGCGCGGCATCCGCACCCTGGTGCTGAGCGGCGATCACCCCCGAAGCGTCGCCGCCGTGGCCCGCCAGGCCGGCATCGACGAGGCCCACGGCGCCCTGCTGCCGGAGGAGAAGCTGGCGATCATCGAGGCCCGCGTCGCCGAGGGCCCCACCGGCATGGTCGGCGACGGCATCAACGACGCCCCGGCCCTGGCCCGCGCCGACATCGGCTTCGCCATGGGCGCCCTGGGCAGCGACGCCGCCATCGAGACCGCCGACGTGGCGCTGATGGACGACGACCCGCGACGCCTGGTGACCTTCCTGGATCTCTCCCGCGCCACGCGCTCGGTGCTGGTGCAGAACATCGTGCTGGCCCTGGGCATCAAGGCGGTGTTCATGGTCCTGGCCTTCACCGGCCATGCCACCCTGTGGATGGCGGTCTTCGCCGATATGGGCGCCAGCCTGATGGTGGTCGCCAACGGCCTGCGGCTGCTGCGCGCGGCGCCAGCAGCGACGCCTCGTCCGACGGTGTGATGATTCCCGGCCGCTCCCTGGGCCTCGGGACTGCCTGCTGGCAGGGAACCCGAGGACCAGGGGCGGGTCCATGGCTACTGTCATCACCACAGGGAGTCCACGATGACCCTTCAGGCCGCCATGCCGGCTGCCCGCCACCCCTCCTCCGCCTGGACCGGCTGGGGACAGTGGCTGGCGCTGGCTACCATGACCCTCGACCACCTCACCCGCTACATACTGCCCAACGCCTGGGACCTCGGCTGGGCCGGCTCATCGCTGGGGCGAATCGCCTTCCCGCTGTTCGCCGCCATGGTCGCCTGGCACGGGCTGTTCAATACCCGCAACCCACTGCGCTATGCCCGGCGCATCCTGGTGATCGGCCTGGTCGCCCAGCTGCCCTACATGCTGATGCCCCGCGCCTCGGATGCCTTCATCCTCAACGTCTGCTTCACCCTCGCGGCGGGGCTCGCCTGGGGGGCCTGGCTCCGTGCCCAGGCCGACCGCTATCGCCGGGGGGAACGGAAGGGCCACTGGCTGGCCCTGGGGGCCGCGGCGTCCCTGGCGATCTGGGCCCTGCTTGGTGAGTGGGTCGAGTATGGCCATGAGGGCCTGCTGCTGATCCCGCTGTTCATGGTCGCCATGCACCACCTGAACCGGGCCGGCGACACGCTCGGCGAACGGCTGCTGGCGACGGCCGCCGCCGTGCCGCTGCTGCTGGTGGCCGGCCAGATGAACGCCTCGGACATGGCCAAGTCATTCACCGTGGCCACCTGCCTCGCCGTGCTGCTGCTGGCCGCCGGGGCCGATCGCCTTACCCCGCGGGTGCCGACCGCCATGCCGCGCCGGCTGTGGCTGACCTGGTACCCCGGCCACTTCGCGCTGATGGCCCTCTGGCTGTGGTGGGCCGGGGGGCTCGGCGGGATTGGCTAAATCGGCTTCAGGGCCAGCTGTAGACCCCGCGGTTGAGGGCGTCGCGGAAGGCCGAATGGACCTTGTTGCCGCGCAGGGTGGCGCCGCTGTAGCCGTCGATGTCTTCCGCCAGCCGCTCGGGCTCGTGGAGGGCGAAGATGGCGGTCAGCGGCTGGCCCTCGAGGCCCTCGGCGAGCCGCTGGTGCTGAACCCACACCGGGTACAGGTCGTCCTCCTCGTCCAGCGCGCGGTAGTCGACGCCGCGATAGGCCAGGTGGCGGTAGCTGACGTTGGAGAGGACGCCATCGCGCAGGTCGAACTGCACGTTGACCTGCATCTCGCCGCCGTCGCCGAACACGCCGCGGTAGCGCCCGTCCAGCGGCAGCCCCAGCAGCGCCCGATGCAGGCGCTCGTCCTCGGCGGGCGACAGCCGCGCCGTCGCGTCGGCGGCCTCTCCGTTGCCCGCCTCGTCGGTTGATTCGTCGATCCGGGCGGCGGCCTCGGGCTCGACCGGCTCGCCCGCCTCGTCCACCAGGCGTCCGATCAGGTAGCTCTCGAGCATTCCCTCGGCCCGCGGGCTGTGGGGCACCCCGGGACGCTTGTTGTGCCAGGCCTCGCTGGCCTCCTTGCCGCACCACTCCAGGATCACCGCCTCGGGTGTCGGGTGATGGGGCAGGTAGTCGGTGATGTCGTAGACCCGGCCATCGATGGCCTTCCAGCAGCTCTCGGCGCCGTCGTGCTCGGCAAGCGCCTCAGGGGTGATGGGGTCCAGGGCATCGTCATCGGCCGCGTCGCGCTCGCTGCTCGAGAGCGCCTGGATCGAGACCAGGGTGCCCAGGCTCGCCACGAAGGCGATGAACATGGAGTAGGCGATCTTGTTCATGCTCATAGGAAGTCGAAGACCTCGCTGTGGATACGTGAGGCGGGCACCCCCTGCCCGGCCAGCAGCCGCTGCAGGTGGGCGTTCATGGCCGGCGGGCCGCATAGGTAGATCTCCCGCTCGGTGAAGTCCGGGCAGTGCTCGCGCAGGAAGGTCTCGGTCAGCGGCCCAAGATCCCGGTAGAAGTGGGTGGTGAAGGTGAAGCCGGCATGCCGCTCGGCGATCGCCTCGAGGTCCTGACCGTAGTAGGCCCGACTCTCGTCGTGGGCGAGATAGAACAGGTGCACGTGCCCCCCGGGCCCCGCCCCCGTCGCCAGGTCACGGGCGCCGCCGACGAAGGGGGTGATGCCGATGCCGCCGCCCAGCCAGAGCATGTCACGCTCGGGGAAGCGGCGCCCGAAGAACTCCCCGTGGGGTCCCTCGATCAGCACCCGGGACTCGGGTGCCACCGTCTGCAGGGCATGGCTGGCGTCGCCCAGGTCCTTGATGCCGATGCGCAGGCGCCCATCCGAGGGCGCCGAGGCGATGGTGTAGGGGTGCTCCTCGCCGCGCCCGTTGGCAAGCGACTCGTCCAGCGGCGAGAGGTAGACGAACTGCCCCGCCTCATGGCGGATGCCGCTGCCCTCGGGGCGAAGCACCAGTTCCACCACGCCCCGGGCCAGGGGTTCCACCGCCTCGATGCGATAGGCGTGCCGCCGCCGCGGCGCCACCCCCTTGCGCCAGGCGATGGCGCCGAGCCCGGCGAGGCCGAGCAGCCACCAGGGCCAGGCCTCGCCGGCCAGCAGCAGGGCGTGCCACAGGCCCAGCAGCAGCGCCGCCGCCGAGACCAGGTGCAGGCGCTTCCAGCGCTGGTAGTGGGGCTGGCCGAAGAAGTCGAAGGTGGGCGCCAGGAACACCACCAGCGCCGCCCAGGCCAGCCAGCCGAGCCACACGGCTCCATGGGAGAGTGGCGGGAAGAGGGTCGCCACCGCGGCATCCAGGGAGGCCGGCACCGCGGCGAGCCCCAGCGCCAGGGCGTGGAGCATCACCAGGATGAAGGCGGCAAAGCCCAGCCCGTGGTGGAGCCGCCAGAGCCGCGCCAGGCCGCCGAAGGGACGATCGAGGCCCGGCACCCGGCAGCTCACCGCCCCGGCCAGCAGCATCAGGGCAAGCCCCAGGATGCCGGTCACCCGACCCACCCAGGTCAGCCACAGCTCCGGCGGCCCGGCGAGCCCGCCCAGCCTCGGCAGCGCCACCGCGAGCGGCAGCAGCAGCAGAACGACCAGGGCGGTATCGCCCGGCCTCGGCCATCGTCGCATCGCCCCTCCCCCTGTCGAAAACTGCCACTACAGTGTTGTCGATCGGCGTCAGCCTTCAAGATCTGCGGCGCCTTGTCACACTACTGTTGACCTGTATCAGGGAATATCGAAGGAACGGGTCCATACTGAACCTGACAACAACCTTAATTTCCCTGAAGCAGGAGTTCGCACATGGCGAGTCACGACAAGGGCGCGGGGCCCTGGCTGGTCCTCGGGCTGCCGATTGCCCTCGGGCTGGCCTGGGTCACCCAGGGCACCGGGGTGGTCGAGAACGATCCCGAACGCAACATCTCGATTCCCGAGGAGCTGACCATGCCGCTGCAGGTGCAGGCCGCCTACAGCGATAACGAGGTCTTCTTCCGCTACCGCTGGCCGGCAGAACGCCCCGGCATCCACCACGACGTGCTGGTCCACGAGGGGGGCTCGTGGGTCCGCAAGGGTCGCGCCGTGCCGGGCTCGGAGCCCGACGGCCTCCACGAGGACCGGGTCACGATGCTGATGGATGACGGCAGCGTGCCCCAGTTCGGCCGCTACGGCGGCTACCTCACCGTGGGTGCCGGCGCCGCCGGCTTCACCGACGAGGCCCCCGAGGAGGTGACCAAGTCGCTGCCGGCGACCCGCATGGACCTGGGCGACTGGGCCAGCCGCCAGGATCCGGCAGTCATCGACGCCCAGCGCGAGGCGGGCTACTTCCTCGACCTCTGGCACTGGCGCGCCCACCGCTCCAACCCGCTGGAGGTCTCCGACGACCAGTGGGTCGGCCAGGAACGCAGCAGCGACGAGGGCCGAGGCCCCTACGCCACCAACTGGGACGGCGATGCCGGCGAGCCGCTGTGGATGTTCTCGCCGGAGCTCACCGACCGGGTTGCCATGCGCTGGGACGACGTCGCGTCCGGCGCCCTGGACTTCGACAGCGACTACTACCTGGCCGAGGCCTTCGCGGTGCCCTTCGACCCGGACCATGACTGGCAGGAGGGTGACGCCATCCCCTACCGCCTGCTGCGCGAGCCGGCCGGCTCCCGGGGGGACATCCGGGTGCAGGGCGCGGGACGCTGGGTCGACGGCTACTGGGACGTGACCCTGGCCCGGGCGCTGGACACCGGCAGCCCGCTCGACGACAAGATCCTGCGCGACCAGGGGCTCTACTCGGTGGCCTTCGCGGTACACCGCGACGCCACCGGTGGCCGCTGGCACAAGGTCTCCCACCCCTACTCCCTGGGCCTGGGGCGCGACGACGCCGACCTCACCGCCACCCGGGTCCAGGGCGGCTCACCGGCCTGGTCCGACGACTGGATGGAGGTGACGCTCTTCTATCCCGGACAGGTCAACTGGCCGCTGCTGATCAGCCGCGCCCATGCCGGCGCCGAGGATATCGCCGAGGGCACCCCGGTGCGGGCCCGCCACAGCGAGCGCCAGCTCGCCCTCTACGGGGTGGAGATGGAGTTCAAGGACGCCATCACCCTCCAGTGGGGCCTGACCCTCTTCGCCGGGCTGCTGGCCATGCTCGGCGTCACCCTCGCCCTGCTGCCCGCCTTCCGCCCGACTCGCCAAGGAGACCGCTCATGACCGGCCTTCACCATATGCTCGTCCACTTCCCCCTGGGGTTCTGGGCACTCGCCACCCTGATGACCCTGGTCGGCGCCCTGCTGCCCGGCCGGCTGGCCGAGCTCAGCCGCGCCGCCCTGCTGCCGGTGCTGGTGCTCGGCCTGCTGGGGGCCCTGGCGGCCATCATCGCCGGCTTCCTGGTCTGGCCGCTGGAGGCCAACCTGGCAAGTCCCCTGGCCCGCAACCACATCCTGATGGCGTTCTGGTCACTGGGCATCTTCACCATGCTCACCGTGCTGGTGTGGAAGGCCGGGGAGGCGGCCTTCGACGGCGCCCGCCGCTGGGCGCTGGTGATCCTCGCCCTGCTCGGCGGGCTGTTCTTCGCCACCACCGGCACCCTGGGCGGCCACCTGGTGGGGGCGCCCACCCACTTCTCGGCGCTGCTGGGCCTGACCGGCTGGGAGGTCTACACCACCTTCTACAGCCCGCTGTGGGTCGCTGCCGTGATGGTGATCATCGGCCTCGCGGCGGGGGTGCTCGGCCTCATGAGCAAGCGCAGCGGCTGACGTCCCTGCCACTCCACGACCCGCAACGCAAGCGGCCCCGCCAGATTGGCGGGGCCGCTTGCGTTGCGGGAAGGCGCGTCGGTCAGGCGGGCGGCTCGAAGCTGAAGCGGGGCTCGGGGGCCTCGGGCAGCAGCGCGGCGCAGGCGCGTACCCGCTCCATCAGCGCCTCGTGGGTCGGCGCCACCAGGTTGATGTGGGCCAGCTTGCGCCCGGGACGCTCGCTCTTGTCGTAGCGGTGCAGGTGGGCATCCGGCAGGGCGAGGATCGCCGCCGGGTCGCCCTCGCGGCCGATCACGTTGACCATGCAGGTGGGCATCCGCGCCGCGGTGTCGCCCAGGGGCAGGCCCTGGATGGCGCGCAGGTGGTTCTCGAACTGGCTGGTCACCGCCCCGTCCAGGGTCCAGTGGCCGGAGTTGTGCACCCGGGGCGCCATCTCGTTGGCCAGCAGGCTGCCGTCGGCGCACTGGAAGAGCTCCAGGGTCAGCACCCCCACGTAGTCGAGCTCGTCGAGCAGCGCGCGGATATAACCGTCGGCGATCTGCTGCACGCTATCGTCCAGGTCCGGCATGGGAGCGACGGAGTAGCGCAGGATGCCGTCCACGTGCTGGTTCTCGGCCATCGGGTAGAAAACCACCTCGCCGTCGCGGCCGCGCACGGCGATGATCGACACCTCGCGCACGAACTCCACGAAGGACTCCACGATCAGCCGCGGATGGCCGATGGCGCGCCAGGCTTCCGCCGCCTCGGCAGGGTCGCGGATCACCGCCTGGCCCTTGCCGTCGTAGCCCTCGGTGACCGACTTGGCCACCACCGGGCAGCCGAGCTCCCGGGCCGCGGCCTCGAGCTCGTCGGCGTGCTCCACCAGGCGATAGGCCGGGGTGGGAATGCCCAGGCGGTCGAACAGCGCCTTCTCCTCGGCGCGATTCTGGCAGACGCGGATCGCTTCGCTTCCGGGGTAGACCGGCTTCACTTCCTCGATGGCCTGGACCAGCGACACCGGCAGGTGCTCGAACTCATAGGTGACGAGGTCGACCCTGGAGAGGAAGTCGTCGAGCAGGTGGTGCTGGTCCGTGTACACCATGACATCGCCGATGCCGGCGCTGGGGTGCCCGGTGGTATCCAGGAAGGTGAAGCGGTTGGCCAGCGGGTAACCGGCCAGGGCCAGCATGCGGCCGAGCTGGCCGGCACCCAGGACGCCGATGTTCATGGCTTTTTCCATAACCTTCTCCTCACTCACTGTCGGGGCGCGGGTCGGGCCGGGGATCAGGATGGTCGAGCACCGTCTGCGTCTGCTCGGCGCGGAACGCCTCCACCGCGGCGCGCACCTCCTCGTCCTGCAGGCCGACGATCTGGGCGGCCAGCAGGCCCGCGTTGGTGGCGCCGGCCTTGCCGATGGCCAGGGTGCCCACGGCGATGCCGCCGGGCATCTGCACGATGGAGAGCAGCGAATCCAGGCCCTTGAGCGCCTTGGACTCCACCGGCACGCCGAGCACCGGCAGCGCGGTCTGGGAGGCCACCATGCCCGGCAGGTGGGCCGCCCCGCCGGCGCCGGCGACGATCACCTGAAGCCCCCGCTCGGCGGCGGACCTGGCGTAGTCGAACAGCAGGTCCGGGGTGCGGTGGGCGGAAACGACGCGGGTCTCGCAGGGCACGCCCAGGCGCTCGAGCATCGCCACGGCGTGTTCCATCACCGGCCAGTCGGACTTCGACCCCATGATCACGCCGACCTTCGGCGACTGTTCGGACTGCATGGACTGCTCCTCGGCAACTGCCTGTGTGCGGAATGGGTGCGGAAAGGAAAGCCGCACATTCTAGCCGTGCGGCCCTCCCCCGTCATCTTGACCATCCGGGCAGGCCGGAGAGCCTGCCGCCGTCACCGCCTCGCGCACTACCGCACGGCTGCCGCCTCGCGCCGGCTGGCCAGCCAGTTGCCGCCGATGGCCACCGCCATCACCGCCGCGCCGATGATCTCGATCCGCAGGTCGGGCCAGAACACCGCCACGATGGCGCCGGCGATGGCGATGCGCGGCAGCCACGACATCCGCGTGAACAGGTAGCCCTCCAGCGCCGCGGCGAAGGCCCCCAGCGCCAGGATGGCGATCAGCCCGTTCCAGATCAGCACCGGCCAGGGCCCGCCCATGATGATCTCCGGGTTGAAGACCATGAACATCGGGATCAGGTAGAGCCCCTTGGCGAACTTCCAGGCCTGAAAGCCGGTCTCCATGGGCTTGCTGCCGGCGATGGCCGCCCCGGCGAAGCCGGCCAGGGCGATCGGCGGCGTGACGTTGGAGTCCTGGGAGTACCAGAACACCACCAGGTGGGCGATCAGCAGCGGGATGCCGAACTCGGCGGTCAGCGCCGGCCCCACCAGCACGATCAGCACGATGTAGCTCGCGGTGACCGGCAGGCCCATGCCCAGCACCAGGCTGGCCAGCAGCACCATCACCAGCGCCAGCACGATGTTGCCGCCGGAGAAGGCCATCATCATGGCCGAGAACTTCAGCCCCAGGCCGGTCAGGCCCACCACCCCGACGATGATGCCGGCCACGGCACAGGCCATGGAGACCGCCACGGCATTGCGGGCGCCGAGCTCCAGGCCCTGCACCAGCTTCGTCCAGCCGGCCCACAGCGCCGTGCCGATGCCGGCCAGGGTCACCGTCTGGCCCTGCCGCGGGGCGATGAACAGGAACCACACCGCGTAGCGCAGCACCGCCACGGCGATCATGGTGACGATGGCGTAGTAGCCCACCCGCATCGGCGACATGTTCATCACCAGCAGCCACACCAGCACCGCCAGGGGCAGCAGGAAGTGCCAGCCGGCCGCCATCACGTCGCGCACCTGGGGCAGCTCGCTGCGGGCCATGCCCTGCATGCCCTGCTTGAGGGCGATGATGTGCACGAAGAGGTAGACGGTGGAGAAGTACATGATCGCCGGCAGGATGCTCACCTTGACCACCTCGAGGTAGGGCACCCGGGTGTACTCGGCGATCAGGAAGGCCCCGGCGCCCATCAGCGGCGGCATGATCTGCCCGCCGGTGGAGGCCGCCGCCTCGATGCCCCCCGCCTGCTTGGGCTTGTACCCCAGCCGCTTCATCAGCGGGATGGTGAAGGCGCCGGTGGTCACCACGTTGGCGATGGCGCTGCCCGAGATCGAGCCCATGCCCGCCGAGGCGATGACCGCCGCCTTGGCCGGGCCGCCCCGCTGGCGCCCGGTGGCCGCATAGGCCAGGTCGATGAAGAACTTGCCGGCGCCGGTGATCTCCAGAAAGGCGCCGAACAGCACGAAGACGAAGATATAGGTGGCCGCCACCCCCAGCGGCAGGCCGAAGATGCCCTCCTGCCCCAGGTAGAGCTGGCCCACCACGCGGTCGATGTTGTAGCCGCGATGCTCGAGGATGCCGGGCAGGAACTGCCCCAGCCAGGGCAGCTCGCCGCGGGGGCCGGCGAAGGCGTAGGCGATGGCGATGGCCCCGATGATGGTCATGCCGAGGCCCACCGCGCGGCGGCTCGCCTCCAGCACGGTCAGCGTGGCGATGCAGCCGACCACGATGTCGGTCTGGCTCCAGAAGCCGGCCCGGCCGATGATCTCGTCGAGGTAGAGCACCAGGTAGCCCCCGGTGAGCAGGGCCCCGGCGAAGAACACCAGGTCGATGGCCCAGCCCAGCAGGCCGCGCTTCCGGTGGGGGCCGAAGACCGGGAACATCAGGAAGGCCAGCAGCATGATCAGCATCAGGTGGATGCTGCGCTGGTAGAAGAGCCCCAGCGGCTGGATGCCGGCGGAGTAGAGCTGGAACAGGGAGAGCCCCACCGCCACCAGGGTGATCAGCCAGAGGACGGGCCGTGGCTGGATGGCATTGCCACCGGGCACGGTGACCTCGGGCGTGGTGACGGTGGACTTGGCAGAATCGCTCATGGGCGTCTCGTCAGGGTGTGGTCGCCGAGGTCTGCAGGTGGATCGTCACCCGCTCGCCGGCGGCCTGGTCGCTCAGGCTCAGCCGACGCCCCTCGTGCAGCAGTCGATGGTTGACCTCCGGGGATCCGACCCGGAGGCGATAGCGGTTGCCGGGCACCGGCTCGTCGATGGCCTCGATCCAGTAGCCGCCCTCGCCGTCGGAGACCTGGCGGCCGCGGCCGGGGATATGGTCGAGGCCGGCGGCGAAGTCGGGCAGGTGGCTGCGCTCCAGCACCATGCGCCCCTCCCGGTGGCGATAGCAGTCGAGCACCGGGAAGCCGGCCACGGAGTGGTTCCACTCCAGGCACCAGGCCTCCCCCTCGGGCACCGGCAGCGCGGCGATCAGGCGGCCATCGTCGGCATGCACCTCCAGCCAGCCCTCGGCCGCGGCCAGCCCCGGCAGGGGCAGCAGGCACAGCAGCAAAGCCGCCGGCCCGAGGGCACGGCGGCTTGCGGTCAGGATCGCGGTACGCATCGCGGCGCCCGGTTCGGTCCCGTTACTGGCGCTGGTGGTCCTGGACCTCGGCACCGATCTCCTCGTAGTAGCGCAGCGCGCCATCATGGAAGGGGATCGGGGTGGAGTCGATGCTGAACTCCACGGTGGTGTCGTTGGCCGCCGGGTGCACCGCGATCAGCTCATCGGTGTACTCGAAGAGGATGCGGGTGATCTCGTAGGCCAGGTCGTCATCCATCTCGCTGCTCACCGCCAGCACGTTGGGGATGCCGATGGTCTGGACCGCCTCGTCCATGCCCTCGTAGAGGTCGGCACGCAGGCGGTACGGCGCGAATACCGGCTCCGCCTCGCGGGCGTTGGCGACCTCCTCGTCGGAGAGGCCGATCAGGCGGATGTCGCGGGTGGTGGCCAGGTTGAGGATCGAGCTGGTGGGCGGCCCCACGCTCCAGAAGCCGGCGTCGATATCGCCGTCGCGGATGGCATCGGCGGTCTCGTTGAAGTTCAGGCGCTGGGGGGTGAAGTCGTCGTAGCTGATGCCGTTGGCCTCCAGCAGGGCCCGGGCGTTGAGCTCGGTGCCGCTGCCCGGCGCCCCCACGGAGACGCGCTTGCCGCGCAGGTCCTCGAGGGACTCCACGCCGGAATCGGCCAGGGTGACCAGCTGCACGGCGTTGGGATAGACGGAGGCCAGGGCACGGATGTTGTCGAGCTGGCGGCCCTCGAAGTCACCGGTGCCGTTGTGCGCCTGGTAGACGGTGTCGGCCAGCGCCAGCGCCAGGTCGGAATCGCCGCGCCACACCAGGCCCATGTTCTCCACCGAGGCGCCGGTGACCTCGGCCACCGCGCTGGCCCCCTCGATATGGTTGTTGATCAGCTCGGCGAGGCCGCCGCCGAGGGGATAGTAGGTGCCGCCGGTACCGCCGGTGGCAATGGAGAGCTGCTGAGCGGCAGCCAACGGGGCCGTCGCGATCAGCGAGGCGGCGACGGCGTACTTCATGGCGTTCATGGCAATCCTCCGGGCTGGAACCCGATTGTTGTCTGCTTGTGAGCGGCGCGTGCGGGTCAACGCCTGCAAGGAAACCTAGCATGGCCCCAGCGTGAGAGGCCAACGCTTATATTTCTACGTTCCTGGTTTCTTTCGGCAATTCCACCAGGGTCGCCCCGTCCGCTCAGCCCTCCACCAGCGCTTTCACCTGTTCGACGATATGGGCACCGATGGGCAGGGCCGAGGTGGCGGCCGGCGACGGCGCATTGCCCACGTTGACGGTGCGGCGCGTGTTGACGAACAGGAAGTCGTCCACCAGCCGGCCGTCCCGGGAGACCGCCTGGGCGCGCACCCCCGCCGGCCAGGGCTCCAGATCCTCGAGGGTCAGGCTCGGGCAGTACTTGCGCACCAGCTCGAGATAGCCGCGCCGGTGCAGCGAGTTCTTCATCTCCACGAGGCCCGGGCGCAGGTTCCTGCCCAGCACCCTGAGGATGCCCGGGTCGGTGACCATCTGGGCCAGGTCGGTGAGCGAGACGTCACGCCGGCGGTAGCCCTCGCGCTTGAAGGCCAGCACCGCGTTGGGGCCCACGGTGACGCTGCCGTCGATCATCCGGGTCAGGTGCACGCCGAGGAACGGCATGGAGGGGTCGGGAATCGGGTAGATCAGGTGGTTGACGATGCGGTTGTGCGTCTCCGGCAGCCGGTAGTACTCGCCGCGGAAGGGGCAGATGGTGAAGCCCGGGTCCCGGCCCAGCAGGCGGATCACCCGGTCGGCCATGAGGCCCGAGCAGGTCACCAGATAGCAGCCGCTGAACTCGCCCTGACGGCCCGTCACCACCACCTCGCGGCGCCGCTCCTCGAGGCCGGTGACCTCGACGCCGTAGCGGATCTCGCCGCCCAGCCGCTCGAACTCGGCGGCCATGGCGCGGGTCACCTCGGCATAGTCGACGATGCCGCTGGAGGGCACGAAGATCCCCCCAACCCCGGTGATGTTGGGCTCGCGCTCGGCCAGCGCCTCGGGTCCCAGCCACTCCCGCTCCAGGCCGTTGGCCTCGGTGCGCTCCCACAGCGCCTTCATGCGCTGCATCTCCAGGTCGTTGGTGGCGACCAGCAGCTTGCCGCAGGTATCGAAGGGGATGCCGTGGGCCTCGCAGAACGCCACGGTCGCCCGGTTGCCCGCCAGGCAGAAGCGCGCCTTGAGGCTGCCCGGGGTGTAGTAGACCCCGGCGTGGATCACGCCGCTGTTGTGGCCGGTCTGGTGCTGCGCCGGCCCCCTCTCCTTCTCCAGCAGCAGCATCCGGCGATCCGGATAGGCCTGCTGGAGCTGCATGGCGGTGGACATCCCCAGGATACCGCCGCCGATGATGATGAAGTCGTGCATGCCGTCCTCGCTCCTTCAGTCAGAGGGCCACGCCGGGCTCACGACGTGGCCTCGTCGGGGTCACTCGCCGCTCGCGGCGACGCCCTCAGGCCTGACGCGGGTCGCGCAGGGTCTTGGCATGGGTGAAGTAGCCCCGCTGGCGCATCAGCTCGCGGCGCAGCTCCGGGTGCGGGGTGAAGCGGTCGCGGCCGTGCAGCCAGAAGTGGTTGTTGATCAGCAGGAAGCTGCCCACCGGATTGGGCAGCGAGACGATGGCCGGGCTGGTCTCCAGCGACTCGGAGAGGTCGGTCAGCCAGTTGCCCTCCTCGAAGTCCCTGGGCTGCACGAACTGGTCGATGTAGGCCATCACCGGCCGCCCCTCGCGATCCACGTCGAACACCGGATGGAAGACGTCACGGGCCACGTTCTTGCTGGGCGGCGCGGTCCAGCGCATGGGGCGATGGGCCAGCGGGTGGGCGAAGAAACGCGCGAGGTCCTCCCAGTCGTCCAGGTGCAGCAGCAGGGAGTTGCCGCCCTCCATGTGCTGCTCGTCGATCTTCATCATCAGCACGTAGTCGGTGTCCTGCTCGACGAAGGTGCCGTCGTTGTGCAGTTCCATGACCCGGTGCGGCTGACGCAGGTAGCTGTCCGAGCTGTCGACGTTCTTCACCACGAAGCGCGCATAGTACTGCCCGCTCATGGCATCGAAGTTGGAGCGCCCCATCAGGTGGGCCACGGCGGTCGCGAACTTGACCATCTCGTCGGCCTGCGCCACGGAGTCGAGCCCCTCGGGGGTCACCTGCAGGCCACCGGTGGCGCGGTCTACCAGGGTGTTCACCAGCACCGGCTGAAGGGTGTTGTCGCACAGGTCATCGAGGATCTTCGCCACGCGGAAGCGCAGCATCGACTTGTACTCCAGCGCCTGCACCGGCCACTCGGCGACGGCCGCCAGGAAGGCCTCGACCACCTCCCGGCCCACGGTCAGCTGCAGCAGCCGCGGCGACTGGGCCGAGGGGGGCAGGGTGAAGCCGCGGATGTCGGCAGGCAGGGGCATGGCAACGGCGGGAAGCTGCGTCAGTGCGGTCATGTCAGGGTCTCCGGCAACGATTGTAGATACAATATAAAAATATCTACATTAATGATCTTTGTCAAAAATGCTGCCCGACTGTCGGGTATCCTTGACGACGCAGCCCCGGCACGGGGCCGGGGCTGCGGTTCGAGGGCTGGAGCTCGAGGGAGGGGCTGGGGTCAGCGTCCCGGGTAGGGATCCGCGCCGGCCAGCTCGCGGTTCATCATGGTGTCGCTGTAGGCGGTGCCGTAACGCGCCCGCGACCAGGCGTAGAGCGCCAGGCCGATCAGCATCCAGCCGGCGAACATGCCCCACTCCACCAAAGAGAGCGCCGCCGGGCTGCCCGGCAGGTACATGCCGATCAGGCAGAGCGAGAGGATCACCGAGAGCGCCCCCACCAGCTTGCCGTGGCGAACCCGGAAGGGTCGCGCCATCTCCGGCTCGCGTCGACGCAGCACCACGAAGGAAATCGCCACGAAGAGGTAGGCGATCACGATGCCGAGCCCGCCGGCCACCACCAGCCAGACCAGGGCCGGGCGACCGAAGAGGGGCGCGATGCAGGAGAGCAGGCCCATCACCAGGATGGCGTTGGTGGGCGTGCGATGCTTCGGGTGCAGCCTGCCCAGCCAGGCCGGCAGCATGCCGGAGTGGGCCAGGGCGTAGATGGCCCGCGAGCCGCCCACGTAGAAGGCATTCCAGCTGGTGACGATGCCGGCGATCCCGGCCAGGATCATCAGGGTGCCCGCCCAGGGGGCCTGGAAGACCGCCTGCATGGCGTCCGGCACGGCCAGCGAGCTGGCGGCCAGGGCCTCCGGGTCCAGCATCAGCGAGGTGCCCAGGATGATGAAGGAGTACCAGAACACCGCCAGGATCACCGAGATCATCAGCACCCGGCCGATCTCGCGGAACGGCAGGTTGATCTCCTCGGCCGCCTGGGGAATCACGTCGAAGCCCACGAACATGAAGGGCACCATGATGATCACCATCATCACCCCGCCGATGACGCCCTCGCGGACGTTGAACAGCGGCTCCATGGTGGCCCGCTCGCCCTCGAACAGCGCCCCGGTGATGAACATGATGCCGACCACCAGGATGAGCAGCGTCACCACCTTCTGCAGCAGCGCCGCGGTGCGGATGCCCACGTAGTTGACCCACATCATGGCCACCGAGCCGGCCACGCCGACCGCCACCCAGGTCGCCTTGACCTCCCAGCCGGCGATGGTCCAGAGGTGGCCCACCGCGTAGTTCGGGAAGAGGTGCTCCACCACGGTGGGCAGCGCCACGGCCTCGAAGGCCACCACGCTCACGTAGCCCAGGGTGATGGCCCAGGTGCAGAGGAAGGAGGCGAAGTGGCCCATGGCCCGGTAGCTGTAGACATGCTCGCCCCCCACCTGCGGCATCGCCGAGGCCAGCTCGGCATAGGTCAGGCCGACCAGCACGATGACCAGGCCGCCCAGCAGGAAGGCCGTGATGGCGCCGAGGCTGCCGGCCGACTGGATCCAGCTGCCGGTCAGCACGATCCAGCCCCAGCCGATCATCGCACCGAAGGCCAGGGCCAGCACATCCTTGCGGGCCAGCACGCGCGTCAGCTGGCCTTGCGTCGAATCGTCGTTGCTCATGTCATCCTCTCGTTGTAGCCGTCTTGTCGGAATGAATATTTTTCGCGGAAACGTCGACAAAAATAGTTAACGCGGTGCTAACGAGCAAGCCGATGTTCAAGATATCCGTACTAGACATTCGTCCGAGGAACGCGATCGAGGCGGATTGCCGCGCCCTGGGGAACAGAGAAAAGACAATATAATCATTGCCATGTCAAGGAAAACGCCAGCGTTGAATCCGCCGCCGGCGACGGGGAAGCGCCGTTGACTGCCGCAGCGCAGCAGTTCGATATTCTGCACATCGGCATGCCGGATGCCCCGGGCCGGAAACGGGGCTCGATGCCACGAAAGGATCATCGAAACGACACTGGCAAAATCGCCGAAGAGCCCCCATAGTGTGCTTGTCGCAATCGCCCACTGGAGCATCATGAGTACTGCACGTCATACCCAAAGCGCGGACCTTCTCGACCCCCCGCGAAGAAGCCCTGACCTCGACGTCAGGGACCTGGAAAAACGTACACGCCTCATGCGCATCGTGACCCGGCTGATCGCCGTGTCGGATCTGGGATGCCGAGAGATCGCCCGCCGCGCCGGCCTGCCGGCACAGAAGGTCAGCGACCTGCTCGCCGGCCGCCTGGAGCACCTCTCGGTCGACGAGCTGCAGATTCTGCATCGCACCATCGATCCGCACCCCACGGCGCACTGACGCCGCGGCAAGCCGCCAAGCGCCTTCCATGCATCACGCCCCGCCGGACCACCGGCGGGGCGTGATGCTTTCCGGGCCATGCTCCTGCCCCCCTCCCTCTTCCCTCTTCTCTTGCCTGGCTCCTGCCTTGCCTGGCCCCTGCTTTTTCTCCCTTCGCCCCGGCTGCCTTTCTTGTTTTATCCCAATGGGTTATCCCAACATTAAGGGAGCATTAAGAGCTTGCTAACATTCCCTTGATGCATATCAAGACCCTCGACCTTGGTCGCAGCTAACCTCTCCGGTGTCACCCCTTCTTCCTGTCGCAGGGCGATCCCCCGCGACCCCCAGGCCACCGGAGGCGCCATGGACCACCTTCGCCGCTCCCTTCTCGGCCAGCTGGCCCGCCTCAGCGCGGGTGCCGCCCTGATTCCGCTCTCGAGCGTTGCCAGCGCCGGCATCAACAGCCAGCCGCCCCGCCGAGAGGGCGACCCCACCAAGCGCTACGGCATGCTCATCGACCTGCGCCAGTGCATCGGCTGCCAGGCCTGCACCGTGTCGTGCCATATCGAGAACGCCGCCCCGCTGGGCAAGTTCCGCACCACCGTCTCCCAGTACGAGGTGGAGCACCAGGAGACCGGCGAGCTGGCCACCTTCATGCTGCCGCGCCTCTGCAACCACTGCGAGAACCCGCCCTGCGTGCCGGTCTGCCCGGTGGAGGCGACCTTCCAGCGCCAGGACGGCATCGTGGTGGTGGACAGCGACCGCTGCGTGGGCTGCGCTTACTGCGTCAACGCCTGCCCCTATGACGCCCGCTTCATCAACGACCGGACCCAGACCGCGGACAAGTGCACCTTCTGCGCCCACCGCCTGGAAGCCGGCCTGCTGCCGGCCTGCGTGGAGAGCTGCGTGGGCGGCGCGCGGATCATCGGCGACATGCGCGACCCCGAGAGCCAGATCAGCCGCATGATCGCCGAGCACCGGGACGAGCTGATGGTGCTGCAGCCCGAAAAGAACACCCTGCCCCAGGTCTTCTACCTCGGCATGGACGAGCGCTTCATCACGCGCCCGCTCGCCGAGCCGGTGGCCCTGGAAGTCCTCGACCCCCACGGCAAGGAGATGGGTTATGAATTCCATGGCCATTGAGCTGCTCGCGCCCCGCTACGCCATCGCCTGGTACCCCTGGGCGGTGCAGTACTTCTTCCTGATCGCCCTCTCCTACGCCACCCTGTGGCTGGCGGCCCCGGCACTGGTGTTCGGCAAGCAGCGCTGGCTGCCCACCGCCCGCCTGGCCATGCTGGCCTGCCTGACCACCACCCTGGTGGCGCCGGTGGCGCTGCTGGCCGACCTGCACCAGCCGCTGCGCTTCTGGCACTTCTACGCCTACGCCACCTCGAGCTCCTGGATGTCCATCGGCAGCCTGCTGCTGCCGCTCTACGTGGTGGGCGTGCTGCTGCTCGCCTGGCTGGCCTGGCGCCCCGCGCTGCAGGCCAACCGCCAGGCCCCCGGCCTCGCGGGCCTGGTCGCCCGCCTGCTGTCGTTCGGTGACGCCCCCACCCCGCGCGCCCTGCTGGTGCTGGTGGGCCTGGGCACACTGGTCCTCTCCACCGGCATCATGCTCTACACCGGCGCCGAGCTGGCCATCGTCAAGGCGCGCCCGCTGTGGAACACCGTCTGGCTGCCGCCGATGCTGGTCGCCACCGGCTTCATCGCCGCGGCCGGCCTGATCCTGGTGCTCAACCGGGTGAGCGGCCTGCGCGCCCCGGCCAGCAACGGCCAGATGCTCAAGGTGCTGCTGGGCGCCTGCGTGGTGGCCGGCCTCGTCGCCGGCAGCTGGTTCCTGGATGGCATCAACGCCAACGTCGGCTCGGTGGCCGCGGCGCTCGATTCCGTGCGCGCGAGCCCCTCCTGGCGCAGCACCGCCCTCTGGGGCGGCCTGACCGGGGTAGCCCTGTTCGGCGCCGTGCTCTACCTGCTCACCCGCCCCGCCGCCCGCCGGCCGGCCCTCTTCGCCTGGGCCTGGGTGCTGGGCCTGGTGGCCATCCACATGGGCTGGATGTTCCGCTGGGTGGTGCTGATGGACGTGCAGCACGTGGCCCGCAACAGCGCCGGCTTCCACCACTACGGCATTCCCGCCGGCTCCTCCGGCCTCCTCGGCATCGTCGGCACCTTCGGGCTGTGGCTCGCCGCGGCCCTGGTGATCGACCTGCTGATCCCGTGGCGCCAGGCGCGCCAGGGCGGCAGCGCCGCCGACGTCTCCCCTTCCGAAAGCAACGCACAGTCCGACGCCAAGTCCGTCGAAGGAGCGCCCAGCCATGGCTAAGTCCCCCGTCGATACCTTACGCCGCCGCCTGCTCAAGGGCGCCGTCGCCGCCGGCGGTGCCGCCACCTTCGTCGCCGGCTACTCCGACCCCCTGGCCAAGATGGCCAAGGGCGTCACCGGCAGCGCCGGCGAGAAGCCGAAGGACCGCATCCACGGCAACTCCCTGGCCCCGGAGTACCGGGTCGACCTCGACACCGGCGAGCTGACCCTCAACCCGGACCAGCGCACCGCCTTCACCATCTGCTACGGCTGCACCACCCAGTGCGGCGTGCGGGTGCGCGTCGACAACGAGAGCGACCGGGTGCTGCGCGTCTCCGGCAACCCCTACCACCCGCTCTCCGCGGACGACCACCTGCCCATGCGCACCCCGGTGGCCGAGGCGCTGCGCCACGTCAGCGCCTTCGGCGGCCAGGGCCAGGTCAACCGCTCCACCGCCTGCGCCCGCGGCAACGCCATGATGAGCCAGCTGGAGAGCCCCTTCCGCATCGACCACTGCCTCAAGCGGGTGGGCGGGCGCGGCGAGCGCCAGTGGCAGAAGATCTCCTTCGAGCAGCTGATCGAGGAGATCTGCGAGGGCGGCGACCTGTTCGGCGAGGGCCACGTGGACGGCCTGCGCGCCATCCACGACCACGACACCCCGATCGACCCGGAGAACCCGGAGTACGGCCCCAGGGCCAACCAGCTGATGGTGATGGAGGCCACCGACTACGGCCGCTCCGACCTGCTCAAGCGCTTCACCCTCAATGCCTTCGCCACCCGCAATTACGGCCACCACGGCGCCTACTGCGGCCTGGCCTTCCGCATGGGCTCCGGGGCGGTGATGAATGACCTGGGCGCCAACGCCCACGTCAAGCCGGACATCCAGAACGCCCGCTTCATCATGTACATCGGCTGCGCGCCGAGCCAGGCCGGCAACCCCTTCAAGCGCCAGGGCCGACTGATCGCCCAGGCCCGAGCTGCCGGCACCCTGGAGTACGTGGTGGTGGACCCGGCACTGAACGCCTCCACCTCCCACGCCGCCGGGCACAACCGCTGGGTGCCCATCCGCCCCGGCACCGACAGCGCCTTCGCCATGGCCATCATCCGCTGGCTGCTCGACAACCAGGGCTACGCCAGGGAGTTCCTGGAGCTGCCGGGCAAGGCCGCCGCGGGCGCCGCCGGCGAGGCCACCCACTCCAACGCCACCCACCTGGTGATCGACACCGAGGACCACCCGCGCCGCGGCCACTTCCTGCGCGCCAGCGACCTGGGCCTGGCCGAGGCCGACAGCGACGACGACGCCCCCCTGGTGGTGGTCGACGGCGAGCTCGTCCACGGCGAGGAGGCGATGGCCGCCGAGCTCTTCGTCGACCGCGAGGTCGAACTCGCCGGTACGTCGGAAGGGCCTGGCGCCACCGTGCGGGTGAAGAGCAGCATGACCCTGCTGCGGGAGTCGGCCCACGAGTTTGATCTGGCCGAGTACGCGGAGCACTGCGGCATCCCCGAGGCCACCATCGTCGAGCTGGCCAGCCGCTACGCCAGCCATGGCCGCCGCGCCGTGGTCAACTGCCACGGCGGCATGATGTCCGGCAACGGCTTCTATTCCGCCTTCGCCGTGCAGATGCTCAACCTGCTGGCCGGCAACTACAACATGAAGGGCGGCAGCGCCGTGGGCGGTGGTACCTTCAGCGGTACCGGCGCCGGCCCGCGCTACGACCTGGCCAACTTCCCCGGCAAGCGCGGCCCCCAGGGGGTCTTCCTCTCCCGCTCGCGCTTCCCCTACGAGAAGTCCTCGGAGTACCGCCGCAAGGTGGAGGCCGGCGAGAACCCCTACCCGGCCCGGGCGCCGTGGCGCTCCTTCGCCCCGCCCACCCTCACCGAGCACCTGCCCTCGGCGCTGGACGGCTACCCCTACCCGATCAAGGCGGTGATCGGCTGCATGGCCAACCCCATCTACGGCCAGGCCGGGCTCGAGGCGATGATCGCCGACAAGCTCAAGGACCCGAAGCGCCTGGGGCTCTTCGTTGCCGTGGACGGCTTCATCAACGAGACCAACCGCTACGCCGACTACATTGTGCCCGACTCGGTGATGTACGAGGTGTGGGGCTTCACCGGCGCCTGGAAGGGCGCGCTGGGCAAGCTGACCACCGCCTGCTGGCCGGTGGTGGAGCCGCGCCAGCAGAAGACCGCCGAGGGCGAGCCGGTCTCCATGGACAGCTTCTTCATCGCCGTGGCCAGGCGCCTGGGCCTCGCCGGCTTCGGCGACGAGGCGATCCCCGACGCCGACGGCCACCTGCACCCGCTCAACCGCGCCGAGGACTACTACCTGCGCGCCGCGGCCAACATCGCCTTCCAGGACGAGCCGCTGCCGGAGGCCGACGAGAGCGACATCGCCCACGGCGGCATCGCCCCGCTGCTGCCGCGGCTCGAGCGCACCCTCAAGGCCGATGAGCGCGGCCGGGTGGCCTACCTCTACGCCCGCGGCGGGCGCTTCCAGGACGCCAGCGACCACTTCCGCGGCGAGCGGCTGACCAACGCCTGGCGGCGCACGCTGTGCGTCTACAACGAGGTGGTGGGCACCAGCATCGACACCATGACCGGCAAGCCCAACCGCGGCGTACCCGGCCACAGCCTGCCGCTGCTGGCCAACAAGCAGACCATGCGCGAGGTGTTCCCCGAGGAGGAGTGGCCGCTGCTGGCCTTCTCGTTCAAGTCCAACCTGATGAACTCCTACGCCATCGGCAACGAGCGGCTGCGCATGATCAAGCCCTACAACCCGGTGCAGATGCACCGCCAGGACTCCGAGCGCTACGGCATTGCCCATGGCGACACCATCCGCATCGAGAGCCCCGGCGGCAGCGTGGTGGGCCTGGCGCTGGTCAGCGAGAGCGTGATGCCCGGCTCGCTGGGCATCGAGCACGGCTACGGCCACCGGGACCTCGGCGCCACGCCCCATGTGATCGACGGGGAATCCCAGCCGGACATGCCCTGGCTGCGCGCCGGCATCAACATCAACGACCTGGGCTTCCGGGACCCGACCCGCAACGTGGACGGCACCTGGCTCGAGCCCATCAGCGGCGCCAGCGTGCGCCAGGGGCTTCCGGTGAGGGTCCGCAAGGCCTGAGCCAGCCGCGCCCGAGCCAACCACTGAAAGGCAGAGCACCCCCGCCGGGAAATCGGCGGGGGCGCTGTCGTTGGCGACCCTGTCAGCCTCGGGGAGCTCAGTCGAAGGCGTCGGTGACCGCACCCGTCGATGCGGAACTCACCGTCCTGGCGTACTTGGCCAGCACCCCGCGGGTGTAGCGCGGTGCCGGCTGCTGCCAGGCGGCGCGGCGGCGCATCAGCTCCTCGTCGGAGAGGTCGACATCGATGGTATCGGCCTCGGCGTCGATGGTGATCACATCGCCATCCTCCACCAGCGCCAGGGGGCCGCCGTCGAAGGCCTCCGGCGTCACGTGGCCCACCACGAAGCCGTGGCTGCCGCCGGAGAAGCGCCCGTCGGTTATCAGCGCCACCTCGCTGCCGAGCCCGCGGCCCATGATCGCCGAGGTGGGCGTGAGCATCTCGCGCATGCCGGGCCCGCCCCTTGGCCCCTCGTAGCGGATCACCACCACGTCGCCTGCCACCACGGTGCCGTCGTTGATGCGCGCCTGGGCCTCCTCCTCGGAGCCGAACACCCGGGCGGTGCCGGAGAAGCGCGTGCCCTCCTTGCCGGTGATCTTGGCCACCGCCCCCTCGGGGGCCAGGTTGCCGTGGAGGATGCGCAGGTGGCTCTCGGCCTTCACCGGGCGATCCAGCGCCGCGATGATCTGCTGGTCGTCGGGATAGGGGGCGACGCTCGCCAGGTTCTCGGCCAGGGTCTTCCCGGTCACCGTCAGGCAGTCGCCGTGCAGCAGGCCGGCGTCGAGCAGCGTCTTCATCAGCGGCTGGATGCCGCCGATGGCCACCAGCTCGCTCATCATGTAGTGGCCGCTGGGGCGCAGGTCGGCCACCACCGGCACGCTCCGGCCGATGCGGGTGAAGTCCTCGAGGGTCAGGTCCACGCCGATGGTGCGGGCCATGCCGATCAGGTGCAGCACCGCGTTGGTGGAGCCGCCCAGGGCGATCACCACGGTGATGGCGTTCTCGAAGGCCTCCCGGGTCATGATGTCGGAGGGCTTGAGGTCGCGTTCGAGCAGGTCGAGCACCGCCGCGCCCGCCGCCTCGCAGTCCTCGCGCTTGTCCCTGGAGACGGCGTTCTGCGCCGAGCTGCCCGGCAGGCTCATGCCCAGCGCCTCGATGGCCGAGGCCATGGTGTTGGCGGTGTACATGCCGCCGCAGGAGCCCGGCCCGGGGATCGCCGTCTCCTCGATCTGCTTGAGCTCGATCAGGTCGATGTCGCCGCGGCTGTGGGCGCCCATCGCCTCGAACACCGAGACGATGTCGGTGTGGCCCTTGCCGGGCAGGATGGTGCCGCCGTAGACGAAGACGCTGGGCCGGTCGAGCCGCGCCAGGCCCATCAGGCAGCCCGGCATGTTCTTGTCGCAGCCGCCGATGGCCACCAGGCCGTCGAAGCCCTCGCAGCCGGCCACCGTCTCGATGGAGTCGGCGATCACCTCCCGCGAGACCAGCGAGTACTTCATCCCCTCGGTGCCGTTGGCGATGCCGTCGGAGATGGTGATGGTGTTGAAGATCACCCCCTTGCCGCCGGCGGCGTCCGCACCGTCGCTGGCATGGCGCGCGAGCTCGTCGATATGGCTGTTGCAGGGGGTGAGGTTGCTCCAGGTGGAGGCAATGCCGACCTGGGGCTTCACGAAGTCCTCGTCGGTGAAGCCCACCGCGCGCAGCATGGCGCGGCTGGCCGCCTTGCCGGGGCCATCGACCACCGTGGCGGAGTGACGGCGGCGGGGATCCTTCGGGGTATCGCTCATGGCAGGGCTCCTGTGAAGATGGCGAGACCCTCAGAGGGTGGACCGCAACTCATGTGGCTGTCCATATCGCCAGCGAGCTCATTCATCGCTGCGCTAGACTGTATCGAGCACCGCAAGATGGGAAACATCATGTCACCTGCTCTTCGCCCACCAGAATCCGAACACGACTACGACGCCCTGGTCGCAGGGCTCGATGAGCTGCTGGAGCTGGTCGGAGACGACGAGGAGCACCCCCTGGCGAGCCTCGCCTCCCACATGGGTGACCTCATCGAGGAATATGACGATGCCCATCGCCCGATGCCTGAGGTGAGGGGGGCCGACATGCTCCGCCACCTGATGCAGTGGCACGGCCTCGACCAGTCGAGCCTGCCGGAAGTCGGCACCCAATCGGTGATCTCGGAGATCCTGAACGGCAAGCGACGCCTGAACGTTCGCCAGATCAAGGCCCTGACCCAGCGCTTCGGGCTACCCGCCGACCTCTTTCTCGACTGAGGGAGCCCCCCTCTTCCCCGAAAGCAAAGCCCACCGCAAGCAACGCGGGCATGGCGACTGCTTCGCTCAGCGCGGCACCACGGCGTCGTGGAAGGCGCGCTCCTTCACCACCGTCTCGCGGAAACACTCGGCCATGCGGGTGAAGGCGGCGTCATCGAGCGCCTCGGCCTCCTCGTCCAGGCGGCGGCGCAGCCAGGCCACGAAGTCCTGGAAGGCGGGGTTGTCGTGCAGGTCGATCCACTCCCCCACCAGCGGATGCAGCCCCTCGCCGCGAGTGATCCTCAGCGCCCACTCCAGGTAGATCCACTCGGTGACCACCAGCGCGGCGAGGATCTCGGCGTAGCCGCCGGCGCTTCCGGTTTCGCGCAGCAGCGCCTGGAAGGCCCGGGTCTCGGGCAGGTAGTCCGGCGCCTCGCGCTGGGCGGCGGGCACCGCGAAGGCCTCGAAGGTGCGCTGGAAGGTGCTGTTCTCGTCGCTGATCAGCATGCCCATGAACTGCCCCAGCACCACCCGGTCCGCCATGCCCGGCGCGCGGCCGATGGCGAAGCCGATCAGCGCGGTGAAGGGGTCCACGAAGCCATAGTCCTGCACCATGTAGACGGCGAAGTCGTCACCGGCGAGGCGCCCCTCGGCCATGGCGTCGAAGAGCGGATGGTTCACGGTGGCGGACCAGTCGGGCTCGCTGATCTCGCGCAGCCAGTCGGTGAGGCGCGGTGCGTCCTGCTGCGCGGCCCAGGCGTGCCAGTCGGCGCGGGTGGTCATCGGGCGTCTCCTTCGAATATCGGTTGGAACCTCGCCCCCGGACGCAGCCAGGCGACCAGCAGGCTGACAAGCGCGGAGGCAACCAGCGCCCCCAGGAAGGGCGGCAGCGTCGGGATGCTGTCCGGGAAGGTGGCGGCCAGCACCCCGGCGGGGAGGCTTCCCAGGGTGACCCAGCCCGGCAGCACCGCGCCAAGCAGCCCCGCCACGCCGCCGGCCACGGCGGCGAGCGGCGACATGCGCCGCCACAGGCCCAGCAGCACCGGCACCACGATGGCGGCACACAGCAGGTCGGCGATCAGGAACAGCCGCAGCACCGAGAAGCCCTGCAGGGCCACCCACACCACCGGCACCATCAGCGCCACCGTGACCAGGCGCGCCGCCCGCACCGAGAGGCCGCGTCGGCCGGAGCTCGCCACCGCCATGGAGGCGATGGCGTTCTGCAGGGTATCCACGCTGGAGGCCACCAGAGTGACCGCCAGCACCAGGGCCGGCAGGCCCAGCCAGGCCGGCGCGGCGGAGAGCAGCGCGAAGAAGGGAATCGGTGGCTCGCCCAGCGGCAGCGCCTGCATGGCCGCCAGCATGCCCAGCCCGCCGATGGCCATCACCACCAGCAGGCTGCTGGTGGCGCCCAGCAGCGCCCCGCGGCCCAGGGCGCGGTCGTCCTCGGCGGCCCAGATGCGCTGCCAGTAGCCCTGGTGGAAGAGGTTGGCCGCGGTGACGGCGATCACCAGGGTCAGCGCCACGGAGAGCGCGCTGCCGGCGGGGATCGAAGGCATCACCGCCCCGGCCGGCATGGGCGGCAGCCACCACCAGGCCACGCCGCCCACCAGCATCAGCAGGGCCAGCAGCAGCCAGGCCTGCCAGCGGTCGGTGGCGAGGCTCGCCCGCAGCCCGCCCAGGGTGGTGTAGACCAGGGTGACCACCGCCACGCCGAGGATCACCAGCGCCGGCGGCACGTCCGAGAGCAGCGCGGCGATGGCGCCGATGGCGGTGAGCTCGGCGGCCAGGAAGATCGCCATGTAGGCCACCGAGACGAAGGAGACCCAGCGCCGCACCCCGGCGCCGTAGCAGGCCTCGGCGAACTCGCCGATGCTGCGCCCCTCCGGCAGGTGGCGGCGGATCGCCGGGCCGTACAGCCCCAGCACGATGAAGGGCAGCGACGAGCCGATGGCGTAACCGGCCAGCGCCACCGGCCCCACGAAGGCGCCGATCTCCGGCGGCGCGAAGAGGATCCAGGCCCCCATGCTGGAGGCCAGGAACGACAGGCCGATGGCCTGGGCGCCCTGGGAGTTGCGGGCGGTCACGTAGTCATCGAGGGGGCCGTCGGCCCGGCGGGCCCGCAGGCCCAGGAAAGCAAAACACAGCAGCGCCGCGCCGAGCACGGCAGACGTCAGGTAGGGCATGTCGCACTTCCTCCGCCGGTGTGAACCGGATCAGGTTCCAGGGTCGGCGCGTGGCCCTCTCAGCCCCCGCGGATGCGGCGGGACTCCCCTGGCGACAAGTGGATGAATTGTGGGATCCCGGCTCAAGTCGCCGACTCGGCGGCCGATAATCCGAGGATCGAGGGGCATCATAGCGTCGCCCCGTCCCGTCGACCACCCCCGAGCCGGACACCAGCCCATGCCGTTCAACGAAGCCAAGGAACACGCCCCGGGTCGCCTGCACGCGATCTTCGCCGAGCCCTATACCGCCTTCGACAACCTGGTGACGGAGCGCCTGCTCCACCTGCGGGTGGCCGTCCAGGCCCTGATCGGCGCTCCCCTGGCAGAGGGCAGGCTGGTGCTGCGGGTGATTCACGGCTGGGAGAACGGCGGCTTCGAGCCCGTGGACCTCAAGCACAGCGACCATCGGCTGGGCTCGCTTTCGGACCTGCGGCGAGTCGCCGAGGCCTACCGCCACGCCTTCGAGCACCAGCAGCCCCTGCCCCGCGACGGCGCCTCGCTGCTCGCCGAACCGCTGGCCCGGGCCATCGCCGCCGCCGAGGCAGGAGGCCAGGCGCTGGACGACGAGACCCGCACCATCCCCGCCCGCTGGCCCGCCTTCACCCGGGGCCTGACCCTCTATACCTTCTTCAAGGTCTACCACCGCCTCACCTACGGCGAGGACGACCCCTACCGCGCCATCCACTGCCAGACGCCGGAAGGCGCCCGCGAGATCCACGAGTTCCACCTGGAGGAAGGCGAGTTCGCCGTCGCCTCACCCGCCGAGGGCGAGAGCGGCGACAGCGTGCTGCTGCTGCACGAGAGCCAGCTGATGCCGGTGCTTAAGTTGCTGGAAGATAGCGGCGACGGTTAACGCCGGAAACATTCGCGGTAGTGCCAGGCAAGGTACTCGCGATTCGGAAAATTCAGTTCGCTTAGGCTTAGGCGCTGGCCGTCGAGATCATGAAGCTGCGACTTTAGCTGGCCATTGGGTGCCACATCGGCCAACTCATGCGAGATGCGAATCCGATCCCGGTCATCGATCGCCAACAGCCCTTTATCGAAGGCACGATCATGCAGCGCATTGAGGCAGAGACCGTTGGCAGGGTCGAGCCGGGCCTCTGGGCGTGCTTGCCAGGGCACGATGTGGCTGGCGATCAGCAAGTCTTCATGACGAAGCCCTGTGATGACGCAGCGTGTGTCGTAGCGAACCATCACCGCCTTGCGGAATAATGACTGCCCGACTCGCCGCTTCTGCCAGACCACTGCATCATGACCGGTGAAGTCGGTGGCTTCTTCGTCTTGCTCACCCCTTTCATCCAGCATCGACCATGCCGACTCACACTCTTGCGCCACAACTTCTGGCTCATCGATGAAGCGCTGCCAAAGCAACCGATCTCGACGGGACGCTCCATACAGCCCCTTTTTGCCCAGCGCCAACACTTCCGGGTCGAGGCTTGCATAGTTGGAAAGCTTCATGGCCACCGAATTGGCAGACCGCCCCATATGCTTGGCAAGACGGATGACTTCCGGCCGATGCCTGTGCAGTTGGCCGAATGTCAGGCGGCAATAGAGAGCAAGCGCCTGCAAGCGATCCTGATCGGTCCACACCTTTCTTTCGGCTGCCATATCGCCTCCTGCTTGCGCCTAACCCGAGCCTACGCTCGAGCGGTCACAGAGACCAACACGCCTCACTTATCTCGCGGCACCCTCCCCATCAGATAAAACTCCTCGTTGGGCGGGGTGCCTGCGAGGGTGACCAGGCGGTTGGACATGCCGAAGAAGGCGGCGATGGAACCAATGTCCCAGATATCGTCCTGGGTGAAGCCGACCTCCAGCAGGCGGGTCTGCCACTCATCGGTGAGCTCGCCCACCTCCAGGCCACAGTGCATGGCGAAATCGAGCATCACGGTGTGGCGCTCGCTCAGGCCGGCGACGCGGTGGTTGACGGCCACCTGGTCGGCCAGCAGCGGGTCCTTGCTGTAGATGCGCACCAGGGCGCCGTGGGCCACCACGCAGTAGAGGCAGCGGTTGCGGGCGCTGGTGGCCACCACGATCATCTCCTTCTCCGCCTTGGTCAGGGTGTCGGACTCCCGCTCCATCAGGGCGTCGTGGTAGGCGAAGAAGGCGCGGAACTCGGCCGGGCGGTGGGCCAGCATCAGGAAGACGTTAGGGATGAAGCCGGCCTTCTCCTGCACCGTCAGCATGGCGTCGCGGACGTCCTCGGGCAGGTCCTGGATCGACTCGGGAATGGGAAAGCGGCTGATCGGGGTGGTCATGGTGGCTCCTGGCGTTGTGGTTGTTGGCGCCGAACCAAAATAGCAGCTTACGTCAACGTCAACATGCCTGCCAAAGTCGTATCCCCCGGAGACAGAGCCACTACGCCGGCCGCGCCTCCTCGAAGAGTTCGGCGGGCATGGGATGGACCAGCTCCCAGGTCATGGCGATAGGCCGATCCCCCTGGCAGCTCTTGAGGGCCTTGGCCTGTCCCAGGAAGATAAACGGCGCTGTTTCCCCTTCGATCCGCTTCGTCAGGCGGGCGAAGAAAAGGATGGTGTAGCCGCGCTCCTCGAAATGCAGATAGTTCTGTCCCGTTGCGCTGGCCTGACTGGTGTTTGACTGACTTTCCCAGTGCAGCAGCGTGCGACTGATGGGGTAGTCGCGATAGCGCGTGGTGGGCGAGAAGTCACTTTCATCCTTCTGGAAGGTCACCAGGTGGATATAGGCGCGAATCTCCTTAGCATGGATCACCCCCACGCCGGTGGCGCCCGGCTTCGCCAGATTGGCCAAGCCTAAGGCCGCCTTAATCTCGGCGTTCCCATAGGCGCCGTGCAGCAGCAGGTCGCTTTCGAACGGTAGATCACTGAGAGGATGTAGCGGCACCTGCTGGTGAGCCCTCCGCCAGGCGGCAATCTCGGCGGCATCGGCCGCGATACTTGAATTGGCGCGCCACTTCCGCAGCGACTGCTCGAGACTATCGACGCCAACCAGACCACCCTTTTGGCCCCACAGCAGATAGTGCAGCGCCGTTTGTCGCGAGGTGTCATAGCGCCCCAGGGTCTCTTCGACGCCTTCCGATTGGCCCAGGGTCTCGATGGCGGAGAGCAGTTCGGGATCGCTGCGCAGCGCGATACGCGGTAGGGCCTTGCGCGCCTGGTCGATATCGGGATCAACGGGCAACGCTTGGCGGTCAGCCAAGGCTTTCCACTCGGACCAGCTGCGGCGCGAGAGCACCTGCACCGGCGTCAGCCCAGTCACCTCCAGGAAACGGCCAAAGGTGAGCGGTTTCCCGACCTCTTCCGACCAGGTGCGCAGTGTCTCGGGGATAAACTGATTCAGCTCGGCCAGCACCGAACGGATCTTGCCGAGCACTCGCTCTCGTGCGACCCGCTCAAGTTGAATGCTGCAACCGGGGGGAAGGCTGGGGAAGTCGGCCTCAACCTCGCGATCCAGCCGCTGGCGCCGTCCAGACAGCAGCGCCGTAAACTTGGTGTCCAGCCGATAGCGACGGTGGGTTTGTCCCACGAAGTCCAGCACGGTGAGACACTCCTTCCCCGGCGCGTGGCGCAATCCACGCCCTAACTGCAGGAGGAATACCGTCAGGCTCTCGGTAGGTCTCAGGAACATCACCAGATTGATATCGGGAACATCGACACCTTCGCTGAGCACGTCCACGGTGAACAGAAAGGGCAGCGCCCCCTCGCGGAACTCACGCAGCCGCTCTGCGCGTATCTCAGTCGGCGTGTCACCAACAATTACAGCGGCCCGGTACGCTTCGCCCAGCCGGTTGAAACACTCGGCCATATACTCGGCATGGCGCACCCCGGCGCAGAACCCCACCGCGCGCACGCCATGCAGATCGGGCTGATAGCGCTCCAATGCCTGCAGGATGGTGTCTACCCGCTGCTTGGCACGCATGTCATCGCCGGTTAGCAGATTCTCCAGCTGCCGGGCGTCATAGCGGCCATTGCGCCAAAGCGCATCGTCACTGAGATCGACGCTGTCGCTGACGCCGAAATAGTGGAAGGGACACAGCAGCTTCTCTTCCAGCGCCTCGGGAAGGCGAATCTCAGCGGCGAAATCACCATCGAAGTCCGGCAGGATACTGCTGCCGTCCATTCGCTCGGGCGTGGCCGTCAGCCCCAGCAACACGGCAGGCTTAAGCTTCTCGAGCAGAGCCCGATAGCTGCTGGCGGTCTCATGATGGGCCTCATCGATCACCACATAGTGGAAATGCTCGCTCCCTGACGTTTCCCAAGGCCGGTAACGGTTCAGCGTTTGCACCGAGGCAAATAGGTGGCGGTGTTCTGTCGGCACATGCCCGCCCACCCAGAGCTCGCCGAAGTTCTGATCACGCAGCACGGTGCGGTAGCAGGCCTGAGCCTGTTCCAGAATTTCCTTACGATGCGCGACGAACAGTAGCGGCACCTGCCGCCCTTCACCTTCGCATACCCGTCGATAATCCAGCGCCGAGATCACGGTCTTGCCGGTACCGGTGGCCGCCACCACCAGATTACGACACGAGCCGCGCTGGCGTGCGGCGGCCAGGGCTTCCAGAATTCGAAGCTGGAAAGGCCGAGGCGTGATCTCGGCGAAGAAGGTCGCCCCACCTTGAGCGCGATCCTTATGCGCGGCGATGGCCCGACGAAAGCGCGGGAAATCTTCTGGGGTATAGGGCTCGAACTCATCGCTTTCCCAGTAGGCCGCAAACTCCGCCTCGAAACGTTCGAGGATATGCCCCATATCCTGAGCGGTGACCTTGACGGTCCACTCCAGTCCCTGGGTCATCGCCGAGTGGGACATATTCGCCGAGCCGATATAGGCCGTGGAGTACCCGCTCTCTCGGCGAAAGTGGTAGGCCTTGGCATGCAAGCGCGTGCCGCCGGTGTCGTAGGAGACGCGCACGGTGACATTGGGCTGCTGGGTCAGCCACTCCAATGCGGTAGGGTCGCTGGCCCCCATATAGCTGGTGGAGATCAGGCGTACCGGAATATTTCGGTCGGCCAGGCGTTCGAAGGCGGGCATCAGCAGCCTAAGCCCTGACCATTTGATGAAAGAGACCAAAATATCGACACCGTCGGCCGTGGCCATCTCGGCCCGCAGCTCATGCTCGAGGGGCGGATCATGCCCCAACCCCGTCAGCAGGGCGCTGGTCGCCAAAGGCGTCGCCGGTCGAGGTAACCGATGGCTACCCTTTCCCAATTCGCTGAGTATCGGCTTATCGGCATCCAGCAGTTTCTTACGAGCCAGGTAGTCGAGACCATCGGTTGCCGAAATCAGCTCGATGAGTCGGTTAAGAAGCGGCAGCCGGCTCTTCTCATCGACAATCCGCAAGGCCTGATGTAGCAGCTGACCGAGAAACTGGGCGTAGGTGTGGGGCGCCGTCTCATCGTCGAGCTTACGCATCACTGGCTTGAGTTCAGGGTGGGCATCCAGTTGCGCGCTGAGCTCGTCATCGAGCAGTCGTTCGTAGAGCCCTTCCGGTAACCGTTCCATGGTGTCTCTTCCCTGCCCTGTCAATGCCCTCCAGGGTAACAGCAACGGACAGCCACGGGAGGCCTGTGGCCTCCATTCGCGCAGCAAAGCTGTGCTCCTACAGGGGCGTACAAAAGCACGGCCCCGCCTCTCTCGAGGCGGGGCCGTGTTGTCACCGAGCGGGTGTGATCAGCTCAGCGAGATGGTGCTGTTGATGCCGCTGGAGACGTTCTCCGGCTCGAACCAGCGGGCGGTGACGGTCTTGGTCTGGGTCCAGAAGGCGATGGCCTGCTTGCCGTTGGGGCCCAGGTCACCCAGCTTGGAGCCGCGCGAGCCGGTGAAGCTGAAGTAGGCGACCGGCACCGGGATCGGCACGTTGATGCCCACCTGGCCGACGTCGATGTCGCTCTCGAAGCGGCGCGCCACCCAGCCGGAGTTGGTGAAGATGGAGGTGCCGTTGCCGTTGGGGTTGGCGTTGATGAACTCGATCGCCTCGTCCAGGGTGTCGACGGTCACCACGCAGAGCACCGGGCCAAAGATCTCCTCGCGGTAGATGGTCATCTCGGCGGTGACGTCGGCGAACAGGGTGGGGCCGACGAAGTTGCCGTCCGGGTAGCCTTCCACCTGGTAGCCGCGGCCGTCCACCAGCAGCTTGGCGCCCTCCTTCTCGCCGGCGGTGATCAGCCGCTCGACGCGCTCCTTGGCCTGGGGGGAGACCAGCGGGCCGAGGTCGGCATCACGCTGGGTGCCGGGGCCCACCTTCATGGTGCGGGTGCCCTCGACGATGTCGTCCAGCCACTCGCGGGCCTCGCCCACCAGCACCACCACGGAGTTGGCCATGCAGCGCTGGCCGGCGGCCCCGTAGGCGGAACCGAGCAGGTTGTTGATGGCCTGGCTACGGTTGGCGTCGGGCATGATCACGCAGTGGTTCTTGGCGCCCATCATCGACTGCATGCGCTTGCCGGCGGCGGCGGCGCGGTTGTAGAGCAGTGAGCCCACGTGGGTGGAGCCGATGAAGGAGAGCGCCTTGATGTCGGTGTGGTCGGCGATCTGGTTGGCCACGTCCGGGCCGCCGTGGACCACGTTGAGCACCCCGGCCGGGATGCCCGCCTCGTGGGCCAGCTCGACCAGGCGCATGGTGGAGCTCGGGTCCTGCTCGGAGGGCTTGAGCACGAAGGTGTTGCCGGTGGCGATGGCCAGCGGGAACATGAAGCAGGGCAGCATGATCGGGAAGTTGAAGGCGGTGATGCCGGCGCCCACGCCCAGCGGCTGGTTCAGGGTGTAGACGTCCACCTCGCTGGCGGCGTTCTCGGCCAGCTCGCCCAGCTGCAGGGAGGTGATCGAGCAGGCGTGCTCCACCACCTCCAGGCCGCGGCCCACCTCGCCGGCGGCATCGGGCAGGGTCTTGCCGTGCTCCTCGGTGATCAGCGCGGCCAGCTCGTCGGTGTTGTCGCGGATCAGCGCCTGCAGCTTGAGCATGATGCGCATGCGCTTGGCCAGCGGCACCTTGCGCCAGGTCTTGAAGGCCTCCTTGGCGCTGGCCACGGCGCGCTCGACCTCCTCGGCGGAGCAGAACGGCACCCGCGCGACCACCTCCTGGGTGGCCGGGTTGACCACGTCGCGCCACTCCTGGCTCTGGGACTGGACGGGCTGGCCGTCGATGTACATGGGGATTTCGCGGACTGACATGGGCGTGCTCCTCTCTGTGCGGTCGCTGCCCGGGGGATCGGCTTGTTGTTGACGTTGCCGTGGATCGCCCTGGCATTAGACTTTGTGTGTATAAAAACACGGAAGGTGATGACGTCGAGTCTATCCAGACGTCGGATGGCGTGACAACGGGCAGTCGGGCACATTGTTTGTGCATCCATGCACAACAAGCGGCCTGAACAGGCAACGGCGGGAGGGCCCCATGCTCGACTGGCAGGATATCCAGATCTTTCTCGAGGTGGCGCGCAGCCAGCGGCTCACCGATGCCGCCCGCCGGCTGGGGCTGGACCACTCCACCCTCTCCCGGCGCACGCGGCGTTTCGAGCAGAAGCTCAACACCCAGCTCTTCGAGCGCAGCACCCACGGCTACCACCTCACCGAGGCGGGCCAGCAGCTGCTCGCCCACGCCGAGGAGATGGCCCGCCACGCCTTCGAGGCCGGCGAGAGCCTCACCGACAAGAACCACCAGATCAGCGGCCAGATCCGTCTGGGGGTGACCGAGGGCTTCGGCACCTGGGTGATCGCCCCGCTGCTCTCGGCCTTCTGCGAGCGCCACCCGGGGGTCACCCTGGACCTGCTCGCCCTGCCCCGGGTGGTCAACCTGAGCCGCCACGAGGCGGACCTGGCCATCACCGTGGAGCGCCCGGTGAGCCCGGGCCTGGTGATCTCGCGGCTGTGCGACTACCGGCTGCGGCTCTACGGCAGCGAGGGCTACCTCGCCCGCCACGGCCGGCCCGGGCGGCTCGCCGAGCTGGGGGAGCACCGTCTGGTGGGCTACGTGGACGACCTGATCTTCAGCGAGCAGCTCAGCTACCTGGAGCCGCTGCTCGACCCCGCGGTGGTCGGCCACCCCGGGCCGCACTTCGCCATGCGCAGCACCAGCGTGACCACCCAGCACGCCGCCTGCCTGCACGGGGCGGGGCTCGCCGTGCTGCCCTGCTTCATGGCGGAAAGCAGCGGGCCACTGGTCCGGGTGCTGGCAGACGAGGTAGCGATCGACCGCCAGTTCTGGATCACCGCCCGCCAGGAGCAGCGCCGGCTGGCCCGGGTACGCCTGCTGTGGGACTTCCTGCGCGAGGCGCTGGAGGCCAACCGCGCCTTCCTGATGGGCGAGGCCCGCGAGCTGCAACTTCCCGAGGCCTGACGAGACGCCTCAGACGTAGCAGCTCCGCCACCGCCTGCCGATTGAGATTGGCTATCGCAGCGGTCGACATTGCCGCATTGTGCTAATGGATCTCGGAGGAGTAGGTTAGGGGTGATGCGGACAGGGAGCCGCGGCCGTCGCGCCCGCAAGGTTGGCGATGGTTGATATGTCTCATTGTCCCCCCGGGAAGCCATCGTCTATACAAGGATGGCTATTCCCGAAACACAGCCAAGCTCAAAGCAGCCAAGATGGAGTGCGACATGGGTGATCAGCAGAACACAGGCAAGTGCCCGGTGATGCACGGGTCCAACACGCAGGAGAAGGCGGATGTTGTCGCCTGGTGGCCGGAATCCCTGAACCTCGACATCCTCCACCAGCATGATCGCAAGACCAACCCGATGGGCGAGGACTTCGACTATCGCGAGGAGGTCAAGAAGCTCGACTTCGAGGCGCTGAAGCAGGACATGCACGCCCTGATGACCGACAGCCAGGAATGGTGGCCGGCCGACTGGGGCCACTATGGCGGCCTGATGATCCGCATGGCCTGGCACGCGGCGGGCACCTACCGCCTCGCCGACGGCCGCGGCGGCGGCGGCACCGGCAACCAGCGTTTCGCGCCGCTGAACTCCTGGCCCGACAACGGCAACCTGGACAAGGCGCGCCGCCTGCTGTGGCCGATCAAGAAGAAGTACGGCAACAAGGTCAGCTGGGCCGACCTCTTCATCCTGGCCGGCAACGTCGCCTATGAATCCATGGGCTTCAAGACCTTCGGCTTCTCCTATGGCCGCGAGGACATCTGGCACCCGGAGAAGGACATCTACTGGGGCGCCGAGAAGGAGTGGCTGGCCCCGTCCGACAGCCGCTACGAGGACGTCGACAAGCCCGACACCATGGAGAACCCGCTGGCCGCCGTCCAGATGGGCCTGATCTACGTGAACCCGGAGGGCGTCAACGGCCAGCCCGACCCGCTCAAGACCGGCGAGCAGGTCCGCGAGACCTTCGCGCGCATGGCGATGAACGACGAGGAGACCGCGGCGCTGACCGCCGGCGGCCACACCGTCGGCAAGGCTCACGGCAACGGCGATGCCGATGCCCTCGGGCCGGAACCGGAAGGCGCCGACGTGGAAACCCAGGGCTTCGGCTGGATGAACCCGCACCAGGGCGGCAAGGCGACCAATGCCGTGACCTCCGGCATCGAGGGCGCCTGGACCACCAACCCGACCCAGTTCGACATGGGCTACTTCGACCTGCTGTTCGGCTACGAGTGGCAGCTGACGAAGAGCCCGGCGGGGGCGAACCAGTGGGAGCCGGTGGACATCAAGGAAGAGCACATGCCGGTGGATCCCACCGATCCCTCGGTCCGTCGCAAGCCGATGATGACCGATGCCGACATGGCGATGAAGATGGACCCCAAGTATAGGGCGATCTGCGAGAAGTTCATGGCGGACCCGGAGTACTTCAAGGATTGCTTCGCCCGCGCCTGGTTCAAGCTGACCCACCGCGACATGGGGCCGAAGAGCCGCTACATCGGCCCGGACGTGCCGGCCGAGGACCTGATCTGGCAGGATCCGGTGCCCCAGGGCGAGACCAACTACGTCGAGGAGGTGGTCAAGGAGAAGATCGCAGAGGCCGGCCTCTCCCTCAACGAGCTGGTCTGCACCGCCTGGGACAGCGCCCGCACCTACCGTGGCTCCGACATGCGCGGCGGCGCCAACGGTGCCCGCATCCGCCTGGCCCCGCAGAAGGACTGGGCAGGCAATGAGCCGGATCGCCTGGCCAGGGTGCTGAAGGTCTACGAGCAAATCTCCGCCGAGACCGGTGCCAGCGTCGCCGACGTGATCGTGCTCGGCGGCAACCTGGGCATCGAGCAAGCCGCCAGGGCCGCGGGCCATGACATCCACGTGCCCTTCCTCAAGGGCCGCGGCGACGCCACCGACGAGATGACCGACGCCGAGTCCTTCGAGCCGCTGGAGCCGCTGGCCGATGGCTTCCGCAACTGGCAGAAGAAGGACTACGTGGTCAAGCCGGAGGAGATGCTGCTCGACCGCGCCCAGCTGATGGGCCTGACCGCGCCCGAGATGGCCGTGCTGCTGGGCGGCATGCGGGTGCTGGGCACCAACCATGGCGGCACGCAGCACGGCGTGTTCACCGACCGCGTGGGTCAGCTGACCAACGACTTCTTCGTCAACCTGACCGACATGGGCAACCGCTGGGAGCCTACCGGCAAGAACGCCTACAACATCGTCGATCGCAAGAGCGGCAGCACGAAGTTCACCGCGACCCGCGTCGACCTGGTATTCGGCTCCAACTCCATCCTGCGCGCCTACGCCGAGCTCTACGCCCAGGATGACAACCAGGAGAAGTTCGTGAAGGACTTCGTCGCCGCCTGGACCAAGGTGATGAACGCCGACCGCTTCGACGTCGCGTAACGCCGATGGGATGGCCGGGGAGACCCGGCCACGCCTGCCGATACAGAGACGCCCGGGAAAACCCGGGCGTCTTTCTTGGTGCAGGGGTTTCCGTGGCGGCTCAGGTCCCGCAGAAGGTGCGGAAGACCCGCTCGGTGGGCGGTGCCGGCTGGGCGTATTCCTCCCGCCCCGGCTGCTCGGTGAAGGGCTCGGCCAGCACCTCCGCCAGGGCCTCGAAGGGGCCGAAGTCGTCGTGCTCCGCCGCCGCGGCGATCGCCCGTTCCACCTGGTGGTTGCGCGGGATGTAGAGCGGATTGACCGCCTCCATGCGCGCGGCGATCGCCAGCGGCGACGCCTCCTCCCGGGCCAGGCGCTCGCGCCAGCGCGGCAGCCACGTCCGCAGCGCCCCGTCGCTCTCGAACAGCGCGAGCAGCGCGGAGGCGTCCTCCTCCACCGCCTCACCCTCTTCAACCGCTTCACTCAGGCGGCGGAAGGCCAGGGTGAAGTCGGCACGGCCGGCGTGCATCGCCTCGAGGAAGGCCTCCACCAGCTCGCGGTCCCCCGCCTCTTCCCTGGCGAGCCCGAGCTTCTCGCGCATCACCGCCAGCCATTCGGCCTCATAGCGCGGCTCATAGCGCTTGATCACCTCGGTGGCCTGCTCGATCGCCCGCTGCCGGTCGTCGTCGATCAGCGGGATCAGCGTCTCGGCCAGCCGCGCCAGGTTCCACTGGGCGAGCCACGGCTGGTTGCGGTAGGCGTAGCGCCCCTGCTCGTCGATGGAGCTGAACACCATCGCCGGGTCATGGGCCTCCATGAAGGCGCAGGGGCCGTAGTCGATGGTCTCGCCGGAGATGGTGCAGTTGTCGGTGTTCATCACGCCGTGGATGAAGCCGAGCCCCATCCACTTCGCCACCAGCGCCGCCTGACGCTCGGCCACCGCCTCCAGCAGGGCCGTGTAGCGCTCACCCCCTTCCAGGCCCTGAAGCGCCGGATAGTGTCGCTCGATGGCCAGGTCGGCGAGCGTCCTGATCGCCTCAAGGTCGTCCCGGGCGGCGAAGTACTGGAAGGTGCCCACCCGCAGATGGCTCGACGCCACCCGGGTCAGCACCGCGCCGGGCTCCGGCACCCGGCGGAACACCCGCTCGCCGGTGGTCACCGCGGCCAGCGCCCGGGTGGTGGGCACGCCGAGGCGGTACATCGCCTCGCTGACCAGGTACTCGCGCAGCACGGGTCCCAGCGGTGCCCGGCCGTCCGCGCCCCGGGAGAAGGGGGTCATCCCGGCGCCCTTGAGCTGGATATCGCGCAGCCGCCCGTCGCGGTCGGTCACCTCGCCCAGCAGCACCGCCCGGCCGTCGCCGAGGCGCGGGTTGAAGTGGCCGAACTGGTGGCCGGCATAGGCCTGGGCCAGCGGCTCGGCGCCGGCCGGCACGACGTTGCCGGCGAACCATTCGGCGGCCCGGGCCTCGTCGACATCGGCGAGGTCGAACCCCAGCTGCTCGGCCAGCGCCCGGTTGAAGGCGACCAGCCGCGGCGCGGGGACCGGCACGGGGTCGAAACGCTCGTAGAAACGCCCGGGCAGGCGGGCATAGCGCAGGGTGAACTCGGGAAACATGGCGGCTCCAGTCGCGGGCCAGGGTGGCCGGGGAATCAATACCCGAGTATAACGCTCGGGATTGATCCTTTCGACCTATCGCCGCCATCGCGAGGCGGGGCGTCCCCGCGGGCGATTCAGTCCCTTGCCGCCGGCGCCAGCGCCTCGCGGATCAGCTCGGCCAGGCGCCGGGCGGGCTCGGTGGGGCGTCGGGCGGCGCGGTGCAGGGCCAGCTCCACGGCGGGAAGCCCCGGCAGGCCGCTGGACTCGTCCAGGGCGCGCAGCCGGGGGCCGAGCATGCTGCGGGTGACCACCACGATGGCCAGCCCCGCCTGTACCACCGGCGAGAGGCCGGCCATGGACTGGCTGGTGTAGGCCACCCGCCAGTCGCGCCCCGCCGCGGCCAGTGCCTCCTCGGCCACCTCGCGGAAGAGGTCCGCCCCCGGGGAGTAGAGCGCCAGCGGCAGCGGGTCGGTCAGCGGCGGCTGGCGCTCCAGCCCCACCGCCCAGGCCAGCGGCTCGCGGCGGATCACCTCGCCGCCGGGCGAACGGCGCTGGCGCGTCACCAGCGCCAGGTCCAGCTCGTCGGCACGCACCCGCTCCACCAGGTCGGCGCTGGTGCCGCAGGTCACCTGCAGGCCCACGTCCGGGTAGAGCTGGTGAAACCAGGAGAACACCGCGGTGAGCAGGCTGGCGTAGTCCTCGGGGATCCCCAGGTTGAGCTCCCCGGTGATGCGCCGGGCGCGCATGTCGGCCAGCGCCTCGTCGTTGAGGGCCAGCAGCCGGCGGGCGTGCCCCAGCAGCCGCTCCCCCTCGGCGGTGAAGCGCAGCCGGCGGCCTTCCCGCTCGTGCAGCGTCACGCCCAGCGCACTCTCCAGGCGCGAGAGCTGCATGCTCACCGTGGACTGGGTATAGGCCAGGCGTCGCGCCGCGGCGGTGACGCTGCCGGTATCGGCGATGGCCACCAGGGTCCGCAGCAGGGCGAGGTCGAGGGTCGGGGCGCGCATGAAACCATCAAGCTCCTTGATGAATGACTTCAACAAAGATCGTTATCCTGATGAGTATGCAGTGGCTAGCATGGCGGCGTCACCCACCAGCCCCATGCGCAGGAGGCCACGACCATGCAGCTCGACACCTCACGCCGGATCGGCTCCCCCTGGCTCGGCGCCGCTGCCGCCGCCCTGGCGGTGGTGCTCTGGGCGCTGGTGCCGCTGCTGGTCGCCCAGGCCGGCGAGCTGCCGCCGCTGCGCCTCTCGGCCCTGGCGCTGCTGGCCGGGGCCCTGGGCACCCTGCCCATGGCACGCCGCCGGCGCCATGGCGAGGCACCGCTCTCGCGCTTGCCGGGCGGGCTGGTCTACCTGGGGGTGCCGCTGCTGGTCGCCGGCGCGGTGGGAGCCTGCGTCGTTGCCTTCCGCCTGGCGCCCGCCGAGGAGGCGGCGCTGCTCCTCTACACCTGGCCGGTGCTTTTCCTGCTCGCCAGCCGGCGGTTGGCAACGGGCCGGCTGCCGGCCAGCACCCTCACCGGCGCCGGCCTGGCCTTCTCCGGGGCGGCGCTGCTGGTGGCGCCCCAGGCCCTGGCGGGCGGGGTGTCCGGCGCCTGGGCCGGCCATGGCCTGGCCCTGCTGGGTGCCGCGTGCTGGGCGCTCTACTCGCTGGCCTGCCAGGTGCCTGCCTGGCGACTGGGCGAGCGCATGCCCCACCTGCTGCTGATCGCCAGCGTCATGGTCGGCGGGCTGAGCCTGGTGCTGGAGGGCGTGCACGCCCTGCCCTCCCGTGAGTCCCTGCTGGCTACCGCCGCCCTGGGTCTGGGGCCCTACGGCCTGGCCATGCTGGCCTGGGACCGCGCCCTGCGTGACCCCATGGCCCAGCGGCTGGGCAACCTGGCCCACGCCGTGCCGGTACTGGCCACGCTGTTCCTGGTGCTGGCGGGGGTCACCACCCCGGACTGGCGACTGCCCCTGGCGGCGCTGCTGGTGGTGGCCGGCAGCCTGGTGGCGAGCCGGTGAAGGCCCCTCAGCGCCCGATCAGCGCAGTGGTCAGCCAGGGCTGCCAGGCCAGCAGCACCAGGGTGGCGAGGCTCGCCAGCAGGAAGGGCAGCAGCGAGCGGAAGATGCGCAGCGGCGGCGCCCCGGTCATCGACGAGGCGATATAGAGCCCCGCCCCCACCGGCGGCGTCAGCAGGCCCAGCACCAGGGTCAGGCAGACCACCACCCCGAACTGGTAGGGGCTGATGCCGAACTGCTGGGTGGCGATGGGCAGCAGGATCGGCACCACCAGGATCAGCGCGGCGATGCCGTCGATGATCATGCCCACCAGCAGCAGCACGCCGATCAGCAGCAGCAGGAACAGGAAGGGGTCGGTGGTCAGCGCGGCGATCCAGGCCGCGGCCATCTGGGGCAGCCGCTCGTAGACGATCACCCAGCCGAACACCCCGGCGGCGGCAATCAGCATGATCACGAGCCCGGCGTTGACCGCGGTGCGACGCAGCACCGCCGGCAGCATGGCGAACTTCAGGTCGCCGTAGAGGAAGCGCCCCAGCAGCAGCGCGGCCAGCGACGCCAGGGCCGCCGACTCCGTGGGGGTGGCCAGGCCCAGCAGGATGCCGCCGATGATGATCAGCGGGATCGCCAGCGCCGGCAGCCCCATGGCCAGCGCGCGGCGCGCCTCGGCGCGGGTCGGCCACCGCCCCCTGGGGTACTGCTGGACCAGCCCCACCACGGCGATGGCCAGGAAGAAGCTGAAGCCCAGCAGCAGCCCCGGCAGGATGCCGGCGATGAACATCTCGGCGATGGGCACCTGGGCCATCACGCCGAACAGCACGAAGAGCATCGAGGGCGGGATGATCGGCGAGAGCAGCCCGCCGGCGGCGGTGATCGCCGCGCTGTAGGGCCGGTCGTAGCCCTCCTGCTCCATGGCGGGAACCATGGCCCGGGACATGATGGCGATCTGGGAGGCGGCCGAGCCGATGATCGCCGCCATCATCATGTTGGCGACCAGGTTGATATAGGCCAGCCCGCCGCGGAAGCCGCCCACCAGCAGCCGCGCCAGGTCGATCAGCCGACGGGTCACCCCGCCCTCGTTCATCAGCTCGCCGGCCAGCATGAACAGCGGGATCGCCAGCAGCCCGTAGCTCTCGATGGCCCCGAACAGCTGCTGGGGATAGGACTCGAACAGCACGCTGTTGCCCGACACCTGGATGTAGAACATCGCGGTCAGCGCCAGCACCAGGGCGATGGGTACCGCACCGAGCAGCAGCAGGGCAAAGATCGCCACCGTCATCGGCTGGCCTCCGGCGGCGGGGGCGCCTGCCCCGGGTCACGCAGCCCGCGCAGGGCGCCGCCCAGGTTGACCAGGCCGTGGAAGGTCAGCGACAGCGCGAACCAGGGCAGGATCAGCCACACCCAGAACTTCCTGATGCCCAGGGTGGAGGTGTTCTCGGCGTAGATGAAGTTGAAGGTCTCGCCCTGGAAGGCCTGGACGTCGAAGCCCAGGCGCGCCAGGGTGAGCGGCTGGTACCAGCGCCAGCAGAGCCACAGCAGCAGCGCCGCGAACACCACTACCGCCAGGTCGACCAGCGCCATCAGCAGGCGGTGGCCGAAGCCCGGCAGGGCATCGGCCACCAGGGTGACGGCGATGCCCTGGCGGCGCTTGAGCACCGCGCCGGCGATCAGGAAGGTCATCCAGATCATGGCGTAGATGGAGAGCTCGCTGATCCAGTAGAGCGGGCTGCCCGCGGCGCGGAAGGCCACGTTGACGAGGATCAGCAGGGTAACCGCCGCCGCCAGGGCGGCGGCGGCGATCTCCTCCAGGCGCGCCAGGCGATCGGAGAGGCGGGACAGCATCGGCACCGCGGCCCCTTACTGGCGCAGCCGCTCGGCTTCCTCGCGCAGCGCCTCGAGCATCGGCGCCTTCTCGGCCCAGGTGGCCTCCCACTCGGCGATGGCCTCGCTGAAGAACTCGGCGTCGGCCTCGACGATGTTGAGGTCCAGGCCGCGGATCTCCTCTTCCTGGGCGGCGTCCATGGCCTGGAAGCCGGAGAGCACGTTCTCCAGGTGCTCGGCCATGGTGGACTCGATCAGCGCCTGGTCCTCGGCGGAGAGTTCGCGCCACACCCGCCCGGAGACCACCCCCACCATCGGGAACATCATGTGGTTGGAAATCAGCAGGTTGTCGGCCTGTTCGTAGAACTTGAGGATCAGGATCGAATCGAAATCCATGTCGATGGCGTCGACCTGGCCATTGGCCAGCGCATCGTAGACCTCGAGCAGCGGCAGCGGCGCCGGGGCCGCGCCGGTGGCAGTATAGAAGTCGCGGATCGGTTCGAAGGGGGTGATGCGCAGGCGCTGGCCGCGCATGTCGTCCATGCTCTCGATCGGGTCGCGGCTGAGCACCTGGCGCATGCCCACCATGCCGTAGCCCATGCCCACCAGGCCCACTCCGGCGGGCATCAGGTCGAGCAGCTCGCCGGCAGCATCGGAGCGCAGCAGCCGCGCGGCGTGGTCCACATCGTCCACCAGGTAGGGGGCGTAGAGGGCGCCGAAGTCGGGGATGCGGTTGGAGATCTCGGCGATCGTCAGGAAGGCCATGTCCAGGGCGCCGGTCTGCAGCTGCTGGACCATCTGCGCCTCGTTGCCCAGCTGCTGCGCCGGGAAGACGCTGACGCTGTGCTCGCCGCCGGAACGCTCGTGGAGGGTCTCGGCGAAGGCCTCGGCCTCGGTGCTCCACATATGCTGCGGCGGGGTGATCAGCCCCAGGCGGAAGTCCCGCGCCTGGGCGTTCAGGGAGGAAGCGGCCAGGGCGGTGGCGGCCACGGCCAGGGTCAGCGTCTTGAGTCGATTCATGGGAGCCTCGTGTCGGTCCAGCGCCCCCGCCCTCGGGTGAAGTGCATGGCGGCGGGGCCTTGTTGTCATAGGCAGACGAGATTACCCCAGACGGGGCGTTGATGGCAGCCACGGCCCGACGACGAAGGCCGCTCAGCCGGCCCCGCTGAGCGGCTTCTCGAACTCCCTGACGCTGGCCACGAAGTCGCTGAAGCGCTCGCCCTGGATCAGCACGTGCTGGCGCAGGGCCTCCTCGGCGGCCGCGGCGTCGCCCCGTTCGATGGCCGCGATGATCTCGCGATGCTCGGCCAGCGACCCCCCGATCCGCTGGCGCACCTGCAGCTGCAGGCGCCGGTAGGGCTTGAGCCGCTGCTTGAGCTGGCGCGCCTCGCCGGCCAGGAAGGTGTTGTGGCTGGCGGCATAGATCCGGTGGTGGAACTCCTCGTTCTCGTAATAGTACTCGTCGGGGTCCCCCGCCTCGGCCGCCGCCTCGCAGCGCGCCAGGGCCTCGCGCAGGCCGGCCAGCTCCTCCTCGCTGATGCGCCGCGCCGCCAGGCGCCCGCACATGCCCTCCAGCTCGGCCATCACCTCGAACATCTCGATCAGCTGGTCGATCCCCACCCGGGCCACGAAGGTGCCCTTCTTGGGCGACACCGTGACCAGGCCGCTGGCCACCAGCTGCTGGATCGCCTCGCGCACCGGCGTGCGCGAGACGTTGAACTCGCGCCCCAGCGCCTCGGGGTCAAGGCGCTCCCCCGGGGTGCGACGCCCGTTGATGATGTCGTCTTCCAGCGAGTCCCTGAGTTGTTGTGCGCTCGAGCGCTTGGCACCGGTCATTCGACAGCTCCTCCTTGGTCAAGCCGGCTTACCCGGGTCGGCACACGCTTCCGGGCTGGGATCTGTGTCACTAACTTGACAGTAGCACATAACAAAACTAATGATGTATATATCAACACCCCATGATAAATCCCTTGCTCTCCCTCCACCTACAACAAGAACAAGACGTCCTCCGCTTGAGGTGAATCACGCCAGCCACAGGGAGCGGCCCCGCGCCGCCTGGCCATGGACGTACAACAATCGACATTCCCCGACAGCGAGACACTCCATGATCAAGCAACTTGGCGACACGTTTTCGCGTTTCTCGGAACGCTACATGCCCGAGCCGATCATCTTTGCCGTTCTATTGACGATCGTCACCTTCATGCTGGGCCTGACACTGACCGACAGCGGCCCTATGACCATGGTCGACCACTGGTATGAGGGCTTCTGGAACCTGCTCTCCTTCACCATGCAGATGGTCCTGATCCTGGTGACCGGCCACGCCCTGGCGACGGCCCCTGCCATCAAGCGCTGGATCCAGCGCCTGGCCGCCCAGCCCGGCAGCAGCGCCCAGGCAGCGGCCCTCACGGCACTGGTCGCCTGTGTCTTCTCCTGGTTCAACTGGGCCCTCGGCCTGATCGTCGGTGCCATCTTCGCCCTGGAGATCGGCAAGGCGGCCCATCGCCAGGGCGTCAAGCTGCACTATCCCTTGATCGTTGCGGCAGGCTACTCCGGCCAGATGGTCTGGCACCTGGGGCCGTCTTCTTCCTCCGGTCTGACCGTGGCCACCAGCGGTCACTTTCTGGAAGACGCCATCGGCATCATTCCCATCACCGAGACCGCCTTCTCCAGCTATGCCCTTCTCAACAGCCTGATGCTGATCGCACTGGTGGTTCCGGTCACTTTCTACCTGATGTCACCCCGCAAGGAAGACGAGATGTCAGGCATTGACGCCTACGCCCCCCAGCTCCTGAAGGAGGAGGATCCACAGGCTCATCTCGACACCTCCCGGAGCATCGGGGCTCGGATGGATTCGGTCTGGTTCACGGTGATACTGCTGGTACTGGCAGGCAGCTATGCGGTCATGCACTTCTCGCGCAACGGCTTTGACCTCAACCTCAATATCGTCAACTTCCTGTTTCTCTTCCTGGGCCTGGCCCTGCACAGGACACCAGTGCGCTACATGAACGCGGTGACCGACGCCACCAAGGGCGCCAGCGGCATCATCCTGCAGTTCCCCTTCTACGGCGGCATCATGGGCATGGTGACACTATCCGGCCTCGCGGTGATCTTCGTGGATGCGATGCTCAGCATTGCCACGCCCCAGACCCTGCCTGTCATCAGCTGGTTCACCGCCGGCCTGCTCAATATTGTCGTGCCCTCCGGTGGCGGGCAGTGGGCCGTTCAAGGCCCGATCCTGATGGAGGTCGCCAAGGAACTCGAGGTATCGGTCGGGCGCATCATCACCGCCTTCGGGGCCGGCGACACCTGGACCAACATGTTCCAACCCTTCTGGGCACTGGCCCTGCTGGGCATCACCGGCGTCAAGGCGCGCCACATAATGGGCTACTGCATGACGCTGCTGATCATCGCCATTCCGTTCTATCTGGTCGGACTGACATTCTTCCCCTGATTACGTCCCGCCTCCCCGGCTGGCCTGGATACCTTCCGGGCCAGCCGGCTCGCCCCCTCCCTCGCTTGCCTGCCCCAAGCCGCGATGCATCCTCGCATCAGATGCCACGAATTTGACATATGCATACCACGGGACTATTGATGTATACATCAGCGCAGCTGATGGACATCACAACACAACAATGCCGTTCACCGTTCCGGAAACGCAGTCCCACAACAACAAGCGCCTGGAGATCCCATGAAACGCCAACTCACCCCCGCCGTGGCCGCCCTCGGCCTGGCCATCGCCGCCGCTTCCGTCACCACCGCCGCCTCCGCCGAGACCGTGCTGCGCGCCTCGCACCAGTTCCCCGGCGGCCAGGGCGACGTGCGCGACGAGATGGTCCAGATGATGGCCCGCCACGTCGAGGAGGCCGACGTCGGCCTCAAGATCGAGGTCTATCCCGGCCAGTCGCTGTTCAAGGCCCGAGAGCAGTGGGGCGCCCTGACCCGCGGCCGCCTGGACATCACCTCGCTGCCGCTCGACTACGCCAGCGGCCGCCACCCGGAGTTCTCCGCCACCCTGATGCCGGGCCTGGTGCGCAACCATGACCATGCCCGCCGCCTGAACGACTCCGAGTACATGGAGATGATCAAGGCGGTGATCCTCGACGGCGGCGCCCGCGTGCTGGCCGATGCCTGGCTCTCCGGCGGCTTCGCTTCCAGCGAGCGCTGCGTCACCTCGCCCGACACCGTCGAGGGGCAGAACTTCCGTGCCGCCGGCCCGGCCTTCGAGCAGATGCTGGAAGCCGCCGGCGCCTCCATCGCCTCCATGCCGTCGTCGGAGGTCTACACCGCCATGCAGACCGGCGTGCTGGACGCCGCCAACACCTCGTCGATGTCGTTCATCTCCTTCCGCCTCTACGAGCAGGTGGACTGCCTCACCGAGCCGGGCGACTTCGCCCTGTGGTTCATGTACGAGCCGATCCTGATCTCCGAGCAGGTCTGGCAGGGCCTCGACGAGTCTCAGCAGGCCGCCCTGATGGAGGCCGGCCAGGCCGCCGAGGACTTCTTCGCCGCCGAGGCGGCGGCCATCGACCAGCAGATGGTCGAGGTCTACGAGGAGAACGGCGTCGAGGTGGTGCGCATGAGCGAGGAGGACTACAACGCCTGGCTGGAGATCGCCCGCGAGACCTCCTACAGGAACTTCGCCGAGAACGTTCCCAACGGACAGGCCATCATCGACGCCGCCCTGGCCGTCGAGTAGGCCATCGAGTGACCCCGACTGACCGGCCACCCCGCGGGGTGGCCGCCTTCACCTCACTCCCGAGAGAACCATGGCAACTTCCTCCTCACACCAGATCGCCGCGCGCCGCGGCCCGATCGGCGGCTACATCCGCCTGATGGACCGGATCTCGCGGGTGACGGCCTACCTGGCGGGCCTGCTGTTCGTCGCCGGCGTCCTCGTCATCTGCCAGATGGTCTTCATCCGCTACGTGCTGGGCATGAGCACCAGCTGGCAGACCGAGTTCACCGTCTTCTCCGTCACCGGCGCCATGCTGCTGGGCAGCCCCTACGTGCTGATGACCGGCGGCCACGTCGCCATCACCCTGCTTCCCGACGCCTTGGGCGGCATCGCCCGCAAGGCCATGCGCCTGGTGGCCTCGCTGGTCGGCCTGGCCTTCTGCGCCGCCCTGGCCTACGCCGCCTGGATCTACGTCTGGGAAGCCTGGGAGGGCGGCTGGACCACCGGCACGGTATGGAATCCCCCCCTCTGGCCGGGCCTGATGCCCATGGCCGTCGGGGCGACGCTGCTCAGCCTGCAGTACGTCGCCGAAATCCTTCGCGGGGAGCACTGAGCATGGATCCGATTACCCTGGGCATCATCGTCGCCATCGCCCTGATCGTGCTGATGGCCATCGGCACCCCCATCGCCTTCGCCCTGGGCGGCGTCTCGCTGGTCGCGCTGATCTACGATCGCGGCCTGCCGGAGCTGACCTACTTCGGCGAGACCTTCTTCGACCGCATCGCCGAGTTCGGCTTCGTGGCCATCCCGATGTTCATCCTGATGGGCGCCGCGGTGGCGTCGTCGCCCACCGGGCGGGACCTCTACCGCTCGCTGGACCTGTGGATGGGCCGGCTGCCGGGGGGGCTGGCCGTCTCCAACATCGGCGCCTGCACCATCTTCTCCGCCCTCTCCGGCTCCTCGCCCGCCACCTGCGCGGCGATCGGCAAGATGGGCATCCCCGAGATGCGCACCCGCGGCTATCCCGACGGCGTCGCCGCCGGCTGCATCGCCGCCGGCGGCACCCTGGGCATCCTCATCCCGCCGTCGGTGACCATGATCATCTACGGGATCTCCACCGAGACCTCCATCGGCCGGCTGTTCATCGCCGGGGTGATGCCGGGACTGATGCTGGCCGGCCTGTTCATGGCCTGGACGATGATCGCCTGCCGCCTGGCCGGGGGCTACAACAACCCCATGGCGCAGAGCGCCGAGCGCCTGAAGCAGACGGTCAAGGAGAACGTCGACGCCAACCTCAAGGCGCTGGTGCGGGTGCTGCCCTTCCTGGCCGTGGTGGCGGGCATCCTGTTCGCCCTCTACGGCGGCGTGGCCACCCCCTCCGAGGCCGCCGGCGTCGGCGCCTTCCTGTGCCTGGCCCTGGCGATCCTCATCTACCGCATGTGGCGGGTGGGCCCGATCAAGCTGATCATGCGCGACTCGCTGCGCGAGAGCGTGATGATCATGCTGGTGATCGCCTGCGCCGAGGTGTTCGCCTACGCCCTGTCGTCGATGTTCATCACCCAGACCGTGGCCGGCGCCATCGCCGACCTGGAGGTCAACCGCTGGGTGCTGATGGGTATCATCAACGTCTTCCTGCTGGTGGCCGGCTTCTTCCTGCCGCCGGTGGCGGTGATCGTGATGACCGCGCCGATCCTGCTGCCGATCATCCTGGCGGCGGACTTCGACCCCTACTGGTTCGCGGTGATCCTGACCATCAACCTCGAGATCGGGCTGATCACGCCGCCGGTGGGGCTGAACCTGTTCATCATCAAGGGCATCGCCCCGGACATCTCGCTGCGCAACATCCTGATGGGCAGCCTGCCCTACGCGCTGTGCATGGTGCTGGGGATCCTGCTGCTGTGCCTCTTCCCGGGCATCGCGCTATGGCTGCCCAACCTGATCATGGGCTGAACGGAGTCGCGTCATGAACATGAGCTTCCTGCAGGAACTGTTCAACAGCATCACCCAGCGCGACGCCCTGCTGCGGCGGCGCAGCGGGGAGTCCACCACCCCCGACCACGGGCAGCTGGTGGCGGCCTGCCAGGCGCTGCTGGAGAGCGACGGCGAGGCCTCCAGCATCGCCCTGGCCAGCCGGGCGCTGGGCATGTACCAGCGCCTCGAGCCGGCCGAGCGACAGCGCTTCTTCGAGCGGCTGGCCAGCGACTTCGCCGCCGAGCCGGGCGAGATCGACGCGGCCTATGCGCACTATGCCGAGCGGCGCGACAATGCCAGCCTGGAGGCGCTGTTCGAGGCCTGCGAGCCGCGCCGCCAGGAACTGATCCGCCGCCTCAACCTGCCGAGCGGCGGTACCGCCGAGCTGGTGCGGATGCGCGAGGACCTGCTGGCCCTGCTGCGCGACCACCCCGAACTGGACGCCATCGACGCCGACTTCGCCCACCTGTTCGGCTCCTGGTTCAACCGCGGCTTCCTGGTGCTCAAGCGCATCGACTGGAACACCCCGGCCTCGATCCTCGAGAAGATCATCCGCTACGAGGCGGTGCACGAGATCCAGGACTGGGACGACCTGCGCCGCCGCCTGGACGCCCGCGACCGCCGCTGCTTCGGCTTCTTCCACCCGGCCATCGGCGACGAGCCGCTGATCTTCGTGGAGGTGGCGCTTTGCAAGGGGCTGCCGAACCGGATCCAGCCGATCCTCTCCGGCGAGGGCGCCGGCGGCGAGAGCGGGGTCGAGGAGCCCGACGAGGCCGACAGCGCCGCCTTCTTCGGCATCAGCAACTGCCAGACCGGCCTGCGCGGCATCTCCTTCGGCAACTTCCTGATCAAGCAGGTGGTCCAGGAGCTCAAGCAGGAATTGCCGCAGCTCAGGCACTTCGTCACCCTGTCGCCGGTCCCCGGCTTCCGCCAGTGGCTGGAGGAGCGCCGCGGCGACGAGGCCCTGCCCGAGGCGCTGCGCGAGACCCTCGGCGAGCTCGACGCGACCGAGTGGCACCGGGACGCCGAGCGGGCGGCGCGGCTCGAGGCGGTGGTCCGGCCGCTGGCCGCCCGCTACCTGGCCGAGGAGAAGAACGCCCGCGGCCTGCCGCAGAATGCGGTGGCCCGCTTCCACCTGGGCAACGGCGCCGAGCTGCACCGGGTCAACTGGCTGGGGGACACCTCGGCCAAGGGGCTCAAGCAGGCCGCCGGCCTGATGGTCAACTACCTCTACGTGCTCGAGGAGATCGAGCGCAACCACGAGAACTACAGCGCCAACGCTACCGTGGCCTGCTCGAGCGAGGTCCGCGACCTCGCCCGCAAGGCCCGGAAGCTGGCCAAGGGAGAGCACAGCAAATGAACCACAACCTCTTCGCGACCTTCGCCGAGCGCATGCGCGAACGCGGTGACGCCGACTTCATCACCACCCGCGAGGGGCGCGGCTACACCTACGCCGAGGCGCTGGCCGCCAGCGCCCGCCTGGCCGGTGCCCTGACCGCCCTCGGCGTGCAGCAGGGGGACCGGATCGCGGTGCAGGTCGACAAGAGCCCCGAGGCGATCCTGCTCTACCTGGCCTGCCTGCGCATCGGCGGCGTCTACCTGCCGCTCAATACCGGCTACACCGGCGACGAGATCCGCTACTTCCTCTCCGACGCGGAGCCGGCGCTGTTCGTCTGCCGGCCGGCCAGCCTTGAGGAGGCCCGCGGGCTGGCCGCCGAGACCGGCTGCCCCGCGGTGGCGACCCTGGGCACCGCCGCCGACGGCAGCCTGATGGAGCAGGCCGCACAGGCCACGCCGCGGGAGGCCATCGTCGAGCTCGGCGAGCGCGACCTGGCGGCGATCCTCTACACCTCGGGCACCACCGGGCGCTCCAAGGGCGCCATGCTGACCCATCGCAACCTCGGCTCCAACGCCGAGACCCTGCGCCAGGCCTGGCACTTCACCCCCGAGGACCGGCTGATCCACGCCCTGCCGATCTTCCACACCCACGGCCTGTTCGTGGCCTGCAACGTCACCCTGATGACCGGCTCGAGCATGCTCTTCCTGCCGAAGTTCGACGCCGACGTGATCTTCGAGGAGCTGCCCCGCGGCAGCGTGCTGATGGGCGTGCCCACCTTCTACACCCGGCTGGTGGCCGACGACCGCCTGACGCCGGAGGTCACCGCCCACATTCGCCTGTTCGTCTCCGGCTCGGCGCCGCTGACCGCCGAGACCCACCGCGAGTTCGAGCAGAAGACCGGCCATGCCATCCTCGAGCGCTACGGCATGACCGAGACCAACATGAACATCTCCAACCCCTACGACGGCGAGCGCCGCGCCGGCACCGTGGGCATGCCGCTGCCCGGGGTGGAGTACCGCATCACCGACCGCGAGACCCACGAATCGGTGCCCGCCGGCGAGATCGGCATGCTCGAGATCCGCGGCCCCAACGTGTTCATCGGCTACTGGCGGATGCCCGAGAAGACCCGCGAGGAGCTGCTGGATGACGGCTTCTTCATCACCGGCGACCTGGCCATGGTCGACGAGCGCGGCTACGTGCATATCGTCGGTCGCGACAAGGACCTGGTGATCTCGGGGGGCTACAACGTCTACCCGAAGGAGGTCGAGCAGCTGATCGACGAGCTCGAGGGGGTCCACGAGTCGGCGGTGATCGGCCTGCCCCACCCGGACTTCGGCGAGGGCGTCACCGCGGTGGTGGTGCGACGGCCGGGCGCGACACTCGACGAGGCCGGCGTGCTCGCCCACCTGGATGGCCGACTGGCGAAGTACAAGCAGCCCAAGCGCGTGTTCTTCGTCGACACCCTGCCCCGCAACACCATGGGCAAGGTGCAGAAGAACGAGCTGCGCAAGCAGTTCCAGGACACCTACCGCTGACCCGACGAGGAACCCCGACCATGGCCCACCGGATCACCTACTACTACACCCATGTCTCCCCGTGGAGCTACCTGGGCCATGCGCGGCTCGGCGAGATCGCCGCCCGCCACGGCGCCACGATCGACTATGTGCCGATCACCCTGGGGGCGATCTTCCCGCGCACCGGGGGCCTGCCGCTGGCCAAGCGCGCTCCCGCCCGCCAGGCCTACCGGATGGTGGAGCTCAGGCGCTGGCCACAGCGGCTGGGCCTCCCCCTCAACGTGGAGCCGAAGCACTTCCCCACCGACGACCGCCCCGCCGCCCGGCTGGCCCTGGCGGCCAAGGCACAGGGGCACGACATCGCCGAGCTGTCGCTTTCGCTGATGAGGGCCTGCTGGGTGGAGGAGCGGGACATCGCCGAGGCGAGCACCCTGCGCGAGGTCGCCGACGCGGTCGGCCTCGACGGCCGGGCCCTGCTGGCCGCGTCCGAGGGCCCCGAGGCCCAGGCACGCCTCGACGAGGCCTGCCGTGTCGCGCTGGTGGAGGGCTGCTTCGGCGCTCCCTGGTACAGCGTCGACGGCGAGCCCTTCTGGGGCCAGGACCGCCTCGAGCTGGTCGAGGAGGCCCTGGCCCGCTGACGGCAGACCCGTTAGCGGCAAGGCTCAGCGGGCCGCCGAGGCCTCGCCCTGGCGCGCCCGCAGCAGGTTGATCACCCCACCCGCCGCCAGCAGCTCCCGCTGGCGGCCGCTCAGCCCGTGGTGCAGGCGGAAGGTGCCCTTGCCGACCACCTCGGCGGTCAAGTCGGGGCCGGCGGCCAGCTGGGCATGCAGGTCGCGGATCACCAGGCTGTCGCCCTGCTCCAGCCGCCTGGCATCCCGCTCCGACTCGAAGGTGAGCGGCAGGGCGCCGAAGCACACCAGGTTCTGCCAGTGGATGCGCGCGAAGCTTTGCGCCACGACCACCTGCAGCCCCAGGTAGCGCGGCACCAGGGCGGCGTTCTCGCGGCTGGAGCCCTGGCCGTAGTTGCGGCCGCCGACGATCGCATGGCCGCCCAGCTCGCGGCTCGCCTCGGCGCGCCGGGCGTAGTCGGGGTCGACGGCCTCGAAGGTGAAGGGCGCCGAGGCGTAGACGCTGCTCCAGTAGGGCATCACCCGCTGGCCCGCCGGCATGATGTCGTCGGTGGAGACGTTGTCGCCGGTGACCAGCAGCACCGGCACCTCCAGGGTATCCGGCAGCGGCGGCAGGTCCGGCAGCGCCGGGGTATTGTCGGTCTTCTGCAGCGGCCTGAGCCGCGCCTCGGCCGGCGGCAGCGGCGCCGTGAACAGCTCGCGGTTGACCACCATCCGCTCCGGCTCGAGGATCCGCGGATAGGCCATGTCGAGGGTGCGCGGATCGGCGATCACCCCCGCCAGCGCCGAGGCGGCGGCGGTCTCGGGGCTGCACAGGAAGACGCTGTCCTCGCGGGTGCCGGAGCGGCCCGGGAAGTTGCGCGGCACGGTGCGCAGGCTGTTGAGCCCCGCGGCCGGGGCCTGGCCCATGCCGATGCAGCCGTTGCAGCCGGTCTGGTGGAGCCGCGCCCCACTGGCGACCAGGTCGGCGAGGTACCCCTCGCGGATCAGGGTGGTCAGCACCTGGCGCGACGAGGGGTTGATGTCCAGCGAGACGCCCTCGGCCACGGTGCGGCCGCGCACCATCTCCGCCACCACCGCGAAGTCCCGGTAGCCCGGGTTGCCCGAGGAGCCGATATAGGCCTGGTGCAGCGGTTCGCCGGCCACCTCGCTCACCGGCACCACCCTGTCGGGGCTCGAGGGCAGGGCGATCAGCGGCACCAGGCCCGAGAGGTCCAGGGTCTCCTCCCGGTCATAGGTGCAGCCCGGCTCGGCGGCCAGCGGCTTCCAGTCCCCCTCGCGGCCACGGGCCGCCAGGAAGCGGCGGGTCTCCTCGTCGCTGGGGAAGACCGTGGCGGTGGCGCCCATCTCGGTGCCCATGTTGGCCAGCACGTGACGATCCATGGCGGAGAGGTGCGCGAGGCCCGGGCCGTGGTACTCGATGATGGTGTCCTTGCCGCCGGCCACGCCGTGGCGCCGCAGCAGCTCGAGCACCGCGTCCTTGGCCGAGACCCAGTCGGGCAGGCGGCCCTCCAGGCGGATGCCCCACACCTCCGGCATGGTCAGGTAGAGCGGCTCGCCGGCCATGGCCGTGGCCACCTCGATGCCGCCGGCGCCGATGGCCAGCATGCCCAGCGAGCCGGCCGCCGTGGTGTGGCTGTCGCAGCCGACGATGGACTGGCCCGGCACGCCGAACTGCTCCATGTGCACGGGATGGCTGATGCCGTTGCCGGGGCCGGAGTACCAGACCCCGAAACGCTCGCAGGCGCTCTTGAGGAACAGGTAGGTCTCGGCATTGAGGTGGTCGGCCTGCACCAGGCCGTGGTCGATGTACTGCACGCTGGGGTCGGTGTGCACCCGGTCGAGGCCCATGGCCTCGAGCTCGAGCATCACCAGGGTGCCCAGCACGTCCTGCAGCAGGGCCTGGTCCATGCGCAGGGCGATCTCGCTGCCGGGGGTCATCTCGCCCTCCACCAGGTGATCACGAATGAGCTGCTGGGCCAGGTTGAGGGGTCTACGGGCGTCGTGGGAGTTCATGGGACGGTCCTGAAGCTGTTGTTGTAGGGACTCGGTTGTCGGAAGCTGGCGGCCGGGGCGTCAGGCGCGATGCAGGCGACGGCGGAAGGCCGGCTCCCGGGCCTCCTCGTCGCTTGCCGCCGGGCGCAGCTGGGCGGCCCGGGCGGCCAGGATGTGCGCGCGCATCACCGAGGCCGCCCATTCGCCGTCGCCCAGCGAGAGGGCCCGGATCAGCTCGCGGTGATGCTGCATGCTGCCGTGCAGCTCGTCGCGGGTGTAGCGGTGGAAGCTGCGCCGCGAGACGGGGATCTGCACGATGGTCTCCAGCAGCCGCTGCAGCCGGGGGCTGTCGGCCGCCGCCACCAGCTCGGCATGGAAGCGGTTGTTGAGCTGGGCAATCTCGTCCACGGAGGCGTCGTCACCGCGTTCGCAGAGCGCCTCCATGCGCTCGGCCAGGTCGTCGAGGGTCGCCAGGCGCTCGGCGCCGATCCGCGGCGCGGCGCGCCTGACCACCTGGGGCTCGAGCAGCACGCGCAGCTCGAACACCTCCTCCACGTCGCGCTGGGTCCAGGCCACCACCCGGGCGCCATGGTGGGGAATCGCCTCCACCCAGCCATCGGAGACCAGCCGCCGCAGCGCCTCGCGAATCGGCGTGCGGCTGAGCGCCAGCTCCTGGCCGATGGTGGCCTCCCGCACGTAGCTGCCGGCGGGATACTGGCCGTCGAGGATGCGCTTCTTGATGATCTGGTAGACCCGATCGGCGGCGGTCATGGCGGTCTCCCTTCGACCAAGGTAGGAGGCAATGTTGTGTACGATTGATTGCGCCGATGGCCAATATAGGCCTACATTTGGCCAAAATCGAGTCGGATTGCATACAACTCTCCCGTGGACGCCCTATCAACGCTACGCCAGACCCGGGATGTCAGTGGGTTGAGCCGGCCAATCGGCGACGACAACCAACAACAACCACAGGAAGCGACCATGTCCCACTCCACGCCCCCGCCCGGCCAGGGCCGAGACTCCCTGGCCGAGGTCAGGGCCCTCACCTTCGACGTCTTCGGTACCGTGGTGGACTGGCGCAGCAGCGTCATCCGCGAGGGCCAGGCGCTGGGGCAGGCGCGCGGCCTGGAGGTGGACTGGGCGGCCTTCGCCGACGCCTGGCGGGGCGGCTACGCTCCGGCCATGGATCGGGTGCGCCGCGGCGAGCTGCCCTGGACGCGGCTCGACGACCTGCACCGCATGACCCTGGATCGGCTGATCGACGAGTTCGGCCTCGCCGACGCCCTCGGCGAGGAAGACCGCCAGCACCTCAACCGCGCCTGGCACCGCCTCGACCCCTGGCCGGACAGCGTGGCGGGGATGGAACGCCTCAGGCCGCGCTTCATCCTCGCCCCCCTCTCCAACGGCAACGTCTCGCTGCTGGTCAACATGGCAAGGCATGCGGGGCTGCCCTGGGACTGCGTGCTCTCGGCGGAACTGGCCGGGCACTACAAGCGCGACCCGGAGGTCTACCACAAGGCCTGCGAGCTGCTCGACCTGGCGCCCCACCAGGTGATGATGGTGGCGGCCCACCAGGACGACCTCCAGGCGGCCCACCGCGAGGGGCTGCGCACCGCCTTCGTCAAGCGCCCGCTGGAGCACGGGCCGGACGCCGTCCCCGACCTGACGGTGGATCCGGTCTTCGACCTGGTGGCCAACGACTTCCACGACCTGGCCGACCAGCTGCTCGCCCCCTGACCCGGGATCGCCGCCATGAGACTCGACCCCACCTCGCTCAGGCTGTTCGTCCGGGTCGCCGAGACCGGCACCATCACCGGCGCCGCGGAGGCGGAGTACATCGCCACCTCCGCGGTGAGCAAGCGGCTCAGCGAGCTGGAGGCCCACTTCAGCACCCCGCTGCTGAAGCGCAACAACCGCGGGGTGGAGCTGACGCCGGCCGGCAACGCCCTGCTCAACCTGTCGCGTGGCGTGCTGCACAACCTGGAGGATCTCGAGCTGCAGATGCGCGAGTACTCCAGCGGCAACCGGGGCATCGTCAGGGTCTTCGCCAACATGTCGGCGATCACCCAGTACCTGCCCACCGAAACCCAGGATTTCTTCGAGAAGCATCCCGATATCGGCGTCCAGCTGGAGGAGAAGGTCAGCCCGATCATCACCCGCGAGGTGATGAGCAACAACGCCGATATCGGCGTCTGCGCGCGGCTGCCCCACGGCTATGACCTGGTGGAATTTCCCTACCATGTGGACGACCTGGTGCTGGTCACGCCCCTGAACCATCCGCTGGCCGACCGTGAGGCGATCGACTTCCGTGAATGCCTGGACTATCCCCACGTGGGGCTGCACACCTCCAGCGCCATCAACCTGGAGCTGCTGAGGGCCGCCAGCCTGGCCAACCGGCCGCTGCGGCTGCGCATCCAGGTCACCAGCTACGACGCCCTGTGCATGATGGTCCAGGCCGGGCTGGGCGTCGGCGTGGTGCCCCGCGGGGCGATCCGCCAGTACGTGGGGGGCCTGAATGTGAGGGTCCTGTCGATCCGCGACGCCTGGGCCAGGCGCAGATTGAGCATCTATGTTCACGACCCGGAGCGGCTCTCCATGGCCGCCAGAATGTTCGTCGACCACCTGATCGAATCCGCCGCATCGAGCGGGTGACCGCGGCCATCATCGCGCCGAACCCGCCGGCATTTCTTCGCTGCAATGCGGCAAAAAACGGGGCGATTCCTGCCTTCGTATCTGGAGAAGGCGGGTTCATGAATGACCAATGTACAGGCTGACAGCAGGAGGGTATCAATGAAACCTGGCTCGCTGCCTCCCGCCCCGAGTGCAACGGCGAGCCACCGGACGATTGCCGGCCACCGCCGGCGGCCGCGTCCCGAACGACAACCGCATCCCGCGAGACAACAACAGTGCAACCGGCTTTCCGGAGCCAGGAGAACACGACAATGACATCGCTGACCCGCAAGGCACGCCTGCTCATCCCCGCTTCGCTCATCGCCATCGGCAGCCTCGGCGCCGCCAATGTCCAGGCCCAGTCCGAGACCGCGCTGAACATCGGCGCCGTACCCACCGGTACCGGCTGGTTCTTCGGCATCTCCGAGGGCGCTCGGGTGATCAGCGCCAACACCCCCTACGAGATCACCGTGCGCGAGACCGGCGGGACCCGCGAGAACGCCATCCGCCTCTCCCGCGGCGAGCTCGACCTGGCCTTCACCGAGGCGCTGGTGGGCTACGAGATGTTCAACGGCATCGGCCGCTTCGAGGACACCCCCAACCCCGATGCCCGCCTGATCTACTGGATCGCCCCCTCCACCATGCACTGGGCGGTGCGCCAGGACAGCGGCATCGAGACCTTCGAGGACCTCAACGGGGCGCGCTTCAACCCCAGCAGCATCGGCGGCGGCGGCGAGTACATCACCGAGCTGGTGTTCGGCATCCTGGGCATCGAGCCCGACTTCCAGCGCATGCGCATCAACGACGCCGCCGAGGGCGTGACCGACGGTCGCCTGGTGGGCTTCAGCTACAACGGCGTGCCGCCCATCCCGGCCTTCACCGAGGTCCATGCCTCGCGCCCCCTGCAGCTGCTGTCGCTCTCCGACGAGCAGGTCGAGGCGGTCACCGCGGAGCTGCCCTTCCTCACCCCGACCCTGGTCCCCGCCGACACCTACACCGGCATGAGCGAGGCGCAGTCGCTGGGGATCTACATGGGCGTGGCGGCCAACGCCAGCCTGGATGACGACACCGTCTACGCGATCACCAAGGCCTACTGGGAGAACCACGAGCAGGTGGCCAACTCCTTCAAGCCGGCCGACGGGGTGACCCCGCAGCACGTGATCGACAACGCCACCTTCCCGCTGCACGCCGGCGCCCTGCGCTACTACCGTGACGACCTGGGCCTCGAGGTTCCCGAGGAGATCGTCCCGCCCGAAGCGCAGTAACCCCCCCTCCCCGCGGGCATGGCGCCCGCGGGGTTCCCCGATGCCCTTATCCTGACGCACCGCTACTGTCCTGACGCCGCGGTGCGGGAGTCATCCGATGGATACCCCTGCAAAATCCAACGTCGTAGAGAAGTACTCGGAGGACTCGGGCAAGCGCCAGCTGACCGGCTTCTGGTTCCTGGTGACGCGCCTGGCCGCCGTCTCCATGGCACTGTTCCACCTCTACACGGCCGTCACCGGCCCGGTGAACACCCAGAACGCCATCCACCTGCTGTTCGCGCTGCCGCTGATCTTCCTGGCCTACAGCTGTCGCAGCCGCGACGCCAACCGCATTCCCTGGTATGACCTGGCGCCGATCGTCCTCGGCGTGGTGGTCAGTGCCTACTACGTGATCCACTTCGACCGCATCATCTACCAGCTGGGCTACCTGATGCCCACCACCCTGGACATCGTCTTCGGCATCTCGGCCATCCTGCTGCTGCTCGAATCGTGCCGCCGCGCCATCGGCCTGGCCTTCCCGGTACTGGTGCTGATCGCCCTCGCCTACGCCGCCTTCGGCCAGCACCTGCCCGGCGTCTGGGGCCACGGCGGCTTCCGCTGGGACGACCTGGTGGCCACCTTCTACCTGAGCCCCACCGGCGTCTACGGCAGCCTGATGCGCACCTCCTCCACGGTGATCGTCATCTTCATCATGTTCGGCGCCCTGCTGGTCACCACCGGCGGCGGCGACACCTTCATGCGCCTCTCCAACGCCGCCACCGGGGGCATGGCGGGCGGGCCGGCCAAGGCCGCCACCCTGTGCAGCGCCATGTTCGGCAGCATCAGCGGCAGCACCGCCGCCAACGTGGCCACCACCGGGGTCTTCACCATCCCGATGATGAAGAAGAACGGCTACAGCCCGCGCTTCGCCGCCGCCACCGAGGCCTCCGCCTCCACCGGCGGGCAGATCCTGCCGCCGATCATGGGCGCCGCGGCCTTCGTCATGGCCGACGTCATCTCGACGAGCTACCTGGAGATCATCGGCGCCGCGCTGATCCCGGCCCTGCTCTTCTACCTGGCCATCTGGATGAGCGTGCACTTCGAAGCCAAGCGCCTGGGCCTCAACCCGATCCCGAAGTCCGAGCGGCCCACCCTGCGCCAGGGGCTGTTCAACATCGAGACCCTGGTGATCCCGCTGGCGGTGCTGATCACCCTGCTGGTGATGCGCTACACCCCGACCACCGCCGCCGTGGCCGCCTACTTCACCGCCATGGCGCTCTACCTCTTCTCCTGGCGCAGCCCGGGGAGCTTCGTCGACCGCCTCAAGTCGCTGCCCGCGGCGCTCGAGGCCGGCGCCATGACCGCCGCCATGATCGCGGTGATCATCGGCAGCGTGGCGATCATCGCTTCGGTGATCAGCCTCACCGGCCTGGGTCTCAAGGTCTCCTCGGTGATCCTCGTGGTCAGCGGCGGCGACGTGCTGATCACCCTGCTGCTGGCCATGGTGGTGGCGATCATCCTCGGCATGGGGCTGCCCACCGTGGCCGCCTACATGCTGGCCGCCTCGGTGGTGGCGGGGGCCTTCATCGAGGCCGGCCTGCCGAACCTCTCGGCCCACCTGTTCATCCTCTACTTCGCGATCCTCTCCGGGGTCACCCCGCCGGTGGCGCTGGCCGCCTACATCGGCGGCGCCATCGCCGGCTCCCACTGGTTCCGCACCGCGCTGACCGCCACCAAGATCTCCCTGGGCGGCTTCCTGATCCCCTTCATGTTCATCTACCACCCGCCGCTGCTCGGCGACGGCACCGCCCTGCAGATCGCCATGGCGGTGGGCTCCGGGGTACTCGGCATCATCGCCCTGGCCGCCTCCACCATCGGCTACTTCCTGCGGCCCTGCTCCTGGCTGGAGCGCGGCCTGCTGCTGGCCGCGGCCCTGATGCTGATCAGCGGCCAGGCGATCACCGACGTGGCCGGCATCGCCCTGATCGGCGGCCTGTTCGCCTGGCAGCTGCTGAGACACCGCGACGCCGTGGGCGCCCCGGCGCGTCCCACCCCCGACAAGGAGCCTGCACGATGAGGATCGTGATACCCGACGACTACCAGGACTGCGTGCGCACCCTGGACGCCTTCGCCAAGCTGGAGGGCCACGAGGTCACGGTGTTCAACGACACCGTCACCGACCTCGACACCCTGGTGACGCGCTTCCAGGACGCCGAGGCGCTGGTGCTGATCCGCGAGCGCACGCCGATCACCGCCGAGCTGCTCGACCGCCTGCCGCGCCTCAGGGCGATCAGCCAGACCGGCGGCGGGGCCGCCCACGTGGACCTGGGCGCCTGCAAGGCCCGGGGCGTCACGGTGATGGCCGGCACCGGTTCACCCTACGCCGCCGCCGAACTCACCTGGGGCCTGGTACTGGCCGCCATGCGCCACATCCCCGAGGAGGCCGCCAACCTCAAGGCCGGCCGCTGGCAGCGCACCCTGGGCACCGGCCTCAAGGGCCGCACCCTGGGCATCTTCGGCTACGGCAAGATCGGCCAGCTGATGGCCCGCTACGCCCGGGCCTTCGAGATGGAGGTGCTGGTGTGGGGCCGCGAGGGCACCCGCCAGCGGGCCATCGAGGCGGGCCTCGAGGTGGCCGCCAGCCAGGCGGAGCTGTTCGAGCGCAGCGACGTGCTGAGCCTGCACCTGCGCCTCAACGACGATACCCGCGGCATCGTCACCGCCGAGGACCTGGCGCGCATGAAGCCCACGGCGCTGCTGGTCAACACCGCCCGGGCACCGCTGATCGCCCCGGGGGCCCTGGAGGCCGCGCTGCGCGCCGGCCGGCCGGGCATGGCCGCCGCGGACGTCTTCGACGACGAGCCGGTGGTCAGCCACCCGCTGCTGGCGCTGCCCAACTTCCTCGGCGTGCCCCACCTGGGCTACGTGGAGAAGGACAGCTACGAGCTCTACTTCGGCGACGCCTTCGACAACCTGCTGGCCTTCGCCGCCGGCGACCCCGTCACTGACCTGGCCCAGTAGCCGCCGATAACCGTAGCCGCCGATAACGGTAGCCGCCCGCAGACAAGGAGCCGCGACATGAGCGATCGACAGGATGAGCTGGACCCCAGGGGGCTCGCCACCCGCCGCGAGGTGCTGGGCGATGTCTACGTGGACGCCGCCCTCTCCCAGGTGGATGACTTCAGCTGGCCGATGCAGGAGCTGGTGACCCGCAACTGCTGGAACGACATCTGGAACCGCCCGGGCCTGGCGCGCCCCACCCGCAGCCTGATCAACATCGGCATGCTGGTGGCGCTGAACCGCCCCCATGAGCTCAAGGTGCACCTGCGCGGTGCCCTGAACAACGGCTGCAGCGAGGAGGAGATCCGCGAGGTGCTGCTGCAGTGCGTGCCCTACTGCGGCTTCCCGGCCGCCATCGACGGGTTGCGGGTCGCCCGCGAGGTGATCGCCGCCTGGCGCGAGGAGCAGGCCGGCCGCTGAGGCCGGCCTGCTGCCGACAACAACAGCTGCCGACAACAACAACCGTGCAAGGAGAACTGCCATGAGATCGATGACCCATCGCCTGCTCACCCCGCTGGCCGCCGCCGTGTTCGCCGCGGGCCTCGCCGCCCCGGTCATGGCCGACGAGGCCGTCAGCATCGGGGTCGCCCCGGCCGCCTCCGGCTGGTACTTCGGCTTCTCGGAGCTCTCGCGGCTGGTCAGCGGCGATTCCCCGCTGGAGGTCTCGGTCCGCGAGACCGGCGGCTCCCGGGAGAACGCCATCCGCCTGGGCCGCGGCGAGATCGACATGGGGCTGATCGACGCCCCCGGCGCCTTCGAGGCCTACAACGGCGAAGGGCGCTACGAGAACGACGCCATCGAGCAGATGCGCATGGTGCTGTGGGTCGCCCCCTCCACCATGCACTGGGCGGTCCGCCAGGACAGCGGCATCGAGACCTTCGAGGACCTGGAGGGCGCCCGCTTCAACCCCAGCAGCATCGGCGGCGGCGGCGAGTACATCACCGACCTGGTCTTCACCGCCCTGGGCATCGCGCCGGACTTCCAGCGCATGAGCATGTCGGACGCCGCCGACGCCGTGGTGGACGGCCGTATCGTCGGCTTCAGCTACAACGGCATCCCGCCGATCCCGGCCTTCACCGAGGTGCACTCCTCGCGCCCGCTGCGGGTGCTGTCGATGACCGACGAGCAGGTGGCCACCGCCACCGAGGCGCTGCCCTTCCTGTCGCGCACCGAGATCCCCGAGGGCACCTACCGCGACATGCCGGCGGCCACCACCCTGGGCACCTACATCGGCATCGCCGCCACCAGCGAGCTCTCCGAGGAGGCCGGCTACGAATTCACCCGGGCCTACTGGGAGAATATCGGGCGCCTCGGCGAGACCTTCGCCCCGGCCCGCGGCATGACGGCCGAGATCTCGGTGGAGAACACCACCACCCCGCTGCACGCCGGGGCGGTGCGCTACTACCGCGAGATCGGCATCGAGGTGCCGGAGGCGCTGGTCCCGCCGGAAGCCGAGTAAGCCAAAACGCCCTCACCTTGAACCGCGGCGGCCCTATCGGCCGCCGCGCTGCTGTGCGCTCATGGCGCTGCCCGAGGCCGGGCGCTCCACCTCGAAGAGGTCGGTGCAGCGGGCGTAGTCGTTGCCGGCCATGCGCCCGATGGGCTTGAGCCCCTCGGCATCGACGTGGCGGCCGTCCCACAGGGCGTCGTCGACATGGATCGACACCACCTCGGCCAGCACCAGGTTGCCGGCCAGGGGCTGATCGCCGAAGCGGATGATCTCGCGCAGGCGGCAGCCGAAGGCCACCGGGGCGCCGGCCACCCGCGGCACCGAGACCCCGGCCATGGCCACTTTCTCCAGCCCGGCGTGCACGAACTCGTCGTCGCCGTGCTCCAGCCCCGCGCTGGTGGCGTTCATCTCCTTTACCAGCCCCTCGCCGCTGATATGCACCACGCACTCGCCCACCTCGCCGAGGTTGCGGATGGTGTCCTTGGGGTTGGCGTCACCGTCGAGCAGCGGCGAGAAGCCCAGCACCGGCGGGTTGACGCTCACCACGTTGAAGAAGGAGAAGGGCGCCAGGTTGGCGTTGCCCGCCGCGTCCAGGGTCGAGACCCAGGCGATGGGCCGCGGGCAGATGCTGCCCGACAGCAGGCGGTAGATCTTGCCCGGGCTCAGGGCGTGTTCTTCTAGCAAGTAGTCGCTCATGGGGGAGTTCGCTCCTCAGGGTAGCGGGCACGGCTCCATGGTACCCCCTATCGCCCGAGCTGCCGACGCCCGCGAAAACACCGGGGCCGATTCCGGAGGCCTCGGCCGCAACGCCGTGGCGGCTGGCCCACGAGGCGAGCGTGATGCCCTGCAACCCGGGGTGGCGCTCCGACAGCAGGAACGTCCCACTCCCGCAGAGACGCTCAAGCATTCGCCACGGTCCGGGACCATCCTTGTCTCTGGAACTCGATGGTCCATCGGGTCCAAACAGGAGGGTGATGAACATGATCACTCACAGACTGGCCATCGCGGCATTGCTGGGGTCGCTGCTGGTGCCGGGGCTCGCCTGGGCCGAGGGGGAACCCTTCCCGCAGCATCGCATGGAACCGACTCGCGCCGAATCCATGGCACCCCAGGGTCGCGACCATTTCGCTCGGCTGGATACGAACGGCGATGGCAGGATCTCGGCCGAAGAAGCCACCAGACGGAGCCTGCCGGAGCCCTTCTGGGAGCTGGACCGGAACCAGGACGGCTACCTGACGAGACAGGAGTATCGGCACCGGTCGATCTGATCCATCGGCAGCAGGTACGGGGGCGGGTGTTTCTTGCGCCCGCCTCTCCCTTCTTTCAAGGGAACGCCACAGGAAATGGCTACGCCTCGTGCCGGCAGCACTATAGTTAATCCAGTGTCGGGAAGCCGACAGGCCATGCGGAGAGGCAGCATGATCGTCGAAGACCGGCCGAGACTGCCTGGCGTCGACGGTACCAGCGATGCTCGACGGGCCTCGGCTCGCGGCCCTGCTCGGCAGCCGGATGTCATCCTGCTTGACCGCCAGGCCTTCCAGCCCGACGAGTTCGCGAAGTTGCTCGGCGATCTGGCCGACAGCCCCATCGTCGTGATCCTGTCCCCCGGCGGGGACCATCAGCGTGTCCAGCAGGCCCTGCACGCCGCAGTGGAGGTGCTGTCAGGCCTTGCCGACTCGGCGCCACCCGTCCCGGTGAACACTCCCGCGCCCCCTGGCCGACTCGCCGATTGGCAGATTCGACGCCTCGAGGCCCACATCGACGCACACCTGGACGAGACGATCCACGTCCGCGACCTGGCGGCCGTGACCCGGCTCAGCCTTGGCCACTTCGCCCACGCCTTCAAGCGGACCTTCGGCATCCCGCCCCTGGCCCATGTCACCCGTCGCCGCCTGGCACGGGCCTGCGAGCGGATGCTCGCAGGCGACGAGCCGCTGTCGCGGATCGCACAGGAGTGCGGCTTCTGCGACCAGTCGCATTTCACCCGGCATTTCCACCGTTCCCTGGGCATGGCCCCGCAGCACTGGCGACGCCTCCATGCCCCCGGCCCGCGATAGGCCACCGACACGCGCTTTGCTGGGTAACTCACCGCACGCCTAGAACTGCATAACCGCCCGGGCATTTATGGCACCATGGCCAGCAGATGGACCATGCGAAGGAACCGCGCCATGCCCGCCCTCGACGATTCCGCCCTGCAGCCCGGCTTCATGGTAATCCACGGCAACCGCCTGGAGGCCCTGCGCGGCCTGGCGGTGGAGTGGATGCGCCGCCATCCGCTGGGGCCGCTGGAGAACGAGACGATCCTGGTGCAGAGCAACGGCATCAGCCAGTGGCTGAAGCTGGCCCTGGCCGCCGACGAATCCCGGGGCGGCGCCGGGATCGCCGCGGCGCTCGACGTCACCCTGCCGGCGAGGTTCCTGTGGCAGGCCTACCGCAGCGTGCTGGGGGAGGAGCAGGTGCCGCCGGTCTCCCCCTTCGACAAGCCGCGGCTGGTGTGGCGGCTGATGCGCCTGCTGCCCGCCCTGCTCGACGCCCCCGTGTTCGCCCCCCTGGCACGCTTCCTGGAAGGTGACGACGACCTGCGCAAGCGCCACCAGCTGGCCGAGCGCCTGGCCGACCTCTTCGACCAGTACCAGGTCTACCGCGCCGACTGGCTCACCGCCTGGGCGGCGGGCGAGGACGTGCTGATCACCGCCCGGGGCGAGGCCCGGCCGCTGGCCGAGGAGCAGCGCTGGCAAGCCGAGCTGTGGCGGGCGCTGCGCGACGACATCGCCCGGGCCCACGGCGACGCGGGGCTGGCCTCCAGCCGCGCGGCGGTGCACGAGCGGTTCCTCGAGGCGTGCCGGGAGCTCGATGCCACGAGCCGCCCGCCCGGGCTGCCGCGCCGGGTGATCGTCTTCGGCATCTCCTCGCTGCCGGCCCAGACCCTGGAGGCGCTGGCCGCCATGGCGCGGGTCAGCCAGGTGCTGCTCTGCGTGCACAACCCCTGCCGCCACTACTGGGCGGACATCATCGAGCACAAGGACCTCCTTCGAGCAGAAAGAAAGCGCCAGCGGCGCCGCCCCGGCATGCCGGCGGACCTCGCCGAGACCGAGCTGCACCTCCACGCCCAGCCGCTGCTGGCCGCCTGGGGCAAGCAGGGCCGCGACTACCTGCGCCTGCTGGACGAGTTCGACGAGCAGCAGGCCTACCGCGGCCTCTTCGAAGGCGAGGCGCTGCGCATCGACCTCTTCGACTCGCCGCTGGACGGCGCGGATGGCCCTGAAGAGAAAGGCCCTGAAGAGAAAAACGCCACGCCCAGCCTGCTGCGCCAGCTGCAGGACGATATCCTCGAGCTGCGTCCGCTGGCCGAGAGCCGCGCCACCTGGCCCGCGGTGGACCCGACCCGCGACCGCTCGCTGCGCTTCCAGGTCGCCCACAGCGCCCTGCGCGAGGTGGAGATCCTCCACGACCAGCTGCTGGCCGCCTTCAGCGAGGACCCGACCCTGAGGCCCCGGGACATCCTGGTGATGGTGCCCGACGTGGACCAGTATGCCGCCGCGGTGCAGGCGGTGTTCGGCCGCCTCGACGCCGACGACCCACGCCATATCCCCTTCACCCTCTCCGACCAGGCCAGCCGCCACCGCCTGCCGCTGCTGATCGCGCTGGAGTCGCTGCTGCGCCTGCCGGAACTGCGCCTCTCGGTGAGCGACCTGCTCGACCTGCTGGAGGTGCCGGCGGTGCGCGCACGCTTCGCCGTCCCGGAGAGCGGCCTGCCCACCCTGCGCCGCTGGATCGAGGGCGCCGGCATCCGCTGGGGGCTCGACGCCCGCCAGCGCCAGAGCCTCGACCTGCCGGGCGGCATGGCCGCCAACACCTGGGCCTTCGGCCTGCGCCGGCTGCTGCTGGGCTATGCGGTGGGCAACGCTGCCGACGGCCCCTGGCAGGGGGTGGAGCCCTATGACGACATCGGCGGGCTGGAGGCGGCGCTGGCCGGCCCCCTGGTCAGCCTGATCGACACCCTGGAGGCCCAGTGGCAGACCCTCGCCGAGCCCTGCGACGTGGCCACCTGGGGGGAGCGCCTGCGCGAGCTGCTGGCGGCCTGCTTCCTGGCCGACTCCGACCAGGACCTGATGGCGCTGACCCGGCTCGAGCAGGCGCTGGACGCCTGGCAGGAGAGCGCCGAGGAGGCCGGGCTCAGCGAGCCCCTGCCGCTCTCGGTGGTGCGCGAGCACTGGCTCGCCCAGGTGGACGAGGCGAGCCTCTCCCAGCGCTTCCTGGCCGGGGCGGTGAACATCGCCACCCTGATGCCGATGCGCGCCATCCCCTTCCGCCATGTCTGCCTGCTGGGCATGAACGATGCCGACTACCCGCGTGTCCAGCGCCCCCTGGACATCGACCTGATGGCCCAGGACTACCGCCCCGGCGACCGCTCCCGCCGGGAGGACGACCGCTACCTCTTCCTGGAGGCGCTGCTCTCGGCCCGCGACCGGCTGAGCATCAGCTGGGTGGGCCGCAGCATCGTCGACAATAGCGAGCAGCCCCCCTCGGTGCTGCTCGGCCAGCTGCGCGACCACCTGGCCCGGGGCTGGCGGCTTGCCGATCACGAGGAAGACGACGGCGGCAAGGCGCTGCTCGCGGCGCTGACCACCGAGCACCCGCTGCAGCCGTTCAGCGTCGACTACTTCCGCGAAGGATCCCACCTGGCCACCTATGCCCACGAGTGGCGCGAGCTGCACCGCCCCGAGGCCGAGCCCGCGCCGGACCCGGCGGCGGAGCCACCGATGGCCCCCTTCCGGCAGGAGAGCCCGCTGACCCTGGCCCAGCTGGGCGCCTTCCTCAAGGCCCCGGTGCAGGCCTTCACCACCACCCGGCTCAAGGTCCATCTGGAAACGGAGGCCATGGAGCGGCTCGACCACGAGCCCTTCACCCTGGATGGCCTCGACCATTGGCAGCTGCAGCATGCGCTGATCGAGGCGAGCCGCGAAGCGGTGGAGGCCGGCGAGCCCCATGAGCCCGCCATGCTGGCCACCCTGGAGCGCCTCGAGCGCCAGGGTCGCCTGGCCATGGGCGGCTTCGCCGAGCGCATGCGCGACTCCCTCATCGAGCCCATGGAGAGCCTCTTCGCCGACTACCGCCGGGTGCTCGACGAGTGGCCCCACGCCATGGAGGAGCCTCTCACCGTCTCGCTGGACCTTCGCGAGGCGCTGGGCGAAGGGGGGGAGGAGATACCTGGCGGCGGCCTGGCCCTGGAGGACTGGCTGGGCGAGCTGCGCGTCAACGACGCCATGGAGCGCTGCCGGGTGCTGCTGACCACCAGCAGCCTGGTCAACAAGGGGAAATACCACTGGAAGCACTGGCTCGGCCCCTGGGTGGCCCACCTGGCCGGCCAGCTGGAGGGCCCCATGACCACCCGGCTGCTCTCCCGCGCCGGCGGCGGCACCCTGGCCCCGCTGCCCGCCGAGGAGGCCCGCGCGCGGCTGGCCGATATCGCCGCGGCCTGGCAGCACGGCATGGCCACTCCCCTGCCCCTGGCCCGGGACACCGCCTTCGCCTGGCTGGAGAAGGGCGGAAGCCCCGCTGCCATGGCCCGCTGCCTCGCCGGCACGGCAAGCGAAGAGGACGACAAGGCCTGGAAGGCCGCCAGCACCGTCTTCTACGGCAGCGGCTTCAACAACGACCACGGCGAGCGCGGCCGCGACCCCTACCTGCTGCGCCAGTGGCCGGAGCTCGATGACCTGGTCCACTCGCCGGAGGGTGGCGGCTTCGCCGAGCTCGCCGAGCGGCTCTACGCCCCGCTGCTACGCGCGGTGAAGAAGCCGAAGGAGAAGCACGGCAAGGGCAAGGGAGGCCAGGCATGAGCGCACAGGACCAGACAACGCCCCCTACCCTGGACCCGATCCGCCTGCCGCTCACCGGCAGCCGGCTGATCGAGGCCAGCGCCGGCACCGGCAAGACCTTCACCATCGCCCTGCTCTACGTGCGCCTGGTGCTGGGCCCCCGGGACGAGACCGACGCCGAGAGCTTCCCCCGCGCCCTCACCCCGCCGGAGATCCTGGTGGTGACCTTCACCAACGCCGCCACCCGGGAGCTGCGCGACCGCATCCGCGCCCGGCTGGTGGAGGCCGCCGAGGCGTTTCTGGCATCAAAGAATGGAGACGGATCGTCGGCGGCAGGCCCCGGAGCGCCGGACCGTCGAGGAGGCGCTGTGAACCCTTCCCTGGGCGCTACCGACGCCATCCCTGGCGTAGGACCTCCTCTTCGGCCTGCCCCCGACTCTACCAGCTCAGGCGATGGACTCACGGGAGACCTCTTCGCCGAACCACCAGTGGATAACTCAGAGGCAGTGGACAAGTCGGGCGGCGATCCGCCGGGCGGCGACCCGCTGCTGGCCCTCCGCGACAGCTACCCCCGCGAGCGCTGGCCGGCCTGCGCCCGACGCCTGCAGCTCGCCGCCGAGTGGATGGACGAGGCCGCGGTCTCCACCATCCACTCCTGGTGCCACCGCATGCTGCGCGAGCACGCCTTCGAGAGCGGCAGCCTCTTCTCGCTCGAGATGAACCTCGACCAGTCGGAGCTGGAGCTGGAGGTGGCCCGGGACTACTGGCGCAGCTTCTACTACGCCCTGGACGCCGAGGCCCTGGCGGTGGTCACCCGCTACTGGGAGACCCCCGACGCCCTGGCTGAGGACGTCCGCCGCCTGCAGGGCGACGCCGAGCTGCTGCCCGACGCCCCGCCCCCCGCCGGGGCCCTGGCCACCCTGCAGGCCGAACGCACCCGGGTGCTCGCCGAGCTCAAGGCGCCCTGGCCCGCCTGGCTGGATGAGCTCACCGAACAACTGGAGAGCGCCGCCGCCGCCAAGGCCTTCGACCAGCGCAAGCTCAACAGCAGAAGCCGCATCGACTGGCTGGCGAAGCTGCGCGACTGGGCCCTTGACCCCGAGCTCGCCACCCCCGCGCTCACCGACGCCGCCTGGAAGCGCCTGACGCCCGAGGGCATGGCAGAGATCTGGAAGACGGGCGAGCCGCTGGACCACCCCGCCCTGCACGCCCTGGCCGAGCTGCCGAGCCAACTCGAGGCCCTGCCCAGCGCCCACGCCGACCTGCTGGCTCACGCCGTGCGCTGGATGAGCGAACGGCGCGAGCGCGTGCAGCAGCGCCGCGCCGAGCTCGGCCCCGACGACCTGCTCGAGCGCCTCGACCGCGCCTTCGCCGGCCCCGCCGGCGGGGCGCTGGCCGAGCACGTGCGCCGCCAGTTCCCGGTGGCCCTGGTGGACGAGTTCCAGGACACCGACCCGGTGCAGTACCGGCTCTTCGACCACGTCTACCGCCTGGCCGAGGCCCCCGACCCCGACAACCCCGGTGCCGTCCTGCTGATCGGCGACCCCAAGCAGGCGATCTACGCCTTCCGCGGCGCGGATATCCACACCTACCTGCAGGCGCGGCGCGACACCGCCGGGCGCCACGTCACGCTCGGCACCAACTTCCGCTCCTCCACCGCCATGGTGGAGGCGGTCAACCGGGTGTTCCGCTTCGCCGAGGCCCACCCCGCCGGCCGCGGCGCCTTCCTGTTCCGACAAAAACGAGAGGGAACAGAGCGCTTGGATCAGTCGGCGAGCGAGATGAAGCACAAGGCGCACGGCGCACAGGAAGCGAGACATAACGCGGGGTTAGGCGAGCTTACGAGCACCGCGCAACGCAGTGATTCGCTCGCGCAGCCAGTGAGCCAAGTGCTCGATAATCCGGTGCCTTTCTTGCCTGTGGCGGCGAAAGGGAGAAAGGACGCCCTCACCCGCGACGGCGCGCCGCTGCCGGCCATGACGCTCTGGCATTTAACGAGCGACGCGGTCGAGGGGTCCAGCGACGGAATGACCAAGGGCGCCTACTTCAAGGAGATGGCCGCGCGCTGCGCCACCGAGATGGCCACTCTCCTGCGCGAGGGCCAGGCCGGGCGCACCGGCTTCGGCGGACCGGACGAGCCCTTCAGGCCCCTCAAGCCGTCGGATCTCGCCGTGCTGGTCAACAACGGCAACGAGGCGAAGGCGATCCGCGGCGCGCTGCTCGAGCGCGGCATCAAGAGCGTCTACCTCTCCGACAAGGAGGGGGTCTTCGAGACCCCGGCGGCCCTGGAACTGGAGGTGTGGCTGGCCGCCTGCGCCGAGCCCGACAGCGAGCGGCGCCTGCACGCCGCCCTGGCCATGCCGAGCCTGGGCATGGGCAATCACGACCTCGACGCCCTGCAGCACGACGAGCTGGCCTGGGAGGCGCGCGTGCTGCAGTTCCGCGGCTACCACCGGCAGTGGCAGCGCCAGGGTGTGCTGCCCATGCTGCACCGGCTGCTGGCCGACTTCGCCGTGCCCACCCGGCTGCTCAGGAGCGCGAGTGGCGAGCGACATCTCACCGATCTCTTGCATCTCGGCGAATTACTACAAGAGGCCAGCGCCGAGCTCGACGGCGAGCACGCCCTGCTGCGCCACCTGAGCGAGGCCAGCGCCCATCCGCCCCAGCAGGCCGATACGCACCGCCTGCGCCTGGAGAGCGATGCCGACCTGGTGCAGGTGATCACCATCCACAAGTCCAAGGGGCTGGAGTACCCGCTGGTCTTCCTGCCCTTCATCTGCGCCTTCCGCGAGAAGAAGGCCACCGACCTGCCGCTCACCTGGCACGACGAGGCGGGCCGCCGCCACCTCTCGCTGGAGCCCGATGAGACCGTGCTGGCCCGCGCCGACGACGAGCGCCTGGGCGAGGACCTGCGCAAGCTCTACGTGGCCCTGACCCGCGCCCGCCACGCCACCTGGCTGGGCATCGCCCCGCTCAAGGGGTTCGAGCGCAGCGCCATCGGCCAGGTGCTCACCGCCGGGGCACCGCTCTCGTCGCCCTCGACGGACGGCCTGCTCGAGGCCCTCTTCCCCCTCGCCCAGGGCATGGCGGAGACGGAGCTCCGGGTCGAGCCGGCGCCGGAACCCAGCGACCTCATGGTGCCCATGGAGGCGAACGGCGAGGCCCTGCGCGAGGCGCTGACCCCGGCCCGCCGCGCCCGGGAGCACTGGTGGATCGCCAGCTACTCGGCGCTGCGGCTGGGGGGTGAAAGCATCGGTGGCGAGAGAATCGGCGGTGGGGAGGAAGAACCCGAGACGGCTCTGGAAGCCACCGCCCGGGAGATGCGCGACGAGCCCAGCGACCCGGCCAGCGTGCCGCTGCCGGTGAGTGATGCCTCGCTTCACCGCTTCCCCCGCGGCCCGGCAGCGGGCACCTTCCTGCACGGCCTGCTGGAGTGGGCCGGGGCCGAGGGCTTCGCCCGGCTGGCCGCCGAGCCCGAGCGCCTGAACGACACCCTGGCACGGCGCGCCAACCTGCGCGGCTGGCGTGAGCGCATCCCGGCGCTGCAGGCCTGGCTGCGCGGGCTGCTGGCCTGCGAGCTGCCGGTGCCGAACGCCCCCGAGGGGCCGGTGTCTCCGCTGCGCCTGGAGCGGTTGGAGAGCGCTCACTACCAGGTGGAGCTGGAGTTCTGGTTTTCTGCCCACCGGGTCGACACCACCCGCCTGGACGCCCTCGTGAGCGCTCACACACTGGGTGGCACTTCACGCCCGGCGCTCGAGCGCGACCGGCTCAACGGCATGCTCAAGGGCTTCATCGACCTGGTGGTGGAGCACGAGGGACGCTTCTACGTACTGGACTGGAAGTCCAACCACCTGGGCCGCGACGACGAGGCCTACAGCGAGGCGGCCATGGCGAAGGCGGTGCGCGAGAAGCGCTACGACCTGCAGTACTGCCTCTACCTGCTGGCCCTGCACCGCCTGCTGAAGGCGCGGTTGCCCGGCTACGACATCGACCGCCACCTGGGCGGGGCGCTCTACGTCTTCCTGCGCGGCCAGCACGCCCCCTCCCGCGGCGTGCACCGCGAGCGCCCGCCCCGCGAACTGATCGAGGCGCTGGACGCCCTGTTCCGCGACGCCGAGGCCGCTACTACCCCGGAGGAGCAGCCATGAGCGCTGGAGACAACAGCATGAGTGACCCCTCACCCACCGCCGAGACCACCCCCAACGAGGCCGCCGCCGCCGAGGCCCTGCGGGATACCCGGGCGCTCTTCGCCCTGCTCGACCGCTGGGTAGCCCGCGGCTGGCTGCGCGCCCTGGACCGCGCCTTCGCCGCCTTCCTGGGCCGCGAGGTGCCCGACGCCCCCACCCCGCTGCTGCTGGCCGCGGCCCTGGCCAGCCACCAGCTCGGCCGCGGCCATGTCTGCCTGGACCTGCAACGCACCCTGGCCGAGCCCGACCTCGCGCTCTCGCTGCCCCCGGAGGGCGACAGCCTGGAGGACCCGCCGCCGCTGCCCAGCGCCCTGCTCGGTGAGCTCACCCTCGCCGACTGGCAGGAAGCACTCACTCACCCGCTGATCGTCGGCCACGGCCCCGGCAGCACCCCGCTGGTGCTCGACGCCACCCGTCTCTACCTGCGCCGCTACTGGCACCACGAGCGCTCGATCCAGCAGCATATCGCCACCAGGTTGGAAGGTTTGCCTGGTAGGAGGGCAACTTGTTGCGCGACTGGCGCCGACAGGCGCCCGGTGGAAGCCACCCACAGCTCTGCCCACACCTCTGACCCCACCACCCTGGCCGCCGCCCTCTCTGCTCTCTTCCCCCCCAGCACCACCCTGGACTGGCAGAAGGCCGCCTGCGCCCTGGCCGCCCGCTCGCCCTTCGCGGTGATCACCGGCGGCCCCGGCACCGGCAAGACCACCACCGTGGTCAAGCTGCTCGCCCTGCTGCAGACCCTGGCGCTGGGCGAAGGCCGCCGCGCGCTGCGCATCCGCCTCGCCGCCCCCACCGGCAAGGCCGCCGCGCGCCTCAACGAATCCATCGCCGGGCAGGTGGCTGGGTTAAGTCTCGACGGTCTTTCAGACCTGTGGGAGCCCAATTTATTGGGCGAAAAAGCGGTAGACCACCTCCGCCGCGCTATCCCTACGGAGGTCAACACCCTCCACCGCCTGCTGGGCTCGCGCCCCGACACCCGCCACTTCCGCCATAACGCCCGCCACCCGCTGCCGCTGGACGTGCTGGTGGTGGACGAGGCCTCCATGGTCGACGTGGAGATGATGGCCGCCCTGCTCGACGCCCTGCCGCCCCGCGCCCGCCTGGTGCTGCTGGGCGACAAGGACCAGCTCGCCTCGGTGGAGGCCGGCTCGGTGCTGGGCGACCTCTGCGCCCGGGCCGAGGGCGGCCACTACACGCCCGAGACCGCCGACTGGCTCAGCAAGGCCACCGGCCAGGCGCTGCCCGCCGAGATGATCGACCCCGTGGGCGCCCCGCTGGACCAGGCCATCGCCATGCTGCGGGTCAGCCACCGCTTCGATGCGGCCAGCGGCATCGGCCGGCTGGCCGGTGCCGTCAATCGCGACGCGGTGGGACGCGAGAAGCGCGCCGCCATCCGCGACGTGCTCGGTCACGGCTACGCCGACCTTTCCCACCTCAAGCTGGAAACGGACGGCGACCGCGGCCTGGAACGGCTGGTGGTCTCGGGCCACGCCGCGGGCTTCCCTGATCGAGGAAAGAGCGCCGGCGAGGACCGCGTGGTGAACGGCAGGACGCTGCCGCCCCCGGTGGGCTATCGCCACTATCTGGAGGTCATGAAACGCGCAGTGCCAGAAGCGAGCCCGGATGGCGAGATCGACCGCGAGGCCCTGGACGACTGGGCCCGGGCGGTGCTGGCCGCCCACGGCCAGTTCCAGCTGCTCTGCGCCCTTCGCCGCGGCCCCTGGGGCGTGGAGGGGCTGAACGAGCGCATCCGCGCCGCGCTGGAAAAGGAGGGCCTGATCGACAGCGGCGACGGCCGCCGGCTCTGGTATCCCGGCCGCCCGGTGCTGGTGACGAGCAACGACTACGGCCTGGGGCTGATGAACGGCGATATCGGCATCACCCTGGCGCTGCCGCAGCCCTCGGGCGGGGGCGCCGCTCAGCGGGGCCCGGCGCTGCGCGTGGCCTTCCCCGCCGGGGACGGCAGCGGGCGCATCAAGTGGGTGCTGCCCAGCCGCCTGCAGGCGGTGGAGACGGTCTTCGCCATGACGGTGCACAAGTCCCAGGGCTCGGAGTTCACCCACACCGCCCTGCTGCTCCCCGACGCCCCCAACCCGATCCTCACCCGGGAGCTGGTCTATACCGGCATCACCCGCGCCCGCCACTGGCTCACCCTGGTCGAGACCGGGCGCGGCCAGCTGCTGGACGCGGTGGAGCGGCGCGTGATGCGGGTGAGCGGGCTGGGAACGCGATAAAGCGTGGAATCCGCCCGTTTTCCCGCCACCTTGAAACGCTTATATTGCACCGGTCCGGCGGCACCGCGAACGCCGCCTCGATCACGCTGTCAATGGCCATCAGAACTGACCCACCAGCGGTCAACAAAATTGACCCACCCGTGATCGTCAGCTGAGCGTCTTCTGCTTCAGCCGGTAGCTCT
>NZ_JACHZF010000017.1 GCF_014193375.1 Halomonas campaniensis
AGCTACCGGCTGAAGCAGAAGACGCTCAGCTGACGATCACGGGTGGGTCAATTTTGTTGACCGCTGGTGGGTCAGTTCTGATGGCCATTGACAGCTTCGCCAACATCGTATCAAGGTGGCCTTTCCAGCGGGCCGGGTTCTCTCCCTCGCGGTACTTCCTTGCGGTCGCCCAATCCAGAATGACCTCCATCCGCTGACGCACCCGGGTCGCGGTTTCGGTCTTGGTGGTCCAGATCGGTTCGAGGACGGCCAAAATGTGCGGCGTGTCGATGTCGCTGAGGCGGACTTCTCCCAGCTTGGGGGAAGCGTATGTCTTGAGCGTGTTCTCCCACTGCTGGCGATGCTTTGCGTTCTTCCACTCGCTTTCTTTCGCCGCGATGTACTGGGTGGCGGCTTCCTCGAAGGTGATTGATCGGGCCTGCTCAGCGGCCAGGGCGCTTCGCTGGGCCTTGCGGTGTTCAACCGGATCGATGCCTTGGGTAAGTTGGTCGCGTATCTCTCGGGCCTTCTCTCGGGCCAGCTTCAGCGTCACCGTCGGATACCCGCCCAAGCCGACCTCACGGCGCTTCTGCTTGCTTCCAGGTGGCCCTGGGACGGTGTATCGCAGCAGCCATGACTTGCCGCCCGCCGGGGTGACTTGGAGACTGAGGCCGGAGACGCCCCCGACCGGATAGCTCACGGGGAGGCGCTGGCCGGGCTTCGGCCCCAGTCGCTTCACCGCAAGGTCTGTGAGTTCCTTCGCTACTCGTGGCATGATATACCCGCCTTCTTACCCGCCTAAAATTTTACTATCTTAGACGATCTCGTAAGACGACGCTAGACGGTAGATGCCAGCAAGGTATTGATGTTACTTGGCTTTCCGCTACGTTCCGCGATGGAATAAGACGCTAACACCGGGGACTCCCCCTCCGCCACGAATATCGAAGAAGCCGCTGATTTCAGCGGCTTTTTCTTTGCCTGGAAAATGGCAGTCCCCCAACTGGTCCCCCAAATGATTTTGCACTGGGGAGCGTTTCATCCAGTCCCCCCATAGCCACTGATTATCCTCACGTCCCACGTCCCACGTCCCACGTCCCACGTCCCACGTCCCACGTCCCACGTCCTCACGTCGCAGACGGCAATCCGCTCGGCCAGGGTGGGGCGCGCCTGTTGTTCAGTCGAGCTACTATCTGGCCTCCTTCTGGCCTCCTTATCGATCTGCAGGAACTGGCGTGCACGGCGCCAACGGCTGTCTATGCAGCCCGAACACGCCCGCTCTCCAAGCCAACCCGGATAGAAGCCTGGCCAGCATCCCCCGCCTGGCTTTGCTGAGGGTCACCTCGTTAAGTGCAATACCTGAACGGGGTGTCCACTGCTGCCGGGCAAGATCAGTAAACGCGGTGGGTTGACGGAAAAAACCCCGCCGAAGCGGGGCGAAGAGACGTCAGGTCGGAGAGACTGAGGCTGACGTTGCGGGTGTCACCCGCTCACTGCTTGGCGATCCATTCGTGGGCCGGGTCGTTCTGAAACTTCCAGGCACGCTTGGGGCCGGCCATCACATTGAGGTAGTAGAGGTCGTAGCCGTGGGCGGCACCCACTGGATGGTAGCCGCGGGGTACCATCACGCAGCAGCCGTTCTCCACCGCCATGGTCTCGTCCAGGGAACGGTCATCGGTGTAGACCCGCTGGAAGGCGAAACCCTGGGAAGGGTTCATGCGGTGGTAGTAGGTCTCCTCGAGGATCGACTCCTCGGGCAGGTTGTCCACGTCGTGCTTGTGAGGCGGGTAGCTGGACCAGTTGCCGGCCGGAGTGTAGACCTCCACCACCAAGAGGCTGTCCGCCGGCTCGGTCTCCGGGAGGATGTCCTGGATGTGGCGGGTATTGGTGCCACTGCCGCGGGTGCTGCGCTTGACCTGGTCCGGGGTGATCAGGCGTGGCGCATGATTGCCGTGGCCGGGAGCGCTGCACACCGCCAGTTCCATGTCGGTAGTGGCCTCGACGCTGTAGGTCACGCCATTCGGCAGATAGACGGCATAGGGCGGGATCTTCTCGAAGATGTCCTGGCGCTCACCGATGTCTTCCCAGCGGTGAGCGCCGCTGGTCACGGTGGCGCGACCGGTGAGCAGTACCAGGCAGTGCTCGCGACCCTCGGTGTTGTCCTCGAGGCGCTGTCCCTTCGCCAGCTTATGGACGCGGAAGCCGACATGCTCCCAGCCTGCGGACTCGGGGGTGACTTCCAGTACCTTGCCTTGGGCATCGGGTTCGTGGGGTCGAACCAGTAGTGAGGTCATGGGGTCTCCTGTGGCGTTCAGTGAATGTGGTCAAGGGAGATGCGGCGGCCTTCCTTAAGCGAGCGCTCGGCGGCCTCGGCCAGGCGAAGAGCCTCCAGGCCGTCACTGGCGCCCGCCAACGGAGCTCGCTGTGCCTGCCAGGCCTCGACGAAGTCACCTATCTCTCGGCTATAGGCCTCAGCGTAGCGTTCCAGGAAGAACCACTTGGGCTTTTCCTCCACCTGGCCCGGCTCGCCGGTGAAGCGCAGGCGAGTCTCGCTCTCGTTCTGGGCCTGCAGCATGCCCTTGCTGCCGAAGGCCTCGATGCGCTGATCGTAGCCGTAGCAGGCCCGGCGGGAGTTGCCGATATGGCAAAGCCGGCCGCTGGCGGTAGTGAGGATCACCATAGCGGTGTCCACGTCGCCGGCCTTGCCGATGGCGGGATCGATCAGGCAGCTGCCTGCGGCCTGGACATGGGTGATCGGCTCGTCAAGCAGCCAGCGGGCCATATCGAAGTCGTGGATCGTCATGTCGCGGAACAGGCCTCCGGATGCGCCGACATACTCCGCCGGGGGCGGTGTCGGGTCACGGCTGATGATGGTCAACGTCTCGAGATCGCCGATGCGGCCTTCCACCAGAGCCTGTTTTAGGGCGGCGAACTGGGGGTCGTGGCGGCGGTTGAAACCCAGTGCACAGGTCACCGGGTGGGCAGCCAGCACCTGGAGGGCGTCGCGGGTGCGCGCCAGGTCCAGGGCGATGGGCTTCTCGCAAAGGATCGCTTTGCCTGCTCGAGCGGCTTGTTCCAGGTAGTCGGCGTGCGTCGGGGTGCTGGAGGCGATCAGTACGGCGTCTATGGTGTCATCCGCGAAGATGGCCTCGGCACTCAGGGCCTGGCTGCCATATTGGGTGGCCAGTGCTTCGGCGGCCGAAGCGTGGTAGTCGGTGATGGCGGCCAAGCTCGCTTCAGGGTGGCTGGCGATGGCCTGGGCATGCACCTGGCCGATGCGTCCGGCGCCGATTAGGGCGATTTTCATGTGAACTCCTCTTGTTTGTTGTTGGTGAAGGCGTCAGCCGTGCTCCGTATCCGGATCTTGCGCCTTGCGGTCTTTTGCCTTGTCCTGGCGCACGCCCAGTGCAATGGCCAGGGTCTGGGCAAGGCACAGCGAGGCGGTAAGCCCTCGGAAGCTTTTGACTTCGGCTTCATGAACGACGAGCACCACATCGGCCAGCCGGGCGAGCGGGCTCAGGCTGGAGTCAGTGATCACCACCAGGGGTAGCTCGCGCTGCCTGGCGGCCTCAGCCACCTGGCGACTCTCCTCGGCATAGGGGGAGAAACTGACAACCAACAGCGCATCGTCGTCGCTGATAGCCCGCACTTGCTCGCCATACATCCCCCCCAGGCCGTTGACCAGGAAGGCGCGTTTGTCGATGTGGTGCAGCGCATAGGTCATGTAGCTTGCCACCACGAAACTGCGCCGGGCGCCCATCACGTGCACTGCCTGGGACCGCTCGAAGATATCCAGTGCCTGCTCCAGATGGCGCGGGTCGATGCGGCCCGGCAGCTGCTCGAGTACCTCACGATTGGCATCGGCGAACTCCCACAGCAGCTGAGTGCTGTCGGGGGTTTCGCCGGTGGCGCTACGCACGGCGCGAATCCGTTCGGTGTAGTTGGGCAGCTCGTCCACCAGCCGAGAGCGGAACAGCTGCTGCATCTCCGAGAAGCCCTTGAAGCCGAAGCTGTTGGCAAAGCGGATCAGGGTAGAGGGTGTCACCCCGGCCTGCTCGGCCAGCTTGGCCACGGTGGCGAAGGCGACCTCCTGAGGGTGATCGAGCATGAACCTGGCGGTCTGCTGCAGACGTCGACTCAGTGACGGGTACTCCGCCGCGATGAGCCTTTCAAGCTCGTTGAAGTCCTGGGGCGTCGTGTTCATCTGTCGTTCTTCCCTGTCATCGCCATGCTTGGCGTTGACTCTGGATCGAGTACGTGGAGGCAGTCTAGTCCGTTTGGAATAAAAATTCCATCAATACCAAAGTATAGAACATACGGTTTGATTTTTAGGGTGTATGGAATCTATATTTCATTCGTCGCTGCGCTTCATGCAATCAGCACCACACAATGACAACCAAAGAGGACATCGCCATGGCTCGTCTATCTCAATGGCTACTCGCTTCCACGGCCGCCGCCGCCATGATGGCCGGATCCGCCCAGGCTCAAGAGCCCAACCGCTTCATTATGGTGACCCACGGCGTTCCCTCCGACCCTTTCTGGTCAGTGGTCAAGAATGGCGCCGATGAGGCCGCAGAGCAGGTGGGGGCGCGCCTGGAGTATCGTGCTCCCTCCACCTTCGACATGGCTCGCATGCAGCAGTTGGTGGATGCGGCCATCGCGTCCAGCCCCGATGGGCTGATCCTCTCTTTTACCGATGAAGATGCCCTGGGCAGCGTTGTGCAACGTGCGACCGACAATGGCATCCCGGTCATCACCATCAACTCCGGTGGGGATGTTTCCGGTAATTACGGGGCCCGCCTGCATATCGGCCAAAGTGAATACGAAGCAGGGAGGCTCGCCGCTGAGCGTATGCAGGAGATGGGTGTCGAGAAGGGGGTATGCATTAACCACGAGCAGGGCAACCAGGGGCTCGACCAGCGCTGTGATGGCTTCGTCGATGGCTTCGACGGCAACGCCAGTCAGCTGGCAACGACATATGATCCGACGGGCATCCGTAGCGCCCTCATCGCTTATCTGAACCAGAACAGCGATGTTCGAGGCGTCCTTGCCCTGGGCGCGTTGTCTGCCGATCCGGTGGTGCGGGCCATTCGCGATCAGGGTGCTCTCGACATGTTCACTATCGGCACCTTCGACCTCTCCCCGAGCATTTTGCAGGCCGTCGAGGCGGGGGAGTTGGACTTCGCCATCGACCAGCAACAGTACCTGCAGGGCTATCTGCCGGTGATGTTCCTCGATCAGTACGCTCGCCATGGCCTGCTCCCGGCGGGAGATGTGGCGACGGGCCCTGGGTTCGTGACCCAAGACAATGCCGCCCAGGTCATCGAGTTGAGCAAACAAGGCATCCGCTGATCGTCTGCCTATAACAATGGCCCGGCATCGCCGGGCCCTGGAGCCGCATTATGAAGCCTAATCAAGAACCCACCCCAGCTGCTGCACCGGAGGCTCAGGACGAGCGCTTGCAGGCGATACCACTTTGGAAGAAGGCCCTCAGCCGGCCAGAGCTTGGGGCCTTGGCCGGCGCTGTGCTGGTCCTCTCCTTCTTTATCGTCGCCGCCAGTGGCACCGGTATGTTCTCGCCGGCGGGTATCATCAACGTCCTCCAGGTGGCCGCCCAGCTGGGCATCATTGCTACCGCTGCGGCATTGCTGATGATCGGCGGCGAGTTCGACCTCTCCATTGGTTCCATGATCGGCCTGGCCGGCATCCTGATCGCCATCCCGGCGGTGGAGTACGGCTGGCCGCTGTGGGCCGCCATCCTGTTGGCCTTCTCCTGTGCAGCCTTGGTGGGTTGGATCAATGGCAATCTGGTTAACAAGACGGGCTTGCCCTCCTTTATCGTCACCCTGGGATTCCTGTTCATCCTGCGCGGCCTGGCCATTGGAATCAGCCGCCTGCTGACCGGGCGTACACAGGTTGGCGGCGTACATGAGCATGTCCCTGGTGACTGGTTCGCGGCCCTGTTCTCCGGCGAGGTGGCCACGGGGCTGTTCGCCTGGATGGCGTCGCAGGGTTGGATTGCCACCAACTTTGCCGGTAATCCGGTGGTGACTGGCATCCCGGTCTCTATTGTCTGGTGGCTCGGCCTCACGGCTGTGGCGACCTGGGTTCTGCTCTGCACCCCCTACGGCAACTGGATTTTCGCCAGTGGTGGCGACAAGAATGCTGCCCGCAACTCCGGCGTCCCGGTCCACCGGGTCAAGATCTCGCTGTTCATCTTCACTGCCTTCTCCGCAACCATCTTTGCCTGCATCCAGGTGATGGATACCGGCTCGGCGGACACCATCCGCGGCCTGCTCAAGGAGCTGGAAGCGATTATTGCGGTGGTCATCGGGGGGGCACTGCTCACCGGGGGCTATGGCTCCGCTATCGGTGCAGCGCTCGGTGCCCTGATCTTCGGCATGGTACAGATGGGCATCTTCTATACCGGCGTCAACACTGACTGGTTCCAGGTCTTCCTCGGCGTAATGCTTCTGGTTGCCGTGCTCTTCAACAATTTCATGCGCAAGAAGGCGATGGAGGCCAAGTGATATGAGCGAACGTACTCCCATGATCGAGATGCGTAGCGTCAGCAAGCACTTCGGCAGCGTCATCGCCCTTAGCGACATCTCGATGAAAGTGTGTTCCGGCGAGGTCATGTGCCTGCTGGGTGACAACGGTGCCGGCAAGTCGACCCTGATCAAGACCCTGTCGGGTGTGCATAGTCCGTCCCAAGGCGAGATGTACCTTGATGGCAAGCCCGTCCACTTCAAGTCCCCTGCCTATGCACTGGACGCCGGTATCGCCACTGTGTTTCAGGATCTGGCGATGATACCGCTGATGTCCATTACCCGTAACTTCTTCATGGGTCGTGAGCCCACCGTGGGCTGGGGCCCCTTCAAGCGTATCGACTGGAAGTATGCCGATCGGGTTGCCAAGGAAGAGATGGCCAAGATCGGTATCGATGTGCGCGACCCCAGCCAGGCGGTGGGCACCCTTTCGGGTGGCGAGCGCCAGTGCGTGGCCATCGCCCGTGCGGTCTATTTCGGTGCCAAGGTGTTGATTCTGGATGAGCCCACCTCGGCGCTAGGCGTCAAGCAGGCTTCGGTGGTGCTGCGCTATATCGCCAAGGCGAAGGCCGACGGCCTGGCAGTTATCTTCATTACTCACAACGTCCATCACGCCTACCCAGTGGCCGATGCCTTCACCCTGCTGTCGCGTGGCGGGAGTCTCGGTACCTTCCGCAAGGCAGACATCACCCGTGAAGAGGTGCTGAACATGATGGCCGGTGGCGCTGAGCTGGAGAGTCTCGACGCCGAGCTGGCCGAGTTCCAGCGCAGCGACACGGAGAGGAAGGCCAGCCGTGAAAGCGCCGTGTCTCGGAAGGAAACATCGAGCGCCTCGGGCAAATGATTTAAGCAAACGTGGCGCCTCATACCAGCGGGCGAGAAAGACCGAGCCCGGTTTGCGCAGGCGGATGACGAAACCCTTTCACGGAGTTCTGGCAATGAATCAACGATCAGGGTCTTCCCCCTTCACCCTGGCGGTCTGCGCCGAGATGGTTTTCCGCGACCTGCCGATCATCGAGCGGGTCAGGCGGATCGATGCCCTGGGCTTCCAGGTGGAGATCTGGGACTGGACGAAGCATGACATCCGGGCCCTGGCAGACACCGGTGCGACCTTTTCCTCCATGACCGGGTACATCGACGGCACCCTGGCCGACCCGGAGGGCGCCGAACGGCTGGTTGAGACGGCGCGGGAATCGATTGCCGTGGCCACGTCGCTCGGGATTCCGCGGCTCAACCTGCATGGCACGGGTCTGGATGGGCAGGGACTTCCGGTGAAGCCGGGAGCCGAGATGACCGGGCCCATGTGGATTCAGGCGGCGGACACCCTGAGGCGTCTGGCCGATCTAGGGCAGCAGCATGGGGTCACCTTCGTGCTCGAGAATCTGAATGCCGCCGTCGACCACCCTAGGGTGCCCTTCGCACGTGCCGAGGACGTGCTGGCGCTGGTGGCCAGTGTGGATCGTCCGGAGGTGCGCATCATGCTCGACCTCTACCACGCCCAGATCGGCGAGGGAAACCTGGTCGAGCTGGTACGACGCTGCGCGCCGTATATCGGCGAGGTCCAGGTGGCTGATGTTCCCGGCCGTTGCGAACCCGGCACTGGCGAGATTCATTACCCGGCCATCGCTCGAGCGCTTGTCGAGATCGGCTATAGCGGCACCGTTGGCCTGGAGGCCTGGGCTTCAGGTGATGGCGAGCTGGCCCTGCAGCGCTTCAGAGACGCCTTTACCCTTTGAATGACTTGCGTCGTGGTTCCCACATGGAGGTCAGCCAGGCTGCTGGCCACCGATCAGGTGCAATACGACATGCGACGCGGAGAGAGACTATGCAAGATATAAACACCGACGACCGACCCCTGGACCTGATCTGCCTGGGTCGCGTCGCCGTCGACCTCTATGCGGAGCAGATCGGCAGCCACCTGGAAGATGTGGCCAGTTTCGCCAAATATCTGGGCGGCAGCTCCGGCAACATGGCCTACGGCACCGCGCGCCTGGGGCTCAAGTCCGCCATGCTGTCGCGGGTCGGCAACGAGCAGATGGGTCACTTTGTGCGAGACGAACTGCAGCGGGCCGGTGTTGATACCTCGGCCCTGCAGACCGATCCGGAGCGTCATACTGGACTGGTGCTGCTGGCGCTCAAGGATCGCGACAGCTTCCCGCTGCTCTTCTATCGGCGCGACTGTGCCGACATGGCCATCGATGCCGATGCCATTGACCCGGCCTTCATTGGCCGGGCCCGTGCGTTGGCCATCACCGGCACTCACCTCTCTACGGAGACGACGCGCCGTGCCTGCCGCAAGGCGCTGGGCGCGGCCGCAGAGTACGGCGTCAAGCGGGTGCTCGACATCGATTACCGGCCGGTGCTCTGGGGCCTGACCACGCCGGGCGACGGTGAGACCCGCTTTATCGCCGATGAAACGGTCACTACCGATCTGCAGCAGTGGCTTGTTGATTTCGACCTGATTGTCGGCACCGAGGAGGAGTTCCATATCGCCGGCGGCAGCACCGATACCCTGGAGGCGCTGCGTGCGGTGCGCCGGGTCAGTGATGCCACTCTGGTATGCAAGCTCGGGCCCTTGGGTTGCGTGGTGATCGAAGATGAGATTCCCGAACGGCTCGAGGACGGCGTCCTGGTTCGGGGCGTCAAGGTCGAGGTGCTCAATGTGCTGGGTGCCGGCGATGCCTTCATGAGCGGACTCTTGCGAGGGTGGTTGCGCGACCAGGCGTGGGCTACTAGTGCTGCCTACGCCAACGCCTGTGGCGCCCTGGTGGTCTCACGCCACGGTTGCGCGCCGGCCATGCCCTCCGAGGAGGAGCTATTCGACTACCTGGCGCGCCGGGATCAGGTGCCACGCCCCGACAAGGACGAGCGCCTCAATCACTTGCATCGGGTCACCACGCGCACGCCGGTCGAATGGCCCGAGGTGTGCGGTCTGGCCTTCGATCACCGCCGCCAGCTCACCGATATGGCTCGCGAGGAGCATGCCGACCCCGAATGCTTGCCGACATTGAAACGGCTGCTAGTGCGGGCCGCCGAGGAAGGCGCCCGGCGCTGCGAGCTGGCCAGTCCGGCGATCCTGGTGGACGACGTACTCGGCCAGGATGCCCTGAACGAGGCCAGCGGTCGCGGTTGGTGGATAGGACGCCCGGTGGAGCTTCCGAGTTCGCGCCCGTTGCGTTTCCAGCACGGCGACGACTTGGGCAGCCGGCTACGCCACTGGCCTGCCGAGCACATCATCAAGTGCCTGGTGTTCTATCACCCGGATGACGCGCTGGCGCTGCGCCTGGAACAAGAAGCGCGCCTGCGCCAGCTCTATCACTCTGCCTGTGATAACGGTCTTGAGCTGCTGGTGGAGGTCATCCCCCCGGCCGGCATGCCGCAGGATGACACCACTCTGCCGCGCAGCCTGCAGCGTCTCTATAACCTGGGCATTCGCCCCGACTGGTGGAAGTTGCCGGCCATGTCCGATGCCGCCTGGCAGGCAGTGGGGCGGATCATCGATACCCAGGATCCGTACTGTCGTGGCGTGGTGCTGCTGGGCCTCGACGCGCCCATGGAAGAGATGAAGCGCGGCTTCGCTCCCGCCGCCCGGCAGTCGCACTGCAAGGGCTTCACCGTGGGCCGTACCCTTTTCGCTGCGGCAAGCCGCGAATGGCTGGGGGGGCGCATCGACGATGCCACCCTGGTGAGCCGCGTTGCCGACAACTATGCCGAATTGATCCAGGAGTGGCGGCGTCTGCGCAGTACCGCCCTCCAACTGGAGGAAGCCTGATATGCGAACCATCCGTCTCACCATGGCCCAGGCCCTGGTCAAGTACCTGGCGGCCCAGCGCATCGAATATCAGGGGCGTGAGCTCCCGCTGTTCGAGGGGGTGTTCGCCATCTTCGGTCACGGCAACGTGGCTGGACTGGGCGAGGCGCTCTATCACGCACAGGATGTTCTGCCTACCCTGCGTGCGCATAATGAGCAGACCATGGCCCATGCCGCCATCGCCTTTGCCAAGGCCAATGGCCGGCGTCGGCTGATGGCGGCCACCAGCTCGATCGGGCCGGGTGCGACCAACATGGTCACTGCTGCGGCCCTGGCCCATGCCAACCGCCTGCCGATCCTACTACTGCCCGGGGATACCTTCGCTACCCGCGAGCCCGACCCGGTGCTGCAGCAGGTAGAACACTTCGGCGATCCCAGCATCACGGTCAATGACTGCTTCCGGCCGGTGTCTCGCTTCTTCGATCGCATCACCCGTCCGGAGCAGCTGTTGACCAGTCTGCCCCAGGCTATTGCCACCTTGCTCGACCCCGAGCACTGTGGCCCCGCGACACTGGCGCTGCCCCAGGACGTCCAGACCTTCGCCTACGACTACCCAGAGGGATTCTTCACACCCCGTGTGCACCGCATCCGCCGTCCCCAGCCGGATCCTCGCGAGCTGGAGGAGGCCATTGCCGCTCTGGCCAGCGCCGAGCGGCCGTTGATCATCGCCGGAGGCGGTGTGCACTATGCCGATGCCTGTGAGCGCCTCGGTGAGTTTGCCCGGACGCACGGTGTGCCGGTCGCCGAGACCCAGGCCGGCAAGGGGGCACTCGCGGATGCCCATCCCGGTGCGGTGGGAGCCATCGGGGTCACTGGCAGCGCTGCTGCCAACCGGCTCGCCGAGCAGGCGGATGTCATTCTCGCGGTGGGCACTCGACTGCAGGACTTCACCACCGGCTCCCGGGCGCTCTTCGAACGCGATGATCTCTCCCTGGTGGCCCTCAACGTGGGACGCTTCGACAGTCAGAAGCACCACGCCCTGCCGCTGACAGGTGACGCTCTCGATGGCCTGGCCGCGCTGGATGCCGGCCTGGTCGGGTGGCGGGCCTCCGATGCCTGGCGTGAGCAGGTGGGTAGCCTCAAGCGCGAATGGGCCGAGGCCGTGGCGCGTGTCACCGCCGATGACGGGCGTGAGCTGCCCACCGACGCCCAGGTGATCGGTGCGGTCAACCGTCAGGCAGGGGAGGACAGCACCGTGGTCTGTGCAGCCGGCGGGCTTCCGGGTGAGCTGCACAAGCTCTGGCAGGCCTCCGGTCCGGGCAGCTACCACGTGGAGTACGGTTTTTCCTGCATGGGCTATGAAATTGCCGGGGGGCTGGGCGTCAAGATGGCCCACCCCGAGCGCGAGGTGTTCGTGATGGTGGGCGACGGCTCCTACCTGATGCACAACTCGGAGCTCGCCACCTCGGTGATGCTCGGCCACAAGCTGGTCGTGGTGGTGCTCGACAACCGCGGCTTCGGCTGCATCAACCGCCTGCAGCAGGCGACTGGCGGCGCCGGCTTCAATAACCTCCTCGAGGACTGTCGCACGGTGCCGGAAGGCGCTCCCAGGATGGATTTCGCTGCTCACGCCCGTTCCCTGGGCTGCCAGGCTGAGAGCGTGCGTGGCATCACCGAACTGGAGCTGGCGCTGGTCCGCGCTCGCCAGGCCAGCACGACCTACATCATCGCCCTGGACACTGACCCGCTGCCCAGCACCGCTGAGGGCGGTTCCTGGTGGGAGGTGGCGGTACCCGAGGTCTCTGAGCGCGACCAAGTACGCGAGGCCTATGAGGCCTATCGCGAGGCTAAACGGCGTCAGCATCGCTGAGCTGCGACAGCGCTCATCGACTCTCGCGTTCACTCATCTCATGGAGCGGGCCGGATGACCCGCTCCAAAGGAGCACGTCATGTCTACCGTACGCTTGGGGATCAATCCTCTGACCTGGACCAACGACGATTTGCCGAGCCTGGGGGTCGACACTCCGCTGGAGGTCTGCCTGGAAGAGGGGCGCGAGGCTGGCTTCGTTGGCTTCGAACTAGGCAACAAGTTTCCCCGCACCCCAGAGGCGCTTTCCAGGGTGCTGGGCAACTATGACCTGGATCTGGTTTCCGGCTGGTACTCCGCCCGGCTGCTGGAGCGCAGCCCCGAGGAAGAGATCGCCGCTGTTCAGGACCATCTCCACCTGCTCAAGGCCTGTGGCGCCAAGGTGATGGTGTTCTGCGAAGTGAGTCGCTGCATCCACGGCAACCAGGCGGTCCCGCTGTCCCGTCGCCCTCACCTCAGCGATGCCGACTGGAAGCGACTGACCGAGGGGCTCAACGTGGTTGGGGACTATCTCAAGGAGCAGGGCGTGCAGTTGGTCTATCACCACCACCTGGGCACCGTGGTGGAGAGCCAGGAGGATGTGGAGCGGATGCTCGACGGGACCCGCGACTCCGTCGGCCTGTTGCTCGACTTTGGTCACCTGCGCGGTGCAGGCGGCGATCCCCTGGCAGTGGCCCGGCGCTATGCCGCCCGGGTCAAGCATGTGCATTGCAAGGACCTGCGTTTTCCGGTCCTGCAGGAGCTTCGCAACCGCGACAAGAGCTTCCTGGATGGGGTGCTCGATGGCCTCTTTACCGTGCCGGGCGATGGCGATGTGGACTTCCTGCCGGCCTTGATCCATCTGCGTGAGGCCGGCTACCGAGGCTGGCTGGTGGTGGAGGCAGAGCAGGATCCCGAGGTTGCCCATCCTCTGACCTATGCCCGAATGGGCTATCGCAATCTGCGTGCACTGGCCGAACAGGCCGGCTTCAGCGTTGCCGACTGATTTTCCTGATCACCGACTTTTGAGAGCAGCTTTCCATGAACCAGATTCACCATTACCTCGATGGCCACGTTTTCCAAGGCGAGAGCGGCCGTTTCGCTCCCGTCTACAATCCCGCCACCGGCGAGCAGAGCGCCCAAGTCGCGCTGGCCTCTGCCGACGAGACCCGCGAGGCGGTGCGTGTCGCCCACGAGGCTTTCGCCACCTGGTCCAGGGTCTCGCCGCTCAAGCGCGCGCGCATCTTGTTCCGGTTCAAGGCATTGGTGGAGGAACACGCCGATGAGCTGGCGCGGCTGATCGCCAGCGAGCACGGCAAGGTGTTCTCCGACGCCAAGGGCGAGGTGACCCGCGGCCTCGAGGTGGTCGAGTTCGCCTGTGGCATTCCGCACCTGCAGAAGGGCGAACACTCCATGAACGTCGGCACCGGGGTGGACAGCTACTCCATGATGCAGCCACTGGGCGTCTGCGCCGGCATCTCGCCGTTCAACTTCCCGGCCATGGTACCGATGTGGATGTTCCCCATCGCACTGGCCTGCGGCAACACCTTCGTCATGAAGCCCTCCGAGAAGGACCCCTCCACGCCGATGCGCCTGGCCGAGCTGCTCCAGGAGGCCGGTCTGCCGGGCGGCGTCTTCAACGTGGTCAACGGTGACAAGGAGAGCGTGGATGTGCTGCTCACCGACGAGCGGGTCCAGGCGGTGAGCTTCGTTGGCTCCACGCCGATCGCCGAGTACATCTATGCCACCGCCTCGGCCCATGGCAAGCGAGTCCAGGCCCTGGGCGGCGCCAAGAACCATATGGTGATCATGCCCGATGCCGACCTCGACCAGGCCGTTGGGGCGCTGATGGGCGCCGCCTATGGCTCGGCCGGCGAGCGCTGCATGGCTATCTCCGTGGCCGTGCCGGTAGGCGAGGAGACCGCCGAGCGTCTGCGCGAGAAGCTGGTGGCTGAGCTCGAAAAGCTGCGCGTGGGCCCCGGGCTGGTGGATGGCCCCGACAACGACATGGGCCCGTTGGTCACCCGCGAGCACCTGGAGAAGGTTCGTAGCTATATCCAGACGGGAGTGGATGAGGGCGCCGAGCTGGTGATGGACGGCCGCAAGACACGCATCGAGGCCGCTGGTGATGGCTACTTCCTGGGTGGATCGCTGTTCGACCACGTCACGCCAGGGATGCGCATTCACACCGAGGAGATCTTTGGCCCGGTGCTGGCCATCGCCCGGGCGGCCAGCTTCGACGAGGCCGTGGCGATGATCAACGACCACGAGTACGGCAACGGCACCGCCATCTTCACCCGCGACGGCGACGCCGCCCGCCAGTTCTGCGAACAGATCCAGGTGGGGATGGTGGGCGTCAACGTGCCGATCCCGGTGCCCATGGCTTTCCACAGCTTCGGTGGCTGGAAGCGCTCTCTGTTTGGTCCGCTGCACATGCATGGTCCTGACGGCGTGCGCTTCTACACCCGCATGAAGACTATCACCCAGCGCTGGCCCAGCGGCATCCGCGAGGAGACCAACCACTTCACCATGCCGACGCTTTAACTTCCCTCAATGGCAGTTACGCCAGGGCGCCGGTCTTCAGGGCCGGCGCAGCTGAAGGTCTAAGGATACACAGCATGCAGCCGCTCAATATCGGCCTGATCGGCACCGGCTTCATGGGCAAGGCCCACGCCATCGCCCTCAAGGCCGCCCCCACCGTTTTCAATCTGCCCGCGATGCCGGTCTGCGATTTGCTCGCCGAGGTCGATGACGACCTGGCCGCGCGCAAGGCGCGGGAGCTTGGCTTTGCCCGCGCCACCGGCGACTGGAAGGCGCTGGTCACGGATCCACAGGTGGACGTGGTCGATATCTGTGCCCCCAACTTTCTGCATAAGGAGATGGCCCTAGCCGCCATCGCGGCGGACAAGCACGTCTATGCCGAGAAGCCCTTGGCGCTTTCCTCCGCCGACGCTCAGGAGATGGTGGAGGCCGCGGAAAGGGCCGGGGTCAAGACCCTGGTGGGCTTCAACTATATCCGTAACTCGGCCACCCAACTGGCCAGGGAAATTATCGCCAGTGGCGAGATTGGTGAGCTGATCCACTTCCGCGGTCGCCATAACGAAGACTATATGAGCGACCCCGCCAGACCTCTGGACTGGCATACCCAGCGAGTCACTGCGGGGGCCGGGGCCCTGGGGGACGTGGGCTCGCATATTCTGAACATGGCGGAATACCTTACCGGCCAGAGAATCAGCGAGGTATTCGGCCAACTGCAGACGGTGATACCCAGGCGACCTTTACCCGATGGCAGTGGTGGCATGGGAGAGGTCGAAAACGATGACCAGGCCCAGGCGTTGCTGCGCTTCGACGGTGGTCTGATCGGGAATATCGAGACCTCACGGGTAGCCACCGGCCGCAAGATGGGGCTGGCCTACACCATTACCGGCACCAAGGGCTCGATCATATTCGACCAGGAGCGCATGAGTGAGCTGCAGCTCTACAAGCAAGAAGGGCCTGAGGGGCGCCGCGGCTTCAGCATGCTGTTGGTCGGCCCGGAACATCCCGATTACGCTGCCTTCAGCCCCGCCCCCGGCCATGGCCTGGGCTACAACGACCAGAAGATCATCGAGATCCGCGACCTGGTGGAGGGTATTGTGGGTAATAAACCTCTTTATCCGGACTTCCATGAGGCTTGGCGGGTCAATCGCATGATCGATGCCATCGAGCTCTCACATGCCGAAGGCACTTGGATGAAAGTATGACAATCCGTTAACTCAGTAGTCACATCACAAAATGGCTAACTCGTCATCCGGGATCAATGGGTCCGGCAGGTTCCCGTCGCTTCCCTCCAGCCCGAAGGCGGCGCGGGGCGAAGTCCACTCCCGTCGCCGATCACCTCGCTCGCCGTCCGATGTAGTATGCTGTTAGGAAGTTCCTAACAGACTGTTTTGACAAAGGTTGTCGAGCTTCGTTGTTGGGCGTGACGCGGCGAGCCCGGCATCGGGGGAGAAGGCATCCGCAATGACGCTTGTTGTCGCAATTCTGGTCGGTGTTGTCCTCGGTGCCCTGGTCCTGATGCGGTTTCTGGACCGGCATGCGGACCGCGTGGAGTGGCGGAGGCTTGCGGCGCTCCAGCCCGGCGTGGCGAAGCGCTTCGAGCCCGAGATGATCGCCGACCTGCCCGAGCCGGCGCGCCGATATTTCGGCTATACGATGCGTCCCGGCACGCCGATTCTGCCGGTAGCCGAGATCGACATGCGCGGCCAGTTCAGTCTCGGCACCAAGCAGCAACCGAACTACCGGCCGATGGAGGCGCGCCAGATCCTGGCCGCTCCGAATGGCTTCGTCTGGGCCATGCGCACGCGTGGCGGGATGCCCTTATCGGGATCGGACTCCGGCGGATGGACACGATTCCGGATCTTCGGGCTGATCCCGGTCGCAAGGCCCGGCGGCGATCCCGATCACACCCGCTCGGCCTTCGGGCGATACGTGGCCGAGTCGCTCTTCTGGGCACCCGCAGCACTGTTGCCGGGGCCGGGCGTCACCTGGCAACCCGTGGCCGAGAATACGGCCCGCGTCACCGTCCGGCACGGTGAGCTGGAACAGGCGGTGGATGTCACCGTCGATGCAGCGGGGCGGCCCGTCGAGGTCTCCTTCCAGCGCTGGAGCAACGCCAACCCCGACAAGGTGCATCGGCTGCAGCCCTTCGGCGGATACCTGTCCGATTTTCGCGAGGTGGGCGGCTACCGCCTGCCGTTCCGGGTCGAGGCGGGCAACATGTTCGGGAGCGAGGATTATTTTCCGTTCTTCCTCGTGGATGTCACCGATATCCGGTTTCCGGGGATGCCGCCATGACGGCCCTGATCCTCGCCGATCGGTGCATCGAGATTCTCCCGACTGCCTCGACCCGCTGCATCGCGGCCCGGGGGGGGCCTACTCCTCGTCGGGAGCGAACTGGTCCGGCAGGTTCTCGTCGCTGCCTGCCAGGCTCATGGTGGCCTTGGGCGGGTCGAAGTCGTGGCACTCGCCGATTACCTCGCCCGTGGTCGAGATGACGATGCTTCGCTTCTCGGCAAAGCAGTAGTGGTAGCGCTGGATCTCGCCCCAGATGACCAGCGTGCCGCTGCTCTCCTGCCTGTGCTCGCGGGCCTTCTGGCAGGCGGCTTCCAGGCGCTCCTCCCAGGGCAGGCGCCAGAAGTCGATGGGAAACGGCAGCCGGCGGAAGCGCTCGGTGAAGGCCATGGCGAAGATCGGCGTGCCGGGGGCGCGCACATAGTCGGTATCGGCGAACAGCCAGTGGCGAAAGGCGGCGCGATCCTCGGCGAGGCGTTCGGCCACGGCGGCGATGCCGGGCCGGTAGTCGGACTCGGCAATGCCCACGCAGCGACAGAGCGCCTCGATAAAGCCCGTCTCGCCATGGAGGGGGGCGCAATGCTGGCGCTCCAGGCCCAGGTAGCGGCCGCCGATCACGGCCTGGTAGTGCGCAAGGGTGTCGGCGTCGGGCTGCCCGTAGCCGAGGTCGCGCAGCACCTCCTGCGGGGTCAGGTGGCGGGTGCGCAGGTGCAGTTCCTGAATCAGGTTCATGGCGATCACCTCCCTGCCGGTGGGGTGGCGGATGCCGCCCGGTGTCGTTGTGGAGCCGCCTGGCCGGGGAGAGCGGCCAGGATGGCGTCGTTTCGCAGCTCCGGGCGCACGATGTCGTCGCGGTCGAGCAGGGCGATCAGGCCGGGATATCGTGACGCCGGGGCGTGGCGGTAGGCGTCGGCGGCCCGGGCGGGAGGGCGAGGGGTGTCGATCGGGTAGGTCATGGTCGTCTCCAATTCCCCTGACGAGGCTCGCGCCGATGGGCTTGCGAGCGTGGTTCGGCCAGCGCCGACCCAGGGGAGTGGAGTCGCACGCCGCTTTAGCTGCATTTCTATCCCGCCCGCAAGTTGGTGCTTAAATCGGCGGTGGCCCGAGGGCCGAACAACAAGAAACCCGCTTTGCATGCGCTGAAGCGGGCCTCTGACGGTCGCTTTAGCGGCATTTGTAGAGCGCCCGCAAGCTGGAATTCAAATCGGCGCTTGATTGACACTAGCCGGGCGACGCGGCGTTTGTCAATCCCGCCACCGGCGCCGACCGGCCTGGGCGCGGCGAGCCGATCGGGGTAAGCTGCCTCCATGCCGAAGGAGAGGCATGCCATTTACCGACCGGGAGACACCCCATGCCGTTACGTTCCCTGCTGGCCGCCGTCGTGCTGGCCCTGCCGCTGGCCGCCGTGGCCGATACGCCCAACATCGTGCCGGGGATGTGGGAGTTCACCAGCACCACCTCGGTGACCGGCGAGGTGCCGATTCCCGACCAGACCGACACCCACCAGGAGTGCATCGCCCAGGGCGACCTGGATGACGCCGACTTCCAGTTCCTCGAGGTCGAGGAGGGCTGCGAGCTGCTCGAGCACAACGTCTCCGCCGAGGGCGTCGACTACCGCATGGTCTGCTACGCCGAGGGCGGCGAGGCGAACATCGATGGCCGCATGGACTTCCTCGGCGAGCGCGTCGAGGGCAACGTCGACGTCACGGTCCAGTCGCCCATGGGCGAGATGCTGATGAACACCGTGGTCGAGGGTGCGCGCATCGGCGACTGCTGAACCACGCCGGCATCGCGACACGAACAGGGCCACCCCATGGGGTGGCCCTGTTTGCATGGGCATCGTGGTCACCGCCCTGGCGTGCTGGCCTCCATCTCCTCCTCCAGGCGTCGCTTGACCTCGCCGGGCGAGCCGGTGTGGCGCGCCAGCAGGTCGTAGGCCACCGGCACCACGAACAGCGTGAACAGGGTGGCGGCGGCGACCCCGGAGAGGATCACCGTGCCGATCACCATGCGCGACTCGGCGCCGGCCCCGGTGGAGACGATCAGCGGGATGGAGCCCGCCATGGTGGTCACCGCGGTCATCAGGATCGGCCGCAGGCGGGTCACTGCCGCATCCACCAGGGCGTCGCGGAAGGCCAGCCCCTGGTCACGTAGCTGGTTGGCGAACTCCACGATCAGGATGCCGTTCTTGGCCGCCAGGCCGATCAGCATGACGAGCCCCACCTGGCTGTAGATGTTCAGCGACTGGCCGGTGACGTAGAGCCCCAGCATGGCCCCGCTCATGGCCAGCGGCACGGTGAGCATGATCACGAAGGGGTGCACGAAGCTCTCGAACTGGGCGGCCAGCACCAGGAACACCACCAGGGCGCCGAGGATCAGCAGGAAGGTCGTGGCGCCGCTGGCCTGCTGGAAGTCCCGGGAGGCGCCGCTGACGTCGGTCTGGGCCTGGGGGGGCAGCACCTCGGCGGCGGCGGCCTCCAGGTACTCCAGCGCCTCGCCCAGCGAGTAGCCGTCGGCCAGGTTGGCCTCGAGGGTGATCGAGCGGATGCGGTTGAAGCGGTTGAGGGTGCTGGCACCGGCGAAGTCGGTGAGGGTCACCAGGCTGGCCAGGGGGATCAGCTCGCCGGTGCGCGCGGAGCGCACCTGGATGTTGTCCAGCGCGCGCGGGCTGGCCTGGCTGGCGCGGTCGCCCTCGACGATGACGTCATACTCCTGGCCGTTGTCCAGGTAGCGGGTGACGTTGCGCCCGCCGAGCAGCACCTCCAGGGTGCGGCCGATCTCGGTGACGGTGACCCCGAGCGAGGCGGCCCGCTCGTAGTCGATGTCCACCCGCAGCTGGGGCTGGGTCTCGCGGTAGTTGCTGTCCAGGCCGATCAGCCGCGGGTTGTCCTCGCGGATGTGGGCCATCAGGGTGTCGCGCCATTCGGCGAGCTCCTCGTAGGTGCCGCCGCCCAGCACGAACTCCACCGGCTTGGCGATGCGTTGGCCGAAGCCCTGGCGCATCACCGGGAAGGCCTGCACCCCGGGCAGCCCGGCCAGTTCGCGACGCACGTCGTCCATGATCGACCAGGCGTCGCGGCGCTGCCCCCAGTCGGCCAGGCCGATGATCGCGAAGCCGCCGTTGAAGTTCTCGATGTTGCCGAAGCCGCGGGGCGCGCGGATCAGCACGCGCTCCATCTCACCGCTCTCCACCATGGGCTGCAGGCGCGCCTCGATCTCGTTCATGTAGTCCATGATGTAGTCGAAGGTGGCGCCCTCCGGGCCGTTGACCAGGATGATGAAGCTGCCGCGGTCCTCCTGGGGGGTGTATTCGCTGGGCAGCAGGCTGGCCAGCCACACGGTGGCGGCGATCAGCGCCACGAATACCGCCAGCACCGCCAGCCTCGCCTTGAGCATCCAGCCCAGCAGCGTGCGATAGATGCGCTGGGAGAGCTCCAGCAGCCACTGCACGGCGCGGGCGACACGGCTGTCATCCTGGGCCGGCTTGAGGATCTTGGAAGCCATCATCGGCGTCAGCGACAGGGCCAGCACGCTGGAGATGGCCACCGCGGCGGCCATGGTCAGGGCGAACTCCGAGAACAGCCGGCCGACGTTGCCCTGCAGGAAGGCCAGCGGCACGAACACCGCCACCAGCACCAGGGTGGTGGCGATCACCGCGAAGGCGATCTGGCGGGTACCCTTGAAGGCCGCCACCAGCGGCGTCTCGCCGTAGTCGTGCATGCGCCGATGGATGTTCTCCAGCACCACGATGGCGTCGTCGACGATCAGGCCGATGGCCAGCACCAGCGCTAGCAGGGTCAGCAGGTTGATCGAGAAGCCCATCAGGGCCAGGGCCATGAAGGCACCGATGATCGCTACCGGCACCGTGACCGCCGGGATCAGGGTGGTGCGCACGTTGCCGAGGAACATGAAGATCACCACCACCACCAGGCCCATGGCGATGAACAGCGTCAGCACCACCTGCTGGATGGCGCCGGCCACGAACACCGAGGCGTCGTAGTTGAGCGACAGCGTCATGCCCTCCGGCAGGCTGCCCTGGACACGCTCGAGCTCCGCCTGGACACCCCGGGAGACCTCCAGCACGTTGGCGGTGGACTGCTTGAGGATCCCCAGGCCGACCATGGGCACGCCGTTGGCGCGGAACACCGAGCGGTCCTCCACCGAGCCGATCTCGACCCGGGCCACGTCGCCCAGCCGCACCAGGTAGCCGTCGCTGCCCTGGGTGAGGGCCAGGCGCGCGAAGTCGTCGGGTTCATTGAAGCTGCGCGGCAGGCGCACGATGAACTGCCGGTCGCGGGACTGGAGCGAGCCGGCCGGCAGCTCGACGTTCTCGGCGCGCAGGGCGCCCTCCACGTCGCTCACCGTGAGGTTGCGGGCGGCCAGGGCGTTGCGGTCGATCCACACCCGCATGGCGTACTCGCGCCCGCCGCCGATGCGCACCCGGGCCACCCCGGGCTGCACCGAGAAGCCGTCGACCAGGAACCGGTCGGCGTAGTCGGTCAATTCGGGAACGGTATAGCCGTCGCCGGACAGCGCAAGCCACACCACCACTTCCTCGCTGGAGTCGGCCTTCTGCACCTCGGGCGGGTCGGCCTCGTCGGGCAGGTTGCGCAGTGCCCCGGAGATGCGGTCGCGGATGTCGTTGGCGGCGGCATCGATGTCCATGTCCAGGCGGAACTCGATGTTGATCCGCGAGCGGCCGTCCTCGCTGGAGGAGGTGATCAGCTCGATGCCCTCGACCCCGGCGATGCGATCCTCCAGGGTCTGGGTGATGCGGGTCTCCACCACGCTGGCCGAGGCGCCGGGATAGCGGGTGTCGATGCTCACCACCGGCGGGTCGATGGCGGGGTACTCCTGCAGCGGCAGGCGCTGCATGGCCAGCAGGCCGAAGGCGACGATCAGCAGCGCCAGCACCGTGGCCAGGACCGGCCGCTGGACGGAGAGGTCGGAGAGGCGCATCAGCCACGCTCCTCGCGGGCGGCGGCGAGGATCTCGCTCACCGAGGTGGTGTCGTCGGCGATGCCCAGCAGCTGCACCTGGTCACCCTCGCGAACGCGCTGCACGCCGTGGGCCACCAGCAGCTCGCCCCCCGAAAGCCCCTCGACGATCTCCGCCTGGCCGGTGCGGCGCTCGCCGACCTTGACCTCCCGGCGCTCCACGCGGTTGTCGTCGGCCTCGTCGATCACCAGCACGAACTGGCGGTCGCCGCTGGGGATCAGCACGCTCTCCGGCACCACCACGGCCTCGCGGGGGCTGCGCTGGACGACGACCTCCATGAGCATGCCGGGGCGCAGGCGCAGCTCGGGGTTATCGAGCTCGGCCCGCACCGTCACGCTGCGGCTGACCGGGTCGACGCGGCTGCCGACGCTCTCCACCACGCCATCGAAGCGCTCGTCGGGGAAGGCCACGCTGTGTGCCGTGAGCGGCAGGCCGGGAGCGAGGATCGCCAGGAACACTTCCGGCACGCTGAAGTCGAGCTTCATCACGTCGACCTTGTCCAGGGTCACCAGCTCGGTACCGGGGGTGACCAGGCTGCCCACGCTGATGTTGCGGAAGCCCACCACGCCGTCGAAGGGGGCGCGTACCCGGTAGTTGGTAAGCCGAGCTTCGAGCCCCTGGATCTCCGCCTCCACCTGGCGCAGCCGCGCCCGAGCATCCTCCACATCGGCGCGTGGGGCCAGGTTGCGGCTCTGCAGCTGGGCGAGGCGCTCGACGGCGGCGCGCCGCTCGTCGCGCAGGGCCTGGGCCACGCGCAGCTGGGCCTGCTGCTCGGCATCCTGCAGGCGCACCAGCAGCTCGCCGGCCTCTACCACCTGGCCGTCGCGGAAGTTCACCTCGACGACGGTGTCGGTGACGGTGGCGGAGAGGGTGACGCTTTCGTCGGCGCGCAGGGTCCCCAGCGCCTCCAGCGGATCGGACCAGGCCTCCTGCAGCACCCGGGCGCCGATCACCGGGGTGGATTCCTGGGCGGCGAGCGGCAGGGGCAGCAGGAGGGCCAGTACAAGCAGCGCCGGCAGCAGCCGGCTCGGCAGGAAGCGGAAGAGGGGCGATGAGGGGGTCATGGGGGCTCTTGGTTGGATGGCATGAGGCGGGTCGCGAGCGTCGGGGTCCATGAGTCGCAAGGGCATCCTGCCGGCAGCGGATCATTAACAGGCTAGCCATGATCGTCGCACAGACTGTGACAACAATTCACAAACGCTCGGATCAACCCTTTTTAGTGTACAAGGTTTGTACATTGGTTCAATGCGCGTCCAGCTAAATGGCGGCCTCAAGGGCGGGCCCATCAACAGGGCATCGCCGGCCTGCTAGAATGCGCGTCCTTCGAGACGGCGGGCAGGAGAGCGGGCATGACCTTCGATACGGTGATCATCGGCGCGGGCGCCGCCGGCCTGATGTGCGCGCTGACGGCGGGCTACGCCGGGCGGCGCGTGCTGGTGATCGACCACGCCAACAAGGCGGGAAAGAAGATCCTGATGTCCGGTGGCGGACGCTGCAACTTCACCAACCTGGCCTCCACGCCGGCCAACTTCTTCGGCGCCAATCCGCGCTTCTGCATCTCGGCGCTGAAGCGCTACCGCCCGGAGCACTTCGTCGAGCTGGTGGAGCGCCACGGGGTCGACTACGTGGAGAAGGCGCCGGGCCAGCTGTTCTGCGCCGACTCCGCCAGGGAGATCGTCCGGGTACTGCTCACCGAATGCGAGTGGGCCGGGGTGGAGGTGCGCCTCAGGACCGCCGTGGAGGGCATCACGCGCCACGGCGAGGGCATGCGGCTGGTGACCTCGGCGGGCACCATCGACTGCGGCGCGGTGGTGGTGGCCACCGGCGGGCTCTCCATTCCCACCATGGGCGCCACCGGCTTCGGCTATGAGATCGCCCGCCAGTTCGGGCTCGCCGTCACCGAGACCCGCCCGGCACTGGTGCCCTTCACCCTGACCTCGCAGTGGAAGGCGCGGGCCGAGTCGCTCGCCGGGGTATCCTGCGAGGTGGCCGTGCGCTCCCTGCGGGCCGGTGAGCCCCGGGGCCACTACCGCGAGCCGCTGCTCTTCACCCACCGTGGCCTCTCGGGCCCGGCGATGCTGCAGATCTCCAGCTACTGGGAGCCCGGCGACGAGCTGGCCATCGACCTGCTGCCGGGCGTGGCGGCCTTCGAGGCGCTGTGCACCGCGCGCCGGGAGACGCCCAGGCGCCAGCTCTCCAGCTGGCTGGCCGAGCGGCTGCCCCGGCGCCTGGCCCAGGCGCTGGTGGAGTGGCACGGCGGCGACGGCGTGCTGGCCGAGCGCAGCAACGCCGAGCTTTCCGCCTGGGCGGCCCATCTCGGCGACTGGCGGATCAAGCCGGCCGGCACCGAGGGGTGGCGCACCGCCGAGGTGACCCTGGGCGGCGTCGATACCCGGGCGGTGTCGTCGAAGACCTTCGCGGTGGAGGGGCTGCCCCAGCTGCGCTTCATCGGCGAGGTGCTCGATGTCACCGGCGAGCTGGGCGGGCATAACTTCCAGTGGGCCTGGGCCAGCGGGGTGGCCTGCGGCAACGCCCTCTGAGGCCCTCGTCAGGCTCCTACGCCAGGCGCTGGGCGATCTCCTCCCACAGCGCCCGGTAGGCTCGGGCCGCGGGGGTGGCGGGGGCGAAGTGGCGCAGCGGGGCGCGCTCCAGGCCCATGCGCTCCACCACGCTGGCGCCGGGGATGGTCGTGGAGAGGCGCAGCGGCCAGCGCTCCGGTAGCGCGGCGATGGTCTCGCGGTGCAGGGTGCGGCGGCGGTCCGCCAGGGTCACGAAGGGCCACACCTGGCAGGGGATGTCGCGTTCGTCGAGGAAGTCGCGCAGCTGCTCCAGGGTGCGTACCGAGAGCACCGTTGGGACGATGGGCACCAGCAGGGCATCGACGCTGGCGAAGACGCTCTCGGAGAGGGTCGAGAGGCTGGGCGGACAGTCGAGGAGGACCAGGTCGTAGTCGTCGCGGACCGGCTTGAGGATGCGGCGCAGCTGGTTGTCATGCCGGTCGGCCAGCAGGTGGTCGAGCTCCCGGGAGGCCAGCGCGGCGGGGAGCAGGTCGAGGCCCTCGATCTCGGTGGCCCGGATCACCTTGTCGAAGGCGGCCTTGCCCTTCACCAGCCGGGCGACGCCGCCACGCACCTTGGGCTTGGCGCGCAGGTAGAAGGTGGTGGCGGCCTGGGGGTCGAGGTCCCAGAGCAGTACCCGCCACCCCGCGGCCGCCGCCTCGGCCGCCAGGTTCACCGCCGAGGCGGTCTTGCCGACCCCGCCCTTGATGCTGTAGAGCGCCAGCATGCGCATGGCGTGCCTCCCTTCTCCCCGGTGTGCGCCTTGCCGTGTCGCATCGCGCCGTCAATGCGTCGCCCTGCGGCGACGCCGTACCATACCAGCTCGGCCCGCTCACCCGATGACAGTTTCATGACGGTCGCGGCGTCGCCGTTCCGGGGTCTATTCTCCTGGCAGGGAGTGCCCGATCGCCCAGCCTGCCCCGGAGGTGCCCATGACCCTGATCGCCGTTCACCACGATCCCGGCGCCGACGAGACGGCGCTGCGCGACCGCGTCGTCGACGAGGCCCTGCGCCAGGCCGAGAGCCACGGCTGGGAAGCGGTGCGCCTCACCGAGGTGGCCGCCCGCCTGGCGCTGCCCATGGCGCCGGTGCTGGCCGAGTTCCGCGACCTCGACGCGGTGGCCAACGCCTGGTTCGCCCGGGGCCTGGACGCCATGCTCGCCGACACGCCCGACGGCTTCGCCCACTGGCCCGAGGCGCAGCGCCTCGAGCACTGCCTGCTGGCCTGGTGTGACGCCCTGGCGGTCCATCGTCGCGTCACGGTGGCGATGCTGCATACCAAGGCCCACCTGCCGCACCTGCACACCTGGGTGCCGATGGTGTTCGACCTGTCGCGTATCGTGCAGTGGTGGCGCGAGGCGGCGCGTCTGCCGGCGCCCTACGGCACCCGGCGCGCCCAGGTCGAGGAGCTGGCGCTCACCGGGCTCTTCCTGGCGACCCTGGCGGTCTGGGCCCGAGACACCAGCGAGGGCCAGGCGCGTACCCGGCGCTTCCTCGAGCGGCGCCTGGCCCACGGCGCCCGCTGGATGAACCGGGTGCCCGGCGGGCCGGGCGGTGACCGGGCCCACCAGGCGTCGCCTCAGAGATAGCGGCCGCCCGAGGCGATGGCGACGGTCAAAAGCCCCAGGATCAGGTTCAGGCCGATCAGCCGGCGGATCTGGCCGAGCTGGCGGCCGCCCTCGGGCCAGTCGGCCTCGCCCACGGCGCGCCTCAGGCGGCGGTAGGGGGCAAACCAGACGTGCAGGTAGATCGCCATCATCGCCAGGCCCAGCAGCAGCATCAGGTGGATGTGCCAGCGCGCGCCGGCCATGCCGCCGAAGACCGCGAAGAGCATCCACAGCCCGGTGACCAGCAGCACCGCGACGGACGCCCACACCCACGGGAAGAAGCGGTCGAAGACACCGCTCCACAGCGTCAGCCGCTGCGGGGGTTCCAGCTGCCCGGCGGCCACCGGGCGCAGGATCATCCAGGCGAAGAACATGCCGCCCACCCAGAGGACGGCGGCGAGCACATGCAGGGTGATGGCGAGGGACATGGGAGGTTCCTTCCGACGATAGGGGAGGGCGTCAGCGCAGCAGGCGCCTTGCACGGCGCAGCAGCAGGCCGCCGGCCACCAGCCGCCTGGCCACCCGCAGCACCGAGTTCGGGTGGCGGGCACTCCTCAGCAGCAGCACCCCGCCCAGCGCGTAGAGCGGCGCCTTGAAGCGCCTCAGCGTCTGCCAGCCGTCGTCGAGGGGGCGGCCGGCCTCCTGGAAGCGGCTGGCCTCGACCAGGATATCCACGCGCTGCTGCTCGATCCGGGCCTCCAGGCGGGCCTTCTGCTCGGCCCGGGGCCGTGGAGCCTCGTCGCGGCGGGCGGGCAGTCGGGCGCTCATGACCGCTCTCCGTGGCGCGTCGCCTCGCGGTCGCGCTCCACCAGGTCCCGGTCGGTGGCCAGGTGCTTGAGGGTACTGGCGAGCAGGGTGCGCCGGCGGGCCAGCTGCATCACCCGCAGGGCGAGCCCCGCCCCGCCGCCCAGCAGCAGCGCGGCGCTGACCGCGATGGCGGTGAGGCGGTAGCTGTCCCAGAAGGCGACGATGATCAGGGTGGTGAGGACGCCGATCCCCAGCAGCAGCAGGATCAGGCTGAGCCCGGCCAGCAGCAGCAGCCCGATCAGCCGGGCGCGTTCCTCCTCGAGCTCGAGCACGGCGAGACGCAGGCGCGTCTCGCCGGTGGCGAGCAGGCTGGCGAGCAGCCGCTTGGCCGCCTCGAACAGCCGTTGTGCCGGTCCCTGGCCTTCCGACATCAGCGACGCCCGATCAGCATGCCGACGACGACCCCCACGGCGGCGCCGATGCCGATGCTGGTCCAGGGGTTGTCGTGCACGTAGCGGTCGCAGGCATCGACCTGGTGTTCGACGGAGTCGCGGGCCTCGCCATAGAGGCGCTCACCGCGGGATTCCAGGCGGTCGCGGGTCTCCTTGAGGCGCTTCTCGGCGCGGTCGCGCAGCTCCTTGATGTTGCTGCGGGAGTCGTCCGCGGTGGCGTTGACCAGCTCCTCGATGGTCTGGGTCAGGTGGTGCAGGTCTTCCTTGAGCTGCTGGGTGGATTCGTGGGTATGCGGGGCACGGTTTGCCATCGGGGTCTTCCTCTGACGGTGAATGACAGCCTCAGCATAGCAGCCGGGGCCACCCTTGGCAGCGGGGACACCGACCCGCCGCCGGGGGCTTGATCCCGGTCAGGGCGTCAGCGGGTCATGCGGCCGCCCGAGAACAGCGGGTTGAGGCTGAACCCCAGGCTCAGGCGATGGTTGCGGTGGTCGTAGTCGATCATGCTCTCGCCATAGCCGTAGTAGTACTGCACGTGGGCGCGGATATTGCTGTCGAAGATCGGCCAGGAGTAGTCGACCTGGGTGCCCATGTTGCCGGCGCTGGGGTTGCCGCGCCACAGCAGGCTCAGCTCGTTGTCGCCGAAGCGCCGCGCCAGGGTGACGTCGCCGTAGCCCATGTAGCGCTCGATGTCGGGGTTGTCGTCCTCGCTCTCCGATTCCGGGATCCGCCAGTGGGGGGCCAGGCTGAAGGCCCAGTCGCCGCGCTGGAAGATGCTCTCCAGGTAGACGCGGTTCCAGCTGCGCGACAGCGGGTCCGAGCGGCCGTTGGAGAGATGGTTCACCGCCAGGCGGTTGCGGATGTTGGTCCAGCCCAGCACGCGCCAGGCGTTGTCGAAGCTGAGGAAGATCTCCGGCTCGTAGTTGGTCTCGCGGAAGGGCGACGAGGAGTCGCTGTTGTAGGCCTGCCACCAGCTGCGCTGGGTGTAGGCGAAGTAGAGGTCCCCGGTGTCGCCGAACAGCCCCTCGGCCAGGTTGACCTTGGCGCTGAACTGGAACTTCACCTCGACGTCGTCGGGTCCCTTTTCTGCCGAGATGTCCCGGAAGGCCTCCCGGTTGGGGCTCGCCGTGTAGCTGGCCGGGAAGAGGTAGTTGCGCCGGTAGGTGGTGATGGCGAAGGGATTTCGATCGGACTCCCGCTCCAGCTGGCGGCGCTCCACGGCCTCGATGGCGGCGACCTCGTCCGGGGGCAGCTCGCCCGAGCCGGCCGGTGCCTCGCCCTCGGGCAGGGTGTCGAGTTGACGCTGCAGCGCCTCGAGCTCCGCGTTGAGGGCCTGCATGCGCGCCTCCAGGGCCGCCCGCTCGGCCGCGGCCGCCTCGTCGGCCTGCGCCGAGGCGCCGTGGCTCAGCAGGGCCAGGGCGGCCCCGGCGAGGGCGAAGGTTCGAATCGACGAGGTCATGGCGGTGTCCCGGGGAATGCATGGATGGAGTCCGCCGTTCTACCACGCCGGTGGGGCAAGTCAACTCCCGTTGACGATACTGGCTTGCCGCAATTGCCTTGCCGGCGCGGGACGCCGAGAATCGGCAGGGTGGACAAGGTTCCCAGGAGATCGAGGACGCCAGTGAAGAGCATGTCGAAGGCGATGGCGCCGGGACGTCGGGCGGCGGGCGCGGCAAGGGGGAGGGTGGCCCCGGGGCTGCTGGTAATGCTGGTGCTGATGGTGGCGCTGGCCGGCACCGCCTGGGCCCAGGCTGAGCTGCCCGAGCGTCCGGCGGTGGAGGAGCGGCTCGCCGACCTCCAGCCGGAGGAGGGCGAGAGCCCCGGGCGTGACCGGCAGCGTGACATCGAGGCCCTGGAAGCCACCCTGGCGGGGCTGGATGAGCTGGACCGGGTCGAGGAGCGCCTGGAGGCGCTGGAGGCACGCGTCGAGCAGGCGCCTGCGGAGCTGCTGCGCCTGGAGCGGGAGCTGCTGGCCGAGGAGGAGGCGGCCATGGACCTGTCGGCCACCGACCTGGATGACCTGCCGCTGGACGAGCTCGAGCAGCGCCAGCAGGAGTCGGTGATCGAGCTGCAGCGGCTGCAGGATCGCCTGGCCGAGGTCAATGCCCAGCTGCTCTCCGCCCAGACCCTGCCCGAGCGGGCCCAGCAGGCCATCTCCGAGGCGATGCAGGCCGTGGAGCGCTCCCGGCGACAGCTGGACGAGCTGGACGGCAGCGGGCTCGCCGAGGATGCCCCGCGGCTCTGGCAGCGTCGCGTCGAGCGGCGCCTGGCCGAGGTGACCCTGCTGTTTCACCAGCGGGAACTGAGCACCAACACGCGCCTGCGCGAGCTGGACCAGCAGCGTCGCGACCTGATGACCCAGCAGATCACCCGCCAGGAGTCGGAACTCTCGCTGCTGCAGAACGTCATCGAGCGCAAGCGCCGCGTGGCCTCGGAGCAGGCCATCGCCGATGCCGCCCGGGACGACCCGCTGCTCGAGGCGGGGCACCCGGTCCTCGAGCGCGCCCAGCAGATCAACCGCGACCTCAGCCTGGAGCTGCTGCGGGCCAACGACCGCAGCAACGCCCTGGTGCGCGAGAGCCTCACGGTGCGCAGCCAGCTCGACCACGTTCGCCAGCTGCAGCGCAGCCTCAACGAGCAGATCGAGGCGATTCGCGGCAGCATCCTGCTGTCGCGGATCCTGCGCGAGCAGCGCCGCTCGCTGCCCCAGGTGGCCCCGCGCCGCGACCTGCAGGACGAGATTGCCGACCTGCGCCTGCGCCAGTTCGACCTGGTGCGCCAGCGCGATCAGCTGCGCCAGGGCGAACGCCTGGCCAGCCAGCGCCTGGAGGAGGCCGGGGTCGAGGTGAGCGAGGCGCTGGTCGACTCCCTGCAGCGCCTCTACCAGTCCCGCCGCGAGCTGGTGGACCGCCTGGAGCAGACCTACGGCAGCCTGCTGAGCTCGGCCATCGAGCTGCAGCTCAACCAGCAGCAGCTGCTCGAGACCTCCCGGGAGCTGCGTGCCACCATCGACGAGCAGCTCTTCTGGGTCGCTAACACCCGCCCGCTGGACCTGGCCTGGATGCGCCAGCTGCCCGCCAACCTGGTGCTCGAGTGGCAGGAGGGCGAGTGGCGGCAGGTGCTGCCGGTGCACTGGCGTCCGCCCACCGCCGGCGCCCTGGTCGGGGTGCCGCTGCTGCTGGCGGCGGCCGTGCTGCTGTGGAGCCGGCGGCGCATCAAGGCGCGCCTGGCGGAGCTGCACGAGCAGATCGGCCGGCTGCGCAGCGATACCCAGCTGCACACGCCCCGGGCGGTGCTGTTCAACGCCCTGCTGGCGCTGCCCGGGCCCCTGGCCCTGGCGGCCATCGGTAGTGCCCTGCTGGCCGGCGGCGAGGGCATCGCCCATGGCCTGGGGCTGGCCGCCCTGCAGCTCTCGCTGGCCTGGGTGGTGGTCGCCTGGGGGCGTCGCCTGCTGGTGTCGGACGGCGTGGCCACCAAGCACTTCTACTGGCCGGCGGGCTACGCCGCCCGGCTGCGCTGGCTGCTCGGCTGGCTGGGGATGGCCCTGGTGCCGGTGCTGCTGATCGCTACCCTGGCACGGGACACCGACTTCGGCCTCAACCACCGTCCGTTGGCCCTGGGGCTGCTGGTGTCGGGGCTGCTGACCATGAGCTTCCTGCTCGCCCGGCTGATCCTGGCCCATGCCCCCTTCTTCGGGGTGAAGCTGTTGCGGCTGGTGCTGGGGCTGGCCATGGCCGCGGTGCCGCTGGTGCTGATCGGCCTGATCGTCGCCGGCTACGAGTACACGGCGCTGAGTCTGGTGGGGCGCTTTGCGATCACCCTGTACCTGCTGGGGCTGTGGATCCTTGTGGAGGCCGCCGTGGTGCGGGGCCTGGCGGTGGCGGCACGCCGCCTGGCCTTCAAGCGGGCACTGGCGCGGCGCCGGGCCCATGCCCAGGAGGGGGCCGACGGGGGGCTGGAAGTGGTCGAGGAGCCGCCGCTGGACATGGAGAAGATCAACCAGCAGTCGCTGCGCCTCTCCAAGCTGATCCTGCTGATCGGCTTCGTGTTCCTGCTCTACCTGGTGTGGGCCGACCTGCTGACGGTGCTGGGCTACCTGGAGCAGGTGGCGATCTGGGAGACCGACGAGGCCGAGGGCGCCGACCTGGTCGGCGGCACCCTGTCGGTGGCCGACATCTTCACCGCGCTGCTGATCGTCGGGCTGACACTGATGATGGCGCGCAACCTGCCGGGGCTGCTCGAGGTGATGGTGCTGTCGCGCCTGGAGCTCAAGCAGGGCAGCGCCTACGCCATCACCTCGCTGCTCTCCTACACCATCATCGGTACCGGCCTGGTCGCCTCGCTGGGCACCCTCGGCGTCTCCTGGGACAAGCTGCAGTGGCTGGTGGCCGCGCTGGGCGTGGGCCTCGGCTTCGGCCTGCAGGCGATCTTCGCCAACTTCGTCTCGGGGCTGATCATCCTCTTCGAGCGGCCGGTGCGGATCGGCGATACGGTCACGCTGGGCAACCTGACCGGCACGGTGAGCAAGATCCGCATCCGCGCCACCACGGTGACCGACTTCGATCGCAAGGAGATCATCATCCCCAACCAGACCTTCATTACCGACCAGCTGATCAACTGGTCGCTGTCGGACACCGTCACCCGGGTGGTGCTGACCTACGGCGTCGCCTACGGGTCGGACCACCGCCTGGTGCACCGCCTGCTGCGCCAGGCCGCCGACGAGAACGAGCGGGTGCTGGCCGACCCCGAGCCCCAGGTGTTCTTCATGGACTACGGCGAGAGCACGCTCAACTTCGAGCTGCGCATCTTCGTCAACTCGCTGGGGGATCGGCTCTTCGCCACCGACGAGGTCAACTGCCGGGTCGGCGAGCTGTTCGCCGACCACGGGGTCGATATCGCCTTCAACCAGCTCGACGTCTGGCTGCATCGCGCCGGCGGGGCGTCACAGCGGGTCCAGCAGGTGCTCCCCGCCGGCGAGCCCGCGCCGGCCCACCCGCCTCCCGGCGCCCACGGCGACCCGGGGGAGGTCGATCTTGACGGCGGGGGAGACGGCGGTGGCGGAGGAGACGGCGGACGCTGAGTCCCGTCAGGCCGGCGACGGCTCGCGCACGGCGTGGAGCAGGAATTCGTGGTTGCCGTCGCCGCCGAGCAGCGGGCTCTCCTGCCAGTGGCGGATGGCGAGGCCTACTGCGGCGCAGCCGTCGCGGATCTTCGCTTCCACCTCCCGGTAGCGGGCGGGATCGGTCACCAGGCCGCGGTCGTTGACGCCGCCCGGGCCGACCTCGAACTGCGGCTTGACCAGGCTGGCAAGCTCACCTCCTGCGGGCAGCAGGGCGGCGATCTCCGGCAGGATCAGCGTCTGCGAGATGAAGGAGACGTCCATCACCACCAGCTCCGGCCCCGTGGCGCCCTGGGCCGCGAAGGCCGCCCCCAGGCGGGGATCGCCGGCCATGGCCCGGGCGTTGAGCCCCTCCAGGCAGGTCACCCGGGGATCCTCGCGCAGCCCCGGGTCCAGCTGGTCGTGGCCCACCTCCACGCCGATCACGTGGCGCGCCCCGTGGGCCAGGGCACAGTCGGTGAAGCCGCCGGTGGACTGACCCACGTCGAGCACCAGCCGACCCGCCAGGTCGAGCCCCAGGGCCGCAATCAGCGCCTCCAGCTTGAGCCCCGCGCGGGAGACATAGCGCTCCTCGGGGTCCGCTTCCACCGTCAGCCGCGTATCGTCGGCCAGCTTCTCGCCGGGCTTGGTCAGTACCCGGCCGCCCTCGGCCAGGGTAACTCGCCCATGACGAATCAGCCGCTGGGCGCGGGTGCGGGAGCGGGCCAGGCCCAGGGTCACCAGCAGCTGGTCGAGACGCGGCATCTTCCCCTAGGGTCCCTCGTCGGCCTGCAGGTCGGTGGGCGGGATGCGGTCGGCACCCCAGCTGCGGTGGATATGGCCGATCACCCGGTCGAGCTCCTCCTGGGTGATCTCGGCCAGCTCGCCGCGCTCCAGCGGGTCGTAGTGGAAGATGTAGAGGCGCGAGGCGAACTGCTCGAAGGGCAGCGAGGCCTCGCCGAAGCGCTCGCCGTGGCCGGCGGTGCTCACCTTGATCCCGTCGCCCCAGTCCTGGCCGCTGTCGTTGTTGGGGTTGAAGAAGTAGACCCGCATCACGTCGGAGGGGTCCAGGGAGACCCGCAGCACGGTGATGGCGTGCCAGCCGATGAAGCGTGCGGCGCTGTCGGTGACGGCGATACCCGCCGGCTGGGGATGGATCAGCGGCTGGTTGCCGTTGTAGTAGGGGTGGTAGCTGGCATAGAAGTGGCGCAGGAAGGTATCCAGCTCATGGAGCTGGCCGCTGGCCACGTCGACGTTGATGCGAAAGCCGCGCCCGGACCACCAGCCGTGGAACTCCGGGTTGACCCAGCGGTGGGGGTCCCCCTCGCGGCCGATGCAGCGCCGCCCCATCTCGGCGTAGATGCGGTCCAGATGGGGCACCACGATCAGCGATACCGGGTCGAGGTCCATGGGCAGGCTCTGGGCCACCCCCGAGAGGCTGGCCATGGAGGAGATCGGCTGGCCCTCGAAGTGCATGATGATCTCGTCGTCACGGGCCGCCCAGGCCACCATCTGCAGCAGGTAGTCCGGGTCGTTGTAGGCCCACATGGAGAGCGCCCGGGCCGACTGGCAGGTGGGGTTGTTGCCCTGGCCCACGCCCAGCGGCTGGCCGAGCATGCACAGTACCCCCTCCAGCAGGCGGGCCCGCGGCGAGATCGCCTCGCCGAAGGCCAGGTTCAACCGCGCCTGGGACCACTCGGAGAGCGTCAGCCCCAGTTGGCGCCACATGGCCGGTGCCACCGGGGGCTGGTAGAGGATGCCGCGCTCCAGCATCAGCGCCAGGCCGTAGACGGCCTGGGGAGTGGCCGGATGCACGCCGCCGCGGATCAGCGCCGAGACCAGCTCGCGGTAGCAGAGCAGGCAGTCGCGGCCGGTGGAGGAGAGGCCCAGCGCCTCGGCCAGCAGGTGGTCGCCGTGGTCGAGCAGGTGGCGCAGCAGCACCGGGTGATAGGGCGAGACCAGGCCGGTGTCGTGCATCGCCCGGGCGAAGCCGGTGGCCTCGCCCTGCAGGGCGGCGGCGTCCATGCTGGAGAGCCGCTCGCGGTAGGGCTCGATGCCGGGGTCCTCGCGGCAGGCCCGGGTCGGGCCGAACAGCGAGCTGACCAGGCGGTCGGCCCCCTGGCCGCTGGCCCCCAGGTCGATCTCCGGGTTGGCCTGGCAGATCGCGATCTGGGTGATCATCGCCTTGACCGGCTCCACCTGGATGGGGCGCTGCTGGAGGATGCGCCAGATCTCGTCGATTAGGCGGTCGATGATGTGCTCGTAGCCGATGCGCTCGGCCAGGTGGCGGAACAGGTGACGGGGGATCTGCGCCAGGCGCCCCTGGGTCTCCCGCTCGGCCTCGCTGGGCGCGCCGAACAGCAGCCACAGGTTGATCGCCATCACCTGGGTCAGGTAGTGGTGCGCCTGCTCGGCCGAGACCATGGGGTGCAGGTACTCCCCCTTGGCCACGGCCAGCAGCCGCAGTTCGCTCAGCGCCTCGATCACCACGGTGTTGGGGTCGGGGCTCTTGAGCGCATGGGTGGTCAGCGAGGGCACCAGGTACTGGGGCGTCTCCCAGTCGGAGCCGAGGAACACCCCGGCCTCCTCGAAGGCCCTGGCACGTTCCTCGATGGCGGCGGCGCCGCCCTCCTGGAGGAGCACCCGGCGGGCGGTATCCAGGACGCGGGGGAGCTTGCCGGGCTTGGCGAACTCCCGTGCGCTCGCCAGCAGGGCGATCGCCTCGTCCAGTTTCTGGCAGAGGCCGGCGAGCCTGTCGCTGGCCTCTGTCGTTGCACTGGTGTCTTGCGTCTGTCGGTGCGTGGTCACGCCGACTCCTTGTCGTCAGGCTGTCATTTTTTCCATGACGCCTGTATCAGACATAGAAATCAAGCTCTTCCATATGCTTGAGCAGTTCCTTCATGCGCGCCGCCTCGTCGCCCTTGAAGTAGACCAGGCCCCAGTGGGTACCGAAGGCGGTGCGCTTGGTGACGGTCTCCTCCATCGGCGGGGTCAGCTCGTGGGACTCGAAGTAGGGGTCGTCCTCGACCTCCTCGGGAATCTCCAGCTTGCTGACCACGCGGCGGCGCGGATAGACCCCGAAGCAGCCGGCGAAGCCGTCGGCATCCACCACCTCCTTCGGGAAGAAGGCGGCGACCTCCTCCGGGGTGCTCTTGGGGTCGAAGACCAGCATGGAGGCCTGGTAGGCGTTGAAGCCATAGACCCGCTCGAGCAGCTCGAACACCTTGAAGCCCGGCGGCCGATAGGCCACCTCGCCGAAGTACATCTCGCCGTCGCTGGTGACGAAGTACTCGGGGTGGATCAGGCCGAACTCGATGTCGAAGGCCTTGATCAGCTTCTCGATCTGCGCCGTGATCTGCGGGCGGTAACTCTCGAGTTCCGGCGAGGCCGGCACGAATACCGAGTAGCCCAGGGTCACGTACTCGGAGATATTGAGGAAGGCGATCTTGCCGTTGTGGATCCAGGCCTCCACGGCAAACTCCCAGCCGTCCAGGTGCGACTCCATCAGCACCGGGAACTCCTCGTCGGGGATGGTATCGACCTCGTCCGGCGTGCGGATCACCCGATGGCCCAGGCAGCCGGCCTTGTCGAAGGCCTTGAGGTGGATGGGGTCGTTGGGGTCGCCGTCGAGCTTGAGCAGCGTCTGGTTGACCCGCTTGAGGAAGCGCACGACGTCCTCCTTGTCGTGGGCCTCCTCGAAGATGCCCACGCGGATGCCGCCCAGCTGGGCGCGGCGCTTCATCAGCGCCTTGTCGCGCAGCAGCAGCGACTGGCCGTAGATTCGTGGGCTGTCGAGCAGCACCGAGTTGATGGCGCCGGCCCACTCCACGGTCTCCTCGAACAGCGGGATGGCCACGTCGACGCCCATCTCCTGCAGGGTGTGGGCGATCTCCATCGAGCGGTCGTTCAAGCGTTCGAAGTTCCAGGGCACGTAGGGGATGTCGTGCTTCTGGCAGTACTCTTCCGCCCAGTCCGGGGCGACCACCACGTAGCGTCGGTCGAAGTTCTCGGCGGCTTCGATGGCGTTCAGGCTCCAGCCCAGCAGGGCGATGTAGCCCTTGTTCGGATCCTTCTTCATGGGGCGCCTCCAGATGTCGGCAATGGGTGAAGCCTCCCGGGTATGGAGTCGGCTCGAGAGGCAGGGGATGCCCTTCACCATACAGCACTGGAAGGCGACTCACACCCTTGCAGCGCAGCGCGCCATCGCGACTCCCCTTGCCCTTGCCGCCCGGCAGGCGCGCTGGTATAGTGCCGTCGCACTCGGCAAGTCATTGATCGCTCGCCGGGTTTGACACCCAGCGTGTCATGTCGTGGTGGCCCCGTCGGTCCTCCCGCAACGCTAGACCGCAAACCCCGCCAGGCCCGGAAGGGAGCAACGGTAGTGGTGGACGCGTGTGCCGGGATGTGGCTGTCGGGGCCGCCTCCTTTTCGGGCTCCGGCCTTTTCGATTTTTTCCTCTCCCGCGCGCCTGCCTCTCGTCCACCGAGCCGTCGATCGACGCCTCTTGCGGTGCGACGTTTACCTGCCCCCCTCCCAGTGCTTCTGCATCTCGATGAAGGTCAGCGAGGCCGACCAGGTGATCAGCATGAAGCCGGTGAGCGCCTCGGTGCCCATGAGAAAGCGGATATGGCCCTGGGGCACCAGGTCGCCGTAGCCGAGGGTGGTATAGGTCACGGCCGAGAGATAGACATGGTCGAGGAAGGTGAGCGACTCGAAGCCGGCGAGGCTGCCCGCCAGGGGGTGGTCGAGCAGTAGCCAGGCGGCCAGGCCGAACAGCCAGATCTCGGCGATATGCGCGCCCAGCAGGCCGAAGATCAGCACCAGGAAGCGCCGCCGCTGGGTGCCGGACGCCTTCTCCATCAGCCGGCTCAGCGCGATGGCGACCTCGTAGTGCAGCAGCACGCAGGCCACCACCACGGCGAAGGTGGTGCCCGCCACCAGCCAGTGGCCCGTATCGACCCAGTCTCCCGTCACGTTCGGCCGCTCCTGCGATGGCTCACGATGGCAGCCTACACCAGGTCAGTCACCCCGGTCAGCCAGCGGCCGCTGCGCCGGGCGAGGCCTGCCCCAGATGCTTGCGCAGGAAGTGGCGGGTGCGCTCCTGGTCCGGATTCGAGAAGAGCTTGTCGGGCGTGTCGGCCTCCACCACCACGCCGCCATCCATGAACATCGCCCAGTCGGAGACGTCGCGGGCGAAGGCCATCTCGTGGGTGACGATCAGCATGGTCATGTGCTCCTCGGCCAGGCCCTTCATCACCCGGTTCACCTCCTCCACCAGCTCCGGGTCCAGCGCCGAGGTGGCCTCGTCGAACAGCATCACCTTGGGCTGCATGGCCAGGGCGCGGGCGATGGCCACCCGCTGCTTCTGGCCCCCGGAGAGGGAGCTCGGGTAGGCCCGTGCCTTGTCCGCCAGTCCCACGCGCTCGAGCAGCTCCATGCCCAGCTCCCGGGCGGCCCCGGCATTCATGCCCTTGAGCTTCCTGGGCGCCAGCGTCACGTTCTCCAGGGTCGAGAGGTGGGGAAACAGGTTGAAGTGCTGGAACACCATGCCCATGTTCTGGCGGATATGGTTGATGTGCCGCTCGAAGGCCAGCCCCTTGAGGTCGGGCCGGTTCACCTGCACGCCGTCCAGCAGGATCTGCCCCTCGTCGATCACCTCCAGGTTGTTGATGGAGCGCAGCAGCGTGCTCTTGCCCGACCCGGAGGGGCCGATGATGGAGATGATCCTGCCGCGGTCGACCCTCAGGTCGATGCCCTTCAGCACCTCAAGGTCACCGAAGCGTTTCTTGATCCCCTTGAGCTCGACCATCGGGGTGTCTGTCGTCTGTGTCATGCGAGAACCTCTGGAACGGGGCGGGTTAGCGGCGATAGGCGGCACGGCGCTCGATCCACGTCTGGCCGGCTTCCATCATCAGGTTGATCAGGTAGTAGATGACCGCGATGGTGATGTAGAACTCGAAGGGCCGGAAGGTCACGCTGATGGCGTACTGGGAGACATAGACCATCTCGCCGATGCCGATGGCCGAGAGCACCGAGATATCCTTCACCATGATGATCATGTTGTTGCTGAGCTGGGGCAGGGCGCGATAGAAGGCCTGAGGCAGGATGATGTAGAGCAGCGTCCTCAGGTGGCCGAAGCCCAGTGACCGCGACGCCTCGTACTGGCCGCTCGACACCGAGCGGATGGTGGCGATGAAGATGTCGGCGTTGTAGGCCATGTAGTGGAAGCCCAGGCCCAGGATCCCCACCACGATGGCCGGTATCAGGATCAGCTCGCCGAGGCCGAAGTAGAGGAAGTAGAGCTGCAGCAGCAGCGGGGTGGTCATGAACAGCCAGATGAAGAAGCGCAGCGGCCAGCTGACCACCTTGCGGGTATACAGCGAGATGACCGCCACGATCTGGCCGCCGAGGATCGACATCGCGGCCACGGCCAGGCCGATCAGCAGGGTGACGCCCACGCCCTTCAGCAGCGTGGGGAAGTAGGTGATGACGGGACTGAAGTCGAATTCCATGGGGCTGTCCTGGTGGTTGTGGCCCGGCAGGCGTTACAGGAAGGTGTAGCGCGTGGCTCGGCGGTAGAGGAACTCCACGAGGCCCATGACCGCATAGATGATGACGATGTACATCAGCGCACTGAGGGTGAAGACCTCCAGGGGCTTGTAGGTGGAGCCGATCAGCCGCTGGGCCTGGTAGGTCAGCTCGACCACCGAGATGATCGAGACCAGCGAGGAGTTCTTGACCAGGATGATCGCCAGCACCCCGACCGAGCGGATCATCAGGCCGGCCGCCTGGGGCAGGATGATGTGCTGCAGCGTGGCCAGGCGGCCGAAGCCCAGCGAGCGCGATGCCTCGTTCTGGCCGCTGTCCACCGATTCGATGGCGCCGCGCATGGCCTCGCTCATGTAGGCCCCGATGTTGAAGGCACCCACCACCACCCCGCAGGTGAAGGGGTCGAGGCGCAGGCCGATCGCCGGGCCGCCGTAGAAGACCAGCAGCAGCTGCACGAAGTAGGGGGTGCCACGCACCACGCTGATATAGGCGCGGGCCAGCCAGCGCAGCGGTGGCAGGCGCGCGGTCCTGAGGGCCACCAGCGCCGTGGCGATGAAGAAGCCGAAGAACAGGGCGCGGGCCGAGATGTCCAGGGTGACCCAGGCCGCCTTTACCAGCAGCGGCGTGATGTCGATCATCAGGTTGATGTCCATGGTCGTCGTGACCCTGTCGTTGTGATTGTCATGATGAGGTCAGGCGGGCAGGCACCGGCAGGGCTTTCGCCCTGCCGTGCCGAGGCGAGGCGTCAGTTGAAGTCGACGCCTTCGCCGATCCAGGTGTCGACGATCGCCTGGTAGGTGCCGTCCTCCCGGATCTCGGCCAGCGCGGTGTTGAGCGCCTCGCGGAGTTCCGGAGAGCCCTTCTGCACGGCGATGGCGGCCGGGAAGCGCGGCAGCTCGCCCACGTCGACCTGCCTGATGGGGAGGTCATTCTCGTTGAGCGCGACATAGACGGGGATGTCGTCGGCCACCATCACGTCGATCCGCCCGGTGGTGAGGGCATTGAGCATGTCCGGCAGCCCCTGGAAGGTCTGGTTGCGCCACCGCCCCTCGGCCTGCTCGGTGGCCCACTGGTTGCCCGTCTCGCCGAGGGTCGAGCCGACCCGCTTGCCGGCGAAGTCATCGATGCTGGCGACGTCGTCGGTCTCCTCCCGCACCCAGATCGAGAGGCCCGAGCTGTAGTAGGCGTCGGTGAAGTCGACGGCCTTCTGGCGCTCCTCGGTGGCGCTCATGCTGCAGATGCAGGCATCGAAGCGTCCGCCGGCCAGGGCCGCGACGATGCCGTTCCAGGGTGAGGTCTGGATGTTCACCTCGACGCCCATCCTGTCGGCCAGGGCCTCGGCGATGTCCACGTCGAAGCCGATGAGGTTGCCGGCCGTGTCCACGAAGCTGAAGGGCGGGTAGGCGCCGGAGTTGGCGACCTGGAAGACGTCCTCCCGGATCTCCGGAAGGTCCCGGGCCTGGGCCGGCAGGATGGCCAGGGTGGTGGCGCCCAGCAGCGCCAGGGTGCCCATCAGGGGGCGAAGAAAGGGCTTGTTGTGCTTTTTCATGTCGATACCTGCGTGTTGTCGTTGGTGAAAAGCGGCTCGGGGAGCCATCTGGCGTCCATGACGCCGGTGCGTTCCGAAGCGAATCGCTGACGGTTGGTGGGACCCTCCTTTCCCGCCCGTGAGGCGGGAGTTTCGAAACTGGTCGGTTGCCGTCGTCACCCGTCATGCACGCTCGAGGATCACGGCGATGCCCTGGCCGCCGCCGATGCAGGCGGCCGCACAGCCGTAGCGCTTGCCCTCGGCTTGCAGGATGCGGGCCAGGGTGCCGGCCAGGCGGACGCCGGTGGCGCCGAGCGGGTGGCCGAGCGCCAGGGCGCCGCCCCAGACGTTGACCCGCTCGGGGTCCAGTGCCAGCTCACCCATGGCGTGCAGCGGCACGGCGGCGAAGGCCTCGTTGATCTCCCAGGCGTCGATATCGGCCACGGCGAGGCCCGTCCGGGCCAGCACGCGGTGGATGGCGGCCGCCGCCCCGGCGCCCATCCGCTCGGGTTCGACCCCGCAGTCGGCGACGCCCACCACCCGGGCCAGCGGCGTGGCGCCATGGCGCGCCAGCCCCTCCCCGGACATCAGCAGGGCGGCGGCGGCCCCGGAGGTGAGCGGCGAGCTGTTGCCGGCGGTCACCCGGCCGCCCGCCAGGAACACCGGGTCGAGGCCGGCCAGCCGCTCGGCGCTGGTGTCGGCACGGATATTGGCGTCCCGGGCGACCGGGTCGCCCCCGGCGTTGGCCAGGGCCAGGCGCTCGCCGTCGAAGCGTCCCGCGGCCTCGGCCGCGGCGGCTCTCTGGTGTGAGGCCAGGGCGAAGGCGTCCATGGCCTCGCGATCGATGCCGGCGGCCTCGGCCAGGCGCTCGGCGGTCAGGCCCATGTTCAGGGCCACGTCGAGCTCCAGCCACGGGGCCTGGCGCAGCGCGGCGGGGCGGGTCAGCACCCCCTCCTGGAAGAGCGCCGGGCCCATGGGGACCCGGGTCATGTTCTCGACGCCGCCGGCGATGCCCACCTCGATGGCGCCGGCCTGGATCTCCCGGGCGGTGCTGCGCAGGGCAGCGAGCCCCGAACCGCACTGCTGGTCGATCTGGCGGCTGGCACAGGCGCGGCCCCGCTCGCCGAGGCGCCCGGCGAGCCACAGCGGGTAGCGGCCGCCGAAGCTCCACTGCTCCTTGACCGGCAGGGCGCAGCCGACGCTCAGCTCCTCCACGGCGGCGCCGTCGAGGTCGCGGCGTTCCAGCAGGGCGTCGATCACGGCGGCCAGCAGGGCATCGCTGCGGGTATCGGCCCAGGCGTCCACCTCCGGCTTGCGGGGGTGGGCGCGGGTGAAGGCGCTGCGGGCGTAGTCGACGAGATAGGCGTCTCTCATGCGCTCGGCTCCTGTGGGGTGGCCTGCTGTCCCCAGCGGTGGAGGAACAGCGCGTAGGTGGTCAGCACGTGGCGGATGGAGTCGATCTCCACGCACTCGTCCACGCCGTGGATGCGCTCGGCCACCGGGCCGTAGCAGGTGCCGTTGATCCCCCCGGCGACGTGGAAGGCGCGCAGGTCGGTGGTGCAGGTGGCGAGGTAGTGGGCCGGCAGTTCCCCCAGCAGCGCTTCGTGGCAGGCCGAGAGCAGCCGGATGCCGGGAGTGTCCAGGTCGACCAGGTGGCCCTCGGAGCGGAAGCCGTGGAAGCTGACCCGGGGCGGGGGCGTGGCGTCGTCGAGCTCGGCATGGCGGGCCATGATGGCCTCGCGCACCCGGCGCATGGCCGCCTCGGGCGTCATGCCCGGCGGGAAGCCGACGCGCCCCTCGAGGATGGCGTGGGCCGGCACGCTGGAGGCCCAGTTGCCGCCCTCCACCCGCCCGACGCTGAGGTTGAAGGGGTGGGGGTGGCCTTCGTAGGGCGCCGGGCGGGGCAGGGCGTTGATCTCCGCTTCCAGGGCCTTGAGGGCGGGCAGGTACTGCTGCAGGGTCTCGATGGCATTGCGGCCGGCGGCGGTGTCCAGCACGTGGGCGGGCACCCCGTCGAGGCGCATGCGGAACCACAGCACGCCCACCTGGCCGCTCAGTATCCGGGCGCCGAAGGGCTCGGGGATCAGCACGAAGTCGCCGCCGTAGCCCTGGTGGAGGCAGGCCAGGGCGCCGTTGCCGGTGCACTCCTCCTCGATCACCGTCTGCAGGGTCAGCGGGAAGTCGATGGCCACCCCGGCCCGGCGTACCGCTTCCACCGCCATCACCATGGCGGCGATGCCGGCCTTCATGTCGCCGGCACCGCGGCCGTAGAGCCAGCCGTCCTTCTCCCAGGGCTCCCAGGGCGGCCGGGTCCACATGTCGGTGGGCTCGGCGGGCACCACGTCCAGGTGGCCGTTGAACACCAGGTGGGGCTTGTCGCTCTGGGGATTGAGCCGGCTGACCAGATTGTAGCGCCCCTCGCTCGACCATTCGGTGGGCACCCGGTGGGGGTGCTCGGCAAGGCCCGGGGCGTCCAGGGGCACCCGGGTCACCGGCAGGTCCAGCCGCGCGAGCCAGGCCTCCATGGTCTCCAGCGCGCCCTGCTCCCGGCCCAGCACGCTGTAGCCGCGCACCAGGTCGCGGGTCAGCGCCAGGGTGTCGTCCATCAGCGCTTCGCAGGCCGCGACGATGCGCGTCTCGGTGGCATCCAGCATCAGAACCTCCCCAGCCGTGATTCATCGATGAGCAGCGGTGCCTCGGTGGCCGCCTGCAGGTCGGCAGGGTCGAGCCCCTCGGCGATGTCCACCACGGCAAGCCCCGCCGGGGTGACGTCCATCACCGCCTTGTCGGTGATGATGCGCGACACGCAGCCGCTGGCGGTGAGCGGCAGGCGGCAGCGCGCCAGTATCTTGGGGTTGCCGTGCTTGTCATTGTGGGAGCAGAGCACCACCAGCCGCCTGACCTTCTGGGCCAGCTCCATGGCGCCGCCGATCCCCGGCGAGAACTTGCCGGGGATCTTCCAGTTGGCCAGGTTGCCGGCCGCGTCGACCTCGAAGGCGCCCATGAAGGTAAGGTCGACCCGGCTGCGCCGGATCATGGCGAAGGAGGTGGCGCTGTCGAAGACGCTGGCCCCGGGGCGGGTGGTGATGTAGGCCCCGCCGGAGTCGATCATGTCGTGGTCCGGCGCCTCGCCGTCGCGGCGCGGCCGGCAGCCCAGCACGCCGTTCTCCGAGTGCACCAGCACCTCCATCTCGTCGGGCAGGTAGTGGAAGAGGCGGGTCGGCAGGCCGATGCCGAGGTTGACGATCTGGCCGGGGATCACCTCCCGGGCGGCCCGGGCCAGGATGCGCTGGGTGTCAGAGGCCATGGGGGCGCACTCCCTGTTCGCTGGTGGCACGGTCGACCTGCACCACCTGGCTGACGAAGGCGCAGGGGGTGTGGATGGCATCGATGGGCAGCTCGCCCGGCGCGTCGAGGCGGTAGGCCTGGGCGATCACCTGCTCGGCGGCCATGGCCATCAGCGGGTTGAAGTTGCTGGCGGTGGCGCGGTAGATCAGGTTGCCGTAGCGGTCGGCCCGCTCGGCGTGCACCAGGGCGACATCGGCGTGCAGGGCGGGCTCGATGCCCCAGCAGCGGCCGTCGAGCTCGATCTCCCGGCGACCCGCGGCGATCTCGGTGCCCAGGCCGATGTCGGTGAGAAAGCCCCCGTGGCCGGCGCCGGCGCAGCGGATCTTCTCGGCGAGCAGGCCCTGGGGGTGGAAGCTCACCTCAAGTCGCCCGGCATTCATCGCCTCGATGGCGGTGCGGTTGAGCCCCAGGTGGGAGGTGATCAGCCGCCTGACGCGGCCGGCCTCGATCAGCCTGCCGATGCCGATGCCGGGCTCGTTGGCGTCGTTCTTGATCAGGGTGAGCCCGCCCTGGCCGGATTCCAGCAGGGCGTCGAGCAGTGCGAAGGGGGTGCCGGGCGAGCCGAACCCGCCGACCATGATCGTCGCCCCCTCGGGGATGGCGGCCACGGCCGCCTGGATGTCGCGGACCTTCTCGGTGAGCAGCGTCATGACGGGCGGACCTCCGTCGGCCGGGCGGTGGGGGCAGCGGCCTCGTCGGCCAGCGCCCGGTCGAAGCGCGCCATGGCCCGCGCCAGGCGCTCGAGCAGGGTCTCCACCTCCGCGGCGGTGATGGTCAGCGGCGGGGTGACCAGGAAGTGGTCGCCGGCCACGCCGTCCAGGGGGCGGCGGGGGTAGATCAGAAGCCCCGCTTCCCGGGCCAGGGCGGTGATCTGGGCGAAGCGGTTCTGCTCGGCGGGGAAGGGCTCGCGGGTCGTCGGGTCGGCCACCAGCTCCACGCCCCACAGCAGGCCGAGGCCGCGCACCTGGCCGACCCAGGGATAGCGCCCGGCCAGCGCCCGCAGACCGGCCCCGAGCTGCTCGCCGCGCGCCCGAGTGTTGGCCAGCAGCCCCTCGCGGCGGATCGCCTCGATGACGGCGAGGCCGGTGGCGCAGGCCAGCGGGTTACCGGCGTAGGTATGGCCGTGCTGGAAGCCTCCTCTCGCCATGACCTCGGCGACGATGTCGCTGCGAGTCAGCAGTGCCCCCACCGGGTAGTAGCCCGCCCCCAGTCCCTTGGCGGTGGCCAGCAGGTCGGGGACGACGCCGTAGTGCTGCCAGGCGAACCAGGCGCCGGTGCGGCCCACGCCGGTGAGCACCTCGTCGAGGATCAGCAGGCAGCCGGCCTCGTCGCACAGCGCGCGGATGCCCTTGAGGTAGCGCTCGCCCAGCAGCCGGGCGCCGGTGCTGGCGCCGCCCACCGGCTCCAGCACGAAGGCGATGATCGACTCGGGGCCGGCGGCCTCCATGGCCGCGCGGGTCTCGGCCAGCACCCGGTCCACATGGGCGTCGTCGTCGGCGTCCCGGTGGCGGTAGAAGTCCGGTCCCGGCACCTTGAGCGAGGCGTGGATGAGATCGGTGAAGGGGGCCTCCAGGGGCCGGTAGCCGGTGACGCCCAGCGCGCCCAGGGTGCTGCCGTGGTAGGAGGGGCGCAGCGAGACGAAGCGCCGCCGCCGAGGTTCGCCGATGGCGACGAAATACTGCCGGGCCAGCTTGAGGGCCGACTCCACCGCTTCCGAGCCGCTGGAGACGAAGAACACCTTCTCCAGGGCGCCGCCGGTGAGTTCCACCAGGGCATGGCCCAGGGCCAGGGCAGGGGCGCTCTCGAACTGGGTGCGGTAGGTGAAGGCGACGCGGTCGAGCTGGGCCAGCATGGCGTCGCGGATGTCCTGGCGACCGTGGCCGAGGTTGCAGGAGATGGCGCCGGAGCAGCCGTCCAGGTATTCCTTGCCCTGGGTGTCCCAGAGGGTGACGCCGTCGGCGTGGCTGACTTCCGGCAGGGCGGGGCCGGCCTGGTAGAACAGCGGAGAGTCGGTCATCGAGGCTTCCGTTTGTCGTTATGGTGATGTGAGGAGGCTCGATGCAGTCTAGGTAGCCGCGTCAGAATATTTCAATATATGATGTTTTTACCGAATTCGATGAGTTTGAGTCATGGCGGACGTGACCATCCACTCCCTCAAGGCGCTGGCGGTCTTCAAGACGCTCTACGAGGCGGGCAGCGCCTCCCAGGCGGCGCGGACCCTGGGCATCACCCAGTCCGGGGTCAGCCGCTCGCTGGCCCAGCTCGAGGAGAACCTCGGGATCCAGCTGTTCCTGCGCGAGAAGAACCGCCTGGTGGCCACCCCCGAGGCCGGCGAGCTCTACGACGAGATCCTGCGGCTGATGGGCAACATCGAGGAGCTGCGCCACAGCGTGCTGGCGCTCAAGGAGTTCGGCACCTCGCGGCTGCGGATCGCCTCGATCCCCGGCCTCTCCTTCGGTTTCGTGCCGAGCCTGGTGGCGGCGCTGCTGGAGGAGAATCGCCGCTTCAGCGTCAGCCTCGACATGATGTCCAGCCACGAGGTACAGCTGGCCGTGGAGTCGAGCCATGCCGATATCGGCTTCGTCACCCTGCCGGTGGCCTCGCGGGTGCTGGAGGTGGAGCCCTGGTTCACCACCGAGGCGGTCTGCCTGCTGCCGGCGGCCCACCCCCTGGCGGACCAGGCGCGGATCGGCATCGAGGACCTGCGCGACCAGCACCTGGTGATCAGTAACCAGCCAAGCATCAGCACCAACCCGCTGCTCGAGCTGGTCGCCCGTCACGGCATCCGCATCGCCGGCAAGACCGAGGCCAATATCGGCACCATCACGGCGCTGGTGGCCAACGGCGTGGGGGTCACGGTGATGAACCCGGTGACCGCCCGGGACCAGCTCTCGTCCGGGGACCCGGTGGTGGTGCGGCCGTTCCACCCGGCCATGGCGTTCGGCTTCGGCCTGGTCTATCGCGGCGAGTGGAAGCGTGCCCGGGCCCTGGACTTCCTGCGCGAGCGGGGCCGGGGGCTGGTGGCGCGCTACACCGCCACCCCGGGGTAGGTCGCCGGGCACGGCAGGGCACCGCCGCGACCCGGCGGGGATGGCGCGCCCAGGCGGCGCATGGCATGGTCACGGCATGACCCTTCAGGATGGCAGGATGATCACCTTTCACAGCGAGACCACCAAGGCGCGCCGGGCGCGCACCGAACTGGATGGCGGGCGGCTGGTGGCGCCCTACTAGTGCCCCGAGCGCGTCGACCTGGTGCTGGCGCGGATCCAGGCATCGGGCCTGGGCGAGGTGCGTGCCCCCGGCGACTACGGCCTGGCGCCGGTCCTGGCGATCCACGACCGCGACTACGTCGACTTCCTGGCCGGCTGCTGGGAGGCCTGGCAGGCGGCCGGCCGCCAGGGCGAGGCCATTGCCTGGGTCTGGCCGACCCGGACCATGCCCGGGCGACGCATCCCGGTGCACATCGACGGCCGACTGGGCCATTACGCCCTGGGCGCCGATACCTCCATCTGCGAGGGCACCTTCGAGGCCGCCATGGCCAGCAAGGACGTGGCGCTGGCCGCGGTGGACCACCTGCTGGCCACCGGCGAGCCGGCCTTCGGGCTGTGCCGTCCGCCGGGACACCATGCCGCCACCGACCAGTTCGGCGGCTACTGCTTCTTCAACAATGCGGCCATCGCCGCCCAGCGAGCCCTGGACGCCGGCCACGCCCGGGTGGCGGTGCTGGATATCGACTTCCACCACGGCAACGGCACCCAGCAGATCTTCTACGCCCGCGACGACGTGCTGTTCCTGTCGCTGCACGGCGATCCGCTGCACTGCTTCCCCCACTTCCTGGGCCATGCCGAGGAGACCGGCGAGGGCGCAGGCGAGGGCTTCAACGTCAACTACCCGCTGCCGCCGGGCACCGGCTTCGCGGCCTGGGCCGAGGCCCTGGAGGATGCGCTGGCCCGCATCCGCGAGGCGGGCTGCGAGCTGCTCGTGGTGTCGCTGGGGGTGGATACCTTCGAGGGCGACCCGATCAGCGCCTTCCGGCTGGCCAGCGACGACTTCCTCGAGGTGGGGCGGCGCCTGGCGCGGCTCGGGCTGCCGACGGTGTTCCTGCTCGAGGGCGGCTACGCGGTGGAGGAGATCGGGGTGAACGTGGTCAACGTGCTGGCGGGGTTCGAGGGCCGCGGCTGAGGCGCGGCCCTCGGGGCCTGGCGGTGAGCGAGGGGCTCAGCCCTTCTGGCCGCGCTGGCGCTGCTGCACCTGCAGCGCATCCATGCGGCTCTTCAGGGCGGCCTGGGTGGCCTGCAGCGCCTCGGCGCGGATCTCCGCCTTGGTGGCGCGCTGGCCGGCCTCCTGCGCCTGCTTCAGGGCGTCCTGGCGGGTGCGCTCCACGGCATCCAGCCGCTCCTTGTGCTCGGCGCGCAGCTCGGCCACCTCCTGGCGGTGGCGGGTGCGCTCGGCCTGGAGCTCCTTCTGCACGCCGGCCAGCTGTTCGGTCTTCTCGCCGGCCTGGGACAGGGCGGCGTCGCGCTGGGTCTCGGCCACCGCCTGGCAGCGCTCGGCCTGGACGCGCTCCCCCTCGGCGCCGCGCACGCGGCGCTCGGCGGCCAGCCGCTCCTGCTGGGCGGCCTCGAGCTGCTCCTTGAGCATCGCCACCTGCTGGCGCGACTGGATCAGGGCCTCCTGTGCCTCCCGCGCCGCGCGACGCTCGCTCTCCAGTTCGCCGCTGAGGTGCTCCGCCTCGGCCTTCAGCGCCTCCCGGCGCTCCCGGGCCTCGTCCCGCTCCGCCTCCGAGCGCTGCAGGTGGCCCTCCAGCTCGGCCACGCGCCGCTCCAGGGCCTCGCCGCTCTCGGCCAGGGTGGCGGCATCGGCGCGCGCTTCCTCCGCCGCCTGCTCCCCCTCGGCCCGGGCGGCCGCCACCTGGCGCGCGATCTCCCGGGTGAGGGCGTCGACCAGGTCGTCGGGCGGCACCGGTGCCGCCCGCGGCGGGGTCGGGCGCGTGTCGCGCCAGGTTGTCAGGTGGCGCTGGATGCGGTGGGGCGAACCGCCGCCCAGGTGCTCGCAGACCCGCTGCAGGGTCGGCTCCGCGCCGCGGTTGATCAGGTTCTCGGCGGCGGCGGCCACCTGCTCCTGGGTCATGCCGGCCGTGGGGCCGGTGTCGGGATGCTCTCGGCTCATGTCTTCCCTGCGTGATGGCGTGCCGTTCTCTGGGCCTTGCGGCCCCAGACTAGCACAGCCCGCCGGCGGGGAACCCTGCGCCGTTCGCATGGCAGCGGGAGCGTCGGCGGTCGGCGACGAATGGGCTTGGAGGATTGCGGGGAGCGGACCACACTGGTAGCGACAGCGGCCGGCCAGAGGAAGCGAGGGGTATGGCAATCAGGCGAGGGTTCGAGCATGGCCGGTAGCGACCCGTGCCAGGCAGGTCGGGCGGGGCGACGGCCATGAAGCGGTCGCAGCGGCGCATCGTGCTGCTGGCGATGCTGGGCATCCTGGTCACCGGGAGCCTGGTGGCGCTGGCCACTGCCTGGCCGCTCTTCCAGGCCCATCGGCAGAGCCTGGAGGCCACGACGGTGGTCAGTGCCACGGCCCAAGCCGAGTCCCTCGAGCACCTGCTGGCCCGCTATCGCGACGTCTCCCGCCAGCTGGCCAGCCGCACCGAGATCCGCCGGCGGCTGGCCCGCTATGCCGGCGGCGAGCTTGAGGGCGAGGCGCTGGCCGAGTACACCCGCCCCCGGCTGGAGGATGCCATGCACCAGTCCGGGGAGATGGTCGGCCTGCTCCGGCTGGGGCCCGGCGACGAGCCGCTGCTGGCCATCGGCCAGGCGCCGGACGGGATCGTGGCGGGCGACGTGTCGGCGCTGTCGGTCACCGAGCGGCTGGTCATGCGGGACGACGAGCCGCTGCTGGAAGTGGTGTCGCCCATCTACGCCGCCGGCGGCCAGCGCATCGGCACCGACCGGGTCTTCTTCCGCCTGGACGGGTTCGCGGCGCTGCTCGACGAGGGTGGACGCTTCGGCGGCGATGCCCGCCAGTGGCTGCTGGGGCCGCCCGGCGAGACGCTGCTGACCCGCGGGGCCGCCGGGCGGCTGGTCCGCGACGGCGAGCGTCCCCCGCCGGGGGCGACGCAGCGGGATGACCTGGCGGCGGGGCATGCGGGCCTGCTGCGAGAGGGGGGCTGGCGAGAGGGACGGCTGCTGGTGCATGCCCCCCTGGCGACCCCCGGCTGGGGGCTGCTGGTGGAGATTCCCGCCGCGGGCTTCTACGGCTCGGTGCTGCGCGAGCTGACCTGGCCGGCGGTCACGGTGCTGCTGCTGATGGCGCTCGGGGCGCTGGCCACGCTGCGCACCCTCTCCCCGCTGATGTCCCACATCAACGAGCAGGCCGGCCGCCTGCGCCTCTCGGCCGACTACGATGCGCTCACCGGCCTGCCCAACCGCTCCCACCTGAGCCGGCGCCTGGACCGGGCACTGGCGCGAGCCCGGGAGGAGCGAGGCCAGCTGGCGGTGCTGTTCCTCGACCTGGACCACTTCAAGGGCATCAACGACAGCCTGGGGCACGCCCTGGGCGACCGGCTGCTGCAGTCGGTGGCGCGCCGCGTGGCCGGCGTGCTGCGCGACGAGGATGCCCTCGGGCGCCTGGGCGGCGACGAGTTCCTGCTGGTGCTGGAGGAGCTGCACGACCCGACGGACGCCAGCCGGGTGGCCGGCAAGCTGATCGATGCCCTGCTGCAGCCCTTCGACCTGGAGGGCCACGAGATCTTCATCGGCGCCTCGGTGGGCATCAGCCTCTACCCCCAGGACGGCCGCAGCGCCGAGACCCTGATCCAGCGCGCCGACACCGCGATGTATGGCGCCAAGGCCCTCAAGCGCAATACCTGGCAGTTCTTCACCCCGGCGCTGGGCGAGGCGAGCCGCGAGCGTTTCGCCATGGACGTGGGGCTGCGCCGTGCCCTGGAGCATGACGAGCTGGTGCTCCACTACCAGCCCCAGGCGGAGGTGGCGAGCGGCCGGTTGTTCGGCGCCGAGGCGCTGGTGCGCTGGACGACCCGTGAGGGCGAGGTGGTGGGGCCCGGGCGCTTCATCGCCCTGGCCGAGGAGGCCGGGCTGATCCACGCCATCGGTCGCTGGGTGCTCGGCGAGGCGTGTCGCCAGGCCCGCGAGTGGGAGCTTGCGGGCCTGCCGCTGCGGGTGGCGGTCAACCTCTCGGGGCTGCAGGTGGCGCAGGGGGATATCGTCGCCGACGTGCGCGCCGCCCTCCACGAGAGCGGGCTGTCGCCGTCGCGGCTGGAGCTGGAGATCACCGAGGGATTCATGATCGGCCATGCCGACGAGGGGCTCGCCCGGCTGCATGACCTCCACCGGTTGGGCGTAGCGCTGTCGGTGGACGACTTCGGCACCGGCTACTCCTCGCTGGCCTACCTCAAGCGGCTGCCGGTGCAGACCCTGAAGGTCGACCGCTCCTTCCTCGACGATGTCCCCGGCGACCCGGCGGGCGAGACCCTGGTGGCGGCGATCCACTCGCTGGCCGAGAAGCTGGAACTCGAGGTAGTTGCCGAGGGGGTGGAGCGTCCCGAGCAGCTCGCCTTCCTGCAGCGCCTCGGCTGTCGCTACTACCAGGGCGAGCTGCTGGGCGAGCCGCTGGCGGCCGAGGCCTTCGCGCGGCGATGGACCCGGGCGTCGGCCTTGCTTTCCGCGGCCGGCCCCAGTCGCTAGAATGAGCGATCCCCGTCGGGCGTCGGGGTCGGGCATCGCGCCCGGCCACCGTCTCACCCCGCCGTTCGCCTAACCGCAAGGATTCCGCGCTGCATGAGCTATCAGGTTCTGGCCCGCAAGTGGCGACCGCGTACCTTCCATGAACTGGTCGGCCAGGAGCATGTCCAGCGCGCGCTGGTCAATGCCCTGGACCAGGGCCGGCTGCACCACGCCTACCTGTTCACCGGTACCCGCGGGGTGGGCAAGACCACCCTGGCGCGAATATTGGCCAAGTGCCTGAACTGCACGGCGAAGGGGGTTGGCGACGAGGGCATCACCTCGACGCCCTGCGGCGAGTGCGACAGCTGCCGGGCCATCGACGAGGGGCGCTTCGTCGACCTGATCGAGGTCGACGCCGCCTCGCGCACCAAGGTCGAGGACACCCGCGAACTGCTCGACAACGTGCAGTACGCGCCGACCCAGGGGCGCTACAAGGTGTACCTGATCGATGAGGTGCACATGCTCTCCACCAGCAGCTTCAATGCGCTGCTAAAGACCCTGGAAGAGCCGCCGCCCCACGTGAAGTTCCTGCTGGCCACCACCGACCCGCAGAAGCTGCCCGCCACGGTGCTGTCGCGCTGCCTGCAGTTCACCCTCAAGCACATGCCGCCGGAGCGCATCGTCGACCACCTGGCCAGGGTGCTCGAGGCCGAGGCCGTGCCCTTCGAGGAGAGCGCCCTGTGGCTGCTGGGGCGTGCCGCCGAGGGCTCCATGCGCGATGCCATGAGCCTCACCGACCAGGCCATCGCCTTCGGGCAGGGGCGGGTCGAGCATGCCGACGTGGCGGCCATGCTGGGCACCCTGGACCAGCGGCACGTGCTGGCGCTGGTCGAGGCCCTGGCCGAGGTGGACGCCGCCCGCCTGCTGGCCGAGGTGGCGGCGCTGGCGGAGCGCGCGCCCGACTTCGCCTCGGTGCTCGACGAGGTCACTGCCGTGCTCCACCGCCTGGCCATCGCCCAGATGGTGCCGGAGGCGCTGGACAACGGCCACGGCGACCGCGACGCCCTGCTGGCGCTCGCCGCACGCTTCACCGCCGAGGACGTGCAGCTCTACTACCAGATCGGCATCCAGGGGCGGGGCGACATGGAGCACGCCCCGGACCTGCGCAGCGCGCTGGAGATGACCCTGCTGCGCATGCTGGCCTTCCGCCCCCAGGGCGTGCCCCGGCCGGCGAAGACGCCGCTGCCGCTGCGTGGCGACCCCGGGCGCCAGGGCGACCCAGGTGCCGATACCGGCGCGGCAGCGGCGGCACCCGCCCGGGGCCCTGACGCCGCGCCGGAGGTCCCTGCGCCAGATCCCGGCGCGGCGTCGCCCGTCGCCCCCGCGACGGCCCGGGCGGAACCCGAGCAGCCGGCGCCGGTCGCGCCGGAATCCGCCGAGCCGCCCGCGGCGATGGGGCCCGCCGCCGATGAGGAGCCGCCGCCCTGGGTCGAGCAGGCCCCGGCGCCGGAACCGGAGCCGGAACCCTCGGTGGCACCGCCCGTCGACGCTCCGGCATCCGTGCCCGGCCCCGCGGCGGGGTCACCGGCGGGCACAGCCGAGGCTGAGCCCGAGCCCCAGCCCGAGCAGGCGCCGGCGCCCGCCATGGCGGGCCCGTCACCGGCCGAGGCCGACCCGCCCGCGGCGCGCCCCGACGAGGCGGCGGGAGCTGGGGCCCCGGAGGGCGTCTTTGGCCACGCCGACTGGCTGGCCGGCTTCGAGGCGCTGGGCCTCGGCGGGCTGACCCGCAACCTGGCCGCCAACTGCGTGGTCGAGGACGACGACGGCACGCGCCTGCAGCTGCGCCTCGATCCTTCGCTCTCGGCGATGAAGGCCGATATCCATATCGAGCGCATGCAGCAGGCCCTGGCCGAGCACGGCGTGGTCCGCCGGCTGGTGGTCGAGGAGGGGCCGCTGCCCGAGGCGGTCGAGACGCCCCGCCAGCAGGCTGAGCGCCTCGCCGCCCAGCGCCATGCCGAGGCGGTGGCGGCGCTGCACCGCGACCCCCATATCCAGAAGCTCCAGCAGGCCTTCGGGGCCCGGCTGATCGAATCCACGGTGAAGCCCGCCGCCGCCCGTCACTGACCGTGCGTCACGGAACGGCGGGTCACCGACGACGTCAGAGACATCACACCATCACGACCACAGCAGAGAGAGGACTTCCCATGATGAAGGGTGGAATGGGTAACCTGATGAAGCAGGCCCAGGAGATGCAGGAGAAGATGCAGCGCATCCAGGAGGAGGTCGCCAAGGCCGAGGTCCAGGGCGAGGCCGGTGCCGGCATGATCAAGGTCACCATGAATGGCCGCCATGACGTCAGCAAGGTCGACATCGACCCCAGCGTCATGGAAGAGGACAAGGAGCTGCTCGAGGACCTGCTCGCCGCCGCGGTGAACGACGCCGTGCGCAAGGTCGAGGCCAGCTCCAGGGCCAAGATGGAAGAGGCGACCGCCGGGCTGAACTTGCCGCCGGGCTTCAAGATGCCTTTCTGACGATGAGCTTTTCCCCCCTCGTCGAGAAACTGATGGAGTCGCTGCGGGTGCTGCCCGGCGTCGGGCCCAAGACGGCCCAGCGCATGGCCATGCACCTTCTCGAGCGCGACCGCGACGGCGGCCGCCGCCTGGCGAAGGTGCTGGACGAGGCGCTGGAGCGGGTCGGCTACTGCCGGCGCTGTCGGACCCTCACCGAGGAGGAGGTCTGCGCGCTGTGCGCCAGTGCCCGCCGCGACGACCGCCTGCTCTGCGTGGTGGAGTCACCCGCCGACCAGCTGGCCATCGAGGACGCCGGCGGCTATCGCGGCCGCTACTTCGTGCTCCACGGCCATCTCTCCCCGCTCGACGGCATCGGCCCCGAGGACATCGGGCTCGAGCAGCTCGAGGCCCTGGTCGCCGGGGGGGAGGCAGCCGAGGGCGGCGTGGAGGAGGTGATCCTCGCCACCAACCCCACGGTGGAGGGCGAGGCCACCGCCCACTACATCGCCGCCCAGCTCGCGCCCCACAGGGTGCGGCTCTCGCGGCTGGCCTATGGCGTCCCCATGGGGGGCGAACTCGAGTACGTGGACGGCGGCACCCTGAGCCGCGCCTTCAACGGCCGCCTGCCGTTCCTGGGCGAATGAGCCCCCTGACGATTCCCGACCTGCCGGAACCCCCATGCCCCTGACCCCCGATATTCGCTGGATCGATACTCCCGCCGCCCTGGACGAGGCCTGTGCCGAGGTGGCCGGCGCCGACGTGATCGCGCTGGATACCGAGTTCTTTCGCGAGAACACCTTCCATCCGGTGCCGGCGCTGATCCAGTTCTCCGCCGGCGGGCCGGCCTGGCTGGTCGACCCCCTGGAGGTTCCCTGCACCGAGGCCTTCCGGCGCCTGCTCGGCGAGGGGCCGCTCAAGCTGCTGCACGCGTCCAGCGAGGACCTCGAGGTCTTCGCCCACTGGGCCGACGTGCCCCCCGCGCCGCTGGTGGATACCCAGCTGGCCCAGGGGCTGATCGGCGAGACCCCCTCCATGGGCTACCAGAAGCTCGTCGAGCACTGGATCGGCGAGACCCTGCCCAAGGACGAGACGCGCTCCGACTGGTTGAAGCGGCCGCTCAGCGAGACCCAGAAGCAGTATGCGGCGCTGGACGTGGTCTACCTGGTGCAGGTCTGGGAGCGCCAGCGCGAGGCGCTGGAGCGCCTGGGCCGCATGGCCTGGCTGGAGGCGGACGGCGCCGAGCTGGTGGCCCAGGCGGCGCGCAGCGAGGCGGCGGACGGCCAGTGGTACCTGCGCCAGCGCCAGCTGTGGCGCCTGGCGCCGCGCCAGATCGAGGCCTACCGTCGGCTGACCACCTGGCGGGAGGGGGAGGCGCGGCGCCGCGACCTGCCGCGGGGCTGGCTGGTCCACGACCGGGTGCTCTACGCCATCGCCGAGACGATGCCCGAGAACCGCTTCGAGCTGGCCAGCGTCGAGGGGGTCAAGCCGACCCTGATCAAGCGCGACGGCGACGAGCTGCTGCGGCTGGTGGGCGAGGCGCGCCACCTGGACGAGGCCGAGCTGCCGCCGGCGATGCCGTCGCCCATGGCGCCGGCGTTCAAGCAGCGCTTCAAGGCGCTGAAGCGGGTGGTTGCCGCCGAGGCCGAGGCCCTGGGGCTGGCGCCCGAGGTGCTGCTGCGCCGCCGCGATCTGGAGGCCCTGGTCACCGCCCACCTGGAATCCCGACCGCTGCCGCTGCCCTCGGGCTGGCGCGGCGAGCGGCTCAATGCGGGCCTGGTGAAGGCCCTGGAGGAACTGCCCCGATGAGTGACGACCGGATGCGCGGCGACAAGCTGCTCTGCCAGGTGTTCAAGAGCCCGCGCAAGGAGGAGATGTACCTCTACGTGGACAAGCGCGATGGCCTCTCCCGGGTGCCCGAGCCGCTGCTCGAGCGCTTCGGCAAGCCGCTGCCGGCGATGACCCTGATCCTGACCGGCGACAAGCGCCTGGGCCGGGCGCAGGCCGCCGACGTGATGGCAGCGATCCGCGACAAGGGGTTCTACCTGCAGATGCCCCCCGCCAGGGAGGAGTACCTGCTGGATCTCTATCGCACCCCCACCGAGGCGCGTTATTGAGCTGGCTGAGCATGGCAGTCACTGCCTGTGGGAAGGGGCGCCGGGGGCAAGCCGAAGAGGAGGTCCTATGCCAGGGACGGCATCGGTAGCGTACAGGGAGGTATTCACAGCGCCTCTCTCGCAGGCTTGTCCCCGGAACAGCCCCGTCGTCGCTTCTGCAAGATGGCAGGACAAACGGGAGACGTCATGAGAGAACGGTTCTGGGAGCAGTACCCCCTCGAGGAGCTCACCGCCGAGGAGTGGGAGGCGCTCTGCGACGGCTGCGGCCACTGCTGCCTGCTCAAGTTCCAGGACGATGAGACCGGCGAGCTGGCGGTGCTCAACGTGGCCTGCGAGCTGCTGGATATCTCCAGCTGCCGCTGCAGCGACTACGCGAACCGCCTCGAGCGGGTGCCGGACTGCACGCAGCTGACGCCGGCGCGCATCGAGGAGTTTCGCTGGCTGCCGAAGTCCTGCGCCTATCGCCGGGTGGCGGAGGGGCGCAAGCTGGCCCGCTGGCACCCGCTGCTCTCGGGTGACCCCGAGCGGGTCCACCGCAAGGGCATCAGCGTGCGCAGCTTCGCCGTGTCCCGCCGCGAGGTCCCCGAGGAGGAGTACGAGGACCATATCATCGCGGTGATTCCCATCGACTGACGGGGCTTTCGCAAGAAAGGCTAGGCCTCGTGCGCTTCCACCCCCAGCGCCCACAGGATGAAGGCATCCTGGCGGGCGTTGTCGTGCCACGCCTTGAAGCGCCCCGAGGCGCCGCCGTGGCCGGCGGCCATGTCGGTACGCAGCAGCACCGGCCCCCTTGCGGTGCCCATCTCGGTCAGCCGGGCATAGAGCTTGGCGGGCTCCCAGTAGGGCACCCGGGTGTCGTGCCAGCTGCCCTGCAGGAACACCGTGGGCCAGGGCTGGGCGGCCAGGTTGTCCAGCGGCGAGTAGGCGCGGATGCGCCGGCGGGCGTCGGGCTCGTCGGGGTTGCCCCACTCGGTGTACTCGGCGGTGGTCAGCGGCAGGTCGGGGTTCTCCATGGTGCGCAGCACGTCGACGAAGGGCACGTCGAGCACCGCGGCGCAGAAGCCCTCGGGCGCCAGGTTGAGGCTGGCGCCCACCAGCAGGCCCCCGGCGCTGGCGCCGTAGGCGGCGATGCGCTCGCCGTCGCTGATGCCCTGGTCGACCAGGGCGTCCCGGGCGGCCAGGAAGTCCCGGAAGCTGTTCTCCTTGTGCTCCAGCTTGCCGGCCAGGTACCAGGGCTCGCCGCGGTCGCCGCCGCCCCGCACGTGGGCCACCGCGAAGGCCACCCCCCGCGCCAGCAGCTCAAGGCGCGCCACCGAGAACCAGGGGTCCAGCACCTCGCCATAGGCGCCGTAGCCGTAGAGCAGGGTGGGCAGCGGGTGGCCCGCCAGGTCGGCGCGCATTACCACCGAGACGGGGATGCGCTCGCCGTCGTGGGAGAGGGCCCAGAGCCGCTCGCAGGCGAGGGCCTCCGGCAGCAGGTCGCCGTGGATCGGCTGCTGCTTGAGCAGGGTCCGCTCGCCGCTGTCCAGGTCGTGCTCGATCCAGCTCACCGGCAGCACGAAGGACTCCTCGCGCAGCCGCAGGCGCCGGGTGTCGAAGTGCGGGGCATCGCCCAGCGCCAGGCTGCAGGGGGTCTCCGGCAGCGGCAGGCGCTCGTCGCGGACGATGGCATGGTCGGCGTCCAGTTCCAGGACCCGCAGCCGCACCTGGGCCTCGTGATGGTCGCGCTCGGTCACCACCAGGCCCCAGTCGAAGGCGTCGACCCCCTCCAGGGTGTCATCCTCGCGATGGTCGATCAGCGGCTGCCAGGCCTCGGCGTCGGCGGCCTCGGCCAGGCGTGACTCCTCGAGGGTGTCGAGCCGGAAGTGGGTCGCCTGGCGGTTGTGCAGCACGTAGAAGCGGCCGGGGCGGTGGTCCAGGGCGAGCTCGACGCCGCTCTCGCGGGGGCGGAAGCAGCGGGGCGGGGTGGCCGGCGCCCGGGCGGGAATCAGGTGGCACTCGCTGGTGTCCTTGGAGGCGCTCTCCAGCACCAGCCACTCCCGCGAGCGGGTCTTGCCGAGCCCGAGCCAGAACTCCGGGTCCTCCTCGCGCAGCACCAGCGATGGCGCCTCGGCCCTCGGCGAGCCGCCGGGCTGCATCTCCAGCGGCAGGCGCCAGACGCTTTCGGGGCGCTGGGTGGCATCGTAGCGGGTGAAGAGCAGGGTGGCGTTGTCCTCGGCCCAGCTGAGCTCGGGGCCGATCTCCTCCAGCAGGCGGACCGGCTCGCCGTCGGGCAGCGCCTTGAGGAACAGTTCGAAGGTCTCGTCGCCGCGGGTGTCCTCCGTCCAGGCCAGCCAGCGCTCGTCCGGCGAGAGCGCCATGTCGCCCAGCTCCAGGAACTCGTGGGGCTCGGCGCGGGCCTGAAGGTCGAGGAAGCGCACGGCGCGGTCGGGCTTGCCGTTGGGGTGCCGCCACCACACCGGGTAGTCGGCGTCGGCGGCCGTCTCGCTCCAGTAGGTGTAGTGGTCCAGCGGCGTGCGCAGGCCGTGGATGGCCAGCTCCCGGCGCGCCAGGTGGCCGTGGTAGAGGCGCTCAACCAGGTCATCCAGGGGAGCGAACCAGCGGGCGCAGGCGGCGTTGGCCTCCTCCAGGAAGGCGCCGACCTCGGGGTCGTCGCGGTTCTCCAGCCAGTGCCATTCGGGGGCGTCGGGGCGACGGAAGCGGGGAGTCGGGGAGTCGGTGGCGGACGGGACGGAAGAACGGGGCGGCTGTGCTTTCATGGCGCGGGATGTACCATACTCCAACTGAACATGTGCGAGGTGGCGATGTCGATTACAGATTCGATGACCCTACTATGGCTGAGCTACGGGTTTTTGTCGCTGGTGGTGCTGCTCACCGGCTACCTGGGGCTGGCCTTCCTGCCGCGGCTGCTGCGGCTGGTCATCACCTGGCTGGTGGCCGGGGTGATGTGGATGCCGGCGCGCTTCCGGCTGCCGCTGATCGAGGAGGGCGAATTCTACACGGGCTTCGCCCCGGCGGTGGTGGTGGCCCTGGTGGCCTTCCTGGAGCGCAACGCGGCGGTGATGCTGCCGGCCCTGCTGCTGGCGGCGGTGGGGGCCCTGGCCGGCAGCGCCTTCGGGCTGCTGCTGTGGTGGCGGGGTCGCCACCGCGGCGACTATGTCGACATGGACGAGGATGACGCTCCTGCTCCCCGCCACCCGCAGGGTGGCGAGGGCGAGCGTCGGGAGCCGGTGATCGGCTAAGGAGCCGGGGATGGCCTGGTGTGGGAAGTGCCGTCGGGGACGCGGCGGCATCGCGCGACTGCTGCTGCTGGGCCTGCTGTCGCTGGTCGCCGCGACGGGGCTGGCCCAGCCCGTCGAGGAGCGCCCCGAGGTGCGGGTGATCATCGACGTCTCCGGCAGCATGCGCGCCAACGATCCCAACCAGCTCGCCGCCAGCGCCCTGGAGCTGCTGGCATCGCTGCTGCCCGCCGGCACCTCCGCCGGGGTCTGGACCTTCGGCGAGCGGGTCGACAACCCGCTGCCGCCGGGCGAGGTGGACGCGGCTTGGCGCGAGCAGGCTGCGGCGCTGCGCCCGCGGCTGGTCGAGTACCAGCAGTTCACCGACATCGAGGGGGCGGTGCGGGCGGCCTCCGAGGCCCCGGCCAACGGCTGGCGCCACCTGGTGCTGCTCACCGACGGCATGATCGACCTGCCGCCCGACCGCGGGGCCAAGCCGGCGGTGGACGCGGCCTCGCGTCGGGCGCTGCTCGAGGAGCTGGCGCCGCGCCTGGCCGACCAGGGGGTGGTGGTGCACGCCATCGCCTTCTCCGACGACGCCGACCTGGCCCTGGTCGAGCGGCTCGCCCAGTCCACCGGCGGCCTGCCGGCCCTGGCCGAGACCCCCGAGGGCCTGCTCGGCGCCTTCCTCGACATCGTCGAGCGCATCTTCCCCGCCGACCAGGTCCCCCTGGAGGCGGGGCGCTTCGTGATCGAATCCGGCGTCGAGGCCTTCACCGCGCTGCTCTTCCACGAGCCCGACGGCGAACCACTCGCCCTGGTGGCGCCGGACGGCACCGTCTACCGGGCCGACGACCCGCCGCCCGGCGGGCAGTGGCAGGTGGAGCCGCGCTTCGACCTGATCCGCGTGCCGGACCCCGCCACCGGCGAGTGGCGTCTGGAGGGCGAGATCGCCACCGACAGCCGCATCGGCGTGACCTCCTCCCTGACCCTGCGCACCGGCGAGCTGCCGGCGACCCTCTACCTGGGCTTCCCGGTGCCCGTGGAGGCCTGGCTGGAGCGCGCCGGCGAGCCCTATGGCGCCGAGCTCGAGTCGCTGGCGCTGCACGTGGAGCTGCGGGACCCGGAGAACGAGGTGCTGGCGGCCCTGCGGCTGCAGCCTCGCGGCGAGCGCTTCGTCGGCGAGCTGCCGGCGCCGGCGCTGGTGGGCGGCGCCCGCCTGCTGATCCGGGCGGAGGCCGACGACCTCACCCGCCAGCGCTGGCAGGCGGTCAACGTGCTGCCGGCCATCGCCGCGCGCCACGAGCCGGCCGCCTCCCGGGTGGTGCTCGAGGCCGAACACCCGGCCCTGGACCGCGACAATACCGAACTGGCGGCGGAGCTGGCCGGCGAGCGCCTGGCCGCCGAGGCGGTGGGCGAGCGGCGCTGGCACATCGAGCTGCCGCCGCTGGACGACAGCATCAGCCAGCCGCTGCTGCTGGCGGCCAGGGTCACCCTGGACGGTGACACCCGCGACATCCGCCTGCCCCGGCTGCTGCTCTTCCCCGAGGCACAGACCGGTCTGGGCCTGGCCCGGGATGCCGAGGGCCGCCCCCTGGCCGAGCGTTTCCACGAGGACCTCGACACCGGGCGCCGGGGCGGGGCGATGCCCGAGAGCGCCGCCGACCGCTTCGTGGCCTTCGTCAACGACCTGCCGGCCCAGGCCAGGGCCCTGTGGCAGGCGGGATGGCCCGGCGTGCAGCGGCTAGCCGAGGCCCATGGCCGCGACCCGCGCCTCTGGGCGGTCGGCCTGGTGGTGGTGGTGCTGATCGTGATTCTCCTGGCGGTGCGGCGCTCGCGTCGCGCCCGCCGGGTCGTGCACCGGGAGGAACCCTATGTGTGAACTGCTGGGCATGAGTGCCAACGTGCCCACCGACATCTGCTTCAGCTTCACCGGCTTCCTGCATCGCGGCGGCGGCACCGGGCCGCATCGCGACGGCTGGGGCATCGCCTTCTACGAGGAGGGGGGCTACCGCGACTTCCGCGATCCCCACCCCTCGGTGGGGTCGCCCATCGCCCGGCTGATCACCGACTACCCGATCAAGTCGAACATCGTCATCAGCCATATCCGCCAGGCCAATGTCGGCCAGGTGCGGCTGGCCAATACCCACCCCTTCGTGCGCGAGATGTGGGGGCGCCCCTGGTGCTATGCCCACAATGGCCAGCTGGACGGCTGGCGAGGGATGCCGCTCTCCTACTACCGCCCCATCGGCGACACCGACAGCGAGCACGCCTTCTGCTGGCTGCTGGGCGAGCTGCGCAGCCGCTTTCCCGAGCGGCCGACCAGCGACGCCGAGCGCCAGGGGCTATGGCGGCTGCTCCACCAGCTCTGCGAGCGGCTGCGCGGCCTCGGGGTGTTCAACCTGCTGCTGGCCGACGGCGACTACCTCTATACCTTCTGCTCCACCAAGCTGGCGCACATCACCCGCCGGGCGCCGTTCGGGCGGGCGAGCCTGTCCGACGCCGAGCTCACGGTGAACTTCGCCGAGCACACCACGACCCGGGATATCGTCTCGGTGATCGCCACCGAGCCGCTCACCGACAACGAGGCCTGGGAGCGCATGGCGCCCGGCGAGCTGCTGGTCTGGCGGGACGGGGTGATCCAGGCGCGCATCGGCCAGCGGGCCGCCTGAGCGGCTCGTGTGCCCCTCCGGCATGGGGCGGGTGCGGCGCTGGCCGGCAGGCAAACAAGGGTTTCAATCGACCGTTTTACAGCGTGAGCCCGCCGGTATAAGGTAGGGCCCGGGACAACAAGAAGCGTCGATGATCCATCGGCAACATCGCGGAGACTACGCCTATGAGTGAGCATGCCAACGCCCCGATCCTGTCCGGCCCCGAGCTCACGGGGCTGGAGGAATACCACGCGGTCACCGATGTCTTCCATGCCGCCGTGAAGCGCTACGCCGACCGGCCCGCCTTCTCGTGCATGGGGCAGACCCTCACCTTCGCCGACCTGGATCGCCTCTCCGGCGACTTCGCCGCCTGGCTGCAGCACGAGACCACGCTGCAGCCGGGGGACCGCATCGCCATCCAGCTGCCCAACGTGCTGCAGTTCCCGGTCGCGGTGTTCGGCGCCATGCGCGCCGGGCTGGTGGTGGTGAACACCAACCCGCTCTACACCGAGCGGGAGATGGCCCACCAGTTCAAGGACTCCGGCGCCCGGGCGATCGTGATCCTCGCCAACATGGCCGACAAGCTCGAGAAGGTCCTCGAGCGCACCGACATCCAGCACGTGGTGGTCACCCAGCTCGGCGACCTGCACGGCTTTCCCAAGCGGCCGCTGATCAACGCCGTGGTCAAGTACGTCAAGAAGATGGTCCCCCCGTTCCGGCTGCCCGGCCACACGCCCTTCCGCCAGGCGCTCAAGGAGGGGGCGGGTCGCCAGCACCGCGAGGTGCCCCGCAAGCTCGACGACATCGCCGCGCTGCAGTACACCGGCGGCACCACGGGCCTGGCCAAGGGCACCATGCTCACCCACCGCAACCTGGTGGCCAACATGCTGCAGGCCGGCCAGGCCATCGGGCCGGGCCTCAACAACGGCGAGGAGGTGGTGATCGCGCCGCTGCCGGTCTACCACATCTACACCTTCACGGTGAACTGCCTGTTCCTGATGGAGACCGGCAACCACTCGATCCTGATCACCAACCCCCGCGACCTGCCCAACTTCGTCAAGGAGCTGAAGAGCCTGCCGTTCACCGCCTTCATCGGCCTGAACACCCTGTTCAACGCCCTGTGCAACCGCGAGGACTTCCGCGCGCTGGACTTCTCGAAGCTGCACCTGACCATCTCCGGCGGCATGGCGCTGACCAAGGCGGCGGCGGACCGCTGGAAGGAGGTCACTGGCTGCGACATCGCCGAGGGCTACGGGCTCACCGAGACCTCGCCGGTGGTCAGCTTCAACCCGGTGGATGCCATCCAGATCGGCACCATCGGCAAGCCGGTGGCCGGCACCCGGGTCAAGGTGGTGGACGCCGACGGCAACGACCTGCCCTTCGGCGAGCCCGGCGAGCTCTGCGTGCAGGGCCCCCAGGTGATGAAGGGCTACTGGAACCGCGACGACGAGACCGTCAAGGTGATCGACGACGACGGCTGGTTCCACACCGGCGACATCGCCGTGCTCCAGGACGATGGCTACATCCGCATCGTCGACCGCAAGAAGGACATGATCCTGGTCTCGGGCTTCAACGTGTACCCCAACGAGGTCGAGGACGTCGTCGCCACCCACCCCGGCGTGCTGGAGTCCGCCGCGGTGGGAGTGGCCGACGAGACCAGCGGCGAGGCGATCAAGCTGTTCGTGGTGCCCCGCGGCGATGACCTCGACCCCGAGGCGCTGCGCGCCTGGTGCAAGAAGGAGATGACCGGCTACAAGGTGCCCAAGTACGTGGAGCTGCGCGACGAGCTGCCCAAGACGAATGTGGGGAAAGTGCTGCGCCGCCAGCTGCGTGACGAGGAGCGCGAGAAGTCCAAGGCCGCCTCCTGAGCGGTGGCCCGGCGATAGTCTGGCGCGCCGGGCATCATAGCCAGTTTCAATGGCCCCGATTAGGCGCCGCCACGTACACGGCGTTACAATGGACTGCCCGCCACGGCCACCGTGGCGGGCAGTTTCCTTTCCCTCACCACGGAGTCGCCGTGTCCGACGTGCCCACTGCCGCTTCCTCCTCCGATACCGCCCCCCTGGCCGCCGCCGACCGCCTGCGGGCCCTGCAGCGCGGCCTGGAGGATGCCATGCTGCGCGACCTGCCGACGCTGGAGAAGCGCCTGCGCGGGCTCGCGCGGCGGGTCCGGGAGGGCAAGCCGGTGGATCGCGGGCTGGCCGAGGTCGAGAAGGCCCTGGCGCGCTCCCGCGGGCTGGTGGCCCGGCGCCGCGAGCGCCCGGTCACCCTCGACTACCCGCCGTCGCTGCCGGTGGTCGAGCGTCGCGAGGAGATCCTCGCCGCCCTGCGTGACCACCAGGTGGTGGTGGTGGCCGGCGAGACCGGCTCCGGCAAGACCACCCAGCTGCCCAAGCTCTGCCTGGAGCTGGGGCTGGGGCGTCGCGGGCTGATCGGCCACACCCAGCCGCGCCGCCTGGCGGCGCGCTCGGTGGCCACGCGGCTGGCCGAGGAGATGGCCGTGCCGCTGGGCGACCAGGTGGGCTACCAGGTGCGCTTCACCGACCAGAGCGGCGACGACACCCTGGTCAAGCTGATGACCGACGGCATCCTGCTGGCCGAGACCCGCCACGACCCGGACCTGCGCCGCTACGAGGCGATCATCATCGACGAGGCCCACGAGCGCAGCCTCAACATCGACTTCCTGCTCGGCTACTTGAAGCGCCTCACCGCCCGGCGCCCCGACCTCAAGGTGATCATCACCTCGGCGACCATCGACGTCGAGCGCTTCGCCGAGCACTTCGGCGACCGCGACGCCCGGGGCGAACCGCGGCCGGCGCCGGTGGTGGAGGTCTCGGGCCGCACCTACCCGGTGGAGGTCCACTACCGTCCGCTGGTGCGGGAGGCCGACGACGAGGAGGATCGCACCCTTCAGGAGGGCATCCTCCACGCGGTGGAGGAGGTCGAGCGCATCGAGCGCGAGAAGCGCTGGTTCCACGGGCCGCGCGACATCCTGGTGTTCCTGCCCGGCGAGCGCGAGATCCGCGAGACCGCCGACACCCTGCGCCGTGCCGACCTCAGGGGCACCGAGATCCTGCCGCTCTATGCCCGGCTCTCCAACGCCGAGCAGAACCGGGTCTTCGCCCCCCACGCCGGGCGGCGCATCGTGCTCTCCACCAACGTGGCCGAGACCTCGCTGACCGTGCCCGGTATCCGCTACGTGATCGACCCGGGCCTGGTGCGCATCAGCCGCTACAGTTACCGCTCGAAGATCCAGCGCCTGCCGGTGGAGCCGATCAGCCAGGCCAGCGCCGACCAGCGCAAGGGGCGTTGCGGCCGGGTCGCCGAGGGGGTCTGCATCCGCCTCTACGACGAGGAGGACTTCCTCTCCCGGCCCGCCTTCACCGACCCGGAGATCCGGCGCACCAACCTGGCCTCGGTGATCCTCTCGATGCTGTCGCTGAAGCTTGGTGACATCGAGGCCTTCCCCTTCGTCGACCCGCCCGACTCGCGCTTCGTCAGCGACGGCTTCCGGCTGCTCTTCGAGCTGGGCGCGGTGGACGCCGGCAACCGGCTGACGCCCATCGGGCGCAAGCTGTCGCGGCTGCCCATCGACCCGCGCCTGGCGCGCATGGTGCTTGCCGGGGCCGAGCAGGGTGGGCTGCGCGAGGTGCTGATCGTGGTCGCCGGACTGGCCGTCCAGGACCCCCGCGACCGCCCGGCCGACAGGCGACAGGCGGCCGACCAGGCCCACCGGCGCTGGCAGGACCCGGATTCCGATTTCATGGCCCTGCTCAACCTGTGGGATGGCTTCGAGGCGGCCCGGGAGACGCTCTCCGGCAACCGACTGCGCCGCTGGTGCAAGGACCACTACCTGAACTACCTGCGCCTGCGCGAGTGGCACGACACCTTCCGCCAGCTGCGCCAGCTGCTGCGCGACATGGAGATCGAGGTGCCGCCGCCGGCGCCGTGGCCCACGCCCGAGGAGGGCGATGCGGAGCAGGCGCGCCAGGAGGCCCGCCGCCGCCACGCCGCCACCCTGCACCGGGCGCTGCTGCCGGGGCTGCTGTCGCACCTGGGGCTTGCCACCGAGAACCGCGAATACCTGGGGGCACGCAACCGCAAGTTTGTCATCCACCCGGGGTCCGGCCTGGCGAAGAAGTCGCCCAAGTGGCTGATGGCCTTCGAACTGGTCGAGACCACCAGGCTCTTCGCCCGCACCGTGGCGAAGATCGACCCCCAGTGGATCGAGCCGGTGGCCGGTCACCTGGTCAAGCGCAGCTACGCCGAGCCCCACTGGGAGATGAAGCGCGCCCAGGTGGTGGCCAGCGAGCAGGTGACCCTGTTCGGCCTGCCCATCGTCGCCGGGCGCCGGGTGCACTATGGCCCCATCGCCCCCGCCGAGGCCCGCGAGCTGTTTATCCGCCGGGCGCTGGTGGAGGGCGAGTTCCGCACCCGCGGCGACTTCTTTGCCCACAACCGGGCGCTGGTCGAGGAGGTCGAGGACCTGGAGGATCGCGCCCGCCGCCGCGACATCCTGGTGGACGAGGAGACGCTCTTCGCCTTCTACGACGAGCGCCTGCCCGAGGGGATCCACAACGGCAAGGGCTTCGAGGCGTGGCGCAAGCAGGCCGAGGCGTCGGACCCCGACGTGCTCAAGTTCGATCGCGCCGCGCTGCTGGCCCGGGAGGCCAGCGAGGTCACCCAGGCCGACTACCCGGACGAACTGGTGCTCGGCGGGGTGCGCTACCCGCTGGCCTATCACTTCTCGCCCGGTGCGCCGGACGATGGCGTCACCCTCACCGTGCCGGCGGCGATGCTGCCCCAGCTGCCCCTGGCGCGGCTCGAGTGGCTGGTGCCGGGGCTGCTGCGCGAGAAGTGCATCGCGCTGATGAAGTCGCTGCCCAAGGCGGTGCGTCGCCAGGTGGTGCCGATTCCCGACTGGGTGGATGCCGCCCTGGAGGCGCTGGTGCCCGACGACGTGCCGCTGACCGAGGCGCTGGGCGAGTTCCTGCGCCGCCGCACCGGCGTGCGCGTCCACCCCGACGACTGGCAGCTCGACCAGCTCGAGCCGCACCTGGTGATGAACCTCAAGGTGGTCGGCCACGACGGCAGCGTGCTGGGCCAGGGCCGCGATGCCCGGGAACTGGAGCGGCGCTTCGAGGCGGCGGCGGGGCAGGGCGCCCGGGCGCTGGCCGAGGAGGCGCGGCTGGAGGCCCCGGTGGCGGGCCTGCCCGAGGCGCCGCTGCCCGAGTCGCGGGTCACCTCCCAGGCGGGCATCCGGGTGGAGGCCTATCCGGCCCTGGTGCCCGACGGCGAGGCCTTCCGGGTGGAGCTCTTCGACCATCCCGACAAGGCCGGCGAGGCCCACCGCGATGGCGTGGTCCGGCTGGCCAGGCAGCGCCTGCCCGAGGTGGTGCGGGCCATCGAGCGCCTCAAGGGGCTCGAGACCTGCGCGCTGCTGTTCGCCAAGGTGGGCAGCAAGCGCCAGCTCGGCGATGACCTGGTCACCGCGGTGTTCCGCCAGGGGGTGGCGGTGTCGCCCCTGCCGCGCTCGGCGGGTGAGCTCGAGGCCCGCCTGGCCGAGGCCCGCGAGTCGCTGGTGCCCCTGGCCGAGGCGCGCCTGGCCACCCTGGAGGCGGCGCTCAAGGGCCACCTGGCGGTGACCAAGGCGTTGAAGGGCAACCTCAGCCTGGCCCTGGCGCTGGTATACAGTGACCTCAAGGCGCAGATGGCGCGGCTGGTCCACCCCGGCTTCATCAGCGAGGCGGGGGAGTGGCTCGAGGAGTACCCGCGCTACATGGAGGCGGCGCTGATCCGCCTGGAGAAGGCCCCCCGCGAGCGCATGCGCGACCAGATGCACATGCAGGAGGTCCAGGCGTTCGAGGCGCGCCTGGCCGACCGCCGCCAGAGCGAACGCCGTGGCGGCATCGACGACCCGGCGCTGGTGACGTTCGGCTGGTGGATCGAGGAGCTGCGCGTGTCGCTCTTCGCCCAGCAGCTGGGCACGAAATTCCCCGTCTCCGTCAAGCGCCTGGAGAAGCGCTGGGCGGAGCTCACCGGCCGCGCCTGAGCGGGGCCGGCAGCGAATCACAGGCCACCGCCGGCGCGGTGGTCCGGGCGGCCTGGCCGCGACAAGGGAGAACAGCATGAACCAAGTGGTGATCACCGGCACGGGACTCTTCACGCCGGAGCACGCCATCGACAACGACGCCCTGGTGGCCTCGTTCAACGCCTGGGTGGATGCCGAGAACGCGCATCACGCCGAGGCCATCGCCGCCGGCGAGCGCGAGCCGCTGGCCCACTCCAGCAGCGAGTTCATCGTCAAGGCCTCGGGCATCCACAGCCGCTACGTGCTGGACGCCGAGGGGATCCTCGACCCGTCGCGCATGCGCCCGAAGCTGCGCGAGCGCGGCAACGACGAGCCGTCGATCCAGTGCGAGATGGGCGTCAAGGCCGCCGGCGAGGCGCTGGAGGCGGCCGGCGTCGCCGCCGGCGACATCGACCTGGTGATCGTCGGCTGCTCCAACCTGGAGCGCCCCTACCCGGCGGTGGCGGTGGAGCTGCAGGCGGCGCTGGGTGCCGGCGGCTACGCCTTCGACATGAACGTGGCCTGCTCATCGGCGACCTTCGCCATCGAGACCGCGGCCAACGCCATCCGCGCAGGCAGCGCGCGGCGCGCCCTGGTGGTCAACCCGGAGATCTGCTCGGCGCACCTCAACTTCCGCGACCGCGACAGCCACTTCATCTTCGGCGATGCCTGTACCGCCATCGTGCTGGAGAGCGACGCCGTGGCCAGCGCCGAGACGCGCTTCGAGATCCTCGGCACGCGCCTGGTGACCCGCTTCTCCAACGCCATCCGCAACAATGCCGGCTTCCTCAATCGGGTCACCGACGCCGACCCCCGGGCGGTGGACAAGCTCTTCGTGCAGGAGGGGCGGCGGGTGTTCAAGGAGGTCTGTCCCATGGTGGCGGCACTGATCACCGACCACCTGGCAAGCCTCGAGCTCGCCGGCGACGACCTGTCCCGGCTCTGGCTGCACCAGGCCAACCGCCACATGAACGACCTGATCGCCCGCCGGGTGCTGGGCCACGAGCCGAGCGAGGCCCAGGCGCCGATCATCCTCGATCGCTACGCCAACACCAGCTCGGCGGGCTCGATTATCGCCTTCCACCTGCATCGCGCCGATCTCGCCGCCGGCGACACCGGGGTGATCTGCTCCTTCGGCGCCGGCTACAGCGCCGGCAGCGTGGTGGTGCGGCGTGCCTGAGGCGATCAACGGCCGCCTGGCGGCCCCCATGGACAAGGAGACCGGCATGACCCATCAGCACAGGGAAGGGCGCGCGGGGCGTCGGCCGGGGCGCCTCGTGGCGGCCCTGCTCGCCGTGGCGCTGCTCGGCGGCTGCGCCACCACCGCCGCCGTGGAGGAGCGCCACCCCGATGATCCCTGGGAGGGCTTCAACCGCCAGGTATTCGCCTTCAACGACGTCGTGGACCGGGCGGTGCTCAAGCCCACCGCGCGCGGCTACCGGGCGGTCACCCCGCAGCCGGTGCAGACCGGCGTGGGCAACTTCTTCTCCAACCTGGGGGAGCCGCGCACGGCGATCAACAGCCTGCTGCAGGGCAAGCCGGGCAACGCCGGCATCGCCCTTTCGCGCTTCGTGATCAACACCACGGTGGGGATCGGCGGGCTCTGGGACTTCGCCACCCACATGGAGATCACCGGCCGCGAGGAGGACTTCGGCCAGACCCTGGCGGTGTGGGGCTGGGAGGAGTCGCGCTACCTGGTGCTGCCGCTGCTGGGGCCGAGCACCCTGCGCGACACCGGCGGCCTGCCCGCCGATGCGGTCACCTACCCGCTCTACTACCTGAACGATGCGGAGCTGGAGATCGCCCTGACGGCGCTGCGGATCGTCGACATGCGCGCCGGGCTGCTCGACCAGGAGGAGCTGATCCGCGGCGATCGCTACAGCTTCATCCGCGACGCCTGGCTGCAGCGGCGCCGCTTCGAGGTCAACGACGGCGCGATGGGCGACGACCCCTTCGCCGGCGAGGACTTCGACTTCGACGACGCCGACTTCGATGACGCCTTCTCCGATTGAGGCCTGATGCCATGGATCGTCCCAAGCAGCTGATCGGTGTGATCGATGTCCCGGGCAAGGCCCGGGACGCCCTGGCCGAGACCATTGCCCGGGACGGCCTGGCGGTGTTCGCCGCCGACCGGGCCGACGAGCTGCCGGCCGATGTCGCGCTGGTGGTGGCCCATGCCCGGGCGGTCCCGCGCGAGGACTGGGCCGAGCTCAATGCCCGCCTGCCGACCCTGGTGGTCAGCGACAGTCGCGTCGAGCACGAGCTGATCGAGGCGGTGGATGCGGGCCTGGTCGACTACATCATCGATCCGCTGCGCCACGGCCAGCTGCTGCGCCGGATGATCCGCAAGGCGATCGAGCTGCACCGGCTGGCCGACGAGCGACGCCGCGACCAGCTGCGCCTGGAGGAGCTCAACGAGAACCTGGAGACCCACCTGGCCATGCTGCGCCTCGACCAGCAGGCCGGTAGCCAGATCCAGCGCAAGCTGCTGCCGCCGCGCCCCCAGGCCACCGGCGGGGTCGCCTGCGACTTCTGGCTGGCGCCCTCGCTCTATCTCTCCGGGGACTTCCTCGACTTCCAGCGCTACGACGACCGCTACCTGCTATTCTACTTCGCCGATGTCTCGGGCCACGGGGCCTCCTCGGCCTTCGTCACCGTGCTGCTCAAGTACCTGGCCAACCGCTGGCTGACCGAGTGGGACGGCCAGGCGCCGGAGGCCCTGGCGCCGCACTGGCTGGGTGAGCTCAACCGGGAGCTGCTGGACACCGGCATCGGCAAGCATGCGACCCTGTTCGTCGGGGTCATTGACCTGGAGCGCCGCTATCTGCACTATTCGCTGGGCGCACAGCTGCCCATGCCGCTGCTGGTAGCGGAGGGCGAGGTCCACTCCTTGCCGGGGGAGGGCATGCCGGTGGGGCTGTTCCCGGATGTCGGCTACCCCTCGCTGGGGTGCCCGCTGCCCGAGAACTTCCGCCTGTGGCTGTGTTCCGATGGAATACTGGAGTGCCTGCCGGGCGACACGCTCGACATGCGGCTCAGGGAACTCGAGCGGCGGGTCCGGGCCAGCGAGACGCTGGACGACCTGCGAGGTAGCCTGGAACTGGGCGACCTGCCCGACGATGACGAGGCTGTCGTCGAGGATGGGCCAGGGCATGAAGCGCTGCCCGACGACCTGACGATCATGATGTTGAGCGGATTTGGCCATGCTGATTCATGAAGGACGCATCAAGGCGGCATTCGACGCCGGAGTCTTCGTCCTGAAGCTCTATGGCGACGTGCGCCTGACGCTGTGTGCCACCCTGGACCGCCAGGCCCAGCAGCTCGCCGAGACGCCGGGCCTGCAGACGCTGATCATCGACCTGCGCGATGCCACCAACGTCGACTCCACCGCGCTGGGCTTCCTGGCCAAGGTGGCCATGGCGGTGCAGGGCCGGCTGGCCGAACGACCGACCATCGTCGCCGACAACCCCGATGTCCAGCGCATGCTCGACGTCATGGGCTTCGCCCGCTACTTCACCCTGGTGGAGTCACCCATCACCGAGACCTGCGAGCTCTGCGACCTGCCCGAGGTCCCCGCCGACGTCGAGGAGACCCGCCGGCGCATCCTCGAGGCGCACCGCATCCTGATGCGCATGAACGAGCACAACCGTGAGGAGTTCCAGCCGCTGGTGGAGATGCTCGAGGCCCAGGAGGCCTCCCACCACCACTGACCCTCCTCGCTTGCCGTGAACCGGCGCGCCCTGCGTGAGCCGGGCGCTGCCGGCGCCCGGCGATGGGTCACTCCCGGCGCAGCTCGCCCAGCAGCGCCTCCAGCTTGCGCTGATCCTCCATGAACTTGCGGATGCCCTCGGCCAGCTTCTCGGTGGCCATGGCGTCCTCGTTGAGATGCCAGCGGAAATCGGCCTCGTCGAGGGGCTCGGGGGCCCGGGTCTCGGCGTCCAGCGGGGAGAGGCGGCGCTCGAGGGTGCCGCGGGTCTCGGCCAGCTCGCCGAGCAGGGCCGGGGAGATGGTCAGGCGATCGCAGCCGGCCAGGGCCAGGATCTCGCCGCTGTTGCGGAAGCTGGCCCCCATCACGACGGTCTCGTAGCCGTGGCCCTTGTAGTGCTCGTAGATCTGCCGGACCGAGCGCACGCCGGGGTCCCGGTCGCCGCCGAAGTCTTGATCCGGTGCCTTCGCCTTGTGCCAGTCGAGGATGCGCCCCACGAAGGGCGAGACCAGCGTCACGCCGGCATCGGCGCAGGCCTGGGCCTGGGCGAAGCTGAACAGCAGCGTCAGGTTGGTGTGGATGCCTTCCCGCTCCAGCTGGCGGGCGGCCCGTATGCCTTCCCAGGTGGCGGCGACCTTGATCAGGATGCGCTCGGGGCCCACGCCGTGGCGGCCGTAGCGTTCGATCAGCGCGCGGGCCCGGGCCAGGGTGGCATCGGTGTCGAAGGAGAGCCGGGCGCTCACCTCGGTGGAGACGTAGCCCGGCACCAGGGCGCTGATCTCGCTGCCGATCTCCACCGCCACGGCATCCAGGGCGTCGTCGATGTCGGCGGCCTGGCGGGCGATCTCGGCCAGCCGCTCGCGGCGCTCGGGCTGCTGGGCGGCCTGCAGGATCAGCGACGGGTTGGTGGTGGCATCGGTGGGCTCGAACCGGCGGATGGCGTCGATGTCGCCGGTGTCGGCGACCACGGTGGTCATCTGGCGGAGTTGCGAAAGCAGGTCGTCGGCCATGGGGCGGCTCCAGGTGGAATCGAGCCTGCCACTGTAGCAAGCCCGCCCGACAGGGAACAGGCGCCGACCGCCGCCAGGGCACACGGCGGCCTGCGGGGCCGCCCCCGATGGGCTATCATTAGCGGCCTATCCAACGATCCCCCTGACGCGCAAAGGAGCTGCCTTGACGCTGAGTGCGAAACGCGTGGCGCTGCTGGTGGCGGCCAACACCGCCCTGGCGCCCTTCGCCATCGACGCCTACCTGCCCGCCATGGCGGCCCTGGCCGAATCGGTGGGGGCGAGCATCCACCACACCGAGCTGTCCCTCTCCACCTTCCTGGCCGGGTTCGCCCTGGGCCAGCTGCTGTTCGGCCCGCTCTCGGACCGGCTGGGGCGCAAGCCGGTGCTGATGGGCGGGCTGGTCGCCTTCCTGCTGGCCAGCCTGGTGATCACCACGGTGAGCTCGCTGCCCGAGCTGCTGGCCTGGCGCTTCATCCAGGCGCTGGGCGGCGGGGCCACCGTGGTCAACTCGGCGGCCATCGTGCGCGACTGCTTCAGCGGGCGCGAGGCGGCGAAGGTGATGTCGACCATGGCGATCATCATGCTGCTCGCCCCGCTGGTGGCGCCGGTAGTGGGCAGCGGGCTGCTCTACCTTGCCGACTGGTGGCTGATCTTCGTCTTCCTGGCGGCCTATGCGGCCTTCCTGATGTGGCTTCTGGGCACCCGGCTGCCCGAGACCCGCGCCCCCGGCGCGCCCGCGGCCTCGCCGCGCCAGGTGCTGGCCAACTACGCCAGCGTGCTGCGCCACCGCGAGGCCATGGGCTACGTCTGTGCCGCCTCCATGTCCTTCGCCGGGCTGTTCGCCTTCATCACCGCCTCGCCGTTCCTCTACCTGGAGCATTTCGACCTGTCGCCCGGGCACTACCCCCTGGTGTTCGGCGTCAACGTGCTGACCATGGCGGCCTCCAACCGGCTCAACATCCGCCTGCTGAGAGGTCGCAGTCCCCAGCAGAACCTGCGCCTGGGTCTCACCATCCAGCTGGGCGCGGCGGCGGGGCTGGTGCTGGTGGTGGCCAGCGGCCTCGAGTCGCTGTGGACCATGGTGCCGCTGATCATGGTGTTCGCCGGCACCATCGGCCTGGTGGCACCCAACGCCATCTCCTCGCTGCTCGACCACTTCCACCACATGAGCGCCACCGCGGCGGCCCTGCAGGGCAGCATCCAGTTCTCCTGCGGGGCGCTGGCCGGGGTGCTGGTGGGCGCCTTCGAGCTCGACAGCGCCTGGCCCATGGTCGGCACCATGCTCGGCGCGGCGCTGATCGGCAACATCGGGCTGCGCCTGCTGGCGGGACGCGCCGGCCATGGCTGAGGCACTGCTGGCCTGGGCCGACATGAGCTCCGGCACCTGGCTGGGCTGTGCGCTGGTGCTGGCGGTGGGGGCTTTCGTGCAGCGGGCTACCGGCTTCGGCCTGGCGGTGGTGGGGGCGCCGCTGCTGCTGATGCTGGAGCCGCGGCTAGTGCCGGTGATCCTGGTGCTGTTCGGCTTCACGGTGGCGCTGACCACCCTGCGCCACTACTGGCGCGAGGTGCGCCTGGCCGAGATCGGCATGGCCCTGGTGGGGCGGATTCCCGGCAACGCCCTGGGGCTCTGGCTGCTCCTCGCCGCCCCCATGGCGGTGCTGGAGACACTGATCGCCGGCAGCGTGCTGTTCGCCGTGGCGGTGACCCTGTTCCGCTTCCGCCTGCCGGTGAACCGCGCCACGCTGTTCGGGGCGGGGGTGCTCTCCGGCGTCTTCGGCACCGTGGCGGCGCTGAGCGGCCCGCCCATGGTGCTGCTGCTCCACGGCTTCTCCCCGGACCGCCTGCGCGGCACCCTCTCGGCCTTCTTCGTGGTCACCGCGCTGATGACCCTGGTCACCCTGGCGCCGGCGGGGCTGGTCAGCGCCTGGCACTTCGGCCTGGCGCTGACCTTCGCGCCGGGGGTGCTGGCCGGCAGCTGGCTGGCCGGCCGGGTCGCCCATCGCCTCGACCGCCGCCTGCTCCAGGGGGCCTCGCTTTCGCTCTGTACCCTGGCGGCGCTGGGGCTGCTGCTCTAGCCGCTCGGCGGGCGGTATCGCGTCCCGTCATCTGTCATGAAGGTGTCATCTACGTGGGGCAATGTGTGCCGTGCGAAGGCCAGATACCTATCACTGACAGGAGTGACTCGCATGAACCGCATCCTCAAGACCACCGTAATCGCTGCCGCCGTCATGGGCGTTGTCGGCGTTGCACAGGCCCGCGATCAGGTCCGCATCGTCGGCTCCAGCACCGTCTACCCCTTCTCCAGCTACGTGGCCGAGGAGTTCGGTGCGACCACCGACTACCCGACCCCGGTCATCGAGTCCACCGGTTCCGGCGGCGGCGCCCGCCTGTTCTGCAACGGCGTGGGCGAGGGCACTCCGGACATCACCAACTCCTCGCGGCGCATGAAGGCCTCCGAGTTGGAGCGCTGCATCGAGAACGGCGTGACCGACGTCACCGAAGCCTTCATCGGCTATGACGGCATCGCCTTCGCCCAGTCCAATGCCAACGACCCCATGCCGGTGACCCGCGAGCAGATCTTCCTCGCCGTGGCCGCCATGGTGCCGGTGGACGGTGAGCTGGTCGAGAACCCCTACACCAACTGGAGCGAGATCGACGAGAGCCTGCCGGATCGCCAGATCGTCATCGTCGGCCCGCCCACCACCTCCGGCACCCGTGATGCCTTCGAGGAGCTGGTCCTCGAGGCCGCCTCCGAGAACTTCGCCGAGGCCTACGGCGGCGAAGCCTACTCCGACGTGCGCACCGACGGTGCCTGGGTCGACGGCGGCGAGAACGACAACCTGATCGTCCAGCGCCTGACCCAGGACACCACTGCCTTCGGCATCTTCGGCTTCTCCTTCCTCGAGGAGAACAGCGACGTGCTGATCGGCTCAACCATCGACGGCGTCGAGGCCGGCCCGGAGACCATCGCCAGCGGCGAGTATCCGGTGGCCCGTTCCATGTTCTTCTACATCAAGAACCAGCACGCCGACGAAGTCCCGGCCATGTACCAATACGCCGAGATGTTCATGAGCGAGCAGATGATCGGTGACCTCGGCTACCTCAAGGGCATCGGCCTGATCCCCGCCGCCGAGCAGGCCCGCGCCGAGGCCCGCGAGGCCGTGGCCAACCGCGTCCAGCTCGACGTGTCCGACCTGCACTGAGCGTGGTCAGACGCTGATGACGAGGCCGGCAGCCAGCGCTGCCGGCCGCGTTGCATGACTGGCTCCCACGGAGCCGAGACGTCACGAGAGAATGCCGATGCCAAACCATCCCCTGCTCCTGTTCCTGGTCGCCGTGCTGGTACTCGGGATCCTGGCCTTCCTGGTGGCCCGCGCCAAGGCCTTGCGGGTTCGGGCTAGCGGGACCGCCATGTACGCCCAGCCCGACCAGTACGCCTGGTTTGCCGCCCTCTCCACCGCCGGGCCCGCCCTGCTGGTCAGCGGAGTTGGCGGCTTCCTGCTGCTGCTGCTGGGCGCCGAGATTCCCTTGCCCTGGCTGCTGGCCGGCAGCCTGGTCGTCGCCGCGGCCGGCGCGACCCTGGGGCTGCGCCTGGTCACCCCTGATTTCCACGCCCGCCAGGCCATCGAGCGGGTGATCCGCTTCATCCTGGCCGGCGCCGCGCTGATCTCCATCTTCACTACCTTCGGCATCCTGCTGTCGATCATCTCCGAGGCGCTGCGCTTCTTCCGCATGCACGGCTTCTGGGAGTTCATCACCGGCACCGTCTGGGCGCCGGGCAACAGCTTCCTGGCCGCCGCGGGGCGCGCCGACGACGCCGCCAGTGCCGCCCGGTTCGGCTCGGTGCCGCTGTTCGCCGGCACCTTCATGATCACCGCCATCGCCATGCTGGTGGCGATCCCGGTGGGGCTGATGGCGGCCATCTACATGTCCGAGTTCGCCCCGCGCCGGGTGCGGACCCTGGCCAAGCCGGTGCTGGAGGTGCTCGCGGGCATCCCCACGGTGGTCTACGGCTTCTTCGCCGCCATCACCGTGGCGCCGCTGGTGGTCTCGGTGGCCGGCAGCCTGGGCCTCAACGCCTCGTTCAACAATGCGCTGGCCCCCGGGATCGTCATGGGCATCATGATCATCCCCTTCATCTCGTCGCTCTCCGATGACGTGATCAACGCCGTGCCGGACAGCATGCGGCAGGGCTCGCTGGCGCTGGGCATGACCCGCGGCGAGACCATCCGCCACGTGGTGGTGCCGGCCGCCATGCCCGGCATCATCTCCGCCTCCCTGCTGGCCGTCTCGCGGGCGCTGGGCGAGACCATGATCGTAGTGATGGCGGCCGGCATGCGGCCCAACCTCACCGCCAACCCGCTGGAGGAGATGACCACGGTGACCGTGCGCATCGTGGCGGCGCTGACCGGCGACCTGGAGTTCGAGAGTGCCGAGACGCTGTCGGCCTTCGCCCTGGGCCTGGTGCTCTTCGCGGTGACGCTGAGCCTGAACCTGGTCTCGGTGATCATGATCCGTCGCTTCCGCGAGAAGTATCGCGTCAACAACCTGTAACGCCGAGGAATCGCCAAGATGAGTCAATCCTTCGACGAGATCAGCGCCCAGCTGCGCAAGCGACACCGCCAGTCGGCGCGGCTCAAGTGGATGTCCCTGGGCGCCCTGCTGCTGGCGCTGGCCTTCCTGGTGGTGTTCTTCGCCGACATGCTCGGCAAGGGCCTGCCGGCCTTCCAGCAGGCGCAGGTCCAGGTCGAGGTGGACTACAGCGAGCAGGCCAGCCAGCTGCCGCTGGCCGCCGTGGACGAGGAGGTGCGAGACCTGGTGAGCCGCGGCTGGCTGCGTACCCTCCCCATGCAGATGCGGGACAACCCCGAGCTGCTCGGCACCACCCGCACCGAGTGGGTGCTCGCCGACGGCCAGGTGGACCAGTACCTCAAGGGCCATGCCAGCCGTCTGCGCGACGACGCCAAGGCCCGCGTCGACCGGCTGGTCGAGGAGGGGCGCGCCGAGCTCAAGTTCAATACTACCTTCTTCAGCCGCGGCGACTCCAAGATGCCGGAGCTGGCAGGGATCATGTCGGCCGCCATGGGCACCGTCATGACCATGCTGGTGACCCTGGCCGTGGCCTTTCCGATCGGGGTGATGACGGCGGTCTACCTGGAGGAGTTCGCCCCTGACAACCGCTTCACCCAGATGATCGAGATCAATATCAACAACCTGGCGGCGATCCCCTCGATCCTCTTCGGCCTGCTGGGCCTGGCGATCTTCATCCAGTTCTTCGGCATGCCGCGCTCCTCGCCGCTGGTGGGGGGCATGACCCTGGCGCTGATGACCCTGCCGATCATCATCATCTCCACCCGCACCGCGCTGCGCAGCGTGCCGGACTCCATCCGCCACGCCGCCTTCGGGGTCGGCTGCTCGCGCTGGCAGGTGGTGCGCGACCACGTGCTGCCGCTGGCGATGCCGGGCATCATGACCGGGTCGATCATCGGCCTGGCCCAGGCCATGGGCGAGACCGCCCCGCTGATCATTGTCGGCATGGTGGCCTTCATCCCGGACGTCAGCGCCACCTTCACCAACGCGGCGACCGTGCTGCCGGCCCAGATCTTCACCTGGTCGGGAGAGCCCGATCGCGCCTTCGTCGAGAAGACCGCCGGCGGCATCCTGGTGCTGCTCTCGGTGCTGATCTTCCTGAACGCCACCGCGGTGGTACTGCGCAAGAAATTCGAGCGTCGCTGGTAGGCACCGGCACGTCACAGAGGACATCGACATGAACATGCAAACCGCTCCCCGTGCGTCCCATCCGGCCGGCAAGCCCGAGGTGGGCCAGCCCCATACGCGCAACGAGTCGGCCTGCCACGACCTGAGCATCCGGGTCCGTGACCTGAACCTCTGGTATGGCGAGAGCCAGGCGCTCAAGGGCCTGGACATCGACATCTTCCAGAAGAACGTGACCGCGCTGATCGGTCCCTCCGGCTGCGGCAAGTCGACCTTCCTGCGCTGCCTCAACCGCATGAACGACCTGATCCCCGGGGTGCGCATCCGGGGGCTGGTGGAGATGGATGGTCGCGACGTGAATGCGGCGAAGATGGATGAGGTGGCGCTGCGTCGCCGGGTGGGGATGGTCTTCCAGAAGCCCAATCCCTTCCCGAAGTCGATCTACGAGAACGTCGCCTATGCACCCCGCATGCATGACATGGTCAGCCGCAAGCCCGAGCAGGACGACCTGGTGGAGAAGGCGCTGCGGGATGCCGGCCTCTGGGAGGAGGTCAAGGACAAGCTGCAGCAGCCGGGCACCTCGCTCTCCGGCGGCCAGCAGCAGCGCCTGTGCATCGCCCGGGCCATTGCCGTGCAGCCCGACGTGATCCTGATGGACGAGCCCACCTCGGCGCTGGACCCGATCTCCACGGCGACCATCGAGGACCTGATGGACAAGCTCAAGTCCCAGTTCACCATCATCACCGTGACCCACAACATGCAGCAGGCGGCACGGGTGGCGGACTACACCGCCTTCTTCCACCTGGGCGAGATCATCGAATACAACGACACCAAGACGATGTTCTCCAACCCGGCGACCAGGAAGGCCGAGGACTACATCACCGGGCGCTACGGTTGACGGCACCGCTGCTGCCAGGCGTTATCGACGGGGAGGCTCAGGCTTCCCTGTCGTCTTGAGAGGCTGCCGTTGAATGGCCGGCTGTCATCGGATCGACATCCAGTGGCGCTATATATGGGGTTCCATATATTGTCGGAGCTCCACCATGTCCAAACAGCGCGTGCTCTTCCTGTGCAATGCCAACTCCGCCCGCTCGCTGATGGGCGAGGCGCTGCTGCGCCACCTGGCCGGCGACCGCTTCGAGGCCTGCAGCGCCGGCAGCGAGCCCGACGCGCCCCAGGCCCAGGCCCTGGCGGCGCTGCAGCAGCAGGGCATCGCCACCGAGGGGCTGGCCAGCAAGTCGCTGGATGAATTCGCCGGCGAGGCGTTCGATGCGGTGATCGTGCTCTGCGACAAGGCCCAGCAGGCCTGCCGCGACTGGCCCGGCCGGACGGAGCAGCGGCTGTTCTGGGATATCCGCGACCCGCGGTTGATCGGACGGGCCGATGCCTACGAGCAGGCGCTCCAGGAGATCCGCCGTCGCCTGATGCTGTGGCTCGAGCTCCATCGCTGAGCCCCCTGGCCGCGACGGGGGCGCGCAGACACTTCCATGACGCTGGGGTAAGATATTGTCCTCGATGATTTCCGCGGGAGCTTCCGTGAGCCCGACGACGTTCTTCAAGTGCCTGGGCGACGATACCCGCCTGACCCTGACCCTGCTGACCCGCCGCGAGGGTGAGCTGTGCGTCTGCGAGATGACCCACGCCCTGGAGGAGTCCCAGCCCAAGGTGTCCCGCCACCTGGCGCAGCTGCGCAACTGCGGCCTGCTCAGCGATCGTCGCGAGGGCCAGTGGGTCTACTATCGCCTGGCCGAGGCCCTGCCGGCCTGGGCCGTCGAGATCCTGTGCGCCGCCGATACGGGCGAGCGGGCACGGCTCGATGCCCTGCAACGGCGACTGGGTGGCATGGGCGATCGCCCGGAGCGCCGCGCCGCGCTGTGCTGATCAGCGCTTCGGCAGCGCCTGGAGCTCCTCGCTGATGGTGACCTTGCCCTAGACGAGGATCTCGTCGTTGGCGCCCAGCGCCAGCAACACCCACCCGGAGGCAAGAGGCAGAAAATCACCTGCTCCCGGGCGCACCGGTGGGTCAGCCGGATGCCTTCCTGCAGCGCACTGTCGAAGCGCTCGCTTCCGCCAGCCGGGAAGGTGGCGGAGAGAGGCGTCTGGCTGGGCTCAGAGGCCTTCCAGCGCCAGGGCGATGCCCTGCCCACCGCCGATGCACAGGGTGACGATGCCGCGGCGCTGGCCGTTGCGCTGCATGCCGTGCAGCAGGCGGGTGGTCAGCACCGCACCGCTGGCGCCGATGGGGTGGCCGTGGGCGATAGCGCCCCCCTCGGGGTTGACGATCGCCTCCGGCAGGCCGAGCTCTCGCTGGCAGGCCAGGGCGATGGCGGCGAAGGCCTCGTTGATCTCCACCCGCTCCAGGTCGCCCACCGACCAGCCGGCGCGCTCCAGCGCCTGCTTGACCGCCGGGACCGGGCCGATGCCGAAGTAGTCCGGATCCACGGCGCCGACGCCGAAGGCCACCAGCCGGGCCATGGGCGTAAGGCCCTGCTTCTCGGCCCAGTCGCGCTCGGCGACGATCATCGCCGCCGCGCCGCTGTTGAGCCCGGGGGCATTGCCGGCGGTGATGGTGCCCTCCTTGCGGAAGGCGGGCTTGAGTCGGGCCAGGGACTCCGCGGTGGTATCGCCGCGGTTGTGCTCGTCCCGGGCGAAGGTGGTGGTGCCCTTGCGGCTGGTGAGCTCCACGCCGGCGATCTCGGCGTCGAAGTGGCCGGCCTCCTGGGCCTTCGAGAAGCTCAGCTGGGAGCGCAGCGCCCAGGCGTCCTGGTCGTCGCGGGAGATGGCGTAGCGGGTGACCAGGTCCTCGGTGTGCCAGCCGGCGTGCTTGCCGCTGAAGGCATCGTTGAGGCCATCGAAGAGCATGGTGTCGTGCATGGTCACGTCACCCATGCGGGCGCCCCAGCGGCCCTGGGGCAGCACATAGGGGGCGCGATCCATGTTCTCCATGCCGCCGGCGATGGCGCAGTCGGCCATGCCGCTCCAGATCTCCATGGCGGCGCTGGCAATGGCCTGGGCGCCGGAGCCGCAGACCCGATTGACGGCAAGTGCCGGGACCTCCACCGGCAGCCCGCCACCAATGCCGGCCTGGCGGGCGGCGTTCATCTTGCAGCCGGCCTGGATGACGTGACCCATCACCAGCGACTGCACCTTGTCGGCTGCCAGCCCGGAGCGGGAAAGGGTCTCCTGGATGACCCGCGCGCCCAGGTCGGGTGCCGGGGTGTCCTTTAAGCTGCCTCCGTAGGTGCCGATGGCGGTGCGCACGGGATGGCAGATGACGACGTCGCGAGTTGACATGGTGAACCCCCTATTGCGATACGCGAGATGCGTAACGATGTGATACCCCGTATAGCACACCCCTGGCTCGACCGCCGTGATAAGCATCAAGGCTGCCGGGGGTCAGCGCGTGCGGCTCTCGGCGGGGGCGTGGGTAGTCGTCAGCGGGCGCAATACCCACAGGCCGAGCAGCGGCCCCGGCAGCAGCCACCACAGCACCCAGGTGCCCTGGAGCTCCCACAGGGTAGTGGTGAGCGAGATGGCCGGGATGGTCAGGGCGAAGCCCACGGCGTTCATCACCGCGAGGGTCGAGCCTACCCGCTCGCGCGGCGCGCTGGCTGCGGCCAGCGCCGAGAACTGCGGCGAGTCGGCGATCACGGTCAGCCCCCACAGCGCCAGCAGGCCCAGCAGCAGCCCCGGCGGCAGCCAGGTCATCAGCGGGTAGGCCAGGCAGATGAGGCCCGAGGCGGCCAGGGCGCGGCGCGCCACCCACAGGCTGCCGAGCCGGCGGCTCAGACTGCCGCCACCCACGCAGCCGGCAAGCCCCAGGGCGATGACGGTGAACGACAGCCAGGGAATCCAGGCGGGCGGGGCGCCGAGCCGCGCCACCTCGCGCGCCACCAGGAAGGGGGCGAGTGTCCACAGGGCATAGAGCTCCCAGCAGTGGCCGAAGTAGCCACCGGCCACGGCACGGAAGCGCCGCTCGCGCAGGGCCGACAGGCCGTCGAGCAGCCGGGCCCTGCCGCTGGATGGCGGCAGATGCGACCCATCCCCCAGGGCGAGGATCAGGGCGCCGCCCGCGAGGGCCAGCAGCGAGGCGCCCAGCAGGGGCCACTCCCAGGGCAGGCCCAGGGTGGCGCCGCGCAGCAGGTGGGGCAGGGCGGTGCCCAGGGTCAGCATGCCGACGAGCCAGGCGAGCGCCGCGCCGGTATGCCGCGGCGTCCAGCCGATCACCAGCTTCATGCCCAGGGGGTAGATGCCGGCCAGGCAGAGCCCGGTCAGCAGGCGCAGGGTGATCGCCAGGGACATCTGGTCGGCCACCAGCACGAAGCCGGCGTTGGCCAGGGCGCCGGCCAGGCAGGAGGCGGCGAAGATCCGGCTGGCGCGAAAGCGGTCGGCCAGGCCCGTGGTGGCGATGAACAGGGTGCCGGCGATGAAGCCCGCCTGCACGGTCAGGGTCAGCCGACCCAGGTCCGCCTCGGTAAGGCCCAGGTCCCGGGAGAGCGACAGCCCCACGCCGTTGACGGAGAACCACAGCGAGGTGCCGAACAGCTGGGCGAGCACGATGACGGCCAGGGGAGAGCGCCGGATCAGGGGAGTGGTCATGTCCCTATCATTCCTCCTGCCGCCCCCCGCTGGCAAGGTGGCGAAAGCCCCGAAGCGAAAGCCCCGGTGCGAACGCCTGATGGCTCAGCCGCCCCGGGGCACCACCAGCACCGGGCAGTGGGCATCCCGGGCGATCGCCTCGGCGGTGCTGCCCAGCAGGAACTCCTGGATGCGGTTGCGCCCGCGCTTGCCGATCACGATCAGGTCGACCTGTTCGCGACGGGCCTCCTCGACGATGGCATGGCGCGGGTCACCGTCCAGCACTCGTGTCTCGAGGCCCTCGATCCTCCGGGCGATGTCGTCCAGATGGTGCTGGGCGTCGGCTATCTCGCGATCGCACCCCTCGGAGGCGCAGGTGGCGGTCACCGCCAGGCGGCGCTGGAAGCGCGGGGCGAGCCTTGCGGCCAGGGCCTCGGCGCCGCCCACGGCGTCGGAGCCGTCGGTGGCCAGCATCATCAGCCGCGAGTCGGCGCCGACCAGCGCCTCGGCCACCGGCTCCAGCCACAGCGGCTGCGCGGTCAGGCGGGCGGTATCCAAGGCCGTGCTGCCCAGGAAGAACTCGTGCAGGCGGTTGTGGCCGCGACAGCCCAGCAGCAGCAGGTCGGCCCCCAGGTCGCTGGCGGCCTCGGTCAGCACCGCGCCGGGCTCGCCGCTGCGTACCTCGGTGTCGATCGTCAGCCCCGGGGCGGCCAGGTCGCCCGCGAGCTCCTTCAGCCTGGCCTCGTAGTGGGGGCGGTGGGTCTCCTCCGGGGTGGCGGGGTAGCGCGAGCTGAGCACGTGGACCAGCGTCACCCGCTCGGCGCCCCAGCCGGTCAGCCTTTTCAGGCGCGCCTGCAGCAGCGGCCAGGCGGGGGAGAAGTCCACGGCGACCAGGATGTGCTTGAACATGGGGTTACTCCTTGGAACGGGTGGGGGAGGCGCCCTCGACGAAGAGATGCCTGAGGCCCAGGAAGCCCTCGACGTCGAGCCTCAGGCCCTGGTCGACCAGCGTCGGGTCGATGTGCACGGTCACGCCGTCGAGGTCGAGGCGGGTGTAGCGCTCCGGCGCCTCCGGGGCCCGGGCCTCGGCCACCGCGATATCGGCCCCGCCGCCGCAGCAGCCGTGACGGGGCGAGAGGCGCACCGTGGCCACACCGCCCTTGGTCTTCAGCCACGCGCGGGCCCGGTCGCTGACCTCGATGGCCATGGGTCAGCCCCTGGCCTCGGCCGGGGCCTCGGGGAAGTGGTGCCGGGTCTTGTTGGCGATTCGCACCAGCGCCAGCATCAGCGGCACCTCCACCAGCACGCCCACCACCGTGGCCAGCGCCGCCCCGGACTGCAGGCCGAACAGCGCGATGGCGGCGGCCACGGCCAGCTCGAAGAAGTTGCTGGCACCGATCATCGCCCCGGGGGCCGCCACGTTGTGGGGCACCTTCCACGCCTTGGCCCAGCCGTAGGCGATGAAGAAGATCAGGAAGGTCTGGAGGATCAGCGGGATGGCGATCAGCACGATATGCAGGGGGGTGGCGATGATCACGTCGCCCTGGAAGGCGAACAGCAGCACCAGGGTGATGATCAGCCCGATGGGGGTGATCGGCCCCACCTTCTTCATGAAGACGTTGTCGTACCACCCGATGCCGCGGTGGGCGATCAGGGTGCGTCGGGTCAGGTAGCCGGCGGCCAGCGGGATGACGATGTAGAGCACCACCGACAGGGCGACGGTATCCCAAGGCACCTGGATGTTGGAGACCCCGAGCAGGAAGACCACGATGGGGGCGAAGGCGAACAGCATGATCAGGTCGTTGAGGGCGACCTGCACCAGGGTGTAGGCGGCGTCACCCCGGGTCAGGTAGCTCCACACGAAGACCATGGCGGTGCAGGGGGCGGCCCCCAGCAGGATGGCGCCGGCCAGGTACTGGCTGGCCAGGGGCTTCGGGATCAGCGGGGCGAACACCACCATCAGGAAGAACCAGGCGATGGCGAACATGGTGAATGGCTTGATCAGCCAGTTCACCGAGGTGGTGATGATCAGCCCCCTGGGCTGGCGACGCACGCCGAGCACGGCGGAGAAGTCGATCTGCGCCATCATGGGAAAGATCATCGCCCAGATCAGGATCGCCACGGGGATCGACACCTGGGCGTATTCGAAGCGCGAGAGCGTCTCGGGCACCGCCGGGGCGAACTGCCCGAGCAGCACCCCGGCGACGATGGCCAGCGCCACCCACACCGAGAGAAAGCGCTCGAAGCGCCCCATGCCCTCGGCGACGCTGGGGGATTCGGTGGCGGTATCGGACATCGTGTGCTCCTCGACTCGTGGGTGTGAGGACAATATATATGGTTTTCCATATATTGAAAGGCCCGCATCCCCGGTGGCGCCGGCAGGCCTGCTATCATGCAGCCTCCCGACGCTGAGGATGCCCCGTGACTGCCAGTTCGACCCTGCGACTCGATGCTGTGGCCATCGGCACGCTCACTGACGTGTCGCTGGCCGTCCCGCCCGGTGAGATCCACTGTCTCTCCGGTCCCAGCGGTTCCGGCAAGAGCCGGCTGCTGCGTGCCGTGGCCGACCTCGAGCCCCATGTCGGCCAGGTGTGGCTGGGAGAGCTCGCCCAGTCGTCGCTGCCCGCCCACGCCTGGCGCGCCCGGGTGATGCTGGTGCCGGCGGAGAGCCAGTGGTGGGCGGACAGCGTCGGCGAGCACCTTCCGGCGCGTCCCGCCGTCGAGGACCTGGCGGCGCTCGGCTTCGACGCCAGCGTGCTGGATTGGCAGGTGTCCCGTCTCTCCTCGGGCGAGAAGCAGCGTCTGGCGCTCCTGCGGGCCCTGGGCCAGGCGCCCTCGGCGCTGCTGCTCGATGAACCCACGGCCAACCTCGACGATGCCACCACCCGCCGGGTGGAGGCTTGGCTGGTCGAGCGTATTCGCCAGCGCGGCTGGCCGGTGATCTGGGTGGCCCACGACCGTGGCCAGATCGCCCGGGTGGCGAACCGCCACTGGCGGATCGATGGCAGCAAGCTTCGGGCCGAGGAGGTGGCGCCATGGAGGTGATCCCGCTGGCCTGGTGGCAGCTGGCGTTGGCCGCGCTGATGGTGGTGGGGCTGGCCGGCTGTACCGCGGCCCTGCGCCTGGGGATGAGCCGCAGCCTGCTGATCGCCGCGCTGCGCACGGTGATCCAGCTGGGGCTGATCGGCCTGGTGCTGGAGGCGCTGTTTGCCGCCGAGCGGCTGCTGTGGGTAGTGCTGATGGCGCTGGCCATGCTGCTGATCGCCGGCCGGGAGGTGATGGCGCGCCAGAAGCGGCGCCTCGGCGGCGGCTGGGCCTTTGGCATCGGCACCCTGGCGATGTTCCTCTCCTCGTTCACGGTGACCGTGCTGGTCCTCACCGTGATCATCGGCCCCGACCCTTGGTACCGGCCCCAGTACGCCATCCCGCTGCTGGGGATGCTGCTCGGCAACACCATGACCGGCGTGGCCCTGGCGCTGGATCGCCTCACCGACAGCGCCTGGCGCCAGCGGGCGGTAATCGAGAATCGCCTGATGCTCGGCCAGCCCTGGCAGGTGGCGATCGGCGACATCCGCCGCGAGGCGATGCGCAGCGGGCTGATGCCGATGATCAACGCCATGGCCGCCGCCGGGGTGGTCAGCCTGCCGGGCATGATGACTGGCCAGATCCTGGCCGGCACCGCGCCGGGGCTGGCGGTGAAGTATCAGATCCTGATCATGTTCGCGATCACCCTGGGCACCGGCTTCGGCACCCTGGCGGCGGTGGCCGCGGGTAGCCGGCGGCTCTTCGACGGCAGGGAACGGCTGCGCCTCGATCGGCTGGTGGCGCCGCGGCGCTGATCAGGGGCGGGAGAGGAACCTCGCCACGATGTCGGCGAGCACCTCCGGGCACTCGCGATGGGGCACGTGGCCGCAGGGCAGCAGGTTCGGCTCGGCGGGCCCGGGGGTCCGGGATGCGATGCGCCGGGGCTGGGCCAGGGAGCCGAACTCGTCGTGTTCGCCATGGATCGCCAGGGTCGGGCAGCGCACCCGGGGCAGGGCGTCATCCAGATGCCAGTCGCGAAAGGCCTCGGAGTGCCAGTTGTCGACCCAGCTTCTCAGCACCCACTCGGCCTTGTCGCCGTGGTAGCGCTCGAGCCGGCGCATCGCGCCCGGCTCGGCGAAGGCCGCCTCCGCCTCGCGGATGCCGGCCAGGGTGCGCGGCTCGAGGTAGGCCTGGGCCGCCACGGTGATCAGCGCCTCGCAGCCGTCGGCGTGCTGTCCCGCCGCCTCGATGGCCATGCTGCCGCCCACGCTGTGGCCGAGCAGCGAGAAACGCTCGAGCGCGAGGCTCTCGCGCAGGGTGGCGAAGGTCTCGAGGGCCTCGTCGGTGACGAAGGTGGCCGGCTGGGGGCCGGGACAGGGCGCCGACTCACCGTAGCCGACGCGGTCGTAGGCGATCACCTCGCGGCCGCTGGCCTCGGCCAGCAGCGCGGGGAAGTCGCGCCACAGGGCGATGCAGCCCAGCGAGTCGTGCAGCAGCACGATGGGGCTGCCTGCCGGTGGTGTGCCCGCCGGCCGCCAGCGGGCGACGTGGATGCCGCCCGCCGGCGTCTCCAGGGTGAAGGCCGTCATCAGTCGACCAGCTCGACCGCCACCGCGGTGGCCTCGCCGCCGCCGATGCAGAGGCTGGCGATGCCGCGCTTACCGCCCTTGGTGCGCAGGGCGTGGATCAGGGTGGCGATGATCCGCGAGCCGGTGGAGCCGATCGGGTGGCCCTGGGCACAGGCGCCGCCGAAGACGTTGACCTTGTCGTGGGGGATGTCGAGCCCGTCCATGGCCAGCAGGGTGACCACCGCGAAGGCCTCGTTGATCTCGAAGAGGTCGACGTCGTCCACCGTCCAGTCGAGCTTCTTCATCAGCTTGTCGATGGCGCCCACCGGGGCGATGGTGAACTCGCTGGGGTGCTGGGAGTGGGTGCTGTGGCCCAGCATGCGCGCCAGCGGCCTGGCACCCAGGCGCTCTGCCGCGTCCCGGCTTGCCAGGACCAGCGCCGAGGCGCCGTCAGAGATGGAGCTGGAGTTGGCCGCGGTGATGGTGCCCTCCTTGGCGAAGGCGGGACGCAGCGAGCGGATCTTGTCCAGCTTGGCCTGGAAGGGCTGCTCGTCGTGGTTCACCACGCTCTCGCCCTGGCGGGAGGTGACGGTGACCGGGGCCATCTCGGCGTCCAGGTGGCCGGCATTGGTGGCCGCCATGGCGCGCTCCAGGGAGGCGATGGCGAAGTCGTCCAGGCGCTCGCGGCTGTAGTCGCGGGCGGTGGCGACGTCCTGGGCGAAGACGCCCATCAGCTTGCCGGTCTCGGCGTCCTCCAGGCCGTCCAGGAACATGTGGTCCTTGAGCTCGCCGTGGCCCAGGCGGTAGCCGGTGCGCGCCTTGGTGAGCACGTGGGGGGCGTTGGACATGGACTCCATGCCGCCGGCCAGCATCACCTCGGCGCTGCCGGCGCGGATCAGGTCGTGGGCCAGCATGGTGGCCTTCATGCCCGAGCCGCACAGCTTGTTGATGGTGGTGGCGCCGATGCCATCGGGGATGCCGGCCTGGCGCATGGCCTGGCGGGCCGGACCCTGCTTGACGCCGCCGGGCAGCACGCAGCCCAGGATGCCCTCGTCGATGGCGGAGGCCTCGATGCCGGCGCGCTCGATGGCGGCGCGGATGGCCACCGCGCCGAGCTCGGGGGCGGTCATGCTGGCCAGGCTGCCCAGCATGCCCCCCATGGGGGTGCGGGCGGCGGAGAGGAAGACGATATCGCTGGAGTGGCTCATGGTGGTTCTCCCGATGTGGCGTGCGGTTCCCGATGGAGCCGCCTTGTGATTGTAAGTCGAGATCGCGGGTTGGCCCGCGCCGCGTTGACCCGTCCGCGGGGCTGTGGTTTTCTCAGGGTCAACCAAGCAAGCGCTAGTGTAAACGTCGATGAATGTAATGAATGAGTCCCCGCGCCGCAAGGAACTGACTCGCCTGGCCGCCCAGCTGTTCGTCCAGGAGGGCTTCGACCGCACCACGGTGCGCATGCTGGCCCAGGAGATGGGCATCAAGTCCGGCAGCCTGTTCCATCACTTCCGCGACAAGCAGGAGATCCTCACGGCGGTGATCGAGGAGGGGACCCAGAACGCCCTGGTCATCGCCAGGGACGCCCTTGCCCGATGCGACCACAGCGCCTCGGCCCGGTTGCATGCCATGGCCCGCGCCCACCTCGAGACCCTGCTCACCGACCGCAACGCCCACGTGGTGGCGCTCTACGAGTGGCGGCGGCTCGACGCCGAGGCGCGCTCCCACCTCAGCCACCTGCGCGACGCCTACGAGGCGCTGTGGGAGCAGGTCATCGACGAGGCCCTGGCCGAGGGGCTGATCCACGGCGACCGCTTTCTGGTGTCGCGCTTCGTGATGGGCGCGCTCAACTGGACGGTGCGCTGGTACGACCCCGCCGGCCCGCGCACCCCGGACGACCTGGCCGACGAGTTGGTGGCCATGATCACCCGCCGCCCCGCCTGAGCTCTCCCGGACCCCACGCGGGCCGCCGCCCGGCGGCTCGCTCGACCATGGTCTAGTCGCCTTTCTCCCGCCAGGGGTTGCCCTGCCTCGTGCAAGTTACTACGTTGTACCGAGCGCTTGCTAGGTTGACGCTTACGTCAACTGCATATAACACGGTAGACAGATATAACACGGTAGAGAGGCCCGCACGCCGGCGCCGATCCCTGCCGCCGCCTTGGCCGACAACAAGCACAACCCGCGAGAGGGCAGTCACTCCATGAGCACCCAAGCGAACCTTCCCGATTACCGGACCTACCTGGAAACCTTCTCCGTCGACGACGTGATCGCCCGGCTCGACGATCACCGGGACGGCAAGGCCAACGCCTTCGAATCCTGCTGCGGACGCCACCTGCGCGCCGGCCGGGGCGAGGTGCTGGCGCTGGTCCACGAGGACACCCAGGGCAACGTCAACACCCTGACCTATGCCGAGCTCGAGGCCGAGAGCGCGAAGCTCGCCGGCTGGTTCGCCGAGCGCGGCCTGGGCGTGGGCGACCGCATCGCCTGCATGCTGCCGCGCTCCCCCCAGCTGCTGGTGGCGGTGCTGGCCACCTGGCGCATCGGCGCCGTCTACCAGCCGCTGTTCACCGCCTTCGGCCCGGACGCCGTGGACTACCGCCTGGGCCGCGCCGACACCAGGCTGGTGATCACCGATCACGCCAACCGCTTCAAGTTCGACGGCCTGACCCAGTGCCCGCCGGTGCTGGCGGTGGGCGGCCCGGACGCCGACCACGGTGACGACCTGGACTGGGCCGAGGCCCTGGCCCACTCGCCCATCGAGGCCAACCCGCCGCGCCTGGGTCGCGACGCGCCCTTCCTGCAGATGTTCACCTCCGGCACCGTGGGCAAGCCCAAGGGCGTGGCCGTGCCGCTGGCCGCCATGCCGGCCTTCGCCCTCTACATGGAGCTGGCCGTCGACCTGCGCGAGACCGACCGCTTCTGGAACATGGCCGACCCGGGCTGGGCCTACGGCCTCTACTACGCCATCGCCGGGCCCCTGCTGCTGGGCGTCACCACCCACTTCTGCGAGGCGGGCTTCTCCGCCGAAGGGGCGCTTGACTTCATGAAGCGCCACCGCATCACCAACTTCGCCGCCGCGCCTACCGCCTACCGGCTGATGAAGGCCTCCGGCCTGTTCGACGACGCCCACCAGACCCTTGAGCTGCGCGCGGCGAGCTCCGCCGGCGAGCCGCTCAACACCGAGGTGGTGACCTGGGTGGAGCGCTCCCTGGGTTGCCCGGTGATGGACCACTACGGCCAGACCGAGACCGGCATGACCTGCAACAACCACCACGCCCTGGACCACCCCAAGCACGTTGGCGCCATGGGCGTGCCGATGCCGGGCTACCGCCTGGCGATCCTCGACGCCGAGTACAACGAGCTGCCCCCGGGCGAGCCGGGCGTGCTGGCGGTGGACATCAAGAACTCCCCGGCGCACTTCTTCGCCGGCTACACCTGGCAGGAGAAGCACCCCTTCGCCGAGGGCTACTACCTGACCGGTGACGTGGTGATCCGCAACGAGGACGGCACCTTCCAGTTCGCCGGCCGCGATGACGACATCATCACCACCGCCGGCTACCGGGTGGGCCCCACCGACGTGGAGAACAGCGTGATGACCCACCCGGCGGTGGCGGAGTCCGCCGCCGTGGGCCAGCCCGACGAGATCCGCGGCGAGATCATCAAGTCCTACGTGGTGCTGCGTGAGGGCTTCGAGGCAAGCGACGAGCTGGCCGACGAGATCCGCAAGCAGGTCCGCGAGCGGCTCTCCACCCACGCCTTCCCGCGGGTGATCGAGTTCGTCGAGGAGCTGCCCAAGACCCCGAGCGGCAAGATCCAGCGCTTCAAGCTGCGCGCCGATGCCGTCGACAAGGCCGATGCGGCGCCCGCCAAGTAACCCAAGGACCCCGATATGCACGTCAAGGACAATACCTTTCTGATCACCGGCGCCGCCTCCGGGCTGGGGGCGGCCACCGCCGAGCGGCTGGTCGCCGCCGGCGGCCGGGTCGTGCTCTGCGACCTGAGCGATGCCGTCGAGGCCCACGCCGAGCGCCTGGGCGATGCCGCCCGGGCGGTGCGCGGCGACGTCACCTCGGGTGACGACATCCAGGCCGCGGTGGATGCCGCCGTCGCGCTCGCCGACGGCCGTGGCCTGGCGGGGGTGGTGCACTGCGCCGGCATCGTCAGCGTGGCCAAGCTGGTCGACCGCGAGGGCAACCCCGCCGACCTCGACGCCTACACGCGGACCATCAACATCAACCTGGTGGGCACCTTCAACGTGATGCGCCTGGCCGCCGCCGCCATGGCGAAGAATGCGCCGGGCGAGGACGGCGAGCGCGGGGTGATCATCAACACCGCCTCCATCGCCGCCATGGACGGCCAGGTGGGGCAGTGCGCCTACAGCGCCTCCAAGGCCGGCGTGGTGGGCATGAGCCTGCCCGCGGCCCGGGAGCTCTCGCGCCACGGCGTGCGGGTCATGGCCATCGCCCCCGGGGTGTTCGAGACCCCGATGATGAGCGAGATCCCCGACGAGGCCGCCCAGGCCCTGGCCGCCGCCGTGCCCTTCCCCAAGCGGCTCGGCAAGCCCGACGAGTTCGCCCGCCTGGCCGAGCAGATCATCACCAACCCCATGCTCAACGGCGAGGTGATCCGCCTCGACGGCGGGATTCGCATGCAGTAGGGCCCTTCGGGCAGCGCCAAGCTGCAAGCGCCGAGCGCCCCGCCGCTCAGTGACGGGCGGCAGGTGTCGAGGTAGAGAAAAAGACACCCCGTCGGAGTTGAATCCGGCGGGGTGTCTTCGTTGGTGCCCTGAACTGCCATGACATCATCCTGCGGCGCTCGGCGCTTAGATTTAAACGAATGCTTGACTCCTTATTCTCTCGCGCGTAATTTCAAACACATGTTTGAAAGCGGCCGCCGCCGCCTTCCTGCGCCCGGTCACCGGCGCCATTGATTGTGGAGAGATCGAGATGCCCGACTATCAGGCCCCCCTGCGCGATATCCGCTTCGTCATGGACGAGATGCTGGACTACCCGGCCCACTACGCAAGCCTGCCCGGTGGAGAGGAGGCCAGCCCCGACGTGGTGGCGGCGATCCTGGAGGAGGGCGCTCGCTTCGCCCGCGAGGTGCTGCTGCCGCTGAACCAGAGCGGCGATCGCGAGGGCTGCCTGCTGGAGGGCGGCGAGGTGAAGGCGCCGAAGGGCTTCAAGGAGGCCTACGCCCAGTACGTGGAGGGCGGCTGGCCGAGCCTGGCCGCCGACCCCGCCCACGGCGGCCAGGGCCTGCCGCACTCGCTGGCCATGGTGCTCAACGAGATGATCTGCTCCACCAACCTGGCCTGGGGCATGTACCCGGGGCTCTCCCACGGCGCCGCCGACGCCCTGCGTCACCACGGCACCGAGGCGCAGCAGGCCACCTACCTGACCAAGCTGGTCGAGGGCACCTGGACCGGCACCATGTGCCTCACCGAGCCCCACTGCGGCACCGATCTCGGCCTGATCAAGACCCGCGCCGTGCCCACTGATGACGGCGCCTTTGAGATCACCGGCACCAAGATCTTCATCTCCGCCGGCGAGCACGACCTGGCCGAGAACATCGTCCACCTGGTGCTGGCCAAGCTGCCCGACGCCCCCGAGGGCTCCAAGGGCATCTCGCTGTTCGTGGTGCCCAAGTTCCTGCCCGACGAGGCGGGGAACCCGGGCGAGCGCAACGGCGTGGTGTGCGGGTCGCTCGAGCACAAGATGGGCATCCACGGCAACGCCACCTGCGTGATGAACTTCGACGCGGCGAAAGGCTTCCTGGTGGGCGCGCCCAACAAGGGCCTGGCCTGCATGTTCACCATGATGAACGCCGCTCGCATCGGCGTCGGCATCCAGGGCCTGGGCCTCACCGAGGCGAGCTTCCAGAACGCCCTGACCTATGCCCGCGACCGCCTGCAGATGCGCGCGCTCTCCGGGGCCAAGGCGCCGGAGAAGGCCGCCGACCCGATCATCGTCCACCCGGACGTGCGCCGCATGCTGCTGACCCAGAAGGCCTTCGCCGAGGGTGGCCGGATGCTGACCCTCTACACCGCCCAGATGATCGACGTCGTCGAGCACGGCAGTGACGCCGCCGAGCGCGAGCGCGCCGAGACCCTGCTGGGCCTGCTGACCCCCATCGTCAAGGCGTTCCTCACCGAGGTGGGCTTCGAGGCGACCAACGAGGGCGTCCAGGTCTTCGGTGGCCACGGCTTCATCCAGGAGTGGGGCATGGAGCAGCTGGTGCGCGACGCCCGCATCACCCGCCTCTACGAGGGCACCACCGGCATCCAGGCCCTCGACCTGCTGGGCCGCAAGGTGCTGATGAGCCAGGGCGAGAGCCTCAAGGTCTTCACCAGGGAGATCCACAAGTTCTGCCAGGCCGAGGAGGGCAACAGTGAACTCGCCGAGTTCGTGCGCCCGCTGGCCAAGCTCAACGCCGAGTGGGGCGAGCTGACCATGGGCATCGGCATGAAGGCCATGGCCGACCGCGAGGAGGTGGGTGCGGCCAGCGTCGACTACCTGATGTACGCCGGCTACGTGACCCTGGCCTACCTGTTCGCCCGGGCGGCGAAGCAGGCCCGGGCGGCGCTGGCCGAGGGCAGCGAGGAGGCCGCCTTCTACCGGGCCAAGCTCGACACCGCGCGCTTCTTCTACCAGCGCCTGTTGCCGCGCACCCGCGCCCACAAGGCCGCCATCGAGGCCGGCGCCGAGCCGCTCATGGCGATCAGCGCCGAGGACTTCGGCCTCGGCTTCGAGATCTGATTCAAGACCCGATTCACGACCTGGCACTCTCTCGATCGTGCGCGATCGGTGGCTTGGCGGCGGGGGGGAGACCCTCGCCGCCTTTTTTGATGCTGGCGCCCGCTGGCACGCCGGCCGGGTGCGGGGCATCATGATCGCCTGGATCCGCAACCCGCAAGGATGGCCCGCCCGCATGCCCCCGACCGCCCGCCCCGACGCCATGCTGGCCTCCCTCGACGACGCGGCGAGCCCCGAGGCCTGCCTGGCTGCCCTGTTCGGCTACCTGCGCGACGGCCCCGCCGACGAGGCCGCCGGCCGCCTCGCCGCCCTGGTGGCGCACCTGGGCGACGACCCGGCCCGGGCCCGCTCGCTGGCGGAGGGCCTGCTGGGCGGGCTGGCCGACCTGGAGGTCTATCCGGCGCTGGTGCGCCTGGGCATCCTCTCCCGCGACGGCCTGGTGCGCGAGATCACCACCCGGCTCTACGACCGGCTGAACCCGCCGCCGCTGGCCAGGACGGACGCCAGCGACCTGCTGGCCGGCGCCATCACCCGGCACGACAAGGCGTGGCTCGAGGCGCTTCCCGCTCACGCCTGGCTCGGCCTGTGCCGCGTGCTGCTGGCGGCGCTGGGGCCGGACACCCTGCGCCGGGTGCGCGGGCACCTGGAGGAGGAGTGCCTCTACGCCCTGGAGATGCTGGCCATCTGGCTGGCCGCCGAGGAGCTCGACCCCGAGCTGATGCGCATCGACCAGCGGCTGGCCCGCATCGACTCCCCCTTCATCGTCCTGCAGCGGGACATCCATGCGCTGGTGGAGGCGAGCAGCGACGGCCAGGGCGGGCCGGCTCTGGACGATGACGCCCTCGACCACCTCTGGGTGATGCTGGAGCAGTGCAACGAGCAGGTGGCCCGGTTCCGGCGTCGCGGCGGCGGCAACCTGGGGTCGTCGCTCAACGCCTCCCACCTGATCGAGCGGCTGGAGGACACCCTGGGGCGCATCGAGACGCTGATCGTGCTGGTCAGCCCGCGCCACCGGGGCGGCCGGGCCCGGGCGGCGCTCAGGCTGTGGAAGGCCCTGCTGCTGGCCACGGCGGAGAAGGGCAGCATCGGTGCCGTGTGGACCAAGAGCACGCGGATGGTGGCGCGCAGCATCACCCAGAACAAGAGCGATCACGGCGAGCACTACATCTCCCGGGACCTGCCCAGCTACCTGGGGCTGATCGCCAGCGCCGCCGGGGCCGGGGTCATCATCGCGGTGATGGCCCTGCTCAAGATCCGCATCGAGACCTGGGGGCTTTCGCCGCTGCCCCATGCGGTGATGGTCAGCCTCAACTACGGGCTGGGCTTCGTGCTGGTCCACCTGCTGCACTTCACCATCGCCACCAAGCAGCCCGCCATGACGGCGGCGAGCTTCGCCGCCGAGGTGGAGCGCAATCGCCGGGGCAGGGCGGTCAGCCGCAACCTGGCCGGCCTGCTGCTGGATGTGAACCGCTCCCAGTGGGCCGCGGTGTGGGGCAACGTGGGGGCGGCCCTGGCCACCGCCTTCCTCATCACCGCCGCGGTGATGGCTGTCAGCGGCAGCCCGCTGCTCTCCGGCGAGCAGATCGCCTACCAGCGCCAGGCCATCTCGCCGTTCGCCAGCCTGGCGCTGTTCCATGCGGCGATTGCCGGCGTCTGGCTGTTCTGCTCGGGGATCATCGGCGGGTTCTTCGACAACCGCGCCGACCACCTCCAGCTGGAACGGCGGTTGGCCGGGCATCCCGCCCTGCGGCGCCTCTCCCCGGCGCGGCGCGAGCGGCTGGCCCACTACCTGCACGAGAACTACGGCGCCCTGATGGGCAACTTCCTGTTCGGGGTGCTGCTGGGCATGACCGGCTACGTGGGCCATCTGCTGGGGCTGCCGCTGGACATCCGCCACGTGGCCTTCTCCTCGGCCAACCTGGGGTTCGCCAGTTTCAGCGACTTCCCTGGCATGGCGACCTTCCTGGTCGGCCTGCTGTTCGTGATGATGATCGGCTTCATCAACCTCTGGGTGAGCTTCGCCCTGGCCCTGATGGTCGCCCTGCGCTCCCGCGCCTGCCGGATCGAGCCGGGCGTGCTGCTGGCCGGTGTCAAGGACGAGTTCCTGGCCAATCCCCTGCGGTTCTTCTTCCCGGTGGCGAGGCCCGCCGGCCGGCGCCGCCAGGGGGGCGCGCGCCACGACCGGCCGTGAGGCGCGGCGCACGCCATCCGCCTTCAACGCTCCGGCTCCACTACCCTGTAAGCTGACCGACGCGTCGGGCCGGGCGCCCCCCGGCCCAGCGTCTCGCGGCCCATCATCCAGCAGGGAGGAGCGCCACTTGCCCGCCTTCGACGAGATCAGCATCGACACCTTCCAGGCGCGCCTCGCGCGCGGCGAGAGCCAGCCCCTCGACTGGTGGCACGCCTGCCGGGCGCGCATCGCCGAGCGAGAACCCGAGGTGCAGGCCTGGCAGCACCTGGCCGACGCGACCCCGCCGCCGCCTGGCGAGGGGCGCCTCGCCGGGGTGCCGGTGGGCATCAAGGACATCATCGACACCCGCGACATGCCGATCGGCTGGGGCACCGACTACCTGCACAGCCCCGGCGCGCTGATGGATGCGCCCCTGGTGAGCCTGCTGCGCGAGCAGGGTGCGCTGATCATGGGCAAGACCGTCTCCACCGAGATGGCCTACTTCACCCCGGGGCGCACCCGCAACCCGCTGGACCCCGCGCGCACCCCCGGCGGCTCCTCCAGCGGCTCTGCGGCGGCGGTGGCGGACGGCATGGTGCCGCTCTCCTTCGGCACCCAGACCGCCGGCAGCATCATCCGCCCGGCCAGCTTCTGTGGCGTGTTCGGCTTCAAGCCGACCTTCGACCTGGTCAGCTGCGCCGGGGCCAAGGCGTTCTCGCCGTCGCTGGATACCCTGGGCTGGTTCGCCCGCACCATCGACGACATCTGCACCCCCTTTTCGGCGCTGACCCGGGCCCCGGCGATCACGGCGCTGCCGAGCCTGGCCGGGGTGCGGGTCGGGCTGCGCAGCCTGCCCGGCGACGAGGCGCTGGCGCCCGAGGTGCGCCAGGCGCTGGACGAGGTGGCGGGGAGGCTGGAGCGGGCCGGCGCCGAGGTGGTGCCGCTGCCGCTGGATGGCCGCTTCGACGGGCTGGTCGAGGAGCAGAAGGTGGTGATGGCCTACGAGGCGGCCCAGACGCTGGCCGGCGAGTATCGCCAGTTCGCCGACCGCATGGGACCGAAGCTGGTCGAGCTGCTGGAGGCGGGCCGCGCGCTGCCCTTCGTGCGCTACCGCGAGGCGCGCGCCCAGGCGGCGGCGCTGCAGCCGGTGCTGTCGCGTGCCTTCGCCGAGCAGGTGGACGTGATCCTCGCCGCCAGCGCCCAGGGGGTGGCCCCGAAGGGGCTCGATGCCACCGGCGACCCGCTCTACTGCCGCGCCTGGACGCTGCTCGGCGTGCCCTGCCTCAACCTGCCGCTGTGTCGGGGCGAGGGCGGGATGCCGCTGGGCGTGCAGCTGGTCGGCGACCGCTTCGGCGACGAGCGGCTGCTCACCATCGCGCGGACCCTGATGCAGGCCACGCCCTGAGCCGCGCCGGCCGGGTCACGACGGCAGGCAGGGTGATGGCCCCAGGGATGGTAGGCTGACGGATGAAAGCGGCATGCTGCCGCTGTCGTTTATCAGGGCGCGATGCCCTGACGTTCTGGAGGGGCTCCCATGCGTGTCTTTGCCAACCCGGTCGGCCACGGGGCGCTGTGGTTCGACAACCTGGCGACCGCCACCGGGACGCCGGTGGCCTATGATCCCCAGGCCAGGGCCTTTATCACCATGCCGCCATTCTGCGCCAATCGCGACGTCATCGGCTGCAACTGGATCGCCCCGCGACAGGGCGCCTTCTGTCGCGCCTGCGCCATGACCGAGCTGGCCCCGGACCCGGCGATTCCCCATGCCATTTCCCACTGGAGCCAGACCGAGGCCGCCAAGCGCTGGGTGCTCGACAACCTGGGCCGCTGGAACTGGTTTCGTCCCGAGGATCCCGGCGCGCGCCCGGTGTTCCACATGCTGGCCGAGGGCCACACCCCCGTGCCCATGGGGCATGCGGGGGGAGTGGTGACGATCAGCGTGGCGGAAGCGGACCCGGTGCTGAGGACGACCCGCCGCGAGGCGCTGGAGGAGCCCTACCGCACCATGATCGGCCATATGCGCCACGAGATCTCGCATATGCTCTGGTGGCGGCTCAGCCTGCGAGACGACTTCCTCGACGCCTTTCGCGCCATGTTCGGCGATGAGCGCGAGGACTATCGCGCCGCGCTGGAACGTCACTATCATGAGGGGCCGCCGCCCGGCTGGCGCGCGCGCTTCGTCAGCAGCTATGCCTCCGCCCACCCCCATGAGGACTGGGCCGAAACGGCCTCCCACCTGCTGCACCTTACCGATATCGCCGACAGCTTCGTGGCCGCCGGCCTCTCTTGCGTCGACCTGCCGAACCTCGGGTGGGACCCCTACATGGAGGCCGACGCCGAGCGGCTGATCCAGGTGGCGACGCACCAGGTCATGGCGGTCAATCACATCAACCGTGCGATGGGCCTGCCGGACCTCTATCCTTTCGTGATTTCCCACGAGGTGCGCCGCAAGCTCGTCTTCATGCACGACTGGCTGCGCCGGGGCGCCCAGGGCCTCTGAACGCATCGACTTCATCCACGGGTGATTTCGGCCGCGCGCCGCTCCCCGTGGACCACAGACCCGAGGAATTGGCATGTCCCGAACGAACCGCCTGCAGGACCTGATCCGCGTGCTGCGCCACCACCCGGGCCCGATCGGCGGGCCCGAGCTCGCCGCGGCGCTGGACGTCTCCCTGCGCCACCTCTACCAGGACATCGCCGTGCTGCGGGCGGTGGGGGTCGAGGTGGTCAACGAGCCGGGCCGCGGCTATGTGCTGCCGCCGGAGGTCCGGCTGCCGCCGGCGGCCCTGGCCGAGCCGGCCCCGGCCGACGGCCCCGCCGCACTTGTCTTCTATACCAACCCGCTCTCCCGGGGCGGCATCGTCCACTGGATGCTCGAGGAGCTGGGCGCCACCTATCGCATGGTGACCCTGGAGTACGGCGCCGCCATGAAGGCGCCGGAGTACCTCGCCATCAACCCGCTGGGCAAGGTGCCGGCGATCCGTCACGGCGAGACGGTGGTGACCGAGGCCGCCGCCATCTGCGCCTACCTGGCCGATGCCTTCCCCGAGGCCGGCCTGGCGCCACCGCCCGCCGCCCGGGGCGACTACTACCGCTGGCTGTTCCTGGCCGCCGGCCCCCTGGAGAGCGCCATCGCGCTGAACGACCTGGGCGTTGCGCCCACGCCGGAGCAGGCCATGCGCCTGGGCTGCGGCGACTACTGGACCCTGGTCGACACCCTGGCCGAGGCCGTGGCGGGCAGGCCCTATATCGCCGGCGACGCCTTCAGCGCCGCGGATGTCTACGTGGGCTCGCACATCGGCTGGGGCATGCAGTTCGGCACCCTGCCGCGGCGCCCGGAGTTCGAGGCCTACTGGGCCGGGCTTCGCGAGCGGCCGGCCCACCGGCGCTGCGAGGCGCATATCGAGCAGGTGCTGGCCCGGTAGGACCCATGGCGATGGCACGCACGGGCGATCATCTGCCGAGCCCCGCGTGGCACCTCGCCCTGCCGGTGCTGGCGTTGCTGCTCTGGTCGCTTTCGGGCAGTGCCTGGGCCCGCTGGCTCTTCCTGCCGGCCTGGGTGCTGGCCACCCAGCTGATCGCCGCCGGCGGCCTGGAGGCGGCCCGCCTGCGCCGCCGTGCCTGGCTGGGACAGTACCTGCGTGACGGATCCCCCTGGCATCATCGGCTGCGCGGCGGCGCCGTGATGGTGGCTCGCCACCAGCTCCTCGGCGCCCTGCTGGCGCTGGTGCTGCTGGTGAAGCTGCGGGGGCTGCCCCTGGCCGCCTGGCCGCTGCTGCTGGCGGGAGCGGTCGGCCTCGCGCTTGCCCGGGGCTGGCTGCACCGGCGCCTGGCCCCGCATGTGATCGAGGCGCGGCTGCCGGCGGTCACCCGGCGTCTGCTGGTGGCGCCGGTCGCCGGCCTGCTGGCCCTGGCGCTGGTCGGGATGGCCCTGTGGTTGCCCCAGCCATGGCTCGTCGACCTGGGCTGGGAGGCGGCGCTCCTGCGCCACCTGCCGGCCGGCGAGGGCGGATCGCTGCTCGCCTTCTTCGAACGGCTGGCAGCCGCCGCCGAGATCACCCGCGCCTGGGCGATGCAGAATGCCGAGGCGCAGCTGTCGCTGGGGGCGCCGCTGGCGCTGCTGGGGTGGCTGCTGATGCTGCTTACCCAGGGCGCCCTTGCCTGGGCCTTCGTGCGCCTGCTGGTCGGTGCCGATGCGCTGCGCGGCGAGGGGGCAAGCGGTCGGCGCCTGGAGGAGGCCCCATGAGTGACGCAACTCTGCCTCGTCGGGAGGGGCAATCCCACACGCGCGGCCGGCACCGCTGGGGGCTCTCGCTGCTGGTGGTCCTGCTGCTGCTGGTGCTGTTCGAGGGCGGCCACCGCTGGTTGGAGTCGCGCAGCCAGGCGCCGCTGTTCCGGGTGATCGTGGCGGGGGAGTCGCTGACCCTGGATGCGCAGACCCATGCCGACTTCACCCGGGACCTCGCCACGCTCACCGGCGAGGCCCAGGCGCGGCTCGCGGCGCGCATGGCGCCCTGGTGGGAGGCACGCCTCGATGCCGCCTTCGACCCGTTGGCCGCCGCCGTGCCAGGCTATCTGGACTGGTACTTCTCCGCGCCGGGCAGCTACCAGCGACTCGCCGTGGCCCTGGTCGGCGATCTGGATGCGTGGCTGGACGAACAGCTCCACGAGCGGCTGGTGGTTCCCAGCGGCCTGGAGGCGGCGCTGGCCGAGCTCCAGGCGGACTACCCGGCACGCCTGGCCCGCGAGCAGCAGGCGATGGCCGAGGGTCTGGCCACCACGCTTCACGAGCGCTATGCCCCGCGCCAGGTGGCCGCCGAGCCGGGGGAGGGCGAGAGCCCCGGCCTCGATCTCGACGCCGTGCTGCAGCACGCCCTCGATGAGGGCCTGGATCGTTCGCGCTGGCGTGCAGCGGCGGTGGGGGGAAGCGGCGTGGGGCTGGTGGCGGGCCGCGCCCTGGCCGGGCGGCTGGGGGCTGGCGCGGCCGTGCAGGGCAGCCGCATGGCGCTGCGCAGCCTCGCGCTGCGCCTTGGCACCGGCGCCGCGCGTTCCCTGGCCAGCGGCGGGGCGGCGGCGGTGGCCACCTCGCCGAGCGGCCCGGGGGCCCTGGTGGTGGGCACGCTGACCACGGCGGCGACCCTGGCCGGCATCGCCGGCAGCGAATACGCCTTGCTCAAGGGGCAGGAGGCGCGCTATCGCCCGGCCATGGAGGCGCAGCTGCATGAGGCACTCGACGAGGCCCGTGCCTCCCTGGCCCTGAGCCTCGAGGCTGCCACCGCCGCCATGGCCCGCGACATGGAGGCGCGGGTGAATGGCGCCCTCTCGCCGGATGGGGCCGGCAATGAGACGCCCGAGGCCTACCGTATCCTCGGCAGGTGAGGCGGGGCGCCCCGGGATTCCTACCGTCTCCTGTCAAGGTCGGGATACACTCGACGTTCGCTAACCGGACGCCCTGACCCATGCCCGTTGATCTGCAAGCCCTCTATCCCAAGCTGGTCCACCTGATGCTGGACACGGTCTTCGTGGTCGACAGGGACAACCAGATCGTGTTCGTGAGCGATGCCTGTGAGGCACTGCTCGGCTACCGTGCCGATGAGCTGACGGGGACGACGATCACGAATTACATGCACCCGGATGATCTGGCGGCCTCTCTGGCCTCCATCACCCGGGTCATGAAGGGACAGCCCCACGTCGATTTCCGTAACCGCTACCTCCGCAAGGATGGCGGTATCGTGCATATCCTGTGGTCTGCCCGCTGGTACGAGGAGGAGGGGGTGCGGATCGGTGTCGCCCGGGATGTGACGGCCCTCAGGCAGGCCGAGGACGAATTGCGCTACCTCGCCCATCATGATGCGCTCACGGGGCTGACCAACCGGTCGCTGTTCTATGATCGACTGGACTCGGCGCTGCATGCGGCCCACCGCCATCAGAGCGGCCTGGCGCTGCTGTTTCTGGATCTCGATGACTTCAAGCTCATCAATGATGCCCACGGCCATGCGGTGGGAGATCGCGTGATCTGTTCGGTGGCACGACGGCTGGAAGGCTGCGTGCGAGAGACGGACACGGTGGCGCGGATGGGCGGCGATGAATTCACCGTCCTGCTGACGGACATCCACTCGACGGATGCCGTCTCGAGGAAGGTGGAGCAGATCCTCGCGGTCCTTTCCGAGCCTCTGGGCGGTGCACTGGACGGGATCGCGCCCTCCTGCAGTATCGGCGTGGCCTGCTATCCCGCCGACGGGGAGGATGCCGACACCCTGCTGAGCCATGCGGATGGCGACATGTACCGGATCAAGAGGCACCGTTCGGCCGCTCGGTGACGAGCGGCCAGGCCAGTCAGGCGCCGTGCAGGCGGCGGTGCAGGCCGCGGATACGCTCGGCGAATGCCGGCACCGGCCCCTCGGCCACGGCATCCGGCACCACCTGGCGGATCGGCAGCGGCGCCACCGGCGCCGGCGAAGCGCCGATCTCGGCTAGCCAACCGATGAGCTGCTCCGACGAGCTGGCATAGACGATGCGCCCCAGGCCCACCCAGCCGTGGGCCGCCGCGCACATGGGGCAGTGCTCGCCGGAGGTATAGACGGTGGCCCGCGCCCGCTGCTCGGGCGTCAGGTGCTCCGCCGCCCAGCGCGCCAGGAAGAACTCCGGGTGCCGGGTGGCATCGCCGCCGGCCACATGGTTGTGGTCCTCCGCCAGCACCTCGCCATCCCCGCTCACCAGCACGGAGCCGAAGGGCTCGTCGCCTGCCTCCAGCGCCTGCTCCGCCAGCGCCACGCAGCGCTCCAGGTAGGCCATGTCGGTCTCGTCGATCATCGTCCTGGCTCCTTGGGTTTCCGAGTGCCTCCAGCATACGCCAACCACGCCGTTGGCCAACCGAAGCCCACTGAGCTAGGCTGGGTGAATTACAAACGGAAACAGCCCGGCAACAGGGCTGACCCAGGGAGCAGGGAAGGCGATATGGCAGCGACACCCACCGACTTTTCATCGGCTAGCCGGCATGATTTCAGGACATGGCAAAACGCCATTTCCCGCCATCATGCTGGTTTTTCTATGGCTGCTTTCGACCCAAAGCGGCCATGCCCGCAAAGGCAGCAGGCGCGTTCATCGGGGATATGTGGCATGCACGACGTTTCGGACTATACTGCCAAGCTATACTTAATTTATAGGATTTTCAATAAGATAAGAGGTAGGCGAGCGCGCGGCATAATATTATTGAACGCGCGTGCGCGCTCAAGTTGAATATGACGCGCACGGTCTAATAACTGTTAAATCGTAAAGACTATGAACGAAGAAGATCGACGCAAATTTTATGAAAGGCTCTACTTCCACGAACTGGAAGTTCGCGACAAAGTCGAGAATCGGCTCAAACTACCGTTCTCGATTTTCGCTATCGTCTTTACCCTAGCAGTTTTTCTGTTCAATGAGGTCTTGGTCAAGAAAAGCGTCACAGTCGATGCCTTTTTCTGGACAATTTACCTTGGGGCTCTTTTAGCGCTGCTCTTTGCTGTCGGCTTTTTCATCGTTTCATGGTACGGCTACACATACAAAATGCTGCCTACAGCCTCGGATATCGAAGCTTACTATGGACGGATTCTTGCGGATTATCAGGATGTAAGCCCACACAAAGCGCGATCTTGGGCCAAAGAAGCGTTCGACGATTATCTGATGGAAACATTCAAGACCTATGCAACCCACAATACGAGAAATAATGACCGGAAAGCCTTTTATCTGCATCGGTGCGTCACGGCGCTCATTATTTCCTTTATGCTCATCTGTGTTGCATTCTATCCCTACTACAACTCACTGACCGCAATCTGAGAGTTCGATTATGTCAACAAGCAGGCCTGCACCACCGCCACCGCCGCCACCCAGAGATGTAAAAGGTGAACCACCTAGGCCGCCCAAGCCTCGGTGATTTAACAATACGCGGCACTCGGACGCCCTTGTCTGCGCTTCGCTCCGTCAAGGTCGCCGGTGCGCTCAGCGTTAGAAGCTCCTGAGGAAGCAGGCATGGTACGGAATTTCCAGAGAATAGGTTCTATCAGCAACGCTCACGTCGGGAGAGACTTCGAAGCCGCAGCAAAGTCGATCCTGGCGGCTGCGGGGATCGAGGTTGAGGAGAATCACCCCGTTGAGGTGGGGGTGGGCCAAATGAAGAAGCTTCATGCTTTTGATCTTGGCTCGGATGCGCCGCCAGTTCTTGTTGAGTGCAAGTCCCACAGATGGACTAGCGGAGATAACGTACCAAGTGCCAAGGTGACCGTCTGGAATGAGGCCATGTACTATTTTTGCTGTGCTCCTTCGCACTACCGCAAGGTGTTCTTCGTTTTGCGCGACACGCGCAGGCGGAATGGCGAGACTCTAGCTTCGTACTATATGCGAACCTATGGACACCTTATCCCGGATGACGTAGAGATATGGGAGTTAGACCAAGAAACGGGGCAGTGCGAAGTCGTACGTTCTTCTAACAATTAATTTCAGTCCGTTCCGACCCTTTCGGGCCTCCACCGGTCGAGGCCTGAAGGCCGCGCTGCTGAATAAATGGCGTTATACGCCAGGAAAACCTCAATGGCCGCTTCTGGCCGAAACCTGACATCCCCATCCTGCAACGGCTTCGCTGTTTTGGCGAGGCCGGATTATCAAGTCTCGGTAATTACCTGGCATTGGCCCCGAGCTCTTTCAGCTTGTGGAACCATGCGTTGCGTTGTTTCTCGCTCATGGTTTCCTGAAGTGACCCCCGCCAGAGCTACACAGGCTATAGTGCAGCGATCAGGATTCGCTGGTTTGTTCTGGTCAAGTCGTAGCGGACACTTTTATTAAGCTGCTTCCGCGATTTTCTCGATCTCCCTCGGCGCGTGGTAGCCAAGGGTCGAGTGGAGC
>NZ_JACHZF010000018.1 GCF_014193375.1 Halomonas campaniensis
GATCAAAAAGCAGCCAATCTCCACCCCCAGAGCCCTTTTATCCCCACCGAGCATGGCATCTGGGGACTTCTGACTGACCCGGTGCAACATCCGGGCTATACCACCGCCATCGAGCGGGCCGCCGGGTTCGAGGAGCGTCTCGCCGAACTCTGCCCCGGCGTCGAGCTGATGGAGACCCAGCCGGGCAACTGGAACCGCGAGCGGGCCCAGCGCGTCATGGAGGACTTCCTCACCAAGTACGACCGCATCGATGGCGTCTACTCCGGTGACGACAACATGGGGGTCGGCGCCCTGAATGCCGCCAAGGGCGCCGGCCGGGCCGACGAGATCATCTTCATCGGCGCCACCAACTTCGCCGTGGGCTATGACGCCATCGCCCGCGGGGAGTATTACGGCTCCATCTACCAGTCTCCCGTGGACGATGCCGAGGCGGCCCTGCAGACCGCACTGGATGTGCTGGCCGGCGAGGAAGTCCCCAAGCTCAACTTCTTCGAGACCCCGAAGATCACCGCCGAGAACCTGGAAGAGTTCGACCGTCCGGTCTTCTGACGTCACGGTCAACTGCCCGGGGCAGGCGTCGCACGAGCGATGCCTGCCCCGGGTGACAGGACTGGCCGGAGCGCAGTCATTCCTTACGCACGGTCCTACCTCAACAGGTGATTCTCATGTCTTCTGCAGAACAAACCAAAACACGACTCCTGGCGGGAAATGTCAGCAAGGCGGGGGTGATGAGCTTCCTCTCCGCCCAGGGTATCCTGATCTTCTTCCTGCTGGGCATGGTCGTCTTCTCATTCTTCTCCGAGCAGTTTCTCTCCCAATCGAACATCATGACGGTGGTCCGGCAGGCCTCGATCATCGGCATCATCGCCGTCGGCGTCACGGTCGTGATCATCGGCGGTAACCTGGACCTTTCCGTGGGTTCGATGCTGTCGTTCGCCACCGTCCTGGTGGTGGATCTCCACGACAAGATCGGCCCGACCAACGCGATCCTGATGATGTTCGCCCTGACCCTGATGCTCGGCGCCGTGAATGGCATCCTGATCGGCTTCATGCGGCTGAACTCCCTGATCGTCACCCTGGCCATGCTCTCCATCATCCAGGGCCTGGTACTGATCTACAGCGGTGGCCAGAACGTGGATATCGCCAATCAGGATGGCACCTGGTTCGCCTTCTTCGGTCGCGGCTATGTGCTGGGGATCGCGGTGCCGGTGCTGCTGTTCGGACTGCTGGCCATCCTGATGCAGATCGTCATGTCCCGCACCGGCTACGGGCGGCGCATCTTCGCCGTCGGCGGCAACCCCATGGCGGCGGTCTACTCGGGCATTCGCAAGAACTGGTGCGTCTTCAGCACCTACCTGATCTCGGCCTTCTGCGTGGCCTGCGCCGCCCTGGTGCTCGGCTCGCGGGTCATGGGCTCCCAGAACAACGTGGGCCAGGGCTACGAGCTGCTGGTGCTGGCCGGCATCATCCTGGGGGGCACCAGCCTGCTCGGCGGCGCCGGCAGCATCTGGAAGACGGTGATCGGCGTGCTGATCCTCGGCTTCATCCAGAACGGCCTGCTGCTCATGGGCTACCCCTACTACACCCAGTGGATCGTGACCTGGGTGATCATCATCCTGGCCGTCTGGCTGGATCTCGCCAACAAGCGCAAGCGCCTGTTGACGACCCACTCGTGACGCGGAGGCATGACGCATGATGTCAATCAAAGGTTTCTTCCGTGGCAGGGCGGCGATCCAGCCGATCTGGATCTTCGTCATCGCCATCTTCATCTTCTTCAGCTTCATGTCGGAGTACTTCCTGTCGCTGGGCAACATCACCAATATCCTGGTCCAGACCTCGACCATCGGCCTGATCGCCCTGGGCATGACCTACGTGATGATCAACGGCAACATCGATCTCTCGGTGGGGGCAATACTCGGGCTTGCCGCCTCGCTGGCGGTGGGTCTCCAGGATTATGGCCTGACCATCGCCATCATCGCGGCACTGGCCTCCGGCATGCTGCTCGGGGCGATCAACGGCCTGGTGGTGTGGAAGACCGGGGTCAACGCCTTCATCGTCACCCTGGGCGCCATGCTGGGCATCCGCGGGCTGATCTTCCTCTACACCGGCGAGCAGTCCTTCTACTCGATGAACTTCGCCTTCTCGGACTTCGGCGCCAGCAGCATCGGGCCGTTTCCGGTGCTGGCGATCATCTTCCTGCTCTGCACCCTGGTGATGCACCTGGTGCTGACCCGCACCGGCCACGGGCGCAATACCTTCGCGGTGGGCGGCAACCCGGAGGCCTCCATCGATGCCGGCATCCGTCTCGGCCGCCACATGATGATCAACTTCATCATCGTCGGCTTCTTCGCGGCCCTGGCCGGGGTGCTGCTGGCCAGCCAGATGGGGGCGGCCACGCCCAACCTCGGGCGTGACTACGAGCTGTGGACCATCACCGCGGTGGTGCTCGGCGGCACCAAGCTCACCGGCGGCTACGGCAGCATCGTCGGCACCCTGGGCGGCGTGCTGGCCATCGGTATCCTGCGCAACGGCATGAACCTGATGCAGGTGCCGGCCTTCTACGTGCTGGTCGTGCTCGGGGTGATCCTGATCTCGGTGCTGATCATCGACAAGAAGCTCAATGTGCCCTCGACCAAGGAGGTGCGGATATGACTCCCGTCCACGCCAGGACTGGCCAGCGCCAGCCGATCGACGCCGACCCGGTGCTCAAGCTCGAAGGCATCACCAAGCGCTTTCCCGGGGTGGTGGCCCTCAACAAGGTCGACTTCGACGTTCGCCCCGGGGAGGTCCATGCCCTGCTCGGCGAGAACGGCGCCGGCAAGTCCACCCTGATGAAGGTGCTGGCCGGCAAGCACCAGGCCAACGAGGGGCGGATCATCCTCGGCGGCGAGGAGATGGCCTTCGAGAACCCCAAGCATGCCAAGCGGGCCGGGGTGGTGCTGATCCACCAGGAGCAGTCGCTGGTGCCGGAGATGACCGTGGCCGAGAACATCTTCCTCGGCAGCCTGCCGAAGAAGTGGGGCAACCGTGTCGACTGGCGCAAGCTGCGCGAGGACACCAATGCCATCCTCGAGACCCTCAAGTGCAGCTTCCAGCACGACGACCTGGTGGGGTCGCTGTCGATCGCCAAGAAGCAGATGGTCGAGATCGGCCGGGCGCTGGTCTTCACCCCCCGGGTGGTGGTGTTCGACGAGCCGACCGCCTCGCTGACCGACCACGAGAAGCCGGTACTCTATGACGTGATCCACTCGCTTTGCGAGCAGGGCGTGGGGATCGTCTACATCTCGCACCGCATGGACGAGATCTTCCACCTCTCCCATCGCATCTCGGTGCTGCGTGACGGCGAATACACCGGCACGGTGAATACCTGCGAGACCCATGAGGACGAGGTCACGCGGATGATGATCGGCCGCAGCCTGGAGCTCGACCACGCCAGCAAGCCCACCGATTTCGGCGAGAACATGCTCGAACTGCGCAACCTCACGGTGAAGCGGATCTTCGAGGATGTCAGCTTCAACGTCCGCAAGGGCGAGATCGTCGGCATGTACGGGCTGGTGGGGGCGGGGCGTTCCGAGGTGGCCGAGACCATCTTCGGGCTGCGCACGCCCGTGGCGGGCGAGGTGGTGCTGGATGGCGAGGTGGTGAACTTCCGCAGCACCCACGATGCGGTGGCCGCGGGCATCGCCCTGGTGCCCGAGGATCGCAAGGACCAGGGGCTGATCCTGGGCATGAACTGCCGGGACAACATGACCCTGGCGAGCCTCTCCAGCGTCTCCTCCGGGGGGTTCATGAAGGGCTCGGCCGAGCGCAGCGTCTACGACAAGTACCACCAGGCGATGAAGATCAAGACGCCCAGCTGGCGCCAGAAGGTCGGCAACCTCAGCGGCGGCAACCAGCAGAAGATCGTCATCGGCAAGTGGCTGCATACCCATCCCAAGCTGCTGATCCTCGACGAGCCGACCCGCGGCATCGATGTGGGCTCCAAGGCCGAGATTCACGCCCTGGTCAAGGACCTCGCCAAGTCCGGCTACGCGGTGCTGGTGATCTCCTCGGAGATGCCGGAGGTGCTCGGCCTGAGCAACCGCATCATCGCCATGTACGACGGCCGGGTCACCGCCGAGTTCGACGGCGACAGCGTCAGCGAGGACGCGCTGGTGCAGGCGATTACCGGAATGGGCACGTCAGCCCCGGCGGCGGCGACCGCCTAGGCGGATTCGCCGCCGCGGCGCCCGCTGGGGCGCCCCCATGCACCTTCAACGTCTGAGGAAAGACCCATGCAACCCTTTGTCTATCATGGCCTGCCATCCCGGGTGGTATTCGGCCAGGGGACCCTGTCGCGCCTCGCCGAGGAAATCGAGCAGCTCGGCTGCCGCCGGGCCCTGGTGCTGGCCACTCCCCAGCAGCAGGAACAGGCCCGCGCGGTGCTGGAGCAGCTGGGCGAGCGCGGGGCCGGGCTGTTCACCGAGGCCGCCATGCACACGCCGGTCGAGGTGACCGAGCGCGCCATGCGGGTGGTCGAGGAGCTGGCGGTGGACTGCACCGTGGCCATCGGCGGCGGTTCGACCATCGGCCTGGGCAAGGCCATCGCGCTGCGCACCTGGCTCCCCCAGGTGGCCATCCCCACCACCTATGCCGGCTCCGAGATGACGCCGATCCTCGGCGAGACCCGCGACGGCATCAAGACCACCCAGCGCACCCTGGAGGTGCTGCCCGAGACGGTGATCTACGACGTCGACCTGACCCTCTCGCTGCCCGCCGGGATGTCCGGCACCAGCGGCATCAATGCCATCGCCCATGCGGTGGAGGCGCTCTATGCCCGCGACCGCAACCCGGTGATCTCGCTGATGGCCGAGGAGGGCATCGCCGCGCTGGCCCGCAGTCTGCCGGTGATCGCCGGCGACCCGGGCAATGCCGAGGCGCGCGCCGATGCCCTGTATGGCGCCTGGCTGTGCGGTACCTGCCTGGGGTCGGTGGGCATGTCGCTGCACCACAAGCTCTGCCACACCCTGGGCGGCTCCTTCGACCTGCCCCATGCCGAGACCCATACCATCGTGCTGCCCCATGCGGTGGCCTACAACGCCCCGGCGGCCCCCGAGGCGATGTCGCGCATCGCCCGGGCCCTGGGCTGCGAGGATCCCGCCGCCGGCCTCTTCGACCTGGCCCGTGCGGTGGGTGCGCCCACGGCACTGGAGCAGATCGGCCTCAAGCCGAGTGATGTCGAGCGCGCCACCGAGATCGCCACCCGCAACCCCTACTGGAATCCCCGCGAGGTCGAGGCCCAGGGCATCCATCGCCTGCTGAGCCATGCCCTGGTCGGCCAGCGACCGGCGAGCGAGGAGGGAGTCCAAACATGAAGACGCTATTTACGAATGCCACCGTGATCACCATGGACCCCGAGCTCGGCGACCTGGCCGACGGCCAGGTGCTGGTGGAAGGCGACCGGATCCTGGCCGTGGGCCATGACCTGCCGGCCGAGGGGGCCGAGGTCATCGACTGCCGCGGCGGCATCCTGATCCCCGGGCTGGTCAACGCCCACATGCATACCTGGCAGACCGCCCTGCGCGGGGTGGCCGCCAACTGGACGCTGCTCGAGTACTTCGGCCATGTCCACCGCGGCCTGGCGACGCTCTTCACCCCCGACGATATCCAGATCGCCACCCGCATGGGGGCGCTCAACCAGCTCAACTGCGGCACCACCACCCTGGGGGACTGGTGCCACAACAACCCCACCCCCGAGCACACCGATGCGGCGGTGCGCGGGCTCAAGGCGTCCGGCATCCGGGCGCTGTTCTTCCACGGCTCGCCCAAGCCGGATCCCAAGCCGGGGCAGCCCCACTTCAGCGAGATCCCCCATCCGCGCAGCGAGGTCGAGCGGCTGCTCGAGGGCGAACTGGCCGACCCCGAGGGGCGCGTGACCCTGGGGCTGGCCATCCTCGGGCCGCACTACTCCACCCTCGAGGTCAGCCTGCAGGACTTCGAGCTGGCCAAGGAGTTCGGCCTGGTGGCCTCCATGCACCAGGGCGGCGGCGAGGCCGTCAGTCCCGGCGGCTGGGACGTGATCGAGGAGAAGGGGCTCTTGGGGCCGGACATCAACATCGTCCACGGCCAGAGCCTCAGCGACGCTCAGCTGGCGCGCTTCTGCGCGCAGGGGGTGACCTTCTCCGTCGCGCCCGAGAACGAGATGACCCAGGGGCACGGCTTCCCGATCACCGGCCACGTTCGCCGGCATGGCGGCGTGGTCTCCCTGGGGGTGGACCTGGAATCGGTGATCTCCGGTGACATGTTCACCGTGGCCCGCATGGCGCTCGGCATGCAGCGCTCGCTGGACAACGATGCCTCACGGCGCGAGCGGGGCGGCATTCCCGAGACCTCGACCATCCGCACTCGCGAGGCGCTTGGGTGGATCACCCTCGACGGTGCCCGCGCCCTGGGCCTGGAGGCGCGCATCGGCAGCCTGACGCCGGGCAAGCAGGCCGACCTGGTGCTGCTGGACAGCGGCCTGCTGAACATGCAGCCGGTCAGCGACCCGGTCTCCACCGTGGTCATGCAGGCGAGCCTGGCCAATGTCGACAGCGTCATGGTGGCGGGAGAGTTCCACAAGCGACACGGTAGGCTGCTGGCGGACGTCGAGGAGGGGGTCCGCCACCTGGCAGCCTCCGGTCACCGCATCTACGCCGAGCTTCAGTCACGGCAACAAGGGGGGACAACACAATGACAGCCACCAACAAGGTCGCCTGGATCGGCCTCGGCAAGCTGGGCCTGCCCATGGCCGCGCGGATCGCTGCGGCGGGGACCCCCGTCCAGGGGTTCGACCTCAGCCCCGAGCGGATGGCCCTGGCCGAGCAGGCCGGCATCGCCCCTCACCCGTCCCTGGCCGCCGCCGTCGAGGGGTGCCGCCTGGTGTTCGTCTCGATCCCCGATGATCGGGCGCTGCTGGGCCTGCACCTGGGAGCGGATGGCCTGATCGAGGCGATGGCCCCGGGCAGCGTGCTGATCGAGACCAGCACCGTCAGCATCGAGGCCTCCGCCCGGGTGGCCGAGGCCGCCGAGGCGCGGGGCATCGCCTATCTGCGCAGCCCGGTGTCGGGGAATCCGGTCGCCGCCGAGTCCGGCACCCTGTCGGCCATGGTCTCCGGCCCGCGCGACGCCCTGGAGGCGGCCGTGCCGGTGATGGCCGCCTTCACCAAGGCCCAGTACTGGCTCGGAGACGCGGAGCAGGCCCGCTACGCCAAGCTGGCGATCAACCTGATGATCGCGGTGAGCGCCGGCATGATGGGCGAGGCCCTGGCCATGGCCCGCAAGGGCAACATCGGCTGGGAGGCGATGCTGGACCTGATGGCCGACAGCGCCGTCGGTTCGCCGATGGTCAAGTACAAGACCCAGCCGCTGAAGGATCGCGACTTCACCTCCACCTTCTCGGCCGCCCAGATGGCCAAGGACCTGGACCTGATCCTCGGCTGTGCCCACGCCGACGGTGTCGCCGTGCCCCTGGCCGCCCAGATGCGCGAGGCCTACAGCTCGCTGATCGGCACGGGCCACGGCGAGGACGACTACATCGCCACGATCCACCACACCGAGCGCCTTTCCGGGCTGCCGGCCATCGAGAGCGCCTCCGGCGCCAAGGGATGACGAGATGCGAAACCTCAATGCCGTGAACATCACCGATGCCGTGATCGAGCAGTTCGCCGGCTGCGGTGACGAGCGCCTGAAGCAGGTGCTAAACAGCCTGGTCACCCACCTGCATGGCTTCATCCGCGAGGTGGAGCCCACCGAGCAGGAGTGGACCCAGGCCATCGACTTCCTGACCCGCACCGGCCAGATGTGCGACGACAAGCGCCAGGAGTTCATCCTGCTCTCCGACACCCTGGGCGTCACCATGCTGGTCGACGCCATCAATCACCAGACGTCGGACCCCATGGTCTCCGAGAGCACGGTGCTGGGCCCCTTCTATGTGGCCGACCCGCCCCAGGCCGCCCGGGGCGAGTCGATCGACTGGAACGTCGAGGGGGAGCCCTTCTTCGTGGAGGGGCGGGTGCATGACGAGCGCGGCGAGCCCCTGGCCAATGTGGTCATCGATGTCTGGCAATCGGACAGCGAAGGGTTCTACGACGTCCAGAAGGAGCTCGAGGGCGCCTCGCTGCGGGCCCGGTTCACCACCGACGACCAGGGGCGCTATGCCTTCTGGACGGTGACCCCCTCGCCCTACCCGATCCCCACCGACGGCCCGGTCGGCAAGATGCTGGAAGTCACCGGTCGCCACCCTTATCGCCCCGCCCACGTGCACTTCATGCTCATGGCCGAGGGCTTTGAAACCCTGGTGACCCAGGTCTTCGCCGAGGACGACCCCTATCTCGACTCCGACGCCGTCTTCGGCGTCAAGGATTCCCTGGTCAGGGAGTACCAGCTGCTGCCGCCGGGAAAGGCACCGGATGGGCGGTCGATGGAAGTCCCCTTCCGCCATCTGACCTACGACTTCGGCCTCAAGGCGAGCCGCTAGTCCCACTGCAAGACGACACCCTGAAGCCAATACCATCCAGCAAGAGGAAAGCGACATGACTGTTATCGACAACTCCGCGGTCGAGACCCTGTTCACCAAGGCGCGTACCCACAACGTCTGGCAGGATCGTGACGTCAGCGACGAGACCCTGCACGAGCTCTACCACCTGATGCACTTCGGCCCGACCTCCATGAACTGCCAGCCGACCCGCATCCTCTTTCTCAGGAGCCAGGAAGCCAAGGAGCGCCTCAAGCCCGCGCTGCTGCCGGGCAACCAGGAGAAGACCATGAAGGCCCCGGTGGTCGCGGTGCTGGGCTTCGACACCGAGTTCCACGAGCACCTGCCGCGCATGTTCTCCCACAACAAGGACGCCAAGTCGCTGTTCGAGGGCAAGCCGGACTTCATCCATACCACCGCCTTCCGCAACAGCTCCATCCAGGGCGGCTACTTCATCCTGGCGGCTCGGGCGCTGGGCCTGGATGCCGGGCCGATGTCCGGCTTCAACAATGCCGCCGTCGACGAGGCCTTCTTCCCGGACGGCAAGGTGAAGAGCAACTTCCTCTGCAACCTGGGCTACGGGGATGCCGAGGCGCTCTTCCCGCGCCAGGAGCGCTTCGCCTTCGAGGAGATCTGCGAGGTCCTGTAACCCCGTCTTTCGGGAGGCGACTCCCGGAAGCCCGTGAGGCACTCTCCTCACGGGAGCCAATGGCAAACTCCGATTGGGCCGTGATCGCCACGGCCCCTTTTTGTACCTGGTCACAGAGCAGGGGCCCGCATGCTGTACGACTGGCAGTTCATCGTGTTGATCATCATCGCCGTACTGATCACCGGCATCTCGAAATCCGGCTTCGCCGGCGGTGTCGGGGTAGTGGCGGTGCCGCTGATCTCGCTCAAGGCCAGCCCGGCCTTCGCCGTGGCCGTGATGCTGCCGCTGCTGATCGTGATGGATGTGTTCAGCCTCAAGGCCTGGTGGCGTCACCGTGTGGGCGCCGTGCTCTGGCTGATGTTTCCCCCGGCGGTGCTGGGGGTGACGGTCGGCTACCTGACCTACGGCCGCCTCGACGAGGACCTGCTGAAGGTACTGCTGGGGGTGTTCTCGATCCTGTTCGGCCTGTGGGGGCTGCTCAAGCCCTTCCGCGGCCGGGTGCTGCCCGCCTGGACGGGCGCGCTGAGCGGCGGTATCGCCGGCTTCACCAGCTTCATCGCCCACGCCGGGGGGCCGCCGCTCAACTTCTACCTGCTGCAGTGCCGGCTCTCCAAGGAGCAGTTCCTGGGAACCGCCGTGGTCTTCCTGGCCGCCACCAACCTGGTCAAGCTGGTGCCCTACGGCATGCTCGGCCTGCTGAACGTCGAGAACCTCACCATCGCGCTGCTGCTGATCCCGGTGGCCTGGCTGGGGGTGCGCCTGGGGCTGGTCATCCAGCGGCGGCTGAGCGGTGAGCTGTTCTTCCGGATCATCCTGGGCCTGCTGATCCTGCTGGGCATTCGGCTGATCGTCGACGGCTGGGGATAGCCGCGTTGGCGTCGCGTTTGCGGCCAGGCGTGGGGCGGCGCTATCTTGTGGCACTCCCTTACTTCCTGCCTCGAGGCGACCATGAGCGACCTCCCCGACGAGAGCCATCCCGAGGGGCCCTACGACAGGCTGTCCCAGACGCCGAGGTCGAAGCTCTCCCATACGGAGCTCTCGCGCTTCATCGACTTCATCGAGAAGTTCGAGGAGGAGACCGAGCACTCGCTCTCCCTGAGCCACGGCTACCGGGAGATGCGCATGATGCTCCACCTCATGCGCAACCACCTGGCCGGCCGGCTGACGACGCCCACCTCGCTGGCGGATGCGTCCGGGCTCTCCTACGGTACCGCCAAGCGCGGGATCGAGAGCATCATCCAGCGCGGGCTGATCCTGTCACGCCCCAGGACGAAATCGGGCAAGACCGTCTCGCTGCACCCCTCGCCCATGATGATCGAGGAGTGGGAGACCTATGCGCACCACATCAAGGGCCTGCTGGGGCCCCTGTTCGGGGTGGATCCGGCGTCGGACACCGGGCGCCGGATCTTCCTCGATGCGGCCGAGACGGGGCGCGTGATCTCCCCGCCAGCGGTGCTCTCGGCACGGCTCGAACTGAAGGGCGGGCTGCGCGGGCTCATCCACGCCGATCCCACCTTCATGGCGATGCACAACCTCAAGCAGCAGCTGGAGTCGATCTTCGGTCTCGAGATCCACAACTCCGCCAGGTCGATCGACGACCTGCTCGAGGCGATCCTCACCAATGCCGGCCGGGCGAAGTCCCGCTATGACCTGGTGGCCTGCGACCTGCCCTGGTTCGGCGAACTGGCCTCGAAGGGCATCCTGATGCCCCTCGATCGCTTCATCCGGCGCGATGCCCATGACCTCTCCGACTTTCACCCCGTTGCGGTGCAGAGCACGCGATACGCCGGTGAGCAATACGGCATTCCCCTGCAGACCACCCCGGAGCTGCTCTGCTACCGGAAGGATATCCTCGAGGAGGCGCAGCTCGAGCCCCCCACGACCACCGAGGAGCTGATCAAGGTAGCCAGGCGGCTGCATGACCCCGCCCGGGGGCGTTACGGCATTGCCTGGAATGCCGCGCGAGGCACACCGCTGGGCCATACCTTCAGCTTCCTGATGGCCAAGTTCGGTCAGCCGATCATCAACCTTCGCCGCTGCGAGGGAGGCTATGACTTCCAGCAGGCGTCCGGGGAGGAGCTGCGGCCGATGTTCCAGTCGGATGCCGCCTACCGGGCCTGCGAGTACATGCTGGATATCCTCAAGTATTCGCCCCCCAGCATTCTCCACATGGCATGGTACGAGCGAGCCCAATCCTATGCCTCCGGCGAGTCCTGCATGGCCTACTGCTACACGCTGCTGGCGCCGCTCATCGAGTTCGATCGCCAGTCGCCGGCCTGGGGCAACACGGGCTACCTGCCGCACCCCATCGGCAACCATGGCCGTGCGATCACCCCGATCGGGGGCTATGCCCTGGCCATTCCGTCCAACCTCGCCGAGGAGCGGATCGAGAGTGTCTGGACGGCCCTGCGTCATCTCACCTCGGCCAACATGTCCAAGCTCTATATCCTGAACGGCAGCCTGGTGACCCCGCGCTTCAGCGTCAGCCAGGACCCTGAGGTCTCGGCGCTGTCGCCGCTGATCGGGATCGTGGATGACATGGCGAGGAAGGACATCCTGCAGGCCTGGCCGCGGCCTCCCGTTCCGGGTATCACGGACCTGATCAGCATCGCCGGACACGAGATCTTCGAGGTGCTGGACGGGCGGCGCTCCATCAAGAAGGCCCTGTCCTTGGCGCAGGACAGGGCCGATCGGGTGATGCGAGACAGGGGCTGCTACTGAGCCATCGGCCGGCTGGCCGATGCCATCACTGCAGGATCATGCCGCCGTCGATCATCAGCAGCTGGCCGGTCATGTAGTCCGATTCGGGGCTGGCCAGGAAGGAGGCCGTGCCGACCACATCTTCCGGGTAGGAGTAGCGCTTCATCAGGATCATCTTCTCGGCGAGCTCGTCCATGGACTGGCCCTGCTTGTCGAACTTGCCGATGCTGACCAGGTCCTTGTCGAGCTGCTCCCACAGCTCGGTGCGCACCACACCGGGGCCGTAGCCGTTGACGGTGATGTTGTGGTCGACCAGCGCCTTGGCACCGCCGTTGATCATGGCCAGCACCGCGTGCTTGCTGCAGGAGTAGGGCACCACGTCATCGAAGGCCTGGCGCGACAGGATGGAGCCCACATTGAGGATCTTGTAGGGCCCGTTCTCCTTGCCCTGCGCGATCATCTGCTTGGCGGCTTCCTGCATGCCGAGCAGGCAGCCCAGCGCATTGACGTCCATGATCTGGTGCCAGTTCTCCTCGGTGATGTCGAGGAACATCAGCGGCTTGTTGATGCCGGCATTGTTGACCATGACATTGAGGCTGCCGAAGGCGTCGACGGTGGCCTGCACGGCGGCCTTCACCTGGTCTCTCTCGGTCACGTTGAGCTTGACCGCGATGGCCTTGCCGCCGTCCCTTGCGTTGATGCGCTGGACCACTTCCTCGCAGCCCTCGATGTTCAGGTCGGCCACGCAGACATTGGCCCCCTGGGCGGCATAATGCTCGGCGACGGCCGCCCCCATGCCGCGTGCGGCGCCGGTAATCAGGCAGTTCTTCCCTGCCAAACGTGTCTTGTCCATCGGGTCACCTCTTGGAGTTGTTGAAGGCAAAGGCATGGCGACATGCCATATCGATATCTGGCCCCCGAGTCAGGAAGCCGGTCTGGGTGCCGGGAATCCTGCTGATGTTCCCGGCCATGAAAGCAGCCTGGCGACTTCAGGGTTTCGCTGTGGTCTTGCTGATCCGCATTGTCGGCAGGGCAGGGGGGAATTCACAGCCGAGGTCAGGGGCAATATGACCAGATTGGATTTTTTACCAGGGCGCCAAGAGGGGGGAGGGGCGTTACAGCTTGGTCAGGGCCAACTCCAGGCCGGTTAGGTCGACTGCGGTGACCACGTCGTCGGGGAAGGGTGAGGCGGCCGGGTCGGCGGTGATGCCGATGAAGCGGGTGCCGTTGGAGCGTGCGGCACGATAGTCGTTGTAGGAGTCGCCGATCATGACGGTATCTTGAGCGGCATGCTCGCGGCGTGCCAGCAGGTTGCGCAGGCCGGTGACCTTGTCCGGGGGCGAGCCGACCACCTCCAGAAAGTAACGGGTCAGGTCGCGGCGCTCGACAATTGTCCGGAGCTCATGCTCAGGTGTGGCCGAGAGCAGGTAGAGCGGTAGCCGACCTTGCCAGCGTTCCAGAAACTCCAGCGCGCCGGGAATCGCAGGTGCCTCAAGCAGTCGCTTCTCGACGCTTGCCTTGAAGCGCTCGCAGAGTTCGCGGATGCTCTCTTCGCTGGCCTTTCGGCCGAGGATGTGGGCCTCGATATGGCGAAACTTTACTTCTCGCGGCTGCCCGCCGCGCCGGCTCAGATAGGCGACTACCGACCGACGCCTTTCCTCGGGCTCGTCGCGATAGAGGTCAGCGAAGGCTTGACGCTTGAGCGTCGCCGAGTCGAGCACCACTCCGTCGAAATCGAAGACCAGTGCATAACCGGATGTCGCGATATCGTCACTCAAGCCCCTTTCCTCCAGAACATCGCCGATGGTATCGGTTCGCCGGGTCCTGAACGGCAGCGCGGCCCATCGGGCCGCGCTGCCTACTACTGATGGACAGGCAGGCTCAGTTTCGCTGGAAGCGGCCCACCAGCCAACCCTTCAGGGGAGTGTTGCCCAATAGTACCAGCGCGATCACCGTGGTCAGCACCAGCGACAGAGGGTTGGCGACCAGGGCGAGCAGGAAGTCGCCACCGCGATCGCCCACCGAGGACATGGCCTGGCGGTAGGATTCGTCGAGCAGTGGCCCGAGGATCACGCCGAGGATGATCGGCCCCATCTGAAAACCAAACACCTTGAGCCAGTAGCCGAGGATGCCGAAGCCCAGCATCCAGTAGACTTCCATCATGTTGCTGTTGAGCGAATAGGTGCCGACGACGCACAGCACCAGGATCAGCGGGATCATGATCGCCTTGGGGACCTCGACGATCTTCGAGAAGATCCTGATGCCGGTGAGGCCGAACACCAGCAGGAAGATATTGGCCAGGGCCAGGTTGCCCACCGTGAACCAGAAGATGTGCGGCGTCTCGATCATCAGCATCGGACCAGGGTTGAGGCCGTGGATGACCAGGGCGCCAATGATGACGGCGGTCACCGCATCACCCGGCATACCGAGCGTCAGCATGGGCACATAGGCGCCGCCCACCGCCGCATTGTTGGCGGTCTCCGGGGCGACAAGACCCTCATAGGCCCCCTCGCCGAACGGGGTGCTCGGGTTCTTGACGGTACGCTTGGCATGGTCATAGGCGAACAGCGAAGCGATGTCGCCACCGGTGCCGGGCAGGGCGCCGACGACCACGCCGATGATTGAAGTACGGATGGACAGCGGAAGGAACTTCAGCACCATGTTCAACGGCGGAATGATCTTGTCGACTTTCTGCTTGACCGGCACCTTGGCCATGTTGTGCAACTGGTAGAAGGCCTCGGCTACGCCAAACAGGCCGATCATCACCACCACGTAGTGGATGCCGCCCAGCAGCTCCATGCTGCCCAGGGTCAGACGTGGCTGTGCGGTGACCATGTCCATGCCCACCAGGCCGATGGTAGCGCCCAGTGCCACCGAGAAGATGCCGCGGGCCAATGACTTGCCCGACAGAGAGCTGACCAGCAGCAGGCCCAGGATGGCGATCAGGAAATAGTCGCGTGGGGCGAACTGCAGCGCCAGGTCTGCCAGATGTGGGGCGGTGCCGGCCAGCACGGCCACGCCAATCAGGCCGCCGATCACTGACATGACGGTACTCAGCCCGATGGCGCGGCCCGCTTCACCCTTCTGGGCCAGCGGGTAGCCGTCGAAGGCCGTGGTAACGGCTGAGGGGGCACCGGGGATGTTGAGCAGGATGGCGGTGCGCGAGCCGCCATAGACGCCGCCCACATAGATGCCGACCATCAGCGCCAGGGCATTATTGATGTCCCAGGCGAAAGTGAAGGAGATGAGGATCGATACGGCCATGGTGACCGACAGGCCAGGGATGGCGCCAATGTAGATGCCGGCCAGCACGCCCAGGGCTGTCAGGCCAAGCAGACCTGGATCGAGCCAGGCCATGAGCAGATAGGAGAAGGTATCACTCATCGGATGCCTCGAGGGTCAGGGGAGGTAGACGCGAAAAACCATGGTGAAAAGCACGTAGATCACCGCGATGGCCAGAGAGGTAATGATCAGCGAGCTGATGATCCTGCCCTGGCGATAGTAGATGAACATCGCTGCCAGGAAGATGAAGGTGCTGATGTAGAAGCTTGCCCAGATGATCGCGGCCAGATAGATAACGGAGACGACCGAGAACACCACGATGTGGGGTTGAAAGTGTTCATGCAGAAACACCTGGCACTCGTGCAGGGCACTGCGGATGCGCGGGTCACGCCGCTTGCGGCGGTGACTGAACAGGATGGCTATCGAGGAAGCCAGCATCACCAAGGCGAGGCCGACCGGAAAGGAGCCGGCCGAGTTGAGCCTCAGGCCCCCATCGATCCGGAAGGCCTCGACCAGGACGCCAACGCTGAACAGGAGCAGCAACCAGTCGAAGACCTTCTCACCGGCCTGGGTTTGCTCGATTTTCTTGCTCATGGACAGACTCCGGGGCAAGGAGGGCAGTGCCCTCCTTCCCTAGTCTCAATGGGTGGGGTCAGGGGCGGGGGATACCCAGCTCCTCGGGCGAGGTCTCGACGGCTTCGGCCTCGTACATGGACCAGGCGGTCACTGACTGCCAGTTGTCCAGGTACTGCTGTGCCGCGTCGCCGCTCAGGTTCAGGGTGGTGCCACCGAAGTTTTCCAGAAACTCCTGGAAACCGTCGCTGGCCACGGCCTGCTGGTAGGCATCCTCGAGAATGGTCTTGATATCGTCAGGCGTGTCCTGATGGACGAAGACGCCCCAGAACGGCCCCCACGGGAGGAATGACTCGATGTCGGGCAGGGCCTCGGTGATTGGAGGGACCCCCGGGAGCTCTTCCAGTTCTTCGCTGTTGAGTACCGCCAGGCCCTTCAGGCGACCGCCACGGATCTGCTCTGCGACTGCCGAGAGGCTCAAGGGCATGAAGTCGATGTGTTCACCCAGCAGGGCGGTAACGCCCGGGCCATCGCCACCGAAGGTGACGGTGCGCACATCGAGCTCCCCTACGGCATTGATCATCGCATGGATGGTGCTGGGGAGGCCGCCGGCACCGGTGCCGCCCATGCGCAGTTCGCCCGGGTTCTCGTTGGCGTACTCGAGCAGCTCGGCGAAGGTGTCAAAGGGGCTGTCCGGGTGGGTGGCGATCACCACCAGGCCCTGACCGATGATGTTGACCGCATGCATATCGTCGTAGGTGAAGTCGGCGAGGCCCATCAGCGGGTAGAGCTGCGGGTTCTCGGCACCGAACAGCAGGTTGTAACCATCGGGTCGCTGGCGCATGACATGGTTCATGCCGATTACCCCGGTGCCGCCCGGGCGGTTGGTCAGCACGATGGTTGTGCCGAGGATCTCCTCGACGTGAGGCGTCAGGCTGCGCACCACGTTGTCGGTAGCGCCACCGGCACCCCACTGGATGGTGCCCTGGATGTTGCGCTCCGGATACTCGGCCAGCGCATTGCCGGTGAGAGCGAGGGTGCCGGCGGCGACGGCGAGTCCGGTCAGAAGCGGTTTGAACATGGGGAATCCTCCGGGAGAGTTATTGTGTTGTGCGCCGTACCAGGTGACTGGTCTCGGCAGGGTTGCCTTCTTCTTGTTCGCTTGTCGAACGCTAGTGCTGTGGGCGAACACTAGAACTCGCTTCCATTTGTGTCAATGCCCATCTGCCCATCTTCGACCAAGGTAGAGTGCTGAGTGGCCTTTCGGAGTCAGGCCTCGTACGGCGTTGACCGAACTGCCCTGCTGATCGGTCCCTGCCACTATAGTAGTCGTTGAATGATCCGGGCCGGCGAAGGTATGCCGCATCATGGCTGGTGAGGCTCGCGCATGTTGCGAACTAAAGAACGCTATGCGAACATTAAAACCGAGTTCTATTATTTGATCCGGGCCGGGGGATACCCTTCCTGATGACAAGAGAGGCTCCTTTGCCATCTGGCGAAAGGGGCCGGGAGAGGATGAGGATGCGTGCCATAGCGACCGTCTGCCTGAGCGGCGACCTGAGAACCAAGCTTGAGGCCATCGCCCGTGCCGGTTTCGATGGCGTCGAGATCTTCGAGAACGACCTCCTCTCCTTCGATGGCTCCCCTGAGGAGGTGAGGGCCCTTTGCGAGCGCCTGGGCCTGGCCATCGTGGCCTTCCAGCCGTTTCGCGATTTCGAGGCCATGCCCGAGCCCCAGCGTAGCCGCAACCTAAAGCGTGCCGAGCGCAAGTTTGACCTCATGGAGCAACTGGGCACCGATTTTCTGCTGGTCTGCAGTAGCGTTTCGCCCCAGGCCATCGACGACATGGATCGGGTCGTGGCGGATCTGCGCGAACTGGCCGAGCGGGCGGCACGGCGAAATATGCGGGTGGGTTTCGAGGCACTGGCCTGGGGGCGGCATATCTCCGACTACCGGGATGCCTGGGAAGCGGTGCGCCGCGCCGACCATCCCAACCTCGGCGTAGTGCTCGACAGCTTCCATATCCTCTCGCGGGGGCATGACCTCTCCACCATCGGCAAGATTCCTCGGGAGAAGATCTTCTTCGTCCAGGTGGCCGATGCCCCGCTGCTGGAGATGGATATCCTTCAATGGAGCCGCCACTTCCGCTGCTTCCCTGGCCAGGGGCGCCTGCCGCTCAAGCCGTTCATGGAAGCGCTGGCCCGGTCCGGCTATGACGGGCCGCTGTCGCTGGAGATCTTCAGCGATGCCTTCCGCGCCGCCCCCACCGAGATCACCGCCCTGGACGGGCTGCGCTCGTTGATCTGGCTCGAGAACCTGCTGCCCGAGGGGCCCTGGGCCGGCAAGATCCCGCCGGCGCCGCACTACGGTGGCATCCATTTCATCGAGTTCACCCTGGACGAGGAGAGTGCCGCCCCTCTCGGCGAGTTCATCGAGGCGCTGGGCTTCCGCCACGTGGGGCGCCACCGCTCCAAGAACGTCGAGCTCTGGAAGCAGGGCGAGATCCATCTGGTGCTCAACTTCGAGACCGACAGCTTCGCCCACACCTTCCGGTTGCTGCATGGCACCTCGGTATGCGCCGTCGGCTTCCGGGTCGATGACGTCGAGGTTGCCCTGGCCCGCGCCAAGGCCTTCAAGGCCCCGACATTCCGCGGCCAGGTGGGCGAAGGCGAGATGGAGATTCCCGCACTGCGCGGCATCGAGGGCAGCCTGGTCTATCTGGTGGATGATGCGGCGGCCGATGACCTCCAGTGGCGAACCGACTTCGAGCTGTTCGATCAGGACAGTCGCAACGAGGCAGGCCTGGCTCGCATCGACCACCTCTCCTACGTGCTGCCGGCGACCCAGCTGCTGGGCTGGCAGCTGTTCCACCGTACCGTCTTCGGTTTCGATGCCGAGCCGGAGAACGAGATCATCGACCCGCGGGGCATGCTGGTGAGCCAGGCGGTGGTCAGCCCCGACCGCAGCATCCGCCTGCCGCTGACGGTCTCCCAGGCCCAGGAGACCCAACCGGGGCGCTTTCTCAGCGAGTTCCGCGGCGGCGTGCAGCAGATCGCCTTCGAGAGCCACGACATCTTCGCCACCGTCGACGAGATCCAGGCCCGGGGCCTGCCGCTGCTGAAGATCCCGCAGAACTACTACGACGACCTGGAGGCGCGCTTCGGCCTCGACGAGGCGCTGCTGGAGGCGCTGCGCCAGCGCAATATCCTCTTCGACCGCAATGAGGAAGGGGACTTCTTCCACGCCTACACCGAGACCTTCTCGGGGCGCTTCTTCTTCGAGATCGTCGAGCGGCGTGGCGGCTACCAGCAGTTCGGTGCGGCCAACGCGGGCATCCGCCTGGCGGCCCAGGCCGCCCAGCGCTGAAGGGCCGCCCACAACAACGACAGGGAGGTGGCATGGCGCCGCCTTCGCTTGGGAGGATAGTTATGAAACTCGGTCTCATCGGCAAGGCCATCATGAACTCTAGCTCGCCCGACCTGCACGTGCGGCTCGGCGAGCTGACCGGCATCCCGACCACCTACGATCTTTTCGACGCCAATGAGCAGCCCATCGCCTCGCTGGAGGAGCAGGTGCGCAAGGTGATTGCCGGGGGCTATCGGGGCGTCAATGTCACCTACCCCTGGAAGGAGGCCGCCGTGTCGCTGGCCACCCGCCCCTCGGAGGGCGCACGCATGGTGGGGGCGGCCAACACCCTGGTGTTCGAGGAGGGCGAGATCATCGCCGAGAACACCGACTTCACCGGCTTCATGAGCGGTTTCCGGGCCACCCTGGGCGATCGTGACCCGGGGCGCGTGCTGTTGATCGGCACCGGGGGCGTGGGCAAGGCGGTGGCCTTCGGCCTGGGCAAGCTCGGCGCCTCCGAGGTGGTCCTGATGGATCTCGATCCGGCCAAGTCGCGCCAGCTGGCCGGGGAGCTCGAGGCCCAGGGCTTCGCCTCCTCCACCATCACGGCCGAGCAACTTGCCGAGACGGTGCCGGGCTGCGACGGCCTGGTCAACTGCACCCCCATCGGCCATGAGAAGAGCCCCGGCTGCCCGCTGCCCAAGGAGCTGATTCAGGCCCACCACTGGATCTTCGATGCGGTCTATGTGCCGGCAGTCACCGAGTTCATTGCCGCTGCGACAGCCGTGGGGGCCAGCGTGGTGAGCGGCGTCAGCCTGTTCGTCTTCCAGGGCGTCGACGCCTTCAAGCTGTTCTGCGAGGATCAGGCCAGGCGCGCCGCCGCCGATGAGCAGGCGGCCACCCTGTTTGCCCACTACAAGCGTGAACTGCTGAAGGAGAATGGCTGATGAGCCAGGGCAAGGTGCTGGTCCTGCACGGGCCCAACCTCAATCTGCTGGGCACCCGCCAGCCGGAGATCTACGGCTACGAGGCCCTGGACGACGTCAACAACGCCCTGCGCGAGAAGGCGGTCCTGGCCGGCTGGGACCTCGATTGCCGGCAGAGCAACCACGAGGGCGAACTGATCGACGCTATCCATGCCGCTCGCCTCGACGGGACCAAAGCGATCATCATCAACCCCGCGGCCTATACCCATACCTCGGTGGCGATCCTCGATGCCCTGAACGCCTTCGAAGGCAAGGTCTTCGAGGTGCACATCTCCAACGTGCACCAGCGCGAGAGCTTCCGCCACCACTCCTACGTCTCCCTGCGCGCCGACGGCGTGATCGCCGGCCTCGGCACCCAGGGCTACAAGGCGGCGCTGGATGCCGTGATCCAGGCCGCCGACGGCTGATTCCGGACCCGTAGGCCTTTCCAGGCGACAACGCCAGCGGCACGGCCGCTGGCGTTGTCGTTGCTGGGGCCGTTTCGTGGTCAGGGGCTGAGTCCCTCGTTTTCCCTGCTTATCCCCGGCGTGTGGCGAGGAAGAGCCCGGCCCCGATGATCAGCACGGCACCCAGGTAGGTTGCCAGCAGCGGGACATCGCCGAACACCAGGTGGCCGGCCAGGGTGGCCCAGACGATCTGCAGGTAGAGGAAGGGCGAGACCAGGGAGGCGGGTGCGCAGCGCATGGCCAGGATCAGGCCGAGCTGGCTCACGGCTCCGAGGGTGCCGACCAGCAGGAAGAGGGGGATGTGGCCGACGGCGATGGGCGTCCAGACGAAAGGAACCACCAGGGAGCTGACCAGAGCGCCGGCCAGGCCCGCATAGAACAGCGAGGCAAGCGGATGGTCGTTGCGTCCGAAGCGACGCGTGGCCAGCTGGTAGAGCGCGAAGCAGAACGCCATCCCGAAGGGCAGCAGGGCGGCGGGTTGGGCACGCCAGTCCACCGGGCCCACGGCGATCACCACCCCGATGAAGCCGGTCACGACAGCGGCGCCGCGTGCCGGGGTCACCTTCTCCTTCAGCAGCGGAATCGCCAGCAGGGTCACCAGTAGCGGCGCGCTGAAATTGATCACATAGACCTGCAGCAGCGGCAGTTCGCGGAAGGCCAGGAAAGCGAAGGTGCTGGCCCCCAGCAGCAGCAGGCCTCGCAGGAACTGGCCGGGAAGCGACTCGATGGAGGCCAGGATTTCCCGGCAACGGGGCCAGCCGAGCATCAGCAGGTATCCGCCCAGCACCAGCATATGACCGGCGTAGCGCGCCCAGACCACCTGCACGGGCGAATAGCTCTGGGTGAGCCACTTGACCCCGGTATCGAGCAGGGTGAACAGCAGTCCGGCCCCCAGCATGAAGGCGATGCCCAGCAGGGGGCGGTCGGCGGTGGGGGCGGGAAGCGTGGTCGTGGAAGGCGTCATGGCGCTCGGGCGTCTCAAGGTAGAAGCTTAATACTAGCAGGCTAATTGATAGGTGCCAGGTGCCAACTGTTGGGGCCTACCGGCTGGCGACGAGGGTTCGAGCCTTCTCGAGCGCCAGCCTCGCCCGCTCCAGCGCGGTGACGCCCTGCCGGCGCAGCGACTCGGTGGGGATCTCCAGGCTGAGCGGTGCCTCGGGTGGCAGCGTCCTCAGCAAGGCCTTGAGGTCGATATCACCATCGCCGGGAAAGCAGCGCTGCTGCCTGGCCTCGTGCAGGATCTTTTCCATGCTGGCGGGGACTGGACCTGCGACATCACAGAGCTGGGCGTAGCGCGTCCACTCGGCGGGTATTTCAGCCAGCTCCTCCAGACGACTGCTCGAACGGTTGAAGTGGAAGGCGTCGACCAACAGGCAGGCATTGGTATGGCCGGCATCACGAACTGCGGAGACGATTCGTTGTGCCTGGGAAAGATTCTTCGCACCTGTCCAGGGCATGAACTCCAGATGGGGGTGCAGGCCGAGAGGCGCGGCCAGTTCGCAGAGCGACGCGAAGTTATCGACCAGGCGCACGTGGTCCTCGTCGTTCCCAGCCACCAGCACCTCGCTGGCCCCCAGCTCTGCGCCGATCTCCAGCACACGATGGAAGTCCCGGCCCACCTCGGTATCCGGCCTGAGGCGCAGGATCTCGATATCGAGGACCCTGAGGCCTGTCTCCCCCAGGCGCTGTCGAGTGCGCCGCAGCAAGCCTGCATCGCTTGCCAGGGGATAGTGGTGCTCCTCCGGCGTCGCCGGGATCAGCCGCAGGCCGACGGCATCGTAGCCGGCAGTGGCAGCGGCCTCCACCATGTCGGGGGGCGAGAGTTCCAGGACCGTCAGGGCGGCCAGAGAGAAGAGGCGATCAGACATCGTCGGCGAGCTCGCTTCTTGATTCGGCGGGAATGACGGCGCCCTTGCCGGTAGCATGCAGGCCGGCGATATGCCCGAAGGTCATGGCCGGGCCCAGGTTGATGCCGCCGGCCGGGTAGTAGCCGCCCATGATGCTGGCCATGTCGGTACCTGCCGCATAGAGACCGCCAATCGGATGCCCTTGAGCATCCAGCACCTGGGCGTGCTCGTTGGTCTTGAGCCCGGCGAAGGTGCCGAAGCAGCCGGGGACCACTTTCACCGCGTAGAAGGGGCCCTGGTCCAGGGGCGCCACGCAGGGGTTGGGGCCATGGGCCGGGTCGCCCTGCTTGCGGTTGTAGGGGGTGGAGCCGCGGCCGAATTCCGGGTCCTCACCCCGAGCGGCGTGGTGGTTGTACTCGGCGACCGTGGCTGCGAGCCCGTCCGGGTCGATGCCGCAGTTCCTGGCCAGTTCCTCGATAGTGCGCCCGACCTTGAGGTAGCCCTTGCGGATCCAGTGCTTGAAGGGCACCGGAGACGGGCGGGTAATGCCGAGGCCGTACCGGCGCTGAAAGCGGTGGGTGCAGATCAGCCAGGAGCAGAGCTCCTCGCCTTCCGGCACCGCCTTGACCATGGCATCCACATAGTCGTAGTAGCCGTGGGCCTCGTTGACGAAGCGCCTACCGCTGGCCAGCACGCCTATGATGCCGGGCTTGCCGCGATCGATGATATGCGGGAAGTGGCCGACGCGTCCGTCCCGGTAGGGCACCAGCGAGACCGGCGCCCAGGCCACCGGCGAGTAGAGGCTGGTGTCCACCTCGCCGCCAACCGACTCTCCCAGGCGTAGGCCATCGCCGCTGGCGGAGGGCGGGGGCAGTGGCCAGTGCTCCTGGCCGGTGGGGGTGTGCGGGAAGAGCGCCTTGCGCCGTGCGATATCCCAGGGGAAGCCGCCAGCGGCCAGCACCACGCCGCGCCGGGCGTTGAGGGTCACCTCGCCGTCTGGAGCCTCCACCACCACACCGCCGACCCGTCCTTCCACGCGGATAAGCTGCTTCGCCGGTGATGCAACGCGTAGCTCTACCCCCAGGTCGTCGGCGGACTTGGCCAGCCGGCCGATCAGAGCCACGCCGTTGACCAGCTGCATGGCGCGGCCATGGCGGGCCAGATCATAGAGGTGGCGAGTGAAGCGTTTGGTGACATGGACAAAGGACCTGAGCGAACGAGTGACGGTCAGAAACGCCATCAGGTCCGGCCCGGCCTGGATCGGCATGCCGAGGAAGGCGGTCTCTGGCATGGTCTTGCGCAGCTTGGCCAGCGTCTGACGACTTAGTTCGCGGCCGTCGAAGGGGGCGGCGATTACCGAACGGCCGCCGGTGCCAGCCCCGGGACTATCGCCATGGACATCGGCGATGGCGTTGCCGTCGGCGAACTGCAGCGCGGTCTTCTCTTGGAAGAATTCGACCATCTTCGGCGCGGCGGCGAGGAAGGCGTCAACCCTGGCTGGGTCATAGCGCTCGCCCAGCTCGTGGCGCAGGTAGGTGCGCACCGTCTCCGGGTCTTCCTCGATGCCGGCGGCGCGGGCCAGGGGGTTCAGCGGGGTCCACATCCATCCGCCGGACCAGGCTGTGGCGCCACCCAGAGTCGCGGCCTTCTCAACCACCACGACCCTGAGGCCCTGATAGGCCGCTGTGACGGCGGCGGAGAGACCGGCGGCGCCGGACCCGATTACCACCAGATCGTAGTCGTCCTGCATGTTGGCCATGTCGAGCCCTCACTGGAATACTGTTCTGGTAAAATCTAGAACATAATTCCACTTTTAGCAATGGCCGAGCGCGACGTGCCGCCATGGTTCCGGGTGGCAGTGGATGTATTCAGCCGGCCGGCAGCAGGTCGTAGTGCTTCATCAGGCCTATGGCGAGGCTTAGTGTCACGAAAGCGCCCAGGGTGGCGACCATAAGGGCGGTGGCGCTGACCCCGGCCAGACCGTAGCGCTGGCCGAGCAAGGGATAGACACTGATCATCGGTGCGCAGGCGAACAGCAGCGCGCCGGCAAGCAGCATCGGGTCTGCCTCGGGCATCAGCAGGAAGAAGCCGAGTATCGCGAGGGGATGGAGGAGCAGCTTGCCAATCACGATCTGGCCGACGTCACCGGCCATGCCGCGCACCTGAAGGCCGAATAGCGTGCCACCGATCACGAACAGGGCGGCAGGACCCGCGGCGCTGGCCAGCATGTCGACGACCTGTGCCATGGGGCGAGGCAGGGAGGTGTCGGTCACCGCCAGCATCACGCCCAGTGTCAGGCCGATCAGTATCGGATTGCGAACCAGACGGACGACCGTCTTGCGGGCGGCGGTGATGATTCCGGCGCCGCTCTGGCGGCCCGCTTCGGCCAGGATCAGCGCCGCCGGGATGATCAGCAGGTTCTCGATCAGCATGTTCAAGGCCAGGAAGATGGCTGCTGGCGAAGCGCCGAGTACCATGGCGGCCACCGGATAGCCGATGAAGCCGCTGTTGGAGGCAGACATGCCCAAGGCATGCATGGCCCCCTCGCTGAGAGATTTCCCCTGCAGACGCAGGGTCAGCAGCAGGGCGACCGCGAATACCGCGACAGAGCCAAGTCCATAGGCCAGCAGGTAGTGGGGCTGGATGACTTCGTCGAGGGGGTTCTGGGTCAGGGCCCGGATCACCAGTGACGGCAGCGCGAAGTAGAGCACGAAGGTGCCGATGCCCTGTATCTGCTCGCGGTTTACCAGCTTGGTGGCCATGGCCAGATAGCCCGTGCCGATCAGCAGGAAGATCGGCGTGGTGATGACCAGTATCTCGAGCACGGAGGCCTCCTTGCCGTGGCTCCAGGGAGCAGAGGCCGGCATGCTGAGTCAGCAATGGTGCCGGCCTGCGATCGTTCAGGTAAACAGCGGGGAGGTCGGGGCGACCTGGGAGAGCTCCTGGGCGGCCTGCAGCATTGCCGGTGCCAGCGCCGCCACGCGTTCGGCATCCAGTCGCACGCTGGGGCCTGCGATGCTCAGCACGCCCTGGGGGTGGCCGTCCGCAGGGTGCCGGATCAGTGCCGCCATCGCCGTGGTGCCGGGACCCATGCTGTCGCTGACCCAGCTGTAGCCGCGACTCCGCGTCCACTCGAGGTGCTCGAGGACCTCTTCACGGCTTCGGGGCGCCTGGGGGCCCACCGGGTGGTCGGTCTCCAGGCCGTGGCGCTCAAGCAGCGCCAGTGCCTCTTCAGGGGGCAGGGCGGCGAGCCAGGCGTGACCGCTGGCGGTGCAGAACAGCGGCGCCGCCTTGCCCATATCGGGGTCGTAGCGCAGACCGCTGCGTGCGCCCTGGGCCTTGGCGATCCAGGTCAGGTGGTCACCCTCGATCACCGAGAGCCTAACGAGTTCGCCGCTCTGCTCGGCCAGGCGGTCGAGGATCGGCTGGATGAGGTCGCTGGTCCCGGTGCTGGCCAGGTATCGGAACCCCATTGCTACCAGGCGGGTGGTGAGCTGGTAGCGCTGGCTCATGGGATCCTGGCGCACATGCCCCAGCCGGATCAGTTCGTTGCAGATGCGATGCGCCGCACTCTTGGGGATGCCCAGGCGATCGGCAACGACCAGCAGCGGCAGGCCGCTGGCATCTTCGGAGAGGGCTTCCAGTACGCCCAGAGTGCGTTCGATCAGGCTCCCCGCCATGGTCACATCTCGCTATCCAAAAGATTTACTTTAGAACGTTGTTCAGGAAAAGTCATCGCGCATTGATGGTTCAGTTGACGGTGGCGCGAATATCGCGGGCCTTCTGTTGCAGCAGTGGCAGGTACTCCGTCATCAGGGTGTCGAATGCCACTCGCGCGGCATTGGTGCTGATGTTGATGGCGCCCAGCAGCTTGCCGTTGGCGTCGAAGGCCGGCACGGCGATGGAGCGCAGCCCGGAGTCGAGCTCCTGGTCGGCGATGGCGTAGCCCTGCTGGCGCACCTTGAGGATGCACTTCCTGAGCTCGGCCTTGTCGGTGATGGTCTTGTCGGTATGCTTCTCCAGCACGGCCCGCTCGAGCCAGGCATCGAGCTCCTCGTCCGGCAACTGGGCCAGCAGCACGCGCCCCATGGAGGTATGGGCCGCCGGCAGGCGGGTGCCCACCGAGAGGGTGATGGCCATCAGCCGATGGCGCGAGGAGGAGCGCGCCACGTAGGTGACCTCGTCGCCATCCAGCACCCCCAGCGACGAGGATTCGCCGCAGGCCTCGGTGATATCCTCGAGTACCTGCTGGATCACGCTGCGATAGTCGTTGGCGGAGAGGAAGGCATAGCCCAGCTGCAGCACCCTGGGGGCCAGCTCGAAGACGCGTTGCTGCTTGCGCACGTAGCCCAGGGCATGCAGGGTCAGCAGGAAGCGCCGGGCGCGGGCGCGGTTCATGCCGGTGCGTGCGGCGACCTCGCTGAGGGTCATGCGGGGATGTTCCTCGTCGAAGGCCAGGATCACCTCCAGGCCGCTGGCCAGGGCGGTGACGAAATCGCGATCGTCGGGGGTCAGGACCTCATCCTGTGCTGCGGTTGCCATCCTTCGTGTCCTTGGTCGTGTTGCTCGAATCCACGCTCCAATCTAGCATAGTGTTCGAATTGCGAACACTTGTACGACTTTTTGGCTAGCCCCCGCTGGCCCCTGCCATCGCCGGAGATCACCGATGCCTGCCGCCCTGATCCAGCACCCCTTCATGAGCCAGTCGGCCCTGGCCGAATGCAACGCCGAGGCGATGGTCCAGGCCATGCTGGCCTTCGAGCTGGCCCTGGCCGAGGCTCAGGAGGCCCGCGGTGCCGTCCCCGAGCAGATGAGTGCCCAGATGCGCCATCTCCTCGAGGGCCACCGCTTCGATATCGATGCCATCGCCGCCGGCATCGCCAGCGGCGGCAACGCGGCGATTCCCTTCGTCAAGCAGGCCAGGGCGGCCCTGCCCGCCGAACTCAAGCGCTATTTCCACCAGGGGGCCACCAGCCAGGACGTGGTCGACTCCGCGCTGATGCTGCTGCTCAAGCCGCGCCTGGCGGCCCTGGATGCGCTGCTGCGGCGCTGCCGGGCCGCCGCCATGGCGCTGATGGAGGCCCATGACGAGACCGTGATGGTGGGGCGCACCCTGATGCAGCAGGCGCTGCCGATCACCTTTGGGGTCAAGGTGGCGCACTGGGCCATCGGCCTGGAGCAGGCGCGCCGCCGGCTGGCCGGGGTCGAGCTGCCGGTGCAGTTCGGCGGCGCCGTGGGAGTGCACTCTGGTCTGGAAGAGCCGGGCCGGGATGACCGGGGGCTTGATTACATGGACGCCCTGGCCGAGCGGCTGGGGCTGAGTGCCCCGGTGCTGCCCTGGCACACCGACCGCCAGCCGGTGCATGCCCTGGGCACGGCGCTGGACGCGGTAGCGGGTGCCGCCGAGAAGCTGGCCCTGGACGTGGCACTGCTGACCCAGACCGAGGTGGGCGAGGTAGCCGAGCCCTCGGCCCCCGGCATGGGCGAGTCCTCCTCCATGCCCCACAAGCGCAACCCGGTGCGCTGCGCGCTGATCCGCGGCGCGGCCCGCCAGGTGCATGGCCATGCCACGGTGCTGCTCAACGCCGCCGCCCAGCCCCTGGAGCGGGGCCTGGGGGAGTGGCATGCGGAGTGGGCGCCGCTGGTCGACAGTGCCCTGCTGCTGGAGGGGGCCCTGGAGCAGGCCGCGGTGCTGCTGGAGGGGCTGGAGGTGCACCCCGAGGCGATGCAACGCAATCTGGCCGCTACCGGCGGCGGGATCATGGCCGAGCCGGTGGCGAAGCTGCTGGCGCCGACCCTGGGGCCGGACGCCGCCAAGCGCATCAGCGCCGAGGCCGCCGAGACGGCGCGCCTGCAGGGAGTGGCCTACGCCGCGGCGCTCAATGTCCATCCCGAGGTGCAGGGCCGGCTGGACCCGGAGGAGGTGGCCCGTGTCACGGATCCGTCATTATACCTTGGTAGCAGTCGGGTTCAGGTGGCGCGCGCCGCCGAGTGGCTGATGACCAGTTAAGCGACTGTCCGGGAAGACATTGTGTCGTACGAGAGGGGAAGGCCTGGCCTTCCCCTCTCGGCGTTCAGAGCGTCGACAATTTGACGCTGGCCGACGGCGGGAGTAATTTGTTCGCATCACAAAACAAAGTTCGTTATTCGAACTTTTGCGAGAGTCACCGCCAGGAGGAGATCCCATGGCCGAGTTCCTTAGCCTGCATGACGCGGTTGCGCGCTACGTCGAGGATGGCGCTACCGTTGCCATGGAGGGCTTCACCCACCTGATTCCCTTCGCCGCGGGTCACGAGGTGATTCGCCAGAAGAAACGCGACCTGACCCTGATCCGCATGACCCCCGACCTGATCTACGATCAGCTGATCGGCGCGGGCTGCGCGAAGAAGGTGATCTTCTCCTGGGGCGGCAACCCCGGCGTGGGCTCCCTGCATCGCCTGCGCGACGCCGTGGAGAAGGGTTGGCCCCACAGGGTCGAGATCCTCGAGCACAGCCATGCCGCCATGGCCTGCGCCTTCGAGGCCGGCGCGGCGGGCCTGCCCCTGGCGGTACTGCGCGGCTACGTGGGCAGCGAGCTGCCCAGCGTCAACGACCAGATCAAGTTCATCGAGTGCCCCTTCACCGGTGAGCGCCTGGCCGCGGTGCCCTCGGTGCGCCCGGACGTCTCCATCGTCCACGCCCAGAAGGCCGACCGCGCCGGCAACGTGCTGGTGGAAGGCATCGTCGGCGTGCAGAAGGAGGCGGTGCTGGCGGCCAAGAAGAGCATCGTCACCGTCGAGGAGATCGTCGAGGACCTGCGCACCGAGCCCGGCTACCACCCCAACACCTGCATCATTCCCGGCTGGGCCATCGACGCCATCGCGGTGGCCGAGAAGGGCTCGCTGCCCTCCTATGCCCACGGCTACTACCCGCGCAACAACGCCTTCTACAAGGAGTGGGATGCCATCGCCCGGGATCGCGACACCTTCACGGCCTGGATCGAAGAAAACGTCATGAACGCAGGGGGTAACGCCTGATGAGCCTCGACTACACTTCCTCGGAGATGATGACCGTCACCGCGGCTCGCGCCCTGGAGAACGGCACCACCTGCTTCGTCGGCATCGGCCTGCCCTCCGAGGCGGCCAACCTGGCGCGCCTGACCCACGCCCCCGACGTGGTGCTGATCTACGAGTCCGGCACCCTGCAGACCAAACCCGACGTGCTGCCGCTCTCCATCGGAGACGGCGAGCTGGCCGAGACGGCGCTCACCACCGTGGCGGTGCCGGAGATGTTCCGCTACTGGCTGCAGGGCGGGAAGATCGACGTGGGCTTCCTGGGCACCGCCCAGATCGACCGCTACTGCAACCTCAACACCACCCTGATCGGCGACTACCGCGAGCCCAAGGTGCGCCTGCCGGGCGGCGGCGGGGCGCCGGAGATCGCAACGAATGCGGGCGAGGTCTTCATCACCCTGAAGCACTCCAGGCGCGCCTTCGTCGACCGGGTCGACTTCGTCACCACCCTGGGCTTCGGCCGTGACGGCAAGGGCCGCGACGGCGTGCCCAATATCGGCAAGGGCCCGACCCGGGTGATCACCGATCTGTGCGTGATGAAGCCGGACCCCGAGACCAAGGAGCTCGTCGTGGTGTCGCTCCATCCGGGCGTGACCCGCGAGGAGGTGATCGAGGCCACCGGCTGGGAGATCCGCTTCGCCGAGCGGCTCGAGACCACACCTGTGCCCTCGGCCCATGAGCTCGAGATCCTGCGGGACCTGAAGGACCGCACCGCCCGCGCCCATGCCGGGGCGTGATGCCGCCACTCGCAGCGATTTCCAGGAGATAAGGCAATGACCGACGTATTCCTCTGCCATCCGCGGCGCAGCGCCGTGGGCCGCTTCGGCGGTACCCTCTCGAGTGTGCGCCCCGACGACCTGGCGGCCGCCATCGTCAAGGCAGTGCTGGCGCAAGCGCCCGATCTGGACCCTTCCGCCATCGAGGAGGTCTTCATGGGCTGCGCCAACCAGGCCGGCGAGGACAACCGCAACGTGGCGCGCATGGCGTCGCTGCTGGCGGGCCTGCCGGTGTCCATCCCCGGCACCACCCTGAACCGCCTGTGCGGCTCCGGCATGGACGCGGTGGGCACCGCCTTTCGCGCCATCAAGGCCGGCGAGATGGAGCTGGCGCTGGCCGGCGGCGTGGAGTCCATGTCCCGGGCCCCCTACGTGATGGGCAAGGCCGACAGCGCCTTCTCCCGGGGCCAGAAGATCGAGGACACCACCATCGGCTGGCGCTTCATCAACCCGCTGATGAAGAAGGCCTATGGCGTCGAGTCCATGCCGGAGACCGCCGAGAACGTCGCCGAGCAGTTCAAGATCTCCCGTGAGGACCAGGACGCCTTCGCCCTGCGCTCCCAGCAGAAGGCCGCCGCCGCCCAGGCCGCCGGTCGCTTCGCGTGTGAGATCACCGCCATCGAGATCCCGCGCCGCAAGCAGGAGCCGCTGCGCTTCGACCAGGACGAGCACCTGCGCGCGACGACGCTCGAGAAGCTCGCCGGCCTGCCGACGCCCTTCCGCGAGGGCGGCAGCGTCACCGCCGGCAACGCCTCGGGCGTCAACGACGGCGCTGCCGCCATGCTGGTGGCAAGCGCCGTCGCGGTGGAGAAGCACGGCCTCACCCCCATGGCGAAGATCCTCGGCATGGCCACCGCCGGCGTCGAGCCGCGCATCATGGGCATCGGCCCGGTACCCGCGGTGCAGAAGCTGCTCGCGCGCACCGGCGTGTCGCTGGACGAGATCGACGTGATCGAGCTCAACGAGGCCTTCGCCGCCCAGGCCCTGGCCTGCCTGCGCGAGCTGGGGATTGCCGACGACGACCCGCGGGTCAACCCCAACGGCGGTGCCATCGCCCTGGGCCACCCGCTGGGCATGTCCGGCGCCCGCCTGCTGATGACCGCCGCCCATGAGCTGCAGAAGAGCGGCAAGCGCTACGCCCTGTGCACCATGTGCGTGGGCGTGGGGCAGGGCATTGCTACCCTGATCGAGCGGGTTTAACAGGAGAGTTTCCATGGCATTTCTGAACATCAACGGGCGCAGCGTCGCCTATCGCCTGCTCGGCAGCGAGGCCAACCCCCTGGTGGTGCTGGCGCACCCCCTGGGGATGAGCCAGGCGGTATGGGACGACGTCCTGCCGGCGCTGCTGCCGCGCTACCGGGTGCTGACCTGGGACCTGCCCGGCCACGGCGCCAGCCAGGCCTGGGGCGAGCGTCCGGTCACCCCGGTCGACCTGGCCGCCGAGGCCCTGGCCCTGGCCGATCTCGCCGGTGCCGAGCGCTTCCACTTCGCCGGCACCTCCATCGGCGGCGTGGTGGGCCAGCAGCTGATCAGCGAGCACGCCGAGCGCCTGCTCTCCGCCACCCTGACCAACACCGGGGCGGTGATCGGCAATGCCGAACTGTGGAACACCCGCGCCGGCCGCATCCGCCAGGAAGGCCTGGCGGCGATGTCCGAGGAGATCGTGCCGCGCTGGTTCGCCCCGGCCTGCTTCGAGGCGGAGCCTGCCCTCAAGGCGGGCTGGTGCACCCAGATGGGCCGCGGCGACGATGACGCCTACGCCAGGCTGTGCGAGATGCTGGGCAGCCACGCCTTTACCGGCAAGCTCAGCGGCAAGCCGGTGAAGGTGCAGTTGCTGGGCGGCAGCGAGGACCTTGCTACCCCGCCGGCGACCCTCGAGGCCCTGGCCGCGGAGCTCGACGGCGCGCCCCTCGAGATCCTCGAGGGCGTCGGTCACGTGCCCTCCGTGGAGGTGCCCGGCCTGTTCGCCGAGAAGCTGCTGGCGGTGATGGCGGTGGACCTGGGCGATGTCGGCCATCAGGGCGTCGACTACGCCACGGGCCTTGAGACCCGCAAGCAGGTGCTGGGCGAGGCCCACGTGGCGCGCTCCACCGAGAACGCCACCAGCCTGGACGCCCCCTTCCAGCAGATGATCACCCGCCTGGCCTGGGGCGAGCTGTGGAGCAACGACGACCTGACCCGTCGCGAGCGCAGCATGATCACCACCGGCATCCTGGCCGCGCTGGGCCGCGAGGAGCTGACGCTGCACCTCAAGACGGCGAAGCGCATCGGCCTGACCGAGGCGGAGCTGCGTCAGGTGCTGATGCACGTGGCCATCTATGGCGGCGTGCCGGCGGCCAACCACGCCTTCGCCCTGGCCAAGGAGCTGGGCTGGGGTGATGCCCGCTAGGTGACGGTCGCGCCCCGCTCCCTGGCGGGGCTGTCTCGACGCCCCCTGTGGGCGCCGGCAGGAGGTGGACATGCTCAATGCCCGGATCAAGCTGCGTCACCTGCAGGCCTTCCTGGAGGTCGCCCGGCAGCGCAGCTTTGCACGTGCCGCCGAGCGCCTGGCGATCACCCAGCCGGGGATCTCCAAGACCATCCGTGAGCTCGAGGAGATCCTGACGGCCAGCCTGTTCGAGCGCACCCCTAAGGGGGTGGCGCTGACCCAGGCGGGCCTGACCCTGCTGCGCCATGCCGGCCCTGCCATTCGCGCCCTGGAGGAGGGGGTCGGCGCCATCGGCGAGGCCCGCGATGGCGAGCGTCCGCTGCGGGTGGGGGCGCTCTCCACCGTGGAGAGTCGGTTGCTGCCCGAGGCATTGCGGCGCTGGCACGCGGAGGGGGCGGAGCATGCCGACGTCGGCGTGAACGTGGTGACCGGCCCCAGCGCCTTCCTGCTCTCGCGGCTGCGCCGCGGCGAGCTGGACCTGGTGGTGGGGCGCATGACCGAGGCGCGCGAGATCCAGGACCTGGCCTTCGAGCACCTCTATTACGAGCGGCTGCTGCTGATGGTGCGTGCCGGCCACCCGCTGGCCGGCGTGAGCCCGCTGCCGGCCGACGCGCTGGGCGCCTACCCCTGGGTGCTGCCGCCGCCCCAGACGACCCTGCGCCAGCAGGTGGACAGCTTCTGCCTGAGCCACGCCCTGGTCCTGCCGGCGCGGCGGCTGGAGACGCTGTCGCTGCCGCTGAGTCGCGGCTACACCCTGGGCAGCGATGCGATCTGGGTGGCGCCCGAGGAGGCCGTGGAAGGGAGCGTGGCGGCAGGAGAGCTCTGCGAGCTGGCGTTGCCCCTGGAGCAGCAGGGCGGCTCGGTGGGGCTCTGCCTCAATGCCACCCTGCGACCCTCGCTGGCGCTGGAGGCCTTCTGCGAGCGCCTGAGGCAGGTGGCGGCCAGCCTGAAGTGAGAACGGTGCCTTCCCATAACCTGGGGGTTATATCGGGTGGCCGAGACGTCAATGGTCAGCCGGTGTCAATGCCGCGACACTGACCCAGGTCAATCATCCACCCCCGGAGACGATCGTCATGCAGGAAGAGAACAAGCGCTTCGTCGAGCGCGACCGCAACTGGCATCCGCCGGCCTATGCCCCCGGCTACAAGACCTCCGTGGCCCGCTCCCCGCAGCAGGCCCTGGTCAGCATGCAGAAGCCCACCGTGTCGGAGCTCTCCGGTCCCGATTTCCGGCATCTGCGCATGGGCCCCCACGACAACGACCTGCTGCTCAACTTCACTCAGGGTCAGGGCCTTCCCCAGGGCGAGCGCATCATCATGTTCGGCCGCGTGGTCGACCAGTTCGGCAAGCCGGTGCCCCACACCCTGGTGGAGATGTGGCAGGCCAACGCCGGCGGCCGCTACCGCCACAAGAACGACCGCTACCTGGCGCCGCTGGATCCCAACTTCGGCGGCGTGGGCCGCTGCCTGACCGATGACCAGGGCTGGTACCGCTTCCGCACCATCAAGCCGGGCCCCTATCCCTGGCCGAACGACATGAACAGCTGGCGTCCGTCCCATATCCACGTCTCGGTGATGGGGCCGTCGATCTCCACGCGCCTGATCACCCAGATGTACTTCGAGGGCGATCCGCTGATTCCGCTGTGCCCCATCGTCAACACCATCAAGGATCGCGACGCCGTCGAGACCATGATCGGTCGCCTGGACATGGCCCGCAGCAACCCCATGGACTGCCTGGCCTATCGCTTCGACCTGGTGGTACGAGGCGAGCTGCAGACCTATTTCGAGAATCAGTGACAGGGGCAACGAGATGAACCAGCCGAATTCCCGACCCACCAGCGAACTGATGCTTCGCGAGACCGCTTCCCAGACCGCCGGGCCCTACGTGCATATCGGCCTGGCCCTGGCCGCCGCCGGTAACCCGACCCGCGACGAGGAGATCTGGAACGAGATGGCCCGTGATGGGGCCGAGGGTGAGCAGATCGAGATCGTCGGTACCGTGATCGACGGCAACGGCGACCTGGTGCGCGACGCCTTCATCGAGGCCTGGCAGGCCGATGCCAATGGCGAGTACCAGCGCGAGTTCGACCTGAAGAAGCCGTTCAACAGCTTCGGTCGCACCGCCACAACCTTCGACCACGGCAGCGAATGGTCGCTCAAGACCATCAAGCCGGGCTCGGTGGCCCATGCCAGCGGGCAGTCCCAGGCACCGCACATCAACCTGACGATCTTCGCCCGGGGCATCAACATCCACCTGCAGACGCGCCTCTACTTCGAGGACGAGGCCGAGGCCAACGGCAAGTGCCCTGTGCTGACCCGCATCGAGTCGCCGACCCGCCGCCAGACCCTGATCGCCCGGCGCGAGGAGGTCGACGGCAAGGTGCGCTATCGCCTCGATATTCGCCTGCAGGGCGAGGGTGAAACCGTCTTCTTCGATTTCTGATTGGGCGCCCTGGTCTTCAGGGTCCCGGTCATCCGCGCCGCCCCCCGGGGCGGCGTTCGGCGTTGCTGACGCCGAGCACCAGCCGCGGGGGAAATCCCCCTGATGACAATAGAGCCACGGTACCGCTTCGGTACCAAGAGAGATCACCATGTCCAACCCCTGCATCATCTGTGTCGCCATCACCGGCAGCCTGCCGCGCAAGGAAAACAACCCGGCCGTGCCGATCACCGTCGAGGAGCAGATCGAGAGCACTCAGGCGGCCTTCGAGGCCGGAGCGACCATCGCCCACTGCCACGTGCGCAACGATGACCAGACCCCCAGCTCCGACCCGGAGAAGTTCGCGCGCCTGGTGGAAGGCCTGAAGAAGCACTGCCCGGGCATGATCATCCAGCTCTCCACCGGCGGCCGCTCCGGGGCCGGCGAGGAGCGTGGCGGCATGCTGCCGCTCAAGCCCGACATGGCAAGCCTGTCGGTGGGCTCCAACAACTTCCCCAACCGGGTCTACGAGAACTCCCCCCAGCTGGTCGACTGGCTGGCCGGCGAGATGCTCAAGTACGACATCAAGCCCGAGATCGAGGCCTTCGACCTGTCGCACATCCACCAGGCGGTCAACCTGTCGAAGCAGGGCAAGCTCAAGGCGCCGCTCTACGTGCAGTTCGTGATGGGCGTGAAGAACGCCATGCCGGCCGACAAGCCGACCTTCGACTTCTACATCGAGACCCTCAAGCGCCTGGCGCCGGATGCCCAGTGGTGCGGCGCCGGTGTCGGTTCCAACCAGCTCAAGCTCAACGAGTGGTCCATCGCCGCCGGCGGCCATACCCGCACCGGCCTCGAGGACAACGTGCGCATCGACCGCGACACCCTGGCCCCCTCCAACGCGGCCCTGGTCGAGCGTGCCGTGGCGCTGTGCGAGAAGTACGAGCGTCCGGTGGCCACCTGGCAGCAGGCTCGCGAGATCCTGGGCCTCGGCCAGCCCGCCTGATCCAACCGCACGGGGTGCACGCCGCCTGCCGTCTCACGGCAGGCGGCGTTTGCATGACTTCGATACCAGGAGGGGAAGCGCATGAACACGACAGTCGACGAACGTACGCCCGACCATGACGAGATCGTCCGCGTGGTGCAGGGCTATGTGGAGGGCTTTCAGGGTCGTCGGGACAAGCTCGAGGAGGCCTTCCACGAGGACGCTTGGATCCTGGCAGTGGACGCCGAGGGCGGCTTCAGCAAGGACCTGATCAGCGACCGCTTCGAGCGCTGGGCGGCCAGCCACCGGCAGGTGCGCGGTCGCGTCATCCAGGTGACCCAGGCCGGCGAGGTGGCCAGCGTGCTGCTGGGCTTCGACAACACCGAGACCCCGGCCGACTCCTGGGTGGACGTGCTGGCGCTGCTCAAGCTCGACGGCCGCTGGCAGATCACCCACAAGAGCGCCGTGCACAGCACCCGGGCGGCCTGGGCAAGCCCGGTCGCGTCCTGAATCAGGCTTGAGACTGGCGGGCGCCGATCGAGCGCCCGCCTTCAGCGCAGCCCGTACTTCTTCAGCCGGTAGGCGTAGGCGGGGCGGGTCATGCCCAGGCGGCGAGCGGCGGCGGCGATATTGCCGTCACTTGCGGCCTGGGCCGCCACCAGCATCTCCCTCTCGATATCCTCCGGCGTCAGCCCGGCGTCGAACAGCGCCTGGATATGCCGGCGAGGCGAGGCGTCCTCGTGCGAGGCGTCCGCCGACTCGACCAGGCGCCCCTGGTCGTCCAGCCCCTGGCTCTTCTCCCGCTGCAGCGTCGGCACCTGGTAGTCGCCGAACAGCGCACGCTCGGTGATGTGCTTGTGATCCGCGGTCAGGATCACGCCGCGCTCGATGGTGTTCTTGAGCTCGCGCACGTTGCCCGGCCAGGCGTACTGGAGCATGGCCGCGCGCGCCTGGTCGGAGAAGCCGAGGGTGCGCCGCTGGTAGTGGTGCTCGCAGCGGGCGAGGAAGTGCTCGGCCAGGGCGGAAGTGTCCTCGCGGCGCTCGCGCAGGGGCGGCACCGTCAGGGTGAAGGCGTTGAGGCGGAAGAACAGGTCACGGCGGAAGCGGCCCTCCTCGACGCGCTGGTGAAGATCGGTGTGGGTGGCGGCCACCACCCGGACATCCACCTCCCTGACCTCCTGGCCGCCGACGCGCTCGATCTGATGCTCCTGCAGGGCGCGCAGCAACGCCGCCTGGGCGCGGGGCGAGAGCTCGGCCAGCTCATCCAGGAAGAGAGTGCCCCCGTGGGCGCGCTCGAAGCGCCCGAGGCGTGACTGGGTCGCGCCGGTGTAGGCGCCCTTCTCCACGCCGAACAGCTCCGACTCGATCAGCTCCGGCGGGATGGCGGCACAGTTGACGGCGATGAAGGGGCCCTCGGCGCGCTGGCTGTGGTCGTGCAGGCGCCGGGCCAGGATCTCCTTGCCGGTGCCGGTCTCGCCCAGCAGCAGCACCGGCACCTCGGCGGCGGCGGCGCTGTCGAGCATGGCGAGCATCTCGCGAAAGGCCGGGGCCGAACCGATGGGGCCCCAGTCCTCGTCGCGGGGTCGCCGGGCGAGATCTCCCTCCAGGGTGGCCACCCGAGCCTGCAGGTCGTAGAGCTCGTCGATCAGCGGGGCTTCGCGCAGCAGGGCCGAGAAGGCCTCATGATCCGACCACTCCTCGGCAAACCGCCCTTCGATGCGGCACTGGGCATCGCCGCAGCCCATGCACTCCACTTCCCGATACTGCACCTCGCGTCCCAGCAGCTGGGTGGCATAGCCGGAGGCGTAGCCCAGCAGCGTCCAGCAGACCGGGGTGGCCTGCACGCCCCGGGGGCGCCACACCTCCACCTCGAAGGAGCCCTTCCAGATGAACTCGCTGTGGAAGCGGTTGTGCTCGGGGTCGATCTCGACCCGGACCGGGATCGCCTGCACGTGCCCCTGCAGGGCATGCAGCTGGGGGCCGGCCAGGAAGCTGTCGCGCAGGCCCAGCGCCTTGCCGCGCAGCGCCTCGCCCAGCTCGGCATCCTGCAGCCCGGAGTAGTAGCCCAGGCGAATGAAGACGCCCCGAGCGCGTTCGATGCCCAGCGTAGTGACCAGCTCGTTGCGGAAGAAGGCCGATGCCTGAAGAGACATCAGCAGCATGCGCTGCTCGCCCAGCCAGATCTGCCCCTCTTCCGGCAGGAAGCGCAGGGCATCCATCAGGTCGCGGGCGCTGGGGTAGTCATGGGGAATGGCGGGCATGGCGGTCTCGCTGAACACCGGGAAGCGAACCGGCACAGGATAGCATCCCGTGTCGCCGGGCGGGGCCGCGCGGGCGACGAGAACCTGTCGGCGGAGATGCTGATTTGGTCACGGGCTCATCAAATGATTAAGCGAAAATATCGAACACCTGTCCGTCAAGCGCACGAGAAGGGCCGAAGCGCCTCCCTAGGTCGTTGATGCCTCGCATCTTTCCGAATCCGGCACGGTTCTTGACAGGGTAATGGCGTGGAGCCGGGTGCTAACCCTTTGTTTTATACGAAAGTATAAGAGTGATGGGCGGCCTGCTCTGCTGATGACATGCCCTTGACGACAAGACGGGTGACACTGACATGCAACACACAAAAACGCCGCCCTCACGGCACCTCTCCGCGTACCGGCTCGGGGCCCTGGCCCTGTTCGGTGCCTTGCTGCTGCCCACCACGCTCTCGGCCGGCGAGCCGGATGCCCGCGAGCCCGCCGAGGTCTACCGCCAGGTCTGCGCCCACTGCCACGCCCCGGACAAGGCGGTCGGCCCGGTGATCACCAACGCCTTTCCCGAGGCGGCCCAGGAGGCCTGGGTCAACTACATCCGCATGACCGTGCGCAACGGTCGGGCCGCCATGCCCTCCTTCCGCCCGGCCAAGATCAGCGACACCGAGCTCGATGCCCTGAGCGCGGCTCTGGCCCGCGGTGATTTTGCCGACACCGCCGCTGGCGAGGAGTGAGGCCATGAAACTGACGCGTCGACAGCTGCTCAAGAATGGCCTGCTGCTGGGCTCGGCGGTACCGCTGACCATGGCCGCCGCTTGGGCCGGCCAGGCGACCCCGGGCGGGGCGCCCATCCATGGGGCGATTCGCCTCTACGGCGTGGACCGCTCGGCCACCGAGCTGGGCCTGGGGCTGCGCCAGCAGGGCTGGGAGCCGCGCTACGAGGGGCGCCTCGACCCCCTGGCGCTCAATGCGCTGCCGGCGGGGACCCTGATCACCGGCTTCACCGATGAGGCGGGCCTGGTGCTGCTGACCAGCCTGCTGGCCGGCCGGGGACAGATCCTGGCCCTGGGGCGCCATGACGAGGGTCGCCACCACCTGGTGAGCCACCGCGGCCCGGTCGCCGAGCCGCTGGCGCTCTCCGGCGGCAGCTGGCAGTCCGCTCTGGGACGCGAGTACGCCCGCCTGGCGCTGGCCGGCGCGGCCGGTCGCGAGGCGCGCCAGTTCCGCCGCCCTGCCGATACCGGTGCCCGCGAGCTGAGCTTCCTGGTCCGGGTCTGAGCCCCTACTACAACAAGCGAGAGAACACCCCATGAGCACGACACAGCGCATTCTTCCCAAGGGCGTCAGCGAGGCGGACTTCGACACCGCCCTGAGCCGTTTTCGCGAGATTGTCGGGGCCGACAGCGTCCTGACCGAAGGGAGCCAGCTGGCGCCCTACACCAAGATCATGATGGCCGGCGACGACCGCGACTACATTCCCTCGGCGGCGGTGATGCCGACCAGCGCCGAGCAGGTCCAGGCGATCGTGCGCACCTGCAACGAGTTCAAGGTGCCGATCTGGACCATCTCCACCGGCAAGAACCTGGGCTACGGCTCGGCGGCGCCGGGGGAGACCGGCCAGGTGATCCTCGACCTGCACCGCATGAATCGCATCCTCGAGGTGGATCCGGACTCCTGCACCGCGTTGGTGGAGCCCGGCGTCACCTACCAGCAGCTCTACGACTACATCCAGGAGAAGGGCCACAAGCTGTGGCTCTCGGTGCCGGCCCCCTCGGCCATCGCCGGCCCGGTGGGTAACACCCTGGATCGCGGCGTGGGCTACACCCCCTATGGCGAGCACTTCATGTTCCAGTGCGGCATGGAGGTGGTGCTGGCCAACGGCGAGATGATCCGTACCGGGATGGGCGGCATCGAGAACTCGACCTCCTGGCAGGTTTTCAAGTGGGGCTATGGCCCCTACCTGGACGGCCTCTTCTCACAGTCCAACTACGGCGTCGTCACCAAGATGGGGCTGTGGCTGATGCCGGAGCCGCCGGCCTATCGCCCCTTCCTGATCCAGTACCCCGATCCGGAGGATATCGAGGAGATCGTCGAGATCATGCGCCCGCTGCGCATCGCGCAGATCATCCCCAACGCCGTGGTGATCGTGCACACCCTGTGGGATGCCGGTACCCACGTGGAGCGCAAGGCCTACTACGACGGCACCGAGTCCATCCCGCGGGAGGCCATCGAGCGCATCAAGCAGGACGAGGGGATCGGCGAGTGGAACATCTACGCCGCCCTCTACGGCACGCCGGAGCAGATCGAGGTCAACTGGAACATCATCGAGCAGGCCTTCAGCAAGAGCGGCAAGGCCCAGATCATGTTCGGCGCGGAAGCCGAGAAGCGCGGCGGCGGCTTCGAGTACCGTTCGGCGCTGATGAAGGGTGAGATGAACCTGCAGGAGTTCGGCCTCTATAACTGGCGCGGGGGCGGCGGCTCCATGTGGTTCGCCCCGGTCTCCCAGGCCAAGGGCAGCGAGACCCGCGACCAGACCGAGCTGGCTCAGCAGATCCTCGGCAAGTACGGCTTCGACTACGTGGCCGAGTACATCGTCGGCTGGCGCGATATGCACCACGTCATCGACCTGCTCTACAACCGCCAGGACCCGGAGGAGACCCGGCGCGCCCACGACTGCTTCGCCGAGCTGATCGACGAGTTCGCCAAGCGCGGCTATGGCCTCTACCGTACCAACAACGAGTTCATGGAGCAGGTGGCCGGCACCTTCGGCGAGCCGCTGCGCGAGGTACACACCACCCTGAAGCGTGCCCTGGACCCCAACGGGATTCTCTCCCCGGGCAAGTCCGGCATTCGCCTGTAACCGTCCGTCGATGAACCGACCGTAAGGAAGAGATCAGATGAGCACTGCATACAGCGACTTTCAGCTTCAGCCCATCGCCGGCGAGTGGCGCAAGGGCAGCGGCGAGCGCACCGCCCGCGTGACCAGCCCCTACGACGGCAGCGAGCTGCTCGAGATCCAGCTGGCCACTCGGGATGACCTCGACGCCGCCTTCCTGGCCGCCGAGAAGGCTCAGGCCGCCTGGGCGGCGACCCCGCCGGCCCAGCGCAGCGCCCTGCTGCAGCGCGTTGTGGCGATCTTCGATGCCCGCAAGGAGGAGATCATCGACTGGCTGATCCGCGAGTCGGGCAGTACCCGACTCAAGGCCAACGTCGAGTGGGGTGCGGCCCGCGGGATCACCCTGGAGGCCGCCAGCATGCCGGGCCGGGTCCACGGCATGACCCTGGCCTCCAACGTGCCGGGCAAGGAGAACCGCGTCTATCGCAAGCCCCTGGGCGTGGTCGGCGTGATCAGCCCCTGGAACTTCCCGCTGCACCTCTCCCAGCGCTCCATCGCCCCGGCGCTGGCCCTGGGCAATGCCGTGGTGGTCAAGCCGGCCAGCGACACGCCGGTCACCGGCGGCCTGCTGCTGGCGAAGATCTTCGAGGAGGCCGGCCTGCCCGAGGGGCTGCTCAGCGTGGTGGTGGGTGCCGGCAGCGAGATCGGCGACGCCTTCGTCGAGCACCGGGTGCCGCGCCTGATCTCCTTCACCGGCTCCACCCAGGTGGGCCGCGGCATCGGCCGCATCGCCAGCGGCGGCGAGCATATCAAGAAGGTCTCCCTGGAGCTGGGCGGCAATAGCCCCTTCGTGGTGCTGGACGACGCCGATATCGAGCAGGCGGTGAATGCCGCGGCCATGGGCAAGTTCCTGCACCAGGGCCAGATCTGCATGGCGGTCAACCGCATCATCGTGGACGAGAGCCGCTATGACGCCTTCGTCGAGCGCTTCGTGGAGAAGGTCAAGGGGCTCCAGGTGGGCGACCCCGATGACATGGCCACCGTGGTGGGCCCGGTGATCAACGCCAAGCAGCGCGAGGGGCTGGAGGAGAAGATCGCCACCGCCAAGCGCGAGGGCGCGACCGTGCTGCTGGAGGGCGAGATCCAGGGTCAGCTGGTGCCGCCCCATGTGTTCGGCGACGTCACCGCGGAGATGGAGATCAGCCGCGAGGAGATCTTCGGTCCGCTGGTGGGCATCCAGAAGGCCCGCGACGAGGCCCACGCCCTGGAACTGGCTAACGGCACAGAGTACGGCCTCTCCAGCGCGGTGTTCAGCGGCGACCTGGCCCGCGGCCTGCGCTTCGCCCAGGGCATCAAGGCGGGCATGACCCACGTCAACGACATGCCGGTCAACGATGAGGCTCACGTGCCCTTCGGCGGTGAGAAGAACTCCGGCCTGGGCCGCTTCAACGGCGACTGGGCCATCGAGGAGTTCACCACCGACCACTGGATCAGCGTGCAGCACGCGCCGCGTGGCTATCCCTTCTGAGACCGCGTGCACCGGGCCACCTCGGGGTGGCCCGGCTTTCGAATCATCAAGGCGAGGAGACTATCCATGCAGATCAAGGCAGCTGTGACCCAGGCGCTGGGGCATGACTTCGAATGGCAGGCGGTCGAGCTGGCCGAGCCCGCCCTGGGCGAGATTCGCGTGCGCATCGTGGCCACGGGCGTCTGCCATACTGATGCGGTGGCCCGGGATCTGGGCATCGCGCCCTTCCCCATCGTGCTGGGCCACGAGGGGGCCGGCGTGGTGGAGGCACTCGGCGAGGGGGTGACCGGGCTCGAGGTGGGCGACCACGTGGTGCTGTCGTTTGGCCACTGTGGCGGCTGCGGCCACTGCCTGACCGGCCACCCCACCGTCTGCGATACCTTCAACGCGCTCAACTTCGGCGGCGCCATGGATGACGGCAGCCACCGCCTGGCACGGGACGGCGAGGCGCTGGCCACCTTCTTCGGCCAGTCGTCGTTTGCCACCCATGCCGTGGTCAGCGCCCGCAACGCGGTCAAGGTCGACCCGGAGGTGGACCTGGCGCTGCTGGGCCCGCTGGGCTGCGGCATCCAGACCGGCGCCGGCACCGTGCTCAACCGGCTCAAGCCCGAGTTCGGGTCGAGCCTGGTGGTCTATGGCTGCGGGGCCGTAGGGCTCTCCGCCATCATGGCGGCCCGCATTGCCGGCTGCCGGCACATCATTGCGGTGGACGTTCACGACAGCCGTCTCGAGCTGGCCCGTGAGCTGGGTGCTACCCATGCGATCAACGGCCAGCAGGAAGACACCATCGAGCGGGTGCGTGAGATCACCGGTGGCGGCAGCCAGTTCGCCGTCGAGACCACCGGGGTGCCGGTGGTGGTGCGCCAGTCGCTGCAGGCGCTCAAGCCGCTGGGCGTCTCGGCCATCGTCGGCGTCACCCCCGAGGTGACCCTGGACGTGCACCACGACCTGATGGCCGAGGGCAAGTCGATGATCGGGGTGATCGAGGGCGACTCCGTGCCGCGGGTCTTCATCCCGCAGCTGGTGGCCTACTTCAAGGAGGGGCGCTTCCCCTTCGATCGGCTGGTGAAGTTCTACGCCCCCGAGCAGATCAACGAGGCCTTCGAGGACTCGAAGAACGGCACCACCGTCAAGCCGGTGCTGAAGATCGCCGACTGACCCTGCTTATGCGGCCATCACGAGGGGGCATCTGCCAGGGCAGGTGCCCCCTCTTTCTATTCGGCGAACATCGCGAAGAGCAGGCCGCGCAGCCAGCGGTTGCCGGCGTCGCGGTGGTAGCGGCGGTGCCAGAAGAGGTTGATGGGGATCTCGGGAAAGGGCAGGGGGTGCTCGCGCACCGCCAGGCCGAAGCGTCTCCGGGTCGCCTCGGCGAACTTGTCGGTCACCGTCACCACCAGGTCGCTCTCGCTGATGATGTAGGGCACGGCGGCGAAGTGGGGCAGCTGCAGGCGGACCGGGCGGTCGATGCCCGCCCGGGCGAGCTGCTCCTCGACGATGCCGTGCCCGGTGGCCTTCGCCACCACCACCGCGTGGGTGGCCGCCATGAAGGCCTCCATGCTGAAGTCGCCCGCCGCCAGCGGGTGGCCCGCCCGCATCAGGCAGACATAGCGCTGCACGAAGAGCCGCTACTGGTAGAAGCCTGCCCCCAGCTGGGGGATCAGGCCAACGGCCAGGTCGATCCGCCCCTCCTCCATCTCCCGTTTCAGGTCCTCCCGATGGCTGCGCACCGTGCTGAGCCGGATGCCGGGCGCCTCCCTGGCCAGGTGCTCGAGCAGCCGCGGCAGGAAGACGATCTCGCCGATATCGGTCATCGCCAGTTGGAAGGTGCGCTCGCTGCTGGCCGGTTCGAAGTCATCGCGCAGGTTGAGGGTCTCATGCAGCCGGCCCAGCGCCTCGGCGATGCCGGGATGATGCTGATCCGCCCGCGGCGTCGGCGAGGCGGCGTTGGAGACGCGGCTGTTTCAGGCCAAGACACCGCCGCTGCGATTCACGGCACCGGGCTACTTCCAGGTCCACCAGGCGCTCAAGCGCAGGGCGTGACCCTGTAACTGGTGTGGGCGGAGCACGACGAGGTTCACGGCGACAAGGCCTACCGGTACAGCCAGTTCTGCCAGCACTATCGGACGTGGCGAAAGCGGCACAGCATGCGACAAGTCCAGAGGGCCGGTGAGAACACGAGCTATGGTGATTTCTGGTGTACGGGAGGGGGTAGGAAGGGTGGCGTATCCTGTTGATTGATCACGACCAAGATCTCAATCAACACGAGTGGATACGCCATGACCGATTCTACCCTCCGGGCTCTTTCACAACCAGAACCCCAGGTCGCTGACCCGCTGCACGAGCTGCTGCGCCAAGGCGCCCGTGACCTGATCGCCAAGGCCGTCGAGGCCGAACTGGCCACCTTCTTGGCACAGTACGCCGACCAACGGCTTGATGATGGGCGCCAAGCCGTGGTCCGCAATGGCTACCTGCCAGAGCGCACCGTCCAGACCGGGATCGGGGATGTCAGCGTGCAGGTGCCCAAGGTGCGCGACCGCAGCGGCGGTGGCGTTCGGTTCAACAGCAGCCTGCTGCCGCCCTACCTGAAGCGGGCCCGCAGCATCGAGGAGCTGATCCCCTGGCTCTACCTGAAGGGGATCTCCACCGGCGACTATCAGGAGGCCCTGGCGGCGCTGCTGGGCGACCAGGCCAAGGGGTTGTCAGCCAACACGGTGCCACGGCTCAAGAAGCAGTGGGAAGACGAGCATGCCGAGTGGCAGAAGCGGGACCTTGCCGACAAACGCTACGTCTACTGGTGGGCCGACGGCGTGTACAGCAACATCCGCATGGGCGACCGCCTGTGCCTGCTGGTGATCATCGGCGTCACCGAGCAGGGCCGCAAGGAGCTGGCGGCTGTCGAGGACGGCTTCCGCGAGTCGGCAGCCAGCTGGGAGACCCTGCTGACAGGTCTGCGAGAGCGTGGCTTGACCCAGGCTCTCAAGCTGGCAGTAGGCGACGGTGCCATGGGGTTCTGGGCGGCGCTGAGCAAGATTTACCCGGCAACCGATCATCAGCGCTGCTGGGTCCACAAGACGGCTAACATGCTGAACAAGCTGCCGAAATCTGTTCAGCCGAAGGTCAAGGCTGACTTCCATGAAATCTGGATGGCCGAGACCCGCGACGGGGCGCACAAGGCTTTTGATCGCACGGTGAAACGTTTCGAGGCCAAGTACCCCAAGGCGATGGCGTGCCTGGCCAAGGATCGGGACGAGCTGCTGGCGTTTTACGACTACCCGGCAGAGCACTGGGTGCATATCCGCACCACCAACCCGATCGAGTCGACCTTCGCCACGGTCCGGCTGAGGACCAAGCGGAGCCGGAACTGCGGCTCCCGAGCGACGACCCTGGCGATGGTCTTCAAGCTGCTCCAGAGCGCCCAAAAGCGATGGAGGAGGATCAAGCACTTCCAGAAGCTGGAACTGGTCGTCAGCAACGTCAAGTTCCAGGACGGGGAGCAAGTAGTTGATCAATCAGACAGGAGTGCGGCCTGATCGCCATCCACCAGATTTGGCGATAACTCCCGAAAAAGCCGGTACGGTTCAATCATTCGCGGGTGGCCTTCAGCAGCTTTCACCCGGACGAAACGGGCTGGAACGCTTGCCTGGCCCTGCTCCAGGCCGTGCGTTATTACGCCAGCCTGGGTGTCCGCTTTACCCGGGTGCTCACCGACAACGGTGCCTGCTACCGCTCCCGGCGCTTGCAGCGCCTGTGCCGGCGGCTGAGGCTGAAACACCGTCGGACCAAGCCATAAGTCCACGCACCAATGGCAAGGCAGAGCGGTTCATCCAGACGGCGCTACGTGAGTGGGCCTACGCTCGCTCCTACGGCAGCTCGGAAGAACGCGGCAGGCACCTGCCTGCCTGGCTTCATCAGTACAACTGGAATCGGCCGCATGCCAGCCTGGACTATCACCCTCCGGTTAGCCGGCTGGGCCTTTCCGTGAACAACCTGATGGGTTTACACAGCTAGGTGCAGCTGGAGGGAGGGGCTACGTCAGCATCGCGGTGTCCGATCCACGAGGATGCGACTTTAGTCTGTTTGACATGGCCGATCGAGGCGCTATGGTTAGGCATAGAAGTTAGATATCTAAGTTTATCGGCGAGAGCTGCTCATATAGCTCACTACCCCTTGAAACGGAGACCGTGCCTTATGCTGACACAAGAAGAGAACGACCTGCTGTGCCGTGTTGAAGGTGATGCGCCCATGGGGCAGATTATGCGTCGTCACTGGCTGCCCGCTTGCCTATCCGAGGAAATCGAGGAGCCGGACGGTGATCCGGTGCGGGTTCGGCTGCTCGGTGAGGATCTGGTGGCTTTCCGCGATACCGAAGGGCGCGTAGGGGTGCTGGACGAGATGTGCCCGCATCGGCGCGCGTCGTTGGTGCTGGGTCGTAACGAGGAGTGTGGACTGCGCTGCTTATACCATGGCTGGAAGATGGATGTCGAGGGCAATGTCCTGGAGATGGCTTCCGAACCACCCGAATCGAAGATGACCGAGAAGGTCAAGCACAAGGCGTACCCCACCCATGAGGCGGCCGGTTTTGTCTGGGTCTATATGGGGCCTCCCGAGGAGCAGCCGGAGTTCATGCCGCCAGTGTTCCAGCCGACGCCGGAAACCAAGGTGTCCATCTCTAAGGTGATTGTCGATTGCAACTGGGCCCAGATCCTCGAGGGCGCCATCGACTCGGCCCACTCCTCGAGCCTGCATTCCACCGACATGGTGCCGGCCCGCAAGGATGGTGCCGAGGCCACCGACAAGCTCTGGCTACGCCCGTCCACGGACAAGGCACCGCGTCTGCAGGTGCAGCCCACGCCGTTCGGTTTTCGCTATGCCGCGATACGTCGTCCGATCAAGGACGCCAAGACGCATGATTACGTGCGCACCACGCTGTTCATAGCCCCCTACACCGTGCAGATTCCACCCAACAACCTCTACGATATCGCGATCCTGCACGTGCCGATCGATGACACCCATACAGCGTTCCACTTCATCGCATGGGGCGACGCGAGTACCACGCCTGATACAGAGTCCTGGCGTAAGTTCCTCGGCACGCAGATCGGGATCGATGTCGACGAGCACTTCCGCAAGTTCCGCACCCGCGAAAACAACTACTGGCAGGATCGCCGCATCATGCAACTCGGTACAAGTTTCACCGGGATCAAGGGCATCCCCAATCAGGACATCGCGATGTGGGAAACCATGGGCCCGATTGCCGATCGTACCCATGATCGTCTCGGTGCGAGTGACCTGGCGATCGTCGAATTCCGTCGCCAGATGGTGCAGGCTGCCAAGACCATGCAGCAAGGAGGGCCAGCCATTGGCACTAAGGAGCCGCGGATTCCGCATTACAAGCTCAAGTCCTTCCAGGGTATCGTCCCCAAAGAAGAGGATTGGCGTCAATTGGGTACCGCTCCGGAAGAGGCGGAGCTGTATGACGGCGAGCCGCACCACTACTACCGTTAGGAAATAGATACGCTGAGCCAAGGAGCAACCCCATTCATGTTGCTGAACGTTCCGAATCACGGATAACAAAGTAGGAGCCCTGATGAACAAGCTGGAACTTTCGGTTGCCGTCGGCAATTACGACCGCGTGAGACCATTGATCGATGGAGAGGTGCAGATCGATGGTGTGGATCCTGTATTCATGCTGCATGATCCGGAGGAGATTTTCTTTCGCGCCTTCCGTCATGCCGATTTCGATATCACGGAGCTCTCGCTGAGCAGCTACACCGTGAAAACAGCGGCGGGTGATTGTCCCTATATTGGGGTGCCCGTCTTCCCCTCTCGCGCCTTTCGGCATACCTCCATCTACATTCGGACCGATCGCGGCATCGAATCGCCGGCCGACCTGCGGGGCAAGCGCATTGGAGTCCCCGAATATCAGTTGACCGCCAATGTCTGGGCCCGTTTGTTCCTCGAGGAGGATCATGGCCTCCAGCCCCGTGATGTGACCTGGATGCGTGGCGGTTACGAGGAGCCAGGCCGGGTCGAGAAAATCAACCTCGATCTCCCCGAAGGAGTTAGAGTGGAGAATATTCCCGAAGGGGAAACGCTCTCCGGTATGCTGGCCTCCGGCGAGTTGGATGCGGTAATGGGGCCTCGAGCGCCGTCCTGTTTCATGCAGGGGCATCCTCATGTGGGGTACCTCTACCGTGATCCTCAACAGGCAGCCTCGGACTGGTATCGGCGAACCGGCATCTTCCCCATCATGCATCTGCTGGGTATTCGCAAGACGCTTGTAGAGCGCCATCCCTGGCTACCGTTCTCCGTCTACAAAGCATTCGAGCAATCCAAGGCTAGCGCACTGGCGAAGCTCAGTGATACCTCAGCAACCAAGGTGACACTTCCGTTCGTCGAGGACCAGCTCCAAGCCGCTCGGAGCCTGATGGGTGAGGATTTCTGGTCCTATGGATTTTCTCCCAATCGACAAACGCTGGAGAGGTTTCTTGAGCAACACCATGCGGAGGGACTTTCCCGGCGGCTCCTGAAGCCGGAGGAACTGTTCCATCCCGCCACGCTGGAAAGCTTCAAGATCTAAAATGCGTTTATACGAAGATTGTTTTCGTTGCACAGCGACATATTTACAAAAACAAGCAATTCCCTGTAGAACCAATGACGACGCCAGTACAAAAGGTAAACAAATGAAAAAATCAATCAAGAAGTCTTTGATGGCCATGGCCCTTGTTGCTCCTGGGCTGATGATGAATGTCGCTTCAGCTCAAAGCTATAACATGACTGTCTCTGGCGCATCCCCAGGTGGTCTGTGGTCGTTACTCGGTGCGGGTCTAGACAGTGCCCTGAAAGAAGACTTTCCGGGCTCGACTGTTACTTACCAAACGTCAGGAGGAGGTATTGCCAACGTTGCTATCCTGCAGCGCGATGATGCAAACCTTGCCATTATTGAGGATTCTGTATTGCAACTGGCTCGTGATGGTGAAGCACCGTTTCGTGAGCCAGTAAATGACGACATCAGAGTGCTTGCTTATCTCTATACTTGGTCTCCTATGCAAGCTGTCATAAGGGAGTCTGTCGCTGAGAGGTATGGGATTAAAAACTTTGAGGATATTTCTGAAGTCGAGGAGCCACTTACCATAGCCATAAATAGACGAGGAAATATCGCATCTAATGTTGCCGAAGTCATGTTGGAAACCATTGGGGCTGGGCCGGATGAACTCAAGAGCTGGGGAGGTGATATCATCTATGCAGCATCAGGTGAGCAGACTAGCCTGATCCAGGATCGCCGGATTGATATGTTCTTGAACAGCCTTTTCGTCGGGCAGGCTTCCATCATGCAGGCTGCGTCAAGCGTTGATTTGAAACTGTTGTCACTGGCTGATGAAACTATCAATACAGTAGCGGAGAGGACCGGCACTAACCCATTCGTTATCCCTGGCGGCGCTTATGAATGGGCGCCAGGCGACACCCCGACTGTAACGGTTAGTGCTGCCTTGGCTGTGCGAAGCGACATGGATGAGGATATGGCATATGATTTAACAAAAGCATTTTATGAAAACTATGAAAAAATTGCTGGTGTTCACTCTGCAATGAGAGCTTTGACACCGGAAATCATGGCTTCTGTTGAAGTTGTGCCGTATCATGATGGCGCCGCACGTTATCTAAGCGAAGTAGGCCTCCGATAAGTTATTAAAATAATGATTCAGCCAAGAGGCTTAATTATGAGTCATATCTTATTTCTGCTAGCGGGGACCGGCTCCAAGAGGAACCTGACAGGGATGTTGGGTATGGCAGTGCATGGATGCGCTGCCCTTGTAGCGCTGGCGGTCATTTATACGACGACAATCATATACATTGATCTTTATGTCATGATGGTCGTCTTTCTATCCGCTATGTTGGCTCTTTTGTTTATCAATATTAGTGCTGGGCCCAAGGGGCGGCAGGATCGCCCCAGCCTGATCGACTGGTGCTTTGTCGTAGCCAGCATCATCGTCGGTGCTTATTTCTTTATGGAAAGCCAGAGGATAGCCGAGCGGATCACCCTATTCGATCCACTGGAGACGCCGGACTTGCTAGCGGCTAGCGTGCTTTTGGCGCTGACAATTGAAGCGACTCGTCGCACCGTGGGTTTTGGTCTTACCAGTGTAGTGTTGGTCTTTGTCGCCTACAATCTTTGGGGTCACTCCCTCCCGGGTGCATTTGGCTTCAGGGAGGTCAGCTACAATCACTTCCTTGATATTATGATGTTTACCTCGGATGGATTGTTCGGGGTACCGCTCAGGGTGGCGGCGACTTATGCCTTCCTGTTCGTGATGTTCGGAACCTTTCTGTCTAAAGCGGGTGGGGCCGAGTTTTTCTATAATTTGTCGTCGGCTATTGCTGGAAGAAAGCCTGGAGGCCCGGCTAAGATCGCCGTCATTTCATCTGGCCTTTATGGTACCATGTCAGGTAGTCCTACCTCCGATGTGGTCACAACGGGCTCCGTTACCATCCCTATTATGCAGCGTCTTGGATACAGCAAACCGCTATCGGGCAGTGTTGAAGTAGCTGCATCAACGGGGGGAAGCCTTTTGCCTCCAGTGATGGGGTCAGCAGCATTTATCATGGCGGAATATACTGGAATCGAATACCGCGATATCGTAATTGCCGGCATTGTTCCGGCGCTACTTTATTTCCTTTGCGTTTATGTTCAGGTGCATTTGCGCTCACAGAAACTCGGCCTGAAGGGGCTCTCGGAGGATGAAACGCCGCGCCTCCAACAAACGCTTAAGAACGGCGGCTTGTTTATTCTTCCATTGGTAGCCTTGTCAGTGGCTCTAGTGATGGGTTACTCTCCGACTTATGTGGCGGTGATTGCTACTGTCTCGGTTCTACTTGTATCTGCAATTCGATCTTCGACTCGGATGAGTCTTAAGGCGATCTGGGACGCCTTGGCTGTTACCACGCTGCGTATGGTGTCCGTCGTGGCAGCCTGCGCGGCGGCTGGACTGGTGATAGGCGGAATTTCCATGACAGGGCTGGGAGGAAAGTTTGCCGAACTCGTCTTTATGCTCGCTGGTGATAGCACGTTTATTGCGCTGATCATTTCTGCCATGCTAGCTATCATCCTGGGAATGGGAATGCCGACACCCTCAGCCTTCATCTTGGCAGCTGTACTGGTCGGGCCCACTCTGCTGAGCATGGATTTAAGTGTCCTCCAGGCGAACATGTTCATCCTGTATTTTGCCGTGCTCTCAGCCATGACGCCACCAGTTGCCGTAGCGGCATTCGCTGCCGCGGCGATCGCCGATGCCAAGCCTCTGGAAATTGCTACTGGGGCAGTGAGACTGGCCATTACGGCCTTCATCGTGCCGTTTGCATTCGTGCATGGCGAGGGCTTGCTGCTGGTAGGTAGCTGGATAGAGATCGCCATTTCTTGCATTTCTGCAGTGGTGGGAGTGCTATTGCTCAGTGTCGCGGTAGAAGGCTTCTGGCGCCAGAAGCTGACTAAGGCTCTCCCGAGAGTTGGCTTTGGCCTGGCCGGTCTACTCTTTATCATGCCAAGTTGGTGGGCTATAGTGATCGCGACCATTTGTGTTGCCCTAGCCATAATGGCAACACCGCATCTACGATTATATGCAAATAAAGTGGTAGTGTAATTATTTAAAGATATTTTTTGGGTTTGTTGGCTCATCAAGGCAGGGTTCTAATATGTTCCCTGTCTTTTTTAATTTTTATGTGAGGGCGATGTGACGAGTTCGGAAGCCATCCCTATCTTACTTTCTTTAGCCTCGTCACTGATGTTTGCTGTCACATTTATTTTCGTCAAGATGGCCGGTAAAAGTGCTTCATCCCTTGCTGCCCTATGGGTAACCCTCACCACAAATGTGGTGTTTCTCTGGGCATGGAGCTTGATGAGGGATAAAGGTAGTATCTCTCCTTCTGTGGAGTGGCAGTATTTCGCACTCGCTGGTATTTTTGCACCATTACTTGGCCGGCTATTTCAGTTTCAAGGCATGGCTAGGTTGGGTGCTAACATCACCACCCCTATCACATTGACACATCCGGTGTTTACTGTATTTCTGGCAGCCATTTTCCTAGGTGAGATTCTTGATTCCGAAATATTTTTCGGTATTATGCTTGTGCTCGCTGGAAGCATGCTTCTTGGCTTGCAGAGCGGTAAGGACTCCATGAGCTGTACTATAGCACCGAAACCGTATCTTTTATTTCCACTCGCTGCATCACTTGCTTACGGTGTATCAGTCTTATTCAGAAAGATCGGTATTGATATTGGTACGGACGCAGTCACTGCAGCAGCGGTAACAACATCCACTTCTTGGCTGTTGTTCGCTCTATACCTGGTGGCTTTCAGGCCTTCAGGAGTATTGAGGTGTGAGCTTCCAGAACTTGTTGGATTTGTAGCCGCAGGTGTTTTTTCGAGCCTTGGTCCTGTGCTTCTTTATATGGCGTTGCAAGTGGGGAGGGTTTCCGTTGTTGCCCCCTTGGCTTCGACAACCCCTTTCTTTGTGTTGCTTGTTACAGGGCTGTTCATGCGAGATGAAGAGGTCTTCAACAAATGGGTTGTGCTCGGCACCATTTTTACCGTTTTAGGTGTTGGCTTGATACTGTATTTTGGGGTATCTTAAAGCCTTATACTTCATAGGCGAGCGTGAAATATGTATCAACTGGATAGAAATAACCTTTGTGCTGACATGCGGCGGAATGTTGCTGCTGCACTGATGGAGGATGTTGGAGACGGAGATGTTACTGCTAAATTAGTGCCATTTGATTGCATTGGTGAGGCTGTTATTACAGCAAAGGAAACAGCTATAGTATGTGGTGCTGGCTGGGTTGATGAGGTTTTTTATCAAATTGATCCGGAGGTAAGAGTCTTCTGGAGCGTCAAGGATGGTGACGAGGTAGAGGTCGGTCAAGGTATCTGTCAGATTACCGGGCGTGCGAGATCACTTCTGGCAGGTGAAAGAACGGCACTCAACTATCTGCAGACTCTCTCGGGAACAGCAACTCGTAGCTGGTCTTATTGTAAATTAATTGAAGGGACATCGGTTAAGCTTCTGGATACCAGGAAGACGCTGCCAGGAATGCGCTTGGCTCAGAAATATGCGGTGCGTTGCGGAGGCTGCCATAGTCACCGAATGGGATTGTACGATGCTTACCTTATCAAAGAGAATCATATAGCAGCTTGTGGGGGTATAGCATTGGCAATAAACGAAGCGAGACGCTTGGCGCCCGAGAAGTCGATTGAAGTAGAAGTCGAAGACATTGAGGAATTCCATCAAGCACTTGAGGCGAGTCCCGATATTATCATGTTGGATAACTTCGGGGTCGAGGACATGTGTACGGCAGTCCGTTTAGCAGCAGGGCGCGTGGTGCTTGAGGCCTCTGGAGGCATCACGGAGGCCACCTTGATCGATATCGCAAGGACAGGAGTGGACTACATCTCCCTTGGCACCCTGACCAAGGACCTCGAGGCGATTGATCTGTCGATGCGTCTATCGATATAAAAAGGCGAGAGGACAATGGACTGCCGACGTCAATCGAATAATACCGTGGTGTCGGCAGTTAGATGTATCTCCGATGTACAAGGGTTCAAAATCTGCCAAGGTGAGTTTGTGCTTGGCGTGCTCGCATTTTCCAAAGTTGCCAGGGCCTTTCCACCTGCCCCTCGGTCGTCTCCCTGGCTGAGCGTGCCTCGTCGAGGGTAAGGTACTCGATGGGGCCAAGTCGCAGTGCATCAGCTTGAAGCCGTGCATTTACTTCGACATAGATGGCTCGATAGACTGCTTGCTTCAAGGTAGGTCCGGCGACCGTCGCGCCATGCCCACGCATCAGTACGACATTGTCGTTTCCCAGGGAATCGGCAAGTGAAGCCCCCAGCGAACGATCCCGGATCAGCAGGTCAGTCGCCGTGCCTGCCGTGTCCCGGATCTCGAAGATCGGCGCACCAGCACCCAAGAAGCCGCTCATATGGCACATCGGCCGCAAAGGAGTCGACTTGACGGCACTGAAGGGGACGACGGAAGGAGAGTGGCTATGTACAACCGCCATGACATCCGGTCGTGCCCGGTAGATCTCTCCATGAATGAAGCGCTCAAGATAGACGGGCCGGTCATCTGCATCGATGGGGTTGCCATCGAGATCGAATGTCAGGATATCGTCCAACGTGACGAGCCCGGGTGCCATGTTCCGCGCCAGCAGAAACCGTTCGGTATTTTCCGGGTGCCGGATGCTGACATGTCCGAAGGCATCGAGTACGCCTTCATTGAAAAGGATATGGTTAGCATCTACGAGGTCCCTCAATAGATCTTCTGTGCTTTGGGTGGCCGTAACTGAGGTCGAATTATCGGTATTCATCGCTATTCCATAGGGTGGTGAGTGTATAAGTGGTCGGGGTCAGAAATTATTCGTTAGCCTCGGCCAAGTTGCTGATGATCTTGAGCAAGGTGCGCCGTGTCACTCGAAGATCTTCACATTCGACACCTTGCACGGCAATATCATTGACTTCCTCAGCCAGTGGGATCAGGGTTTTCTTGAGATTACGCCCTTTTTCCGTAAGGTAGATATGTATGTTCTTGCGGTTACCATTGAGTTGTCGGCGCTCGATCAGGCCTTTGGCCTCCATTGCTTTCAGGGCGGTAAAGGTCGTGGGCTCCATCAGTCCAGCCTGTTCACTGAGCTCGCGTTGCGTCAATCCTTCCGTTACCCAGAGGATGCGCAGAAACGACCAGTGGCCGAAGCTTACTGAGTGCTCTGCCAAGCGTGTCTGTAGGCTCTTTGTCAGAACTCGGCCTGCATCGCGTATCAAGTGGGCCAGGCGATCGTCCGGAACATCCTCTTGCCAATGACGAAGAACCGTTTGCGTTTCCCTATTGTTGGTACGGGGCATCGTGACGTCCTCCAAGAAAGCAATATTGCCCTACTCCAACGTTTCATTATAACACACCAGTTCCGTCATGCGTGCTGGTGAGATAGCGTGACTTCATGTCCATGTCGTGCGGATTCAAGCAGTGCAAAACAGACTTCCATCGTGGCCATGCCCCATTCGCCGGTGTGAATGGGGGGACGGTCATGGCGTATGGCACCTATCAGTTCATCCAGGACTTCACGCCTCGGGATCTCCGGTGACGGCAATGTTTCTAGATAGCGGCGAGTATGGGCATAGACCTGTACCCCGTGCGGTAGGGGACGAAGGTCGGCACCATCACAGGAAACAAGGATGAAGCCAAAATGATTGTGTGCCGAGTCTGGTAGTTGACTATTGGCTAGGGACAGGCCGGCGCCATAGGTGCGGGTATTCTTGAGAGCGGTCTCCTCTTCGGGTCCTTGAATCTTCGCCAGCTTCGCCCTGGCAGTGCCGTACTGGTTGGGATCTCGAGGCTGGCCTAGTTCGCCAGACCATCCGCAGAGTTCGTCGCTATCAAAATGCGCGAATCCGCTGTAGGTCATGTTGGCAAAGACACCGTTATTGAAGGTGAGTAGCGCACTATAGGCGCCTTCCGTGGGGCGTGCAGGATCCCAGCTTCCAGTGGCGGCCCGTACGCTTTTGACGTGCCCGCCGCCGAGTAGACGCACGATATCGACCTGATGAGCAGCCTGGCTGAACACCACACCGCCGCCCTGCGAGGTATCCAGCTCTTCCGGACGGCGGGGGCGGTAGAGAAAGTCGGTGTAATTGAGGGCGCTGATCATGCGCACCGCCCCGAACCCTTGGCTGTCGATCATCTCGCGAGTGCGCAGATAAGGCGCATCGAAGCTATGACTGTGTCCGACGACTAGCCAGCGTCTGGCGCGGCGCATGGCATCGATCATGGCCTGGCAATCCTCAAGGGAGAGTGCCATCGGCTTCTCGACTAGGGCATGCTTGCCATGTGCCGCCGCCAGTTCGACATGCTCGCGATGCAGCTGGTGGGGAGTGGCGACATATATCGCTTCCACGTCAGGATCGGCGCACAGGTCGGCGACCTGGGCATAGGTTCTCGCGCCGAAGTCGGCTCTAAACTGCCGGCGAGCCTCCTCTCGCGGATCGGCTGCTCCCACTAAGCGAATACCTGGATGGGCCGCGAGGGTGGGCAACAGCAGCATGAAGCCACGCCCTAGGCCGGCAACGCCGAGTTTCAAGCGGGGTACTGGCATCGTGAGCACTCCGTGGTGATGCAATGGATTATTCCGCTAGATCGATTACCAGTTCCTTCGAACGTGCGCGCGAGACACAGACCATGATGTGATTCTGTCGCTCGGCTTCTGACAAAACCAGGTCACGGTGCTCCGCCTCACCTTCCAACAGCCGGGTTCGACAGGAGCCGCAGGTACCACTTTCGCAGGAGTAGGGCACATGATGGCCGTTCACTCTCAATGCCTCGAGGATCGATACGCCTGCCGGTACCGGAATCGCCTCGCCGGTCTTGTGGAGGCGTACGGTGAAAGGCGTATCCTCTACTGTGCTGGCTGTCTGGCTCCCGCCGAAGTCCTCGAAGTGCACACTGGAGGGTGTCCAGTGGCCGGTCATGTCGCGAACCGCCTCCATCAGTCCCCGGGGGCCGCAACAGTAGATGTGGGCTCCCTTGGGCTGCTCGAGGACCGGCCACAGGTCATAGGCGTTGTCGGGATCGCCATGGTCATGATGGATCACCACCTTGCCTCGATACTCGGGGGCGCTGAGTTCCTCGAGAAAGGCAGTTTGCGACGGCTCGCGCGTCAAGTAATAGAGCTTGAAGGGTTTGCCTCCCGTTGCCTGCAGGTGATGAATCATCGAGAGAATCGGGGTGATGCCGATTCCGCCGGCGATGAAAATGTAGCGAGCGGGGTTGCCTGTCAGCTCGAAGTCGTTGCGCGGCGCCGATACCTTGAGGTGATCGCCCACCCGGGTTTCGTCAATCAGGCTCCTCGATCCGCCGGTGCCTTCCTCCTCGCGCTTGACCGCAATGACATACCGCTCCTGCTCGTCGGGATCGTTGCACAGCGAGTAATGTCTCATCTGGCCGCTGGGAGTCTCGATGCGCACATGAGCTCCAGGTGCGAATTCGGGAAGGTCGTCGCCATTGGGGTCAACGAGCTCTATGCGGTAGATGCCATCAGCGATTGCGTCCAGTGCGGAGACGAGCAGTTCGCTCATGGGGAGTTCGTTGGAGGCGCTGGCCATTGGATACCCACCTTTCTTGTCATGTGGCTGAATATACTTCTATATCTAAGTATTTTTCCGGCGACAATGCAAGACATGAGGTTGCGACTTTGGTCGCATGGGCTGGGTGCCGCCTGTTGCGGCTCGACACGCTGCCAACCTGACTGTGGAGAGGGCTGGCATGGCCAGGAAGAGATGGAGGCGAGGAGGGCGTAGGTCCGCTGGGCTGTGTGCCGCCGGTCCAGTATGTCAACGAAGTACAGCTAGGGAGCGAATCCCGTGTTGAGCGTGGGCTCCTGTCAATGGCCATCTGAGGAGAGGTCACCGGGGTTGAAGTCGTCGGTTATTCCTTGAGAGAGTAAAATGACCTGTGTCAAAGAAAATATCTCATGTCGTCCTATGATGGTTAGATATGAAAGTATTTTGCAGCGTGCGTTTTTTGCACTGATTTACCAACCTGGAGGATGGGACATCATGAATATCCGTATCGATTGTTTGGTGGCTGGCATGCAAAGGGTTTCGGATTTTTTCTATAAAAGTTCTCTCTCGAAAGTGGTCCTCGATATACAGGAGGGATCTACCGAAACCTATCGAAAGATGATTCAGGATGCCGACTTCAAGCTTGAAGCCGATTTCGAGCGAGAAGTGGCGAGGCAGCTGAGCAGTGGTGGCCGCTGGGGTTTGATACCAGCCGAAACGCTGATGCCGGTGATGATGAGTCGGTTTGGGGTGTCGAGGAATGACTTTTCAAACACAGAGTCGTCTCAGCTTGAAGCCTTGGAGGAAGCTTGCAATAACTGTCCGGTAGTTGGTATCTGCTGGAAGTCCATGCGTTCAGGAGCTTCTGTCGCGGAGGCTCGAAATTTCTGTCCCAGTGCGAAATTTTTTGAAAGGTTGGGTAAGGTCCTGATTCCGTGAAGCCAGCGCCGACACTTCCCCTATCACCGCCAGCGAGCATTTTTTGACCTCCGATTCCGTCTCAACCGCTGAACGCATACCGGGGAGGGCCAACCATGGCGACGCCGACCGGCGAGAGCAGCCCATTTTGACATGCATTTCTACCCGCCGGACACGGTGATACTGGCTGCCGGTAACCGTCAGCCCTCTGCGTGGTGCCTTTGTCCGACAGGCGATCAGCATGGCGTTCCTTGCGGATAGCGCAGGCGGCTTCGCAGGGTGTTCAATACCGTCATGCGTCCGATGTCCTGCCCGAAGTCGAGGACGATCTGGCGCGCCTTGTGAATCACGAGCGCCGCACGATGCACCAGTTCTTGTAGCACGGTGCGTATCCGGCGCCGTTTGGCGGGATGACGCACCGGGCTCAGCTCGCCGGTCATGCCCAGCTGTCCCATCAGTCGCAGGATGTTGTAGGCCAGCTGGGCGAGGCGCAGGATCAGATCGTTGGTGGCGAACTTGCCCGACGGCAGCCGCTCCAGGTCGAGATTGGTCTTGATTTCGCTGTGGAATTGCTCGTGAGTGGCATGTGCCTGGTAGCGCTTGATCACCGCCTCCGGCGACTCGTCGAGGCTGGTCCACCAGCCTTCCAGCTCATAGTTTGGTTCGAGCAGCAACTGACCATCGCGATCGGCAGTGCGCTCGACCAGGCGCATCACGCGTTGGACGACGTATTCGGTCCTGTTGTCGTCTTGGATCGAGACGGTCTGCGTCCACAGCGCCTGGCGCTTGCCAGGACGCAGCTCTTCCCAATAGTCCGCCGCCACGGCCCGCCAGGTTTCCTGATCGGCCGTGGCCGAGCCGCGCGGGTTCCATTTGACGACATAGTCGAGCCGGCGCCCCTCGTCGGCAAAGACCTGGCGCTGCTGTTCGAGAAGCGCCAGGTGCGCCTGGCTGTCGAAGCCGCTGTCCTCGCGTAACAGGATCGGTTGCTCGGTCAGGCCTTGGGCGCGAGGCAGTACTCGCTCCAGGAAGGCGTTGCTCTCCTTCATGGTGTGCTGCTTGCCAGGACGCAGCTCCAGGCCCAGGCACCACCCTTCGTTGCCCAGATAGGCGGCGATCGGGGTGTAGCCATCGACCTTCTGGTAGGTCCGCGAGACGCCTTCCTTCTTCGAGTTGCTGTTGTCTATGACGAAGGTGTCGATGTCCAGGCAGACGTGTGTTGTTTCGGCAGTGATCGGTGCCTCGACCTGTAGCGCGTCAATCTGGATGAGAAGCCAGCGACAATCAGGATGAGAACCGGGGTGTCGCGGCCCCTTCGCTTTTACCCTGCCTCGCCAGGTAAACAAGGCAGGTCAGGCGCATCATTGTCGCTGGGCGACACGGGGTGACTGGTCTTGCGTGTCGCGCGCGTCGCCGGCCTCCCGCGTGAGCGCTTGTTGTCCATCGCGGTGCGGCGACGGTAGCTGTCGACGTTGAGCTCGAAGAGGGTGGCGTGGTGGACCAGGCGGTCGACGGCGGCCAACGTCATGGCGGGATCGGGGAAGATCTTGCCCCACTCGCCGAATGGCTGGTTGGCGGTGATCAGCAGCGAGCGTTGCTCATAGCGGGCGCTGATCAGCTCGAACAGCACGCTGGTCTCGGCCTGATCCTTGGTGACATACGCCAGGTCGTCGAGGATCAGCAGATGGTACTTGTCGAGCTTGGCGATGGCGGCCTCGAGGGTAAGCTCCCGACGCGCTATCTGGAGCCGCTGCACCAGGTCGGTGGTGCGGGTGTAGAGCACCCGATAGCCCGCCTCCACCAAGGCCAGGCCGATGGCGGCGGCCAGGTGGCTCTTGCCCCCGCCAGGAGGGCCGAAGAGGATCAGGTTGGCGCCTTCATCGAGCCAGCGGTCACCACTGGTCAAGGCCATCACCTGAGCCTGGGAGGCCATCGGCACCACCGTGAAATCGAAGTTGTCGAGCGTCTTGCCCGGCGGCAGCCGGGCAGTGCTCAAGTGGCGTTCGAGCCGGCGCCGGGCACGCTCGGCGAGCTCGTGTTCGGCGAGGGTGGCCAGCAGCCGCGCCGCCGGCCAGCCCTCCTGATCCGCTTGGTCGGCGAAGCGCGACCACACCGCCTTGATGGTGGGCAGGCGCAGGTCGTTGAGCATCAGGGCGAGCCGCGCGGCATCGGTCATCGAGGAAGCTTTCATGCCACCCCTCCCATGACCGGTTGGTCCATCAGCGCGTCATAGTCCACCAACGACCCCAGTCGCACCTCGACGTGAGGCAACTCGCTCGGGGCGGGACCGAAGCGCTCGCGCAGCGTGTCGAGGTGCGGCAACTCGCCGGCCTCGAGTAGCGCCTCCAGGTGCTGCGCGAGTGCCGCTTCACAGCCCCGCTCGTGGGCCAGGGCCAGCAGGCCGACCATGCAGCGGCAGGCCAAGCGGGCGTCACCTCCGGCCAGCAAGGCGTCGAAGGTGCGCCGATAGGCGTCCCGCGGGAACAGCTGGTCGCGGTAGACCAGGTTCAACAACGCCATCGGCTTACGCCGCAGGGCATGAATGACGTGATGGTAGTTGACCACATGGCCATGCCGGGCGCCGCGCTGGGCTCGCCCGCGGTCAGGGTCATCAGCGCGCTGCCGCCGATGAACAGCTCAAGGCGATCGTCATACAAGCACACCCGTAGCTGATGGCGGGCGTTGCGCCGGCTGACCAGTTCATCGATGAAGGCCCGGTAGGCGGCCAGGTCATCGAAGTGGCGTGAGCCGCGCAGCAGCAAGGCATCGTGGATCGCGCGCTTGAGGTGGCCATGAGCACTCTCGATACTGCCGTTCTCGTGGGCCACGCCGGGGTTGTTGCGGGTCGCCGTCATGCCGTAGTCCCGGCACAGCGCCTCGTAGCGCTGGGTGAGGTCATCCTGTGCCGCCGGCTCGAGGTTGCGAAAGGCCGCCGAGAGGCTGTCGGTGCGGTGCTCGCGCGGGGCGCCGCCGAGTGCCCACAAGGCGTTCTGCAGGCCCTCCGCCAGCGCGACGAAGCTCTCGCCGCCCAGCACCACATGGGCGTACTGGAAGCCGCCATACACCATCCGGAAGTGGTACTGCCGATGATCCAACGGACCCTCGGCCACCGTGACCTGCAGGTCGGCCATGTCGGTGAAGTCGGACAGGCCCAGGCGTCCGGGTTCGTGGGTCTGGCGGAAGATGACCTCCTGCGCCGGTCCATGCACCGCCCGCCAGGCGCGCACCCGGCGCTCCAGGGTCCGGCGGATGCCGTGGTCGAGATCAGGATGGCGGCGTCGCAACTCCTCGAACAGGGCAATCGGGCGCAGCCCCGGTGCCGCCTCCAGCAGGGGCACCACCTCTTCTTCGAAGAGTCCGGCCAGCGGATCCGGTCGGCGGCGAGTGCGTGGCGACGCCGTCTGTGACGGCAGCCGTGGGTCATCCTCGAGGCGGTAGGCAGTGGCGGTGCTGAACGCGGCCTTGGCAGCGGCGGCGGCGGAACTATCACTACGGCGAAAAGTCATGTAAAGCCTCACTTGGTGATCGGTGATGTGTCGTCCCGGCACGGGGTGATCCTCTTTGGCGAGAAGACCACTCTAAGCCGGGTTGGCCGCGATCACCCGGCGGGCTCCCCTTGGGGATCCCGCCGTTCTTGTGTCGTCGAGGTCGTTCGGGCTACGCCCTCACGACGTCGACGACATAAGGTGTCGGCTTTCTCAACTTGATTGTCGCGTGACTCTCATCTTGATTGTCGCTGCACACTCGACCAGTGACAGCAGGGTCGTGGACCAGGTGGCGGTGCGCGCCTGCAGGTCGTTGGCGGCAAGTTTCTCCAGCCGCTGTCGCAGCGTCGCCGTGCTCGGCACCTTTTGCAGGGTCAGCAGCTGTTGGAAGGGCTTGTCGCGGCGGAAGTTTTCGATGGCGTCATAGTCGCTCATGCCCAGACACAGCAGGCCCAGGTAGCTTTTGACCACGTCGCTGGTGCGCATGCCCAGCGTGGCGCGGAACTTGACGTTGGGCATGGCACTGTCTGGGTGAATGGCGATATCCGCTATATTGCCATGCAGGTCAGTTGGTTAGAAACATTTCTGGGGGCCGGTCTCACGGATTCAGGATTTATTGTACCGCCTGGCGCACCGGCACTCGGCTCAGGTGGTTGTTCTCGTCGGCCAGGGTCTGCAGCAGCCGGCACAGGGTCTCGCGCTCCTGCTCCTGCAGGGGAGCGAGGATCTCCTCCTGCACCTCGGCCACGGAGGGTTCGGCGGCGTGGCGCAGGCGCTCCCCCTCCTTGGTCAGGGTCACCAGCATGGCGCGGCGATCCTCGGGGTTGCGCTGGCGGGTGACCAGGCCACGCTCCTCCAGCTTCTTCACCACCACGGCCACGGTGTTGCGGTCCAGGGCCGTATGGCCGCCCAGGGTGATCTGGTCGATGGAGCCGTGCTCCTCCAGCGCGCAGAGGATGATGTACTGCAGCTGGGTCAGCTGGTAGGCCTCGCACTTGCGCAGGAAGATCGCCACGCTGATCTGGTGGCAGCGCCGGAGCAGGTTGCCGGGAAACTGGCTGGCCTCTGAGAAGGGGGCTGCGGTCATGGTCTCGTTCTGCTCGAGGATGGAAGGGAATAGCGTGAAGGCCACCCGCCGCATGCAGCGGGTAGCCTGCGCGCTAACTTAGCAGACCAGGTGGGCTCGGGCACCTGCCGAGCCCCGTCGGGGCACATCAGCGAAATACGCTGACCAGCCAGGGATTGAAGATGGTCAGCAGGATCACCAGGCAGGCCGCCAGCACGAAGGGCATGATCCACCTGGTGATGCGCGGCAGGCTGACGTTGCTGATCGCCGAGGCGACGTAGAGCCCGGCGCCCACCGGCGGCGTCAGCAGCCCCAGGCTCAGGGTCATGCAGGTGACGATGCCGAAGTGGATGGGGTCGATGCCGTAGCTCTGCTGGGCCACCGGCAGCAGGATCGGCACCAGGATGATCAGGGCGGCGATGCCGTCGAGCACCATGCCCACCACGATCAGCATCACGAAGACCAGCAGCATGAAGATCAGCGGGCTCTCGGTGGCCCCCTGCATCAGCCTGGCCACCTGCTGGGGAATCTGGTTGTAGACCAGCACCCAGCCGAAGGCCTTGGCGGCGGCGATCAGGAACAGCACGATGGCGGTGTTGCGTGCCGTCCGCTGGAGCACTCCGGGGAGCTGTCCCCACTTCAGTTCGCGGAAGAACAGGCCGCCGATGATCAGCGCCATCAGGGTCGCCGCAGCCGCCGACTCGGTCGGGGTGACGATGCCGAAGGCGATGCCGCCGACGATCACAATCGGGATGACCAGGGTCAGCAGGGCGCCCCGGGTGGCGCCCCACAGGGGAATAGGCTGCTTGTTGCCGGTATCCCGCTTCTTCGCCCGCCCGGCCATCAGCGCGATCAAGCCGCTGATCAGCAGGAAGAGCACGAGGCCGGGGAGGATGCCGCCGAGGAACATCGCTCCGATCGAGACCTGGGCGATCACGCCATAGATGATGAAGACCATGGAGGGCGGGATGATCGGTCCCAGCAGGCCGCTGCCCGCGGTGAGGGCGGCGGCGAACCCCTTGTCGTAGCCGTCGCGCTCCATCTCCGGGGTCATGACCCGGCTCATGATGGCGATCTGTGCCGTGGCCGAGCCCATGATCGAGGCCAGCATCAGGTTCGAGGTGAGGGAGACATAAGCGATGCTGTGGGGAATCCAGGCGAACCAGGCGCGGGCCGCGTGGATGATCCGGCGGGTGATGCCCCCCTCGTTCATGATCTCCCCCAGCAGGATGAAGAGCGGGATCGCCAGCAGGTCGAACACTTCCAGGGAACCGAAGATCACCTGGGGCAGGTTGTCCAGCAGGCGGTAGTTGCCGGAGGTGAGGATGAAGGTGAAGGTCGAGGCCAGTAGCACGAAGGCGATGGGCATGCCGAGCAGCATGAACAGCAGAAAGGCGGCAAGCGTCATGCAGTCACTCCTCGTCGCTGGCCAGGGTGAAGACCGTGCGTGAGCGGTCCGGCAGCCTGGCGATGAGGTGGAAGATGGAGGTGGCACAGAAGATCGGCACGATCAGGTAGAAGTGCCACTTGGGCCAGTCGAGGGTGATGGCGATGTCGAAGGCGACCGAGGGCGAGCGCAGCCAGCTGATGGAATACCAGAGGGTCACCGCCAGGATCGTCAGGCAGACCAGCTCGGTCAGCCAGTAGCAGACCCGCTGGGCCGGTGCGGGCAGCAGGCCCACCAGCATGGTCAGGCGCACGTGCTGGTCGTGGTGGATCGTGATGGAGATGGCCAGGAAGGCCATCCAGATCAGGATGTAGACCGCCAGCTCGTTGGCGAAGTAGAGCGGGCTGTTGAGCACGTAGCGGGCGAAGACATTGACGATCAGCAGCACGCCGAAGGCAGCGATCAGCAGGCTGCAGAGAAACTGCTCGACCCGGGCCAGCCCATGGCTGGCCCGGCTCAGCCAGGTATCGTGTCGGGTGTTCATGGTCACTTCCTTCCGGTGCGGGGCGCCGGGGCGCCCCGACCGGCGTTATTCGGCGTCAAGCAGCTCGGCAGACTGCTGCTGGAAGGCCTGGATCAGCGGATGATCGCCGAAGCGATCCGCGAAGGCCTGGTTGGCCGGGGCGAAGACGCTCTCGGCATCCTCGAGGATGAAGACGTCGATGGCCTCCTGGAGGGTGGCAAGGTTGCGCTGCTCGGCCTCGATCTGGGCCTCGATGCCCCAGGCCAGGGCTTCTTCCATGGCCTCGTCGATGATCTGGCGCTCCTCGTCGGAGAGGGCGGCGCGGGTGGCCTGGCTCATCACCGAGACGGCGGGGAAGGCCATGTGGCTGGTGAGGGTCAGGTGCTCGGCGACCTCGTAGAAGCCGGAGCCCACCAGGGCGTCCAGGTCGATATCCACGCCGTCGAGCATGCGATTCTGCAGCGCCTGGTAGACGTCCGGCAGGCTGATGGGGGTGGGGCGGGCATCCATGGCGCGCCACCAGGTGTTCATCGCGGCGAAGGGGATGATGCGCATGTTCTTGCGGGCGACATCGTCCACGCCTTCGACGCGCGTATCGCGCATCAGGATGTGGCGCATGCCGGCGAAGGTGTAGCCGAAGGCGTGCAGCCCCTTGCTTTCCAGGTTGGCCAGCATCTGCTGGGCGGCGTCGGTCTCTGCCGCCTTGGCCGCCTCTTCCACGCTGCTGAACAGGAAGGGGGTGAACCAGCCGACCATGGAGGGTTCGCGCTGGCTGGTCAGGGCCGCGGTCATGATGCCCATGTCGAGCAGCCCGGTTTCCATCTGGGAGAACATCGCGGATTCGTCACCCAGCTGGCCGGCGGGGAAGAGGGCGACGGTCAGCTCGCCGCCGCTGCGTTCCGCCACGGCATCGGCGAACTGCTCGGCACTCTGGGTCCAGATGTGCTGGGGCGGGGTGATCATGCCCAGGCGCAGCTCCTTGGCCAGCAGCGGGGTGCTGATGGCCAGCAGGGAGGCCGAGAGCAGCGTCAGGGCCAGGGGGCGACGATTGGCTTGGCGTGCGGTGGTTGTCATTGTCGGCTCGCTTGTCAGTGGTCAGGGATCGGTGGACAGAGGGATGGTCACTTTTTGATCTGCGTCAGTATTGTGATCATCACAACAATGATCAATTATCCGAAAGTCGGATTGCTTGCCGCCATATCGGTCACAATACTGATCAATATCGGCGTGGCAGATTGCCGCGGCAGATAGCCCCGACCCCCTGATTGACCCTCAACAACGACGACCCGTAGTGCACGGGATGGAGCGCGAAGATGCAGTACTTCCTCGACGGTTACCGCAGCGGCGACCCGCGAATTCAACCCCTGGCCGAAGGGCGCAGCGAGGAGCAGGGTCCGCTGCCGGAAGAGGTGGACGTGCTCATCGTCGGCACCGGCCCCGCCGGGCTGCTGCTGGCGGCCCAGCTCTCGACCTTCCCGGGGATCGTCACCCGCGTCGTGGAGAAGGCCGACGGCCCCCTCGAAGTGGGGCGTGCCGACGGGATCGCCTGCCGCACGGTGGAGATGTTCGAGGCCTTCGGCCTGGCCGAGCGGATGACCACCGAGGCCTACTGGATCAACGAGACCCACTTCTGGGGCCCGACCCCCGGTGACAACTCCCGCATCACCCGGCTCGGCCGCGTGCAGGATGTACGTGACGGCCTCTCCGAATTCCCCCATGTGATCGTCAACCAGGCCCGCCTTCTCGACTTCCTGCTGGAGTACATGCACAACTCCCCCAACCGCCTTCGGGTCGACTACAGCCACGAGACGCTCAAGGTGGAGGTGCCCGAGAACCCCGCCGAGCGCGTCACGGTCACGCTCAACACCCCAGAGGGCGAGAAGCGCGTCCGCGCCCGCTACGTGGTGGGCTGCGACGGCGCCCACAGCGTGGTGCGCGACTCCATCGGTCGTGTGCCCCAGGGCCACGGCGAGGACAAGGCGTGGGGCGTGATGGACGTCCTGGCGGTGACCGACTTCCCGGACATCCGCTTCAAGTGCACCATCCAGTCCGCCGAGGCGGGCAACATCCTGCTGATCCCTCGCGAGGGCGGCTACATGGTCCGGCTCTACGTCGACATGGGCAACATCGCCCCGGACGCCTGGCTGACCAAGGAGGAGGTGCTGGCCAAGGCGCAGGGGGTGCTGGCGCCCTACACCTTCGAGGTGAAGGAGACCGCCTGGTTCTCCGTCTACCGCGTCGGCCACCGGGTCACCGACAAGTTCGATGACGTCGACGACGACCAGCTGGAGAGCCGCACGCCGCGGGTCTTCATCGCCGGCGATGCCTGTCACACCCACACCGCCAAGGCCGGCCAGGGCATGAACGTGTCGATGCAGGACACCTTCAACCTCGGTTGGAAGCTGATCTCGGTGCTCGAGGGCCGCAGCCCGGCCAGCCTCTTGCACACCTACAATGACGAGCGCCATGTCATCGCCGAGAACCTGATCGAGATGGATACCCGCTGGTCCCGGGCGATCGGCGCCGCCCAGGATTCCGACGACCCCGAGGCCGCGATGAAGGGCCTGGCCGAGGTGCAGCGCCAGTTCGTTACCAACAGCGAGTTCACCGCGGGCTTCGCCACCCACTACATGCCGGCCCTGCTCACTGGTGACGACAGCCACCTGGGGCTGGCCACCGGCTTCCCGCCCGGGCGCCGCTTCCATTCGGCCGAGGTCATCCGGCTCGGCGATGCCAAGCAGGTTCACCTGGGCCACGTGCATCGCGCCGACGGCCGCTGGCGGCTCTACGCCTTCGCCGACATGGTCGACCCGCGCAGCCCGGGGTCACGGCTGAATGCGCTGATGGACTACCTGGCCAGCGACGCGTCGCCGATCCGTCGCTTCACCCCGAAGGGAGCCGATCCGGACGCGGTCTTCGACGTCCATGGCATCATCCAGCAGTCGCACCTCGAGGTGGACTGGGCCGACATGCACGACGTCCTCAAGCCCCACAAGGGTCCCCTCGGGCTGCAGGACTATCAGAAGGCCCACGCCCCGGTGCTGGGCACCGACCAGGACATCTTCGACCTGCGCGGCATCGACCGTGGCGCCGGCGCCCTGGTGGTGGTACGGCCGGACCAGTACGTCTCCCTGGTGCTGCCGCTGGATGGCTTCGACGAACTCGACGCCTTCTTCTCCCGCTTCATGGTGGAGCCGAACTGATCGCATTCCCGGAAAATCGCTCGGGATGACAGGGGGCCGGTAGCGCATGTGCCGGCCTCCCGATCGGTCCTGGCGGCAAGAGGCCCTGCCTGTGCAGGGCCTCTTTACTGTCGGGGGAGGGCCGCCGTAGGCAAGAGCATCGGCGGGGAGGGCGCACGGCGCAGGACCGGTGACGGTCAATAAGGGCGGGATGCCTGAAAAGTCCAATTACTGAATCGCTTTGTCCTGCTTGGGGGTGGTGCCGATGCTCCGCAGGAGCCTGTGGCAGAGTCTGCCGCACAGCCATAGACTAATGTCCATTGTTCAGGCTTTGGGGGCTAGGGTAGCTTGTCCCTATCCGAACTCATATTCGGATTGCGAACTTTCGATAAGTCCATGACAGCTTATTCCATTACAACATCGTCCATGACAACAACGCCCCGGAGGACTCCCATGAACCGTGTCCTGACCCGCTGCCTGCTGGCCGCGTCCATCGCCGGCCTGACCGCCGCTTCCGCCGCCCAGGCCTCCACCACCCTGCGCATGGCGCACTTCTGGCCCGGTGCCTCCGGAGTCAACCAGGAGGTCTTCGAGGCGTGGGCGGCCACCCTGGAGGAGGAGTCCGGCGGCGAGCTCAGGGTGGAGATGTTCCCCTCCGGCACGCTGGCCAAGCCCGACTCCATCTACGAGGCGGCAGCCAACGGCATCGCCGATATCGGCGCCACCGCCCAGGGCTATACCGCCGGCCGTTTCCCGCTCTCGCAGATCGTCGAGCTGCCCGGGGTGGCGACCACCGCGACTCAAGGCGCCTGCGTGCTGCAGTCCCTGTATGACGAGGGACACCTGGCGAGCGAATACGAGGACACCCGTCCGCTGTTCTTCTTTACCACCGGTCCGGGTGGCATCCATACCATCGACACCGACGTACAGGTGCCGTCCGATCTCGAGGGGCTTCGCATCCGCCGGCCCACCGCGGTGGCCGGCCAGATGCTGGAGAACATGGGGGCGAGCCCCGTGGGCATGCCGGCGCCGGATATCTATACCTCCATGCAGCGGGGCGTGATCGACGGCCTGAGCTTCCCCTGGGAAGGGCTGAAGGGCTTCCGGATCAACGAACTGGTCAGCTACCACACCGAGGTGCCTTTCTACACGCTGATCTTCGTGGCCACCATGAACCAGCGCACCTATGACGGCCTGAGCCCCGAGCAGCAGGCGGTGATCGATGCCAACTCCGGCATGCGCTGGGCCGAGAACGCCGGCGTCGTCTTCGATCGGCTGGATGTGGAAGGCAAGCAGGAGGCTCGCGATGCCGGGCACACCATCCGCGAGATCGAGAACCCCCTGGAACACCCGGACTGGCAGCAGCCGCTGCAGGACGGCATCGACAGCTACCTGGCCGAGCTCGAGGAGCGTGGCCTGCCGGGGCGCGAGGTCTACGAGGCGGCCCTTGCCGCCAGTGAAGCCTGCGCCGTCGACCAGGGGTAAGCGAGCATGCGGTCGATTCTGGAGAGGGCCAGCCACTGGCTGGCCCTTGTCTGTCGTGTCGTGGCGGGGGTGGCCCTGGTGGCGCTGCTGGCGGTCACCATCGCCGACGTCGGCACCCGCTACCTCTACCGCGTCACCGAGGGGGCCATCGCCCTGCGGGTCATGGGGAGCGTGGAGCTGGTCAGCTACCTGATGCTCTGCTCCCTGCTGGCCGCCATGGCGGCCAATGTGGAGAAGAGCCAGGTGGTGGTGGAAGCCTTCTCCCATGGCCTCTCGCCCACTCTCAAGAACCGCCTGCATGGCGTCTACCTGCTCGGCTTTGCGGCCCTGGGGCTGCTGCTGTTCCAGGGCCTGGTGGACTCCGCGGCGGCGGCGGCCCGTCACGGAACGGTGACCCAGGACCTGCGGCTTCCCATGGGGCCGATCTACCATGTCGCTGCGGCGCTGAGCCTGCTGCTGGGCGCCAGGGCCCTGCTGCATGCGCTGATCGGCGCGATCTTTGGTGCCGACCAGGAGACCGTCCATGGGGAGTGAAATGATCGGCGCCATCGGCCTTGCCTTGCTGCTTGTCCTCATGGTGCTGCGGGTGCCGGTGGCGCTGACGATGCTGATCGTCGGCGTGGTGGGCTTCGCCCAGGTGATCAGCTGGGGAGCCGCCATCGCCCAGCTCAAGACGGTGCCGGTGGAGGTGCTCTCCAACTACAGCTTCAGCGCCGTGCCGATGTTCATCCTGATGGGAGTGCTGGCAGCCCACTCCGGCATGGCCGGCAAGCTGTTTCACTCCACCCGGGTGATCTGCGGCGGCTGGAAGGGAGGGCTCGCCATCGCCGCGGTGGGCTCCTGCGGCATCTTCTCGGCAATCTCCGGCTCGTCGCTGGCCACCGCCAGCACCATGACCCGCGTGGCCCTGCCGGAAATGGAGCGCTACGGCTACCACCGCGGCCTGGCCACCGGAGCGCTGGCCGCCGGCGGCACCCTGGGGATCATGATCCCGCCCTCCATTGCGCTGCTGATCTACGCCATCCTCACCGAGCAGTCGGTAGGCGACATGTTCATGGCCGGCCTGGTGCCGGGGCTGATGGGGCTGGTGATGTACTCGCTCACGGTGACCGTGGTGATGCGCGTCAGGCCCTCGCTGGCGGTGGCCGGCGAGCCCACGGCCTGGCAGGAGAAGCTAGCCTCGCTCTCGGGGCTGATCCCCTTCTTCGCGGTCTTCCTGGTGATGATCCTCGGGATCTACTTCGGCGCCTTCACCCCCACTGAGGGGGCCAGCGTCGGTGCCTTCGCCACCCTGCTCTACGCCCTGGTCAAGGGCATGCGCGGCGCCGAGCTGTGGCGCAGCGTGCAGGAGACCCTGGCGCTCTCCGCCGTGGTGTTCTTCATGCTGGTGGGGGCCGAGATGCTGGGCTACTTCATCTCGGTCTCGCGGATCTCCTTCTCGATCACCGACTTCCTCTACGGCATGGAGCTGTCGCCCATGGTGGTGGTGCTCTGCATCCTGCTGCTCTACTTCGTGCTGGGCATGTTCATGGACGCGATCGCCATGCTGGTGATCACGGTGCCGGTGGTCTTCCCGATCATCCAGTCGCTGGGTATCGATCCGGTGTGGTTTGGCATCATCACCGTGCTGACCGTGGAACTGGGTCTGATCACCCCGCCGGTGGGGATGAACGTCTTCGTGATCAAGGCGATGGCGCCCCACGTGGGCCTGGGCGAGATCTTTCGCGGCGTGGCGCCCTTCATCGTCTCGGACTTCCTGCGTCTGGCGCTGCTGATCGCCTTCCCGGTACTCACCACCCTGTTCCTGCTCTGAGCCGCTGGATCCGATGACCCATGCCGCCCCCGGTTCAGCTCGCCTGGCCGGGGGTGTCGCGTTTCGTGGCCTCGGAGGCATGCTGGCGCAGTCGAAAGTCCCGCGGCGAGTGCCCGGTGTTGCGCTTGAAGAAGCGGGTGAAGTAGGCGGGCTCCGAGAAGCCCAGGCCGTCGGCGATCTGGCTGATGGTCATGTTGGTGTAGGTGAGCTGGCGCTTGGCCTCCAGCAGCAGGCGCTCATGCAGCAGCTGCAGGGCGCTGCGGTCGGCCAGGCGGCGGCACAGGGTATTGAGGTGGGCGCTGCTCATGCCCAGCTGGGTGGCGAACTGTTCGACGCTGGGCTGGCGGCGAAACTGAGCCTCGATCAGGGCCTGGTAGTTCTCCAGGTGCTGCTGGCTGCGATCGTGCTGGGGGCCGGCGGCCCTCGCGCCCTGCCCGGACACCCCCTGCAGGCGTGCCAACTGCACCACCAGCGCCTGGGTCAGCGCCTCCAGCAGCCGCGCCCGACCCGCGGCCGGCTGGCGGTACTCCTCGTCAATCTGGGTCACCAGGGTGGCGATGCGGCGCTCCGTGCCGGGGTCGCGCAGGGCATGGAAGCCGGCGTGATGCAGCAGGGGACCGGCGCTGCTGGCGGTCTCGGCCAGGTGCTCCACCAGGGGGCGTGCCAGGGTGATGATATGGCCGTCCACATCGGGGGAGAAGCGAAAGCCATGAATGCTCATGCTCGGCACGACGATGACCACGGGGGCCGCGAGCGGTTGAAGGCTGCCCTCCAGCTCCAGGTCGACGTGGCCGCGGCTGATGTGCAGCAGGTGGACCAGATCGGCGTGGCGGTGGGGGCGAATATGCCAGTCATGCAGGGCGCTGCGTTCCGGGATCGACTCGCAGTGCAGCAGATCCGGGGTCGGCCAGTGGCGCGTCTCGCCGTAGAGCTTGAAGACGGGGATGGTGCCGGTGGTGGTCATGGGAGCTCCTGTCGGCTACGACCAAGGTCGAGCGCGAAAGCGCGGATAGTCCAAGTGATGAAGTGGATCATGCCTTATATCGGCGGCTGTTTCATTGAAAAATACAATCCAATCATCGAACACTTGTACGCAAAGATCCCGGCTGCGACAGACAACAACGGAGTCCCCTCATGAAGACACAGGTCGCCATCATCGGTGCGGGCCCCTCCGGCCTGCTGCTCGGCCAGCTGCTGAGCCGTCAGGGCATCGACAACGTCATCCTCGAGCGCAAGAGCGGCGAGTACGTGCTGAGCCGCATCCGCGCCGGCGTGCTGGAGCAGGGCATGGTCGACCTGCTGCGCGAGGCGGGCGTCGATGAGCGCATGGACGAGGAGGGCGAGGTGCACGACGGCGTCGAGCTGGCCCTGGACAACCGGCGCGTGCGCGTCGACCTCGCCGGGCTCACCGGCGGCAAGACGGTGATGGTCTACGGCCAGACCGAGGTGACCCGCGACCTGATGGAGGCGCGGGAATCGATCGGCGCCACCACCCTCTACGAGGTCGACAACGTCCAGCCCCACGACCTGGAGAGCGACAGCCCCTATGTCACCTTCGATAAGGATGGTGAGACCCACCGCCTCGACTGCGACTATGTGGCCGGCTGTGACGGCTTCCACGGGGTCTCGCGCCAGTCGATTCCCGCGGATCGCATCAAGGAGTTCGAGAAGGTCTACCCCTTCGGCTGGCTCGGCCTGCTCTCCGACACCCCGCCGGTGGCCGAGGAGCTCATCTACGCCCGTCACGAGCGTGGCTTCGCCCTGTGCAGCATGCGCTCCGCGACCCGCAGCCGTTACTACATCCAGGTGGGTCTGGACGAGAAGGTGGAAGACTGGTCTGACGAGCGCTTCTGGGGGGAGCTCAAGCGCCGCATTCCCGACGACGTTGCCGCCAAGCTGGTCACCGGCCCTTCCATCGAGAAGAGTATCGCCCCGCTGCGCAGCTTCGTGGTCGAACCGATGCAGCATGGGCGCCTGTTCCTGGTGGGCGACGCCGCGCACATCGTGCCGCCCACTGGCGCCAAGGGGCTCAACCTGGCGGCCAGCGACGTCAATACCCTCTACCGGCTGATGGTGAAGGTCTACCAGGAAGGCCGCACCGACCTGATCCCGCGCTACTCCGAGACCTGCCTGAAGCGGATCTGGAAGGCCGAGCGCTTCTCCTGGTGGATGACCTCCATGCTGCACAAGTTCTCCGAGGAGGAGGACTTCAATACCCGCATGCAGCAGGCCGAGCTCGACTACGTGACGAACTCCGAGGCGGGCCTCACCACCATCGCCGAGAACTACGTGGGTCTGCCCTACGAGTCCCTGGAGTAGTCTCGACGGGTATCTCCGCGTGAATCAGGGCCCTGGCCAGCGCTGCTGGCCAGGGCCCTGATGCTTGTGGTCCCCGAGAAGGTCAGGCGTCGTCCGGTGGGTAGAGTTTCTTTAGGTCGCCCATTGTTTCCTATAAGAAACTTCGTCTACTCTAAGTGGCATGACGGCGCCGTAGGCCCTCGATGGCGCGGCTGCCACGCTATCCAAAGGGAGATGCTCCATGAGCCAACCGAAACGTACCCCCCTGTATGACCTTCACGTCGAGCTGGGCGCCAGGATGGTGCCCTTCGCCGGCTTCGAGATGCCGGTGCAGTTCCCGCTGGGCGTGAAGAAGGAGCACGAGCACACCCGCCAGGCCTGCGGCCTGTTCGATGTCTCCCACATGGGGCAGCTGCTGCTGCGGGGTCCTTCGCCCGCCGAGGCCCTGGAGACCCTGGTGCCGGCGGATATCGTCGGCCTGCCCGAGGGCATGCAGCGCTATGCGCTGTTCACCGATGAGGCGGGCGGCATCCTCGACGACCTGATGGTGGTCAACGCCGGCGACCACCTCTACCTGGTGGTCAACGCCGCCTGCCGGGATCAGGACATTGCCCACCTGCGCGAGCACCTGCCCGAGGGCCACGAGATCGAGGAACTGGATCGTGGCCTGCTGGCCCTCCAGGGACCCCGGGCCGCCGATGTGATGGCTCGGCTCTGTCCCGAGGCCTGCGAGATGGTCTTCATGCAGCATGGCCTCTTCGAGATCGACGGCATTCCGGTCTGGGTCAGCCGCAGCGGCTACACCGGCGAGGATGGCTTCGAGATCTCGGTGGACGGCGGGCAGACCGAGGCGCTGGCCCGCCGGCTACTGGCCGAGCCGGAGGTCGAGGCGATCGGCCTGGGCGCCCGCGACTCGCTGCGTCTGGAGGCGGGGCTCTGCCTCTACGGCCACGACATCGATACCACGACCCTGCCGGTGGAGGCCGGGCTGATCTGGGCCATCGGCAAGCCGCGCCGCCCGGGCGGCGAGCGTGCCGGGGGCTTTCCCGGCGCCGAGCCGATCCTGCACCAGGTGGCGGAGAAGGATCACACCCGCAGGCGCGTCGGCCTGCTGGGCGAGGGGCGCGCCCCGGTGCGCGAGGGCGCCGAGCTGTTCGATGCCGAGGACAACCGCATCGGCGTGGTCACCTCCGGCGGCTTCGGCCCCAGCGTGGGCCAGCCGGTGGCCATGGGCTACGTGACCATTGCCAATGCCGAGGTGGGCACCACCGTCTACGCCGAGGTGCGCGGCAAGCGCCTGCCGATGACGGTGAGCAGGATGCCCTTCGTCACGCCGGGCTACTACCGCGGCAAGTGACGCCGGCTATGCTGTCAGGGCAGGCGGGCCACCCGGCGGTCGGCCCGCCCTGCTCGGTCAATCACGGCTTGATTCACAACATCCGGGCAGCCCGGGGTGGTGCAACATGGCAATCAGCGTCTTCGACCTGTTCAAGATCGGTATCGGGCCGTCGAGCTCGCATACCGTGGGCCCCATGCGGGCCGCCTGCGATTTCGTCGGCGAGCTGAAGGCGGATGACCTGCTGACGCGCGTGGCGCGCGTCGAGGTCCAGCTGTTCGGTTCGCTCTCCGCCACCGGCCGGGGCCACGGCACCGACCGGGCGGTGGTCATGGGGCTGATGGGCGAGCGGCCGGACCGCATCGACCCGGATATCATCGCCCCCTGCATCGAGGAGGTCGTCGAGTCGGAGACCCTGCGCCTGGATAGCCGCCACAGCGTGCCCTTCCGGTGGGCCCGCGACCTGCAGTTCCTCGACGAGAACCTGCCCCACCACCCCAATGCCATGCGGCTGATCGCCCATGGCCACGGCGGGGAGCTCCATCGCAACACCTACTACTCGGTGGGTGGCGGCTTCGTCATCGACGAGGCCCAGGCCGAGCGGGGCGAGCTCGATGCCGACACCGCCGAGCTGCCCTACGAGTTCCAGACCGCCGAAGAGCTGCTGCGGCTGTGCCGCGAGCACGGCCTGCGCATCAGCGAGCTGATGCTGGAGAACGAGAAGGCGTGGCGCAGCGAGGCCGAGATCCGCCAGGGCCTCGGCGAGATCTGGAACGCCATGCAGGCCTGTGTCAGCAAGGGGATGGAAGCCGAGGGCGTGCTGCCCGGCGGGCTCAACGTCAAGCGACGCGCCAGGGCCCTCTACCGGTGCATGCTGGCCAGCCAGGACGATCATTCGCTGATCGCCTCGACCATGTCGGCCATGGACTGGGTCAACCTCTATGCGCTCGCCGTGAACGAGGAGAACGCCGCCGGCGGGCGCATGGTCACCGCCCCCACCAATGGAGCGGCGGGGATCATCCCGGCGGTGCTGCACTACTACATGCAGTTCCGCAAGGGCGCGGGCGAGCGCGACGTGGTGGACTTCCTGCTGGCCGCCGGCGCGGTGGGCATCCTGTGCAAGAAGAACGCCTCGATCTCCGGCGCCGAGGTGGGTTGCCAGGGCGAGGTGGGCTCCGCCTGCGCCATGGCCGCGGCCGGGCTCACCGAGGTGATGGGCGGCACCATCGACCAGGTGGAGAACGCCGCCGAGATCGGCCTGGAGCACAACCTGGGGCTGACCTGCGACCCGGTGGGTGGCCTGGTGCAGGTGCCCTGCATCGAGCGCAACGCCATCGCCTCGGTGAAGGCGATCAACGCCGCCCAGATGGCGCTGCGCGGCGACGGCCAGCACTTCATCTCCCTGGACAAGGTGATCCGGACCATGCGCGACACCGGCGCGGACATGCAGTCGAAGTACAAGGAGACCTCGACGGGGGGGCTCGCGGTCAACGCCATCGAGTGCTGATACCACTTCCTAGGGATAGCGCCCGCTGCGGCGGTTCTCCACCAGCACCTCGAGGATGGCGTTGGCCTCCTGCATGATCGGGGAGGGCTTCTCGCCGCGGCGGCGGCTGCAGATCACCGGGGAGGTGAGCGAGCGGTCCGCCAGGTAGATGTAGCTGATGCCGTCGCGGCGCAGCCGGCGTACCTGTTCCGGCACCAGGGTGATGCCGATCTCCGAGGCCACCAGGCTCAGCGCCGTCTGCAGCTCGTTGGCCTCCTGAACCACCTCCACCTTGAGCCCCTGGCGGCGGAACATGCCCAGCATGATATCGGCCATGCTGGGGCGGGGCTTGGCGGGGAAGAGGATCAGCGGGTAGCGGGCCAGTTCGGCCAGGGTGGGCGTGGTGCCTTCCAGGGGGTGGCCGCAGGGCACCGCGGCCATGATCGGCTCGTCGAATAGCACCTCCTGCTCCACTTCCGGGTCGTCGATCCGGAGGCGCCCGAAGCCCATGTCGATGCGTCCCGCCTTGAGGGCCTGGATCTGCTGCACCGTGGTCAGCTCGGCCAGGCCCAGTTCGACATTATCCTTTTGTCGCAGATCGCGAACCAGCAGCGGCAACTGCCCGTAGAACACCGATGCCACGAAGCCGATGCCGAACATGACGCGCTTGCTGCGGGCCATGCGGCGCGTGGACTCCAGGGTGGCGTCCACCTTCTCGAGGATCTGCAGGGCATGCTGCTGGAAGAACTTGCCGGTGGCCGTCAGGCGCAGGCCGCGCGGTCCCCGCTCGAACAGTTCGGCCCCCACTTCCTGCTCCAACTGCTTGATCTGCCTGGACAAGGGCGGCTGTGACATGTGCAGCCGCTCGGCCGCACTGGTGAAGTTGAGCTCCTCTGCGACCACACAGAAGTACCTCAGATGGCGCAGCTCCATGATACCTCCTGGGTATGGCAGGGCACCCAAACAATATTGGTTCCGTCTTCCCGCTGCAATCAGACTGCCATGCAATCACCCTACTGCCCGCATCGGGAGCCCTCATGAGCGCCACTATCCAGTCCATCGAGACGCTGCTGGTCGACCTGCCGACCATCCGTCCCCACAAGCTCTCCATGACCACCATGGCCTGCCAGACCCTGGTCATCGTGCGCATGCGCCACAGCGACGGCATCGAGGGCCTGGGGGAGGGCACCACCATCGGCGGCCTGGCCTACGGCCCCGAGAGCCCCGAGAGCATCAAGCGCAACATCGACACCTACCTGGCGCCGCTGCTGATCGGCCAGCCCTCCGGCAACGTCAACGCCCTGCGTGCCCGGCTCGAGCGCCATGCCCGCGGCAACATGATCGCCAAGTCGGCGCTGGAGACCGCGCTGCTCGACGCCCAGGGCAAGCGCCTGGGTCTCTCCGTGGCCGAGCTGCTGGGCGGCGCCCGCCAGACCCACCTGCCGGTGCTCTGGACCCTGGCCAGCGGCGATACCGCCAAGGACATCGACGAGGCCCTGCTGCGTCTCGAGCAGCGCCGCCACGGCGACTTCAAGCTGAAGATCGGTGCCAACCCGGTGAAGCACGACGTTCGCCACGTGGCCGCCATCAAGGAGGCCCTGGGCGATCGCGCCGGGGTGCGCGTCGACGTCAACCAGGCCTGGGACGAGTCCACCGCCGTCTACGGCATCCAGGCACTGCAGGACGCCGGCATCGAGCTGATCGAGCAGGCCATTCCCGCCCGCGAGCATGCCGGCCTGACCCGCCTGGCCGACCGCTTCAACGTGCCGATGCTGGCCGACGAGGCGGTGCAGGACGCCCGCGACGGCCTCGACCTGGCCCGCGGCGGCTTCAGCGGCGCCTTCGCGCTGAAGATCGCCAAGTCCGGCGGCATCAACGGCGTGCTGGAGCTGGCCCACGTGGCCCAGGCCGCGGGCATCGGCCTCTACGGCGGCACCCTGCTGGAGGGCACCATCGGCACCGCCGCCTCCCTGCACGCCTGGGCGACCCTGCCCGAGATGGCCTGGGGCACCGAGATGTTCGGCCCGCTGCTGCTCAAGGACGACATCGTGGTCGAGCCGCTCGACTACCGCGAGTTCGGCGTGGACCTGCCGACCGGCCCGGGCCTGGGCATCACCCTCGACGAAGACAAGCTGGCGCACTACGCGCGCAAGTAAGCACCCGACACGACAACCGGAGGAGATCGCCATGCTGTTTCAGGTGGAAATGACCGTCAAGCTGCCCCCGTCCATGCCAGCCGAACAGGCCGCCGAGATCAAGGCCACCGAGAAGGCCTATTCCCAGGAGCTGCAGCGCTCCGGCAAGTGGCGCCACCTGTGGCGCGTGGCCGGCAGCTACGCCAACGTCAGCATCTTCGACGTCGAGGACAACGCCGAGCTGCAGGAGATCATCTCCAACCTGCCCCTCTTCCCCTACATGGAGATCAGCGTCAAACCGCTGTGTCGCCACCCGTCCTCCATCCGCGAGGACGACTCCTGAGTCACGGATGAATCACGCCAGCCCCGCCCCGGCGGAAGCAAAGAGATAACGCAGAGGTTACCCATCATGACCGTGAAGATTTTCGATACCCCCGACGTCCAGGATTTCCTGAAGACCGTCGCCGGCTTCGACCAGGAAGGTGGCAACGAGCGCGCGAAGCAGATCATGCACCGCCTGCTCTCCGACCTGTTCAAGCTGATCGACGACTTCGACGTCACCCCCGAGGAGTACTGGTCCGCCGTCAGCATGCTCAACGCCCTGGGCGGCCAGACCCAGTTCGGCCTGCTCTCGCCGGGCCTGGGCTTCGACCACTACCTGGACATGCGCCAGGACGCCATCGACGCCGAGGCCAAGCGCGTCGGCGGCACCCCGCGCACCATCGAGGGCCCGCTGTATGTCGCCGGCGCCCCGGAAGCCGAAGGCTTCGCGCGTATGGACGACGGGAAGGACCAGGACGGCGAGACCATGTGGCTGACCGGCCAGGTGCGTGACGTCGACGGCACCCCGATCGCCGGCGCCAAGGTCGAGATCTGGCACGCCAACTCCAAGGGCGGCTACTCCTTCTTCGACCCGACCCAGAGCGAGTACAACCTGCGTCGCACCATCATTACCGACGCGGAAGGCCGCTACACCGCGCGCAGCATCATCCCGTCCGGCTACGGCGTGCCGGAAGGCGCCCCCACCGACCTGGTGCTGAAGTCCCTGGGCCGTCACGGCGAGCGTCCGGCGCACATCCACTACTTCGTCTCCGCGCCGAACCACCTGCACCTGACCACCCAGATCAACCTGGCGGGCGACCCCTACACCTATGACGACTTCGCCTTCGCCACCCGCGAGGAGCTGGTGGTGCCGGCCGAGCGCATCGAGGATGCGGGCGTGATCGCCCAGCGCGAGCTGGACGGCCCCTTCTCCGAGGTGGTGTTCGACATCGAGCTGGCCAAGACCGACGTGGCCGAGCTGCAGACCCGCCACGCCCGTCCGCGCGCCAAGGAAGACGAGCAGGACCAGCACAGCCAGCTGGCCGGCACCGCCAAGGTCTGATCGAGACCCGGAACATTTTTGTTGCCCCAGCGTGGGGCGCCGGATCAGCCCCACGCTGACACGACAAGACAATGAGGATTACGCCATGACCAGCAAACTTGACCAGCTTGAGGAGCGCGTCCGCGGTGCAGTCGTCGACGACGCCGAGGCCGGCATCTTCCGCTGCCACCGCAGCATGTTCACCGACCCGGCCTTCTTCGAGCTCGAGATGAAGCACGTCTTCGAAGGCAACTGGCTGTTCCTGGCTCACGAGAGTCAGATCAGTGAGCCTGGCGACTACATGACCGTCACCATGGGCCGTCAGCCGGTGGTGATCACCCGCGACAAGGCCGGTGAGCTGCACGCCCTGATCAACGCCTGTGCCCACCGCGGCGCCACCCTGTGCCGTCGCAAGCGCGGCAACAAGGGCACCTTCACCTGCCCCTTCCACGGCTGGACCTTCAAGAACGACGGCAAGCTGCTCAAGGCCAAGAACGAGAAGGTGGGCGCCTACCCGGACAGCTTCAAGCAGGACGGCTCCCATGACCTCAAGCGCGTGCCGCGCTTCGAGAACTACAAGGGCTTCCTGTTCGGCAGCCTGAACGCCGACGTCAAGCCGCTGCAAGAGTACCTGGGCGAGACCACCAGGATCATCGACAACATCGTCGACCAGGCGCCGGAAGGGCTGGAAGTGCTGCGCGGCACCTCCTCCTACACCTTCAAGGGCAACTGGAAGCTGCAGGCCGAGAACGGCGCCGACGGCTACCACGTCAGCACCGTGCACTGGAACTACGCCTCCACCATGGACCGTCGCAACTACGAGGCCGGCGGCACCAAGGCGGTGGACGCCGACGGCTGGTCCAAGAGCCAGGGCGGCTTCTACTCCTATGAGAACGGCCACATGCTGCTGTGGACCCGCCTGCTCAACCCCGAGGTGCGCCCGGTCTACCAGCAGAAGGAGTGGATCGAGGAGCAGTTCGGTGAGGCGCGTGCCGACTCCATCGTCAACCAGACCCGTAACCTCTGCCTCTACCCCAACGTCTACCTGATGGATCAGTTCTCCACGCAGATCCGCGTGCTGCGCCCGATCAGCGTCGATGAGACCGAGGTCACCATCTACTGCTTCGCGCCCAGGGGCGAGTCCGCCGAGAACCGGCGCGTGCGCATCCGCCAGTACGAGGACTTCTTCAACGTCTCCGGCATGGGCACCCCGGACGACCTCGAGGAGTTCCGCGGCTGTCAGGACGGCTACCACGGCGCCCTGGCCGAGTGGAACGACCTTTCCCGCGGGGCCAAGCAGTGGATCGAAGGCGCCGACGACAATGCGAAGGCGATCGACATGCAGCCGCTGCTCAGCGGTGCCTCCCCGGAAGACGAAGGCCTCTACGTGCTGCACCACAAGCACTGGGTCGAGGAGATGCTGCGCGCCATCGAGAAGGAACGCAGCCAGTTCATTGCCACCGCATCGGCCTGAAGGGGAGAAGAGAGATGAGCCTTAGCTACCAAGAGATCCAGGCCTTCCTGTACCGCGAGGCGCGCCTGCTCGACGACCGCCAGTGGGACGAGTGGCTGACCTGCTACAGCAAGGACGTCGAGTTCTGGATGCCGGCGTGGGACGACGACGACCAGCTGACCCGGGACCCGCACAGCGAGATCTCGCTGATCTACTACCCGAGCCGCGAGGGTCTGGAGGACCGGGTCTACCGGATCAAGACCGAGCGCAGCGGGGCGAGCACGCCGGAGCCGCGCACCACCCACCAGATCACCAACCTCGAGGTGCTCAAGGAGGAAGGCGGCAAGGTGGAGCTGCGCTTCAACTGGCAGACCCTGAACCACCGTTACAAGGAGACCCAGACCTTCTTCGGGAGCTCCTTCTACACCCTGGACGTGTCGGGCGAGAACCCGCTGATCACCCGCAAGGTAGTGCAACTCAACAACGACTATATCCACCAGGTCATCGATATCTACCACATCTGATAGACGAAGACCCGGTGTCGGAGGAGAACGACCATGAGCTACACCATTGCCCTCAACTTCGAGGACGGCGTCACCCGCTTCATCGGCTGCAAGGAAGGTGAAACGGTTCTCGATGCTGCCTACCGCCAGAAGGTCAACCTGCCGATGGACTGCTCCGACGGCGTCTGTGGCACCTGCAAGGGCCATTGCGAGCAGGGCGAGTTCGACATGGGCGACGAGTACATCGAGGAGGCGCTCTCCGACGAGGAGGCCGCCGACGGCATGGTGCTGACCTGCCAGATGGTGCCGTCCTCCGACTGCGTCATCCAGGTCCCCGTTGCCTCCACCCTGTGCAAGACCGAGGTGGGCAAGGTCGAGGGCACGGTCGCCGCGGTCGAGCAGCTCTCCGAGGATAGCATCGAGCTGGTGGTGGATCTGGATGACGGCGCCGAGATCGCCTTCCTGCCCGGCCAGTACGTGCATATCGACGTGCCGGGCACCGAGGCGCATCGCTCCTACTCGTTCAGCTCCCTGCCGGGCGAGAAGCGGGCCACCTTCCTGATCCGCAACATCCCGAACGGCGTGATGAGCAGCTATCTCGGCGACCGGGCAGCGGCAGGCGATCGCCTGACCCTGACCGGCCCGCTGGGCAGCTTCTACATCCGTGAGGTCACTCGCCCGGTGCTGATGCTGGCCGGTGGTACCGGCCTCGCGCCTTTCCTCTCCATGCTCTCCCAACTGGTGGAGAAGGGCTGCGAGGCGCCGATCCACCTGATCTACGGCGTCAACAAGGACGATCATCTGGTCAAGGTGGACGCCCTGGACGCGTTCGCCGCCAGGCTGCCCAACTTCACCTACGCCACCGTGGTGGTGGACGAGGCCAGCGAGCATCCGCGCAAGGGCTACGTGACCCATCACATGGACGCCGAGGTGATGCACGACGGCGACGTCGACGTCTACCTGTGCGGTCCGCCTCCCATGGTCGACGCGGTGCTCAAGCACTTCGACGCCCAGGGCATCGTGCCGCAGAGCTTCCACTACGAGAAGTTCACCCCCAACGAGGCGGGGAGCAAGTCATGAACCTGCGCTTCAAGGACAAGGTCATGGTGGTGACCGGGGCCGCCCAGGGCATCGGCAAGCGGGTCGCCGAGCGCGCCGGCGCCGAGGGCGCCCGCCTGGCCCTGGTGGACCGTGCCGACCTGATCCATGAGGTGGTCGCCGAGCTCGGCGAGCAGGGCGTGGACGCCATCGCGTTGCAGGCCGATCTGGAGACCTGGGCAGGCGCCGCCGAGGTGATGGCGAAGAGCGTCGAGCACTTCGGCCGCATCGACATCCTGATCAACAACGTGGGCGGGGCGATCAACTTCAAGCCGTTCACCGAGTTCAGCGAGAGCGAGATCGCCGCCGAGGTGACCCGCTCGCTGATGCCGACCCTGTGGTGCTGCCGCGCCGTGCTGCCCACCCTGGTGGCGCAGGGCGGTGGCGTCATCGTCAACGTCTCCTCCGTGGCGACCCGCGGCATCCACCGGATTCCCTACTCGGCGGCCAAGGGCGGCGTCAATGCGCTGACCGAATCCCTGGCCTTCGAGTATGCCGAGCACGGCATCCGCGTGGCGGCCGCCGGGATCGGGGGCACCGAGGCGCCGCCGCGGAAGATCTCCCGCGGCACCCCGGAGCACCGCAACGAGACGGAGAAGGCCTGGTTCCAAGCGCATATCGACCAGACCAGGCAGAGCTGCCTGATGAAGCGCTACGGCACCCTGGACGAGATGGCCGCGCCGATCCTGTTCCTGGCCTCGGACGAGGCCAGCTACATCACCGGCAGCGTGCTGCCGGTGGGTGGCGGCGACCAGGGCTAGCCAGCATCGCACCGATTCGGTCAACGCCGGATCGGTGCGTTTTGTTGACAGCCATCGACACAATACCAACGACAACATCACCCCTGGAGCTCACCGTGAAGCATATCGAGAAGGGCGTGAGCCTGCGGCACGCGCCACGAGACTTTCTCCGCGACCTCAACGTCGACAACGCCAGCACCGGCCTGGTCGCGGGTATCCTGGGGCTCAGCGTCGGCGTCGTGCACATCAGTGCCGGCACCGCCGCCGGGCTCGACTCCTCCTTCATCATGATCTGGGTCATCAGCTACCTGATGATCAACGGCCTGTTCGGCATCTTCATGCCGGCCTACTACCGGCTGCCCATGCCCATGGCCAACTCTATCCCCGGCGCGCTGATGTTCGCCGCGGTGATCCCCGTGGTGGGCCTGGAGGCGGCGCTGGGGGCGACCCTGATCGCCGGGGCCATCTCGCTGGTGGCGGGTCTCTCGGGCGTCATGGGCATCGTCATGCGCCTGATGCCCATGCCCATCGTCATGGGCATGGTGGCCGGCATGCTTCTCAGTTTCGGCCTCAACATGGTGCGCCCGCTGGAGAATGCCATCGTACCGGCGACCGTCATGATCCTGGCCTTCTTCCTCTCGGCCCGGCTGCTGCGCAAGGTGCCGCCGCTGATCGTCTCCATGCTGGCGGGGATCGGCTACCTGATGGCCACCGGGGTGGACCTCTCCGGCATCGAGGCAACCATCCGCTTCCCCGAGTTCATCATGCCCCAGTTCACCCTGAACGCCTTTCTGGCCTACGGCCTGCCGCTGGCGATCATCCTGGTGGGCATGGAGACCCCGGCCGGCGTCGGCCTGATCAAGGGCATGGGCTACAAGGAGGTGCCGGCCAATGCGATCACCGCCGTGGGCGGCTTCGGCACCATGGTCTCGGCCTTCTTCAACCTGCACAGCACCTGCATCGCCGCGCCCATGACCGGCATCTGCTCCTCGCCGGAGGCGGGCACCCATGAGAAGCGCTGGGTCGCCGCGGTGGTGGCCGGCGCCATCTTCGTGGTGGCCGCCCCCTTCTATGGCTACGTGGTGAGCCTGCTGGAGGCCACGCCGCGCTATTTCATCGCCATCATTGCGGGCCTGGCCCTGATGCGGGTGATCACCTCGGCCATGGCCATCGCCTTCTCCGGCAGGAAGCACGAGATGGGCGCGCTGTTCGCCTTCCTGATCGCCGCCTCGGGCATCCAGATCCTGGATATCGGCGCCACCTTCTGGGCCCTGGTGCTGGGGGTGGTGGTCTCGATGATCTTCGAGACCAAGGACTTCGAGTTCGCCAGCAACGCCCATCCCCTGAAGAAGCAGCCGGCCGACTGAGCCGGCCCGGCAGCTGTCAATCGATCCTCCTTGGCCCGTATCCGCTTCGGCGATGCGGGCCCTTTTTCGTTGCCTGGCGGATGGGTGTCGCGTCATTGCCGGCGCCTCGAGGTGCAGGCGGCCTGAGCGGTTCTCGGCACAACGCAAGGGGGCGCGGCCGGCTGGCCGCGCCCCTTCTTGCTTACTGCCTCTTGCCTCAGGGGTTGATCAGCGGGCAGCGGCTCTTCTCCAGGGACTGGAAGGCCAGTTCCCCGGGAATGGTGCGCAGCACGCGATAGAGGTCCCACTCGCCCTCGGACTCCTCGGGCGACTTCACCTCCACCAGGTACATGTCGTGGACCATGCGGCCATCCTCGCGGACCACGCCGTTGGTGGTGAAGATGTCGTTGACCGGGTTCTCACCCATCCAGGCTCGCACGGTGCCGGCGTCATCGCTGCCGGTGGCCTCGATGGCGTTGAGGTAGTGGAGGGTGCTGGAGTAGACCCCGGCCTGCACCATGGTAGGCATGCTGCCCATGCGCTCGTGGTACCGCTGGGCCCATTCTCGCGCCTCGTCGTTCATGTCCCAGTACCAGCCGGTGGTCAGTTGCATGCCCTGGGTGGTCTCGAGCCCCAGGGCATGGATGTCGTTGAGGAACACCATCAGCCCGGCCAGGGTCTGGCCGGACTCCACCAGCCCGAACTGGCCCGCGGTGCTGATGGCATTGACGGTGTCCGCGCCGGCGTTGGCCAGGCCGACGATCTGCGCCCCCGAGCCCTGGGCCTGCAGGATGAACGAGGAGAAGTCGTTGCTGTTGAGCGGGTGGCGCACCGTGCCGACGACCTCGCCGCCCATCTCGGTGACCACGTTGGAGACTTCCGCCTCCAGGGAGTGGCCGAAGGCGTAGTCGGCGGAGATGATGAACCAGCGCTCGCCGCCCTCCTCGACGATGGCCCGCGCCGTGCCGTTGGACATGGCGTGGGTGTCATAGACCCACTGGATATGGTTGGGGCTGCAGTGCTCGTTGGTGATGCCGAGCGCGGCGGCGCCGGAGACCATGGCGATGCGGTCATGGTCGGCGAGCAGGCGGGTGGCGGCGATAGTTACCGAGGAGGCCACCAGGCCGCCGACCATGTCGACGTCGCGCTGGTCGATCCACTCGCGCACCGTGTTGGCGCCCACGTCGGCGCTGTTGCGGTCGTCGGCGCTGAACACCTCGATGGGGGCGCCGTGGATCGCACCGCCGTGCTCCTCGATGGCCATGCGCATGGCCTCGAGGCCGCCGGGGCCGGCCAGGTCGCGATAGGGGCCCGACATGTCGGCCAGATAGCCGAGACGAATGGCGCCGTCGGAGATCTCGGCATGGGCACTGCCGGCGCCGGCCAGCAGGGCGGCGCCGAGGGTCAGGGCGGTGGTCTTGAGCAGGGGGTGACGTTGTCTGGACATGAGTTCTCCTTTGCCTCACCGGAAGCGGCGAGGCCATTGTTGTTGTGACTCGGGGTGTTGGGGAAGTGGCCGGCAAGCGCCGGCGAAGCGGTCAGGTGTCGATGGTGTCTTCGGTTGAGGGGGGGGCCTCCCGGGTTGTGATGGGTTGGATGGCCTCCAGATCCTTCTGGAGCTTGTTGAGGTAGTGCAGCAGGCTGACCGTCTCGTCGAAGCCCAGGCTCTTCAGCCCCTGGGCGTAGAAGTCATGGATCTGCGGCTGCAGGCTCTTCCAGTAGGCGCGCCCCTGATCGGTGAGCAGGATCAGCCGGGCGCGGCCATCGTCGGGGTGGGGGATGCGCCGCACGTGGCCTTCCCGCTCGAGCCGCTTGAGCACGCCGTCCAGGCTCTGGCGGCTGACGATCAGGTACTCGACCAGGTCGTTGAAGGCGATGCCCCCCTCGTAGCCGCGGCGGGAGAGCGCCCCGAGCACCGCCCACTGCACCGTGGTCAGACCCACGGCGCTCACCGTCTGCTTCTGCAGGATGTTGCTGGCCTGGAAGAGGCGGAAGAACAGGCGGTTGGCGACGCTTCTGTCATCCTGGGCAGCCATGGGTAGCACTCCTTTGTCGGAAAGCGGCGGCGACAGGTGGAGGGCGGAGCCCCTAGCCCCGACGATGGCATTCACCGGGGTACCGACTGGCGCGCGATGATGTTCTTCATGATCTGGGCGGTGCCGTCACCGATCTGCAGCCCCAGCACGTCGCGCATGCGCTGCGAGAAGGGCAGGTCCTCGCCCCAGCCGGTATGGCCGTGGGCCAGCATGCACTGCTTGATCACGTCGAAGGCGAGCTTGGGGCCCCACCACTTGTTCATGGCCGCCTCGGCGGTGTGGGGCAGGTCGTTGTCCTTCAGCCACAGGGCGTAGTAGCACTGCAGGCGGGCGGCCTGGACGTAGGTCTGGTACTCGGCCAGCGGGTGGGTCAGCCCCTGGAAGGCCGCCAGCGGCTGGCCGAAGGCCTCGCGCTCGGTGAGCCACTGCCAGGTCTCGTCCAGCGACTGCTGGGCCACCGCCAGGCACTGCAGGCCGATCAGCGCGCGGCTGTAGTCGAAGCCCTGCATCACCTGCTTGAAGCCCTGACCTTCGTCGCCAAGCATGTGATCGGCGGGCACGGCCACATTGTCGAAGAAAATCGAGCCGCGGCCAATGGCGCGCTGGCCGGAATCCTCGAAACGGCTTGTGGTGATGCCGGGGAGGTCCATGGGCACCAGGAAGGCGCTGATGCCGCTGGCGCGCTGCTCCTGGGTGCCGGTGCGGGCGAAGACCACCGCCACATCGGCCTGGTCGGCCATGGAGATGGAGGTCTTCTCGCCGTTGAGCACGAAGTGGTCGCCGTCGCGGGTCGCCTTCAGCTTCAGGTTGGCGGCGTCACTGCCACCGTGGGGCTCGGTCAGGGCGATGCAGCAGATCTTCCTGCCGGAGGTGATGCCGGAGAGCCACTCCCGGGCCAGCTCGGGGCGGGCATGGTGGGCGATGATCTGGCCGTTCAGCGAGGCCAGCAGCGGCAGGTAGCCGACGTTGAAGTCGCCGCGGGCGATCTCCTCGATGATCACGCCGCTGGTCACGCAGTCCAGGCCGCTGCCGCCGTACTCCTCGGGCAGCTCGCCGCCCAGGCAGCCCATCTCGCCGAGCATCTCGACGATCTCGCGCTCGATGAGCGCCTCTTCCTCGCGCTTGCGATAGCGGGGGGCCAGCATGTCGGCGGACAGCTTGGCCACGCTCTCGCGAATGGCGTCCTGTTGTTCGGTAAAGGCAAAGTTCATGGCCGTATCCATCCTCTCTGGGGAGGCCGCCGACCCGCTGGGCCGGCGGCGACTTGTCGTCAGTGCCAGTGGTCAGCGGCTTGGGGCATCAGGCGTTGTAGTGCTTGCGAGCTAGAATTTTCGAAAATCCGGCTTGCGCTTTTCCTTGAAGGCCGCGACCCCTTCCTTCGACTCCTCGGTGTCGTAGTAGAGGCTCAGCGCCTGCATGCCCAGGCCGCCGATGCCGGCGATGTTCTCGCTGTCGGCATTGAAGGAGCGCTTGGCGATGGAGAGGGCGGTGGGGCTCTTCTCGAGGATCTCGTCGCACCACTTGCGCACCTCCTCGTCGAGCTGCTCGGGCGGCACCACGGCGTTGACCAGGCCCCACTCCAGCGCCTGCTGGGCGCTGTACTTGCGGCACAGGTACCAGATCTCGCGGGCGCGCTTCTCGCCGATAACGCGGGAGAGGTAGGCGGTGCCGAAGCCCGGGTCCACGGAGCCCACCTTGGGGCCCACCTGGCCGAAGATGGCGGTCTCGGAGGCGATGGAGAGGTCGCACACCACGTGCAGCACATGGCCGCCGCCGATGGCGAAGCCATTGACCCGGGCGATGACCGGCTTGGGCACCTGGCGGATCAGGGCCTGCAGTTCTTCCACCGGCAGGCCTATGATGCCGCGGCCGTCGTACTGGCCTTCGTGAGCGCCCTGGTCGCCGCCGGTACAGAACGCCTTGTCGCCGGCGCCGGTCAGCACGATCACGCCGATGGACTTGTCCCAGCCGGCGCGGTTGAAGGCGTCGAGCAGCTCCATGCAGGTCTGGCCGCGGAAGGCGTTGTAGCGGTCGGCGCGGTTGATGGTGATGGTGGCCACCCCATCGGTGATGTCGTAGAGGATATCTTCGTAGTTTGTCGTTGAGAGGGTCATCGCGGAGCTCCTGGCATTCGATGCGGATAAAGGACGTGGATGGCGCTTAGCCGGCCATGGTCAGGCCGCCGGACACGCTGATCACCTGGCCGGTAATGAAGCTGGCCTCGTCGCTGGCGAGCAGGGTGATGATGCCGGGGTAGTCCTCGGGCTGGCCGATGCGGCGCATGGGCACGGCATTGCGGAACGCCTCGAGGAGCTTCTCCGGATCCCGGGCGGTATCGGCCACGTCCTTGAGCAGGGCGGTGTCGGTGGGGCCGGGGCAGACCACGTTGAGGGTGACGTTCTTGCTGGCCAGTTCGCGGGCCAGGGTCTTGCTCAGGCCCAGCAGGCCGGCCTTGCAGGCGGCGTAGACGGCCTCGCCGGAGGAGCCGACCCGAGCCGCGTCGGAGGCGATGTTGATCACCCGGCCGCCGCCGGCCTCGACCATCTTCGGCAGCACCACGTGGTGCATGTTGAGCGCACCGGTCAGGTTGACGGCGATCAGCGACTCCCACATGGCCGGCTCGGTCTTGAGGAACGGCATGAAGCGGTCGAAGCCGGCGTTGTTGACCAGCACGGTGGGGGTGCCGAGATCCTGCTCGATGCTCGCCACGGTGCTGACGATGGCGGCGTAGTCGGTGATGTCGGCGGCATAGGCCTGGGCCGTGCCGCCGGCCTCAGTGATCAGCTCGACGGTGGCCTGGGCGGCGGCCTCATCGCGGTCGAGCACCGCCACCCTGGCGCCATGATCGGCGAAGCGCTTGCAAACGGCCTGGCCGATGCCGCCGCCGCCGCCGGTCACGATCACGGTTCTGTTCTCAAGTCCTTTCATGTCATCTCTCCGCTCGGGTAGTGGGGAATAGGGATGGCTGCTTCAGGCGCCTTGGAGGGGCCTCTCGCGAAGCTTGAATTTCTGGATCTTGCCGGAGGGGGTGCGCGGCAGTTCGTCGAGCACCTCCAGGAATTCCGGCTGGTATTGGCGGGTTACCTTGCGCTCGGTCAGGAAGGTGCAGACCTCCTCGAGGGTCAGCGATTCCTCGCCCTCCTTGAGGGTCACGTAAGCGCACAGCCGCTCGCCGAGGCGCTCGTCGGGCTTGCCCACCAGGGCCAGGGTCTGGATCTTCGGGTGCTGGTAGAGGGTGTTCTCGATATCGACGATGGGGATGTTCTCGCCGCCGCGGATCACCACGTCCTTGGAGCGCCCGGTGATGCGCACATAGCCCTGCTCGTCGAGGCGCGCCAAGTCGCCGGTGGGGAACCAGCCCTCGTCATCCACCCCGTAGAGCTCCGGCTGCTTGAAGTAGCCGACGAAGAGGCTGGAGCCGCGCATGTAGAGGGGGCCCTCCTGGCCGGCGGGCAGGGGGTTGCCCTCCATGTCGGTGACCTTGAGTTCGATATAGGGCAGCGGCACGCCGTCGGTGTGCACGGCACGCTCGGGGTCGTCCTCGGGCAGGGTGGTGGTCACCGCGCCGTTCTCTGTCATGCCCCAGGCGGAGAGGATGCGGGTCGGCAGGTTCTTCGCGGCCTTTTCCACCAGGGGGCTGGGGATCGGCGCGCCGGCGCAAAGGAAGAGCGTCAGCGACTGCAGGTCCGGGCCGTGCTCGATGGCCTGTTCGGCGATATCGGCAAGGAAAGGGGTCGAGCCGAGCATCAGGCTGGGCCGTTCGGCACAGATGATGGCCACGGCCTCTTCCGGCAGCCAGGTGTCCTGCAGCACGGCGGTGCTCTTGAGGTAGACGGGCAGCATCAGGCCGTAGAGGAAGCCCAGCTGGTGGGCCAGCGGGGAGGGCATGAAGACGGTGTCCGTCTCGCCCAGGGCCAGGCGCTCGGCGAAGGGGCGGATATGGCTGAACAGGGTGTTGGAGGTGTGCATCACCCCCTTGGGCTTCCCGGTGGTGCCGGAGGTGTAGAGGATCTGCACCACGTCGTCTCCCGACGGGCGACGCTCCCGGAACAGGGCGGCGGTATCGGTCTCGGTTTCCCAGGCGCGTTCCAGCAGCACCCGCTCGAAGCTGTCCTCCCCCTCGCTGCCGATCACCAGCACATGCGCCAGCTTGGGCAGCGAGCGCTTGAGTTCATGGGCCATGGCGCCGTGGTCGAACTTGCGGAAGGTCTGGGGGACCACCAGCACCTTGCTCTCGGCCATGCCGAGCATGAACGACAGCTCATGCTCGCGGAAGATCGGCATCAGCGGATTGAGCACGGCACCGATGCGCACGCAGGCGAGATGCAGCGCGGTCATCTGCCACCAGTTGGGCAGCTGGCAGGAGACGATATCGCCCTTCCTGACGCCGAGGCCGGCCAGCCCCGCGGCGATGCGGGTGACCCTGTCGTTCAGCTCGCGGTAGCTCAGTTCGACGCGGCTGCCGTCTGCCATGCGGTAGGTGATGATGGCGGCCTTCTCCCCGGCGGAGGCCACCGCCTCGTCCAGATAGTCTGTAATGATCTTGTCATTCCAGGCACCTAGCTCGACCATGGATTTTCTGCGCTCGGGCGTCAGATTCGTATGGATTGGCATGCAAGCTCCTGAAAGTGAGTTGTTTTTGGTCATATTCTCGTTTGATAAAAAGGCGCCGCCATCGCCGGCCGCCTTGGAGAAAGCTAGGCCAGGATAAAAACTATGTCAATACATTGTCTTTTATTTTGAGGCTGGCTAGACTCGGATGCAGGTCGGGCCGGGTCCGGACCGAGCGATGCGACAACACGCTGTCATGAATCGCGCCGGGGAGCCCTTCCGGCCACGGCACTCTGGAGGCATCCATGTACGAGAATCTGCGGGTCGAGCGCACGGGCGCCATCGGTGTGATCACCCTCCACCGGCCCGACGCCCACAACGCCCTGAACGGGGCGCTGATGCGCGAGCTGGGCTGCGCGCTGCGCGCCTTCGAGCAGGACGACGCCATCGGCGCCATGGTCATCACCGGCGGGGAGCGGGTCTTCGCCGCCGGGGCCGACATCAAGGAGATCCAGTCGCTGACCTTCTCCGAGGCCTATCTCTCGGACCTCATCACCAGTGACTGGGAAGAGGTGACCCGCTGCCGCAAGCCGGTGATCGCCGCGGTGGCCGGGATGGCTCTGGGCGGCGGCTGCGAGCTGGCCATGATGTGCGACCTGATCATCGCCGCCGACACGGCCCGCTTCGGCCAGCCCGAGATCAAGGTGGGCACCCTGCCCGGCGCCGGCGGCACCCAGCGGCTGACCCGCGCCATCGGCAAGGCCAAGGCCATGGACCTGTGCCTGACCGGTCGCCTGATGGCGGCCGACGAGGCCGAGCGCAGCGGCCTGGTGAGCCGGGTGGTGCCGGCGGAACGGCTGCTGGACGAGGCGATGACCGCGGCGGCCCAGATCGCCTCGATGTCCGCGGTGGCGGTGCGTCTCAACAAGGAGGCCGTCGAGCGGGCCCAGGAGACCACCCTGGCCGAAGGGGTGCGCTTCGAGCGCCGGCTGCTGCACGCCAGTTTCGCCACCGAGGACCAGAAGGAGGGCATGCAGGCCTTCATCGAGAAACGCCCGCCGGTCTGGCGGCATCGCTGAGCCCCCTGGCTCGGCCGACAACAACCACCGGGAGAGAAAGCGCCATGTGCAACCCCGTCACCCTGACCCGACATGAGAGCTGCGGCCTGATCACGCTCTTCAGCCCGCCGGTGAATGCCCTGAGCCAGGCCGTCCGGTCGGGGCTCGTGGCGGCCCTGGACGACGCCCTGGAGGACCCCCGGTTGGAGTGGATCCTGCTGCAGTCCGGCGGTCGCTGCTTCTCCGCCGGCGCCGATATCAAGGAGTTCGGCAAGCCGCCCCAGTTCCCGGTGCTGCCCGAGGTGATCCATGCCATCGAGAGCTCGTCCAAGCCCGTGGTGGCCTGGCTCCACGGCGTCTCCCTGGGGGGCGGACTGGAGTTGGCGATGGCTTGCCACTACCGCCTCGCCGCGCCCGATGCGCGCTTCGGCCTGCCGGAGGTCAAGCTGGGGCTGATTCCCGGTGCCGGCGGCACCCAGCGTCTGCCGCGCCTCATCGGGCTGGAGGCGGCCCTCGAGATGATCCTCTCCGGGGAGCCCATCGGCACCCGACAGGCCCGCGAGCTGGGGCTGGTGGATGGCGTGGCCGACGAGGGCCATACCCCTGAGGCGGCGCGCCTGGTCATGGCGGCGGAGCTGGTCGGCCAGGGCGTGCGCCCCACGCGTAAGCGTGAGCTCCTCGCGACCCACGAGGCGCCGCTCGAGTGGCTGGCCGCCCAGCGCGAGGCGCTGGCGCTGCCCGCTTCGGGCGACCTGGCCCCCCTCAAGGCCGTCGAGGCCCTGGAGGCGGCCATGACCCACCCCTTCGACAAGGCGCTCGCCCGCGAGCGCGAGCTCTTCCTGGAGTGCCTGGCCTCGCCCCAGCGCCAGGCCAAGGTCGAGGCCTTCCTGGCTCGCGGCCGCCACAGCCGCTCGCTCAATGCCGACGGCGGCGGAGACAACACAAGAGGGACCACCGCATGAATATCCATTTCAGCGAACAGGAGCTGGCCTTCCGCGATGAGGTCAGGGCCTTCCTGGCGGACGAACTGCCTGCCGATATCGCCGCCAAGGTGCGGCTCGGCAAGAAGCTCTCCAAGCAGGATCACCAGCGCTGGCAGGCGATCCTCCATCGCCGCGGCTGGTACGCCGCCAACTGGCCGTTGGAGTACGGCGGCACCGGCTGGAGCGTGGTGGAGAAGCACCTCTTCGAGGAGGAGTGTGCGGCGGCGGGTGCGCCGCGGCTGATCTCCTTCGGCGTCAACATGGTGGCGCCGGTGATCATCAAATTCGGCACCCCCGAGCAGAAGGCCCACTACCTGCCGCGCATCCTCGACGGCAGCGACTGGTGGTGCCAGGGCTACTCGGAGCCGGGCGCCGGCTCCGACCTGGCCGCGGTGAAGACCCGGGCGGTGCGGGAGGGCGACCACTACATCGTCAACGGCCAGAAGACCTGGACCACCCTGGGCCAGCACGCCAACTGGATCTTCTGCCTGGTGCGCACCGACCCGGAGGCCAAGCCTCAGGCGGGCATCTCCTTCCTGCTGATCGACATGGAGAGCCCCGGGATCTCGGTGCGGCCGATCATCACCCTGGACGGCGCCCATGAGGTCAACGAGGTGTTCTTCGACAACGTCCGGGTACCGGTGGCGAACCGGGTGGGCGAGGAGAACGACGGCTGGACCTGCGCCAAGTACCTGCTGACCCACGAGCGCACCGGCCAGGCCGGCATCGGCATCTCCAAGGCGGCTCTGGCCCACCTCAAGGAGATCGCCCGCCACGAGGTGATCGAGGGCCGTCCGGCGCTGGAGGATCCCCTGCTGCGGCAGCGCCTCGCCGAGGTGGAGATGCGCCTGATGGCGGTGGAGATGAGCACCCTGCGCATCCTTGCCCGGGCCCAGGCCGGCGGTGTGCCAGGCGCGGAGAGCTCGATCCTCAAGATCACCGGTTCCGAGATTCGCCAGGCGATCAGTGACCTCGCCCGCCGGGTGCTGGGCCCCCATGCCCTGCCGTTCCTGGCCGAAGAGCTGCAGCTCGAGCACGACGGCGAGCCGCTGCACGCCGACTACAGCGTGGCGCCGGCTGCCCAGTACCTGAACCTGCGCAAGCTGTCGATCTACGGCGGCTCCAACGAGATCCAGAAGAACATCCTGGCGAAGGCCCAACTGGGCTTATAGGAGGCCACCATGGACTTTTCATTCAGTGACGAGCAGCAGATGCTGCAGGACATGCTGTCCCGGCTGGTCAGGGAGCACTACGGTTTTGAACAGCGCGACCAGGTGCGGCGCAGCGCGCCGGGCTTCAGCGAGGCCTTCCAGGCCCAACTGGCCGAACTCGGCGTGCTGGCGGTGCCCATCGACGAGGCTCATGGCGGCATGGGCGGCAGCGGGGTCGAGAACCTGGTGGTGATGCAGGAGCTCGGCCGCGGCCTCTGCCTGGAACCCTACCTGGAGTCGCAGATCCTCGGCGGCGGCCTGGTGCAGGCGCTGGGCAGCGAGTCACAGCGCGAGGCGCTGCTGCCTGCCCTGGCGGCAGGCGAGCTCCTGCTCGCGGTGGCCAGCGAGGAGCCGCGCACCCACTATCGCCCCGAGTGGACCGAGACCCGGGCCGAGCGTGCCGGCGACGGCTGGCGGCTGACTGGCCGCAAGTCGGTGGTGATCGGCGGCCAGGCCGCCCACCGCATCCTGGTGGTGGCGCGCACGGCGGGGGAGCCCGGCGAGTGCGACGGTCTCTCGCTGTTCCTGGTCGACCCGGCTGCAGAGGGCGTGCAGCGCCGTGCCTATCCCACCATGGCAGGTCCCTGGGCCTGCGACCTCACCCTGGAGGGTGTGATGCTGGCCGATGACGCCCTGCTGGGCGCAGCCGGTGGCGCCTTCGAGGCCCTGGGCCATCAGCTGGGGCACGCCATGGCGGCCCAGTGCGCCGAGGCTTTGGGCAGCATGCAGCAGGCCTGCGAGCTGACCCTGGACTACCTCAAGACCCGCCAGCAGTTCGGCAAGCCCATCGGCCGCTTCCAGGTGCTCCAGCACCGCATGGTGGACATGACCACTGAGCTCGAGCTGGCCACCTCCATGACCATCCTCGCCGCCTGCGTGGCCGACGAGCCGGCAAGCCAGGAGCGCAGCCGCCAGCTGATCGCCGCCCAGCACGTGGTCAAGCGCGCGGCCCAGTTCATCGCCGAGCAGGCGATCCAGCTTCACGGCGGTATCGGCATGACCTGGGAGTACAGCCTCGCCCACCATGCCCGCCACCTGGTGATGCTCGGCCACCGCTTCGGCGATGACGACCGCCACCTCAAGGCCTACGCCGACCTTCTCGAGGCCAGCTGACGTCGGTCAGCGCCCCCACAACACGCACAGGAACCTTCGACATGTCCCAGATGCCCGCCTTCCACTGGCAAGACCCGCTGCTCCTCGACCAGCAGCTCACCGAAGAGGAGCGCATGGTGCAGCAGAGCGCGGCCCAGTTCGCCGCCGACAAGCTCGCCCCCCGCGTGCTGGAGGCCTTCCGCCACGAGCAGACCGACCCGGCCATCTTCCGCGAGATGGGCGAGAC